>NZ_JBWXVF010000010.1:0-236 GCF_059901065.1 Fructilactobacillus sp. X7R7C1
TTACCGTTACGTTCGAATTCTTTAATATCGACGGCATTTAAAGAGGAGGTGGTTGCGCCGGTATCAACACGAGCGTCAAAGCTTTGTTTTATCGAGTCGATAGATACCTTCTCGATTCCGCCTAAGATGGTAGGTTGTAACGTCGGGGTGACAGGGTCAGCGACAACGACTTCAGGTTCTTCTTCCTCTTGCTCTTCAATAACCTTGTGTTCAATACGAATTAGATGAGCATTTAG
>NZ_JBWXVF010000011.1:0-230 GCF_059901065.1 Fructilactobacillus sp. X7R7C1
TGCAAGCCTGAGGATCAGCTGGCGGCCTTGAATGCCAACGACCTCCGAAATTTCTATTATCTTGACGTGTATTTTAAAGGTTATTACACCGATGCTGCCTTCAATTATTTGAAGCAACATCAGTTGGCACCCGAAATCTTTGACGACGATGAAACCCTCTTTTCACAAAATATCTCCGATTTTCTTGCTGTCAACTATTATGACAGTCAGTGCGCTCACGCTTGTCCTGA
>NZ_JBWXVF010000001.1:0-604197 GCF_059901065.1 Fructilactobacillus sp. X7R7C1
TTAATTTTAAGTTCTACAACTTAAAACTACCTTACACTTGTAATCAAAATCTTGTTCAGTTTTCAAAGATCTACTCTTGATTGTTGCTGTTTGATTCTTCCTTATCGCAACATATATAACTATACTACGTTGCGTTTTAAATGTCAACAGATAAACTCAATTATTTTAAATTTATTTGTTCAAGCATTGTATCCGGAAAACCCAGACAACAAAGACTATTATACAACGCTCATAATGAAGATGCAAGAGAAATGATTAAAATAATTAATTCAGTTCATAATCAGTGACTAATCGATTATTATCAAATCACTTTGTCTCCCTCACTGAGCATTTACTACTATACATGCGCTCAAATCATTTGTCAACACTTTTGGTCAAAAAAGGTCAAACTTTTTTAATTTTCATTTTTTATCAAGAAAATTGGCCTACTTTTTCTTTGAATATAAGTCAATTCCATCTTGCGGGTGTTGTCTTAGATAACGCGTCGTAAAAGCATCCACTGCACTCTTATCCTCTAAATCAACGTCAGCATCTTCCATCGCACTAACCAATTTCTTATAAAAGGCATCAAAATTAGAATCGTACATTGAACGTAATGCTTTACTATTATTTTCTACCCATTTATTCAAACTAGGACCATTACTAATAATTCCCTGATCGTTTAAATAAGAAAATAAATGGATTAAGGCAAAGGGAATTAGTTGAAACAGCGAGTCCGTTTTCTCATCACTATCTAGCATCAAAGTAAAACGATTAAACATTACGTTAGTAACTAAATCAACGTTCCAGTCTTTGGGCTGAACGCCTAAACCAACAATCGCAATCTCAGAAAAACTATCAATAATCGTATCAATCTCGTCAATTTCATCTTGAGTCTTTTCTGATACATCAGATTGATCATCAATAGCGTCTAGCCAGCGATCGATCATTTCCCCTACTTGTTGTACTTCTTCATCCTTATCCATGACTTCATCTCCTAAAGTATTTTTATTATTCACTTTATTATAGTAGAAACTCGAAATTAACATTAACTTTTGCACTTTAAAAAAAGTTAAGTAAAAACATGTATAATTATCAACGAATCATGTCAAAGGAGCATCGAATCTATGAATGACAATATCGTAATTGTAAGCGCAAAGAGGACTCCGATTGGTAAAATCAACGGCACCCTCGATAGCCTAACTTCGGTTGATCTTGGAACCATTGCCGCCAAGGCAACCATCAAAGACGCGGGCATTGATCCAAAACAAATCGACCAAGTCATCTTTGGAAACGTAATTCAAGCGGGCGGTGGACAAAACGTCGCCAGACAAATCGAGTTAAACGCTGGCATTTCTGACACAGCCACCGCCTCCACCATTAACCAAGTTTGTGGTTCCGGTATGAAAGCGGTCCGACTGGGGCAATCCGCCATCCAAATGGACGATGCTGACATCGTCCTTGTCGGGGGAACCGAAAGCATGTCGAACGCTCCATACCTAAATGTGAACGAAAGAAGGGGCCACAAATTTGGCCCAATCACTTTAGAGGACAGCATTCAAAAAGACGGACTAAACGACGCCTGGAGTGGAAAACCGATGGGAATGACCGCCGAAAACGTTGCCGACCAGTTCAACATTTCAAGAAGGGATCAGGATGCTTTTGCCCTTCAGTCCCATCGAAAAGCCAGCAAAGCTCAACAAAATGGTTACTTTAATGAAGAAATGATCCCAATTGAAGTTCAGAATCGCCACGGAAGCACCGTGGTTGATAAGGATGAGGGCGTTCGTTTTGACACCTCAATGGAACAATTAAAAAAGTTAAAGCCATCCTTTAAAGAAAACGGAACGGTGACGGCCGGAAATGCTGCCAGCCTAAATGATGGGGCTTCCGCAATCCTATTAATGAAGCAAAGTAAGTCCAACGAGCTTGGTCTAACTCCGCTGGCGGTGCTGGATGACTACGCCGAAGCTGGATGTGACCCTAAAATCATGGGATATGCCCCCTACTACGCCGTTAATAAACTACTGGATAAGACGGGCCAACAAATCAGTGACTTTGATTTGTTTGAACTAAACGAAGCCTTTGCCTCTCAAAGTTTAGCGGTAGCACGGGACCTTCACATCCCAGACGCTAAGCTTAACATTACAGGTGGTGCCGTCTCAATGGGTCACCCCCTCGGCGATTCCGGTTCTAGAATCCTCATTACCTTAATTAACAACCTCAAACGAACTGGTCAGACTAAGGGACTGGCCACCCTCTGTATCGGTGGTGGAATGGGAATGGCGATGACAGTTCATACACTATAATGAAGAAACAAAAAAAGATCTCGGTAGTTAGATTCATTTCTAACTACCGGGGTCTTTATTTATCCTTGCTTCAATTGTTTTCTGGTCTTTTTCACCGAAAGAATCAATCCAATCGCAAATCCAATCAATGCGAACAAAACCCATCCCATTCCGTACTGCGCCAGCGGCAAAAGGTCATTAATTTTAAATAACCAAGCTAATTCTGGCACGTGCGTCAATTCGGGAATGGTGGTAATCCCGCTTAAAAAGGCTGGAATGGCGATGAACCAGATCGTCATTTGGTAAACAATCTTAGAGTTTTTAAGTAATGGTTTAATTAACGAAATCAAAATCAGACAGATGGAAAACGGATAAACAATCATCAAGACTGGCATGATAAACCTAATCATCTCTGTTAAACCTAAAGTTGCCAAAAGCGCTGACATAACCACCGCAAAAACGAGCAACGGGAGATACTTAAACTTAGGAAAAACATCTGACATCGTATCCGCAAAGGCACTACTCATCGCAATTGCCGTCTTAAGACAGGCAACAATCACAATCAGTGATAACAAAATGTTCCCATAACCACCAAAATAATGCGTGGCAATCTGAACTAAGGCAATGCCACCGTTCGCTGAAGGACGAAAATCTCCCAGACTACTAGCGCCCATGTAACTTAGTAGAACGTAGACAACTGCCATCATCAATCCGCCAATCAGACCAGCTTTTCCGATGCTAACGGCCAACTGCTTCGGACTCTTGACCCCTAATCCACGCACAGTCTCCACAATCACAATTCCAAATGCAATCGATCCGGCCCCGTCAAGCGTGTTGTATCCCTCAACGAATCCAGATAGGAGTGGGGAGTGCCCGTATTCACCCATTGGATGATAAAAGCGTGGTGAACCCATTGGTTTAACAATCGACATGACGATGATAACCGCTAATAAAATTAAAAACAATGGTGTCAAAAATTTCCCAATGTATTCTAATAAGCGACCTTGATTATATGAAAGTAAAAAGACGGCAATAAAGAAAATTAAAATAAAACCGATTAAACCTAATTGTTGACGACCAGAACTAAGAAAGGGTGCAATTCCAATCTGAAATGAAGTGGCTGCCAAACGGGGAATCGCTAACAACGGTCCCATTATAAAGGAAATTAAAATGGTAAAGACGTACGCAAACGACTTGCCAACGTTTGAAGAAATTTCAAATGCTCCCGAAATGTCAGTAACACCTAACGCAATGATTCCCAATATTGGGAGCCCCACTCCGGTTAAAACAAACCCAAGTGTTGCCCACCATACGTTGCCACCAGCCATCTGTCCCATGTTAACGGGAAAAATTAAATTACCAGCTCCAAAGAAGATCCCAAACAACATGATTCCAACGTAAATAATCTGTCTTACACTTAATTTCTTTTCCAAGTTTTCTCCAACTTTCCTAAATTACTGTTCAATGCATTTTACCAGAAAAAAAGGGAGCGCCATAATTAATTTGGTGGTTGAAAAACCACATGAGCTTCACTATAATTATTTATCGTCTGATAATAAAAGTAAGGAAGTGTTATTATGTCTACTATTTACGTAAGAAAAGCTACTGAAGCTGACTTAAACGATATCTACACTATCATCAAAAACGCCAAGAAGTTTTTGGGCGAACAAGGCATCGACCAATGGCAAAGTGATTACCCGAGTGAAGAGAATTTAGCCAGAGACGTTAAATTTGGCATCTCATACGTCCTAGATGTTGACGGAAAAGTTGCTGGAACCGCAACATTGCATTTAGGAATCGACCCCGATTACTTACACCTTGAAGGTGGCGAGTGGGAAAACGGTGACCAAGGTCACTACTCCGCCATTCACCGTATCGCCGTCTCAAACGACTATCGTGGTCAGGGACTAGCATCCAAATTCATCAGTGGCCTATTCACCATCTCAGCCTTTCGTGGTTTTAAAGACGTCAGAATCGACACTCATCCCGACAACAAGGGGATGCAACACGTCATTCTCTCAAATGGTTTCACCAAACGTGGTATCATTTACGCAAACGGTAAAAAGAGTCATGGAACAAAACGTTTCGCTTACCAAATCGAATTAAAATAATAACTAGGAAGTGGCCAAATTGGGCGACACAGCGGTATTAATCAAATTAATCATAATGGCAACGTTCGGATTGATCGTAATTTTGGGTTGCATGGGATGGACCTATCATAAGACCCATAAATTGACGTCAAAACGTTTTTTGGCATTATCAGTGTTGGCAATTTGTTTCATTATCATCCTAATTATTCTGGCATAAAAAGAGGCTCAACCTATGATATTCATGGGTTGGGCCTTTTGTTTTGGAATTTTGTTTATTTTTTCTACTATAACTAATAACTAAGCATTTCTAATATGTACCAGATTTCACATTCGCCCTATTAATTCTGTTATCTAAAGAATATAATTATTTATGTGTCAAAATTTAATAAAAAGTTAAGGGATGTAAACTGGTTTGAAAAACAAGAAAAATATAATTATAGTCGTTCTAGTAGTCCTCCTAGCATTTGCCTTAGGAATAATATTTGCATTTAAAATAAATGGAAATAATAACAATAGTAATAATAAGAAAAATACTACAAGTATATCTAAGAAACGTAAGCCAACTAAGCACAAAAAAGAAACTGACAACAAAAATAAGCAAGCAACTGATCAAGCTTCAACTAAAAATAACAGTTCAGATGCTGAGGAAACCGGAACAACTTTGCCTCAATCATTACAGGGAGATTATAAGGAATCAGACGATTATACACTAATAATATCTAGTAACACCGTGGGCTTAGGAACTGCCGATAGTAGTATCTTAGTTAAATCTTATAAAAAGACTGGGAATACTTACATTATTAAAGGTGATAGCAATTCTGGAGATGGAGAATCAACGGCAACCTCAACTATTAGTAAACCAGAAAACATACAGATTACCAAAAATCAAAATGGAAGTGTAAGTGTATCAGGATGTTCGAATAATTTTTTAAATGGTACATATAGTGCCTCTAATACTAACGATAATAGCTCTAACAATAACTCCTCAGATGCTGACACAAATTCAAACGACGATAATTCAGATTCAAATACTGATTCTAATGATAATAATTCAGATTCTGATAATGACAATAACTCAGATACTGATACCAACTCTGACGATGACACAACTACGGAACCAAATACCAATAATGATCAAGATAACGATTAATCAATAAGAATATTCGGTTTTCATTATCATCCTAGTTATTCTGGTATAAAAAGAGGCTCAACCTATGATATTCACGGATTGGGCCTTTTGTTTTGGGATTCTTTAACCATCAATTTGTGTAAACATTGAGACTTTACTATACTTAAAACCGTTAATTTAGTTAAGAAGAGTTTTAATGAAATACAATAAGATAATCAAATTTATACACATAAATATTGCTTTGGAATAATTTATCATTTTATATTTTATTAATTAGGTAACCATAGTTATAAGGAGAAAAATAAAATGCCAGAAAAAGCCAATTACATTAAAGATCGAAAAGAATTTTTACATAAGTATCATACCGCTTCTCGCTTATTGATCCCTTCTATCATAATATCAGTAATTTTTTTAGCCATAGGATTTACTCTTATCAAGCTAGATGTAAATAGGGTTATTATTTTAATAATGGGATTACTGACTGGAATTGTACTAGCATTATTTATAGCCTCATTAGGAGCATGGTTAAATTTAAAAATAAAAAAACCTAAGAGTGTAAATTTAATGAGAAAGAAATACTACCTTAATTTATGGATCTTAATAATTTTATTTGTCTTTGGTATATTACTTTTTATTATTTTTAATTGTACTGATGCCAATTTTACATAATTTAAGTTATATATATCTTGTTTCTAACATGACCACATTTTCAGTTTTTGGAAGTATATTTATTTATTCGATGGAAAAAGACATCTTAAAGTATCGAAAAAAGAAGTATTTAAAAGAATTTACTGAGGGGATTAAAAAAGATGGAACATAAGGGCATTGATAACGTACTTTTACTGGAGGGATTCTCTTGCAATCATATTTTCAATTAGGTTATTATCTGCTGGCTAAATTATTCTTTTTTTGTATGCTTATAGTAATTATCTATGAAATTGTTGCCTATGAGCGTTCCAGACATTATTTAAGAAAAAGGGGAGAAATATTTAACAATATCTCTTCCCTAATATACATTTTGATTCTTTTTCTATATTTTGTCTCTAACAATGTGATTGGACATACTTTAACTGATAATTACATGTGGAACAAAACATTAACAGATCGCTGGAATTATTTAATCGGGAACCCTAGTGGACTAATTATGCTAATGTCATACGTAATTATTCTTACCTGTATTATTTTGTGCATGACAATCAAACGCTGGAACATTTACAATAATGGGAACCAACAACCAAAATTAATTAAGCAACTGAAACAATCATTTTTTAAACATATTAACTATATCTATATATTAATTATATTTACTTGCATAATTTCATTTATTAATGTTGCATTAGGAATAATCTATCATTTTGTATTTTACTAATAAGGTAATATCCTAATTGTGAGGAGGAAGATAAATGTCAGAAAAACCGGACTACATCAAAGACTACCAAGAATACTTACATAAATACCACATTATGTCACGCTTATTGCTACCATCCATTATATTGGTAATCATTACCTTCACTTTGGGATCCATTCTCCTTAATATGCATGCAAACAAATTCATCCTTTGGATCATGGGGACAATCGATGGAATTACATTATCGCTATTTATTACCGCACTAGGAACTACAATAAGATTAATGATAGAAAAATATAAGATTAAGCATATGCGACCTTCAAGGTTAAAACATTATTATTGTTTATGGGTCATTATTTTATTTCTGTGTTTTGGAATTTTTGTTTTCATTGGATCAATTGAAATACTATTACTTTCAAACAATTTATGGGAGGCATATGAATCTCCAATGCTGCCAACGTTTTTAATTTGCTCTGGATTTTTATTATATTATCTTTCTAAAAGCACCTTAAAATATCGGAAAAAGAAATATTCAAAAGAACTTACTGAGGGAATTAAAAAGATGAAATAAGTAATTGAGATATAAATCAATAAATGGACCTGTAATTACAAATTACAGGTCCATTTATTTAATCATTTTAATACAACATAAATTACGCAAATAATGACATATATCATCCTACTAGTGCCGCTAAAAATGCAATTATTACAGCAATACCAACACTTTCACCCTCAATTGCATATCTTACATATGCCGGTGTCAACGCAAGCGTATCAGTCTTTTCTCCTAATTTATCGGTAACCTCATCATAAGCTTTTTCATAACTCTTAAAGTCAGGATAATCATGTGGATGAGAATCAATATCTATTGAAATAGAAAGCTCTGTATCAAAACTTTTATTATTAATTTTTAACTTAAAAATATTAAATTCTACTGATATACTCCAACCGTCTTTAGTTTCTACAATCTCAATTGAAACTTGACCATCTTCAATTTTTTGAACAAATTCCCACTTATTAAATAAACTAACGATGTATACGCCAGCATTAACATTGTTATTACAACTTTGCATGAC
Source organism: Fructilactobacillus sp. X7R7C1 (assembly GCF_059901065.1). NCBI lineage: Bacteria > Bacillati > Bacillota > Bacilli > Lactobacillales > Lactobacillaceae > Fructilactobacillus > Fructilactobacillus sp. X7R7C1. The sequence goes on from NZ_JBWXVF010000001.1 coordinate 7,911, forward strand.
CCAATCAAACATAAATTTTAGTGGTAATTTCCCATTACTAATGGTAAACATCCCAGATCCATGGACTGGCTTAATATCAGCTTCACCTACTAAAGTAATTTTTAATGATTTATTATCATTGTATAGCACATAAGGAACATCAATTTCTACCTGTGTATTATCAACAATATTCTTTAAAGCTTCTTTAGCAGACATTTCTCCAATTCCCGTTGGCTTAATCTTATTAGTACCATCATCTCTACCAGACGACGCATCTTGGTCAATCGCAATGTCACCTAAACTGTATTCAACAAATTGGTCAATTGCCCAATTTTTAGGCATCTGATAACCCAAATTTCCACTATATCCAGTTGACATATCAGATACAAACGCCGTTTTTGCAAGTCCTTTACCAAGGGCTTGAGCACAAACATTTCTGGTTCCGTAAATTCCTGCTTGATAACTTGAGCCGCCTAATGCTTTTTTGACTCCCTCCATATATGGAATAACCGTACTATCAATGTCACCAGCTTGAATATCAGTATCAACAGCAAAGTAAATAATAGTATCCTTTGGGAATCCAAGCCGTTGTGCTGTTGCATTTGCAATTCCTGCATCAGCACAACCCTGGCCGTATTTAAAGTATTCCTGACTGCCATCATTATCTTGATAGATTGGAAACACCTTTAGGCCACCATCAGTAATTCTTTTCAGTTCATCATCAGTCAGATTTTTGTTACGACGTTTTGAGCCAGTGCCAACTGATCCAGTTAAATAGCGACCAACAATTTCAAAGCCATAATTTTTGATGTTTTTAACGTCTTTATCACTTAATTGAAATGAAGTATCACAAGCATTTGAATCTCGATTAGTATTCCCATTACTGGTAAGCAACCCCTTGATAACGGTTAAATCAGCTTTCCCTGTAAATGGTGGTAAATTCATAAACTTCCTAAAATTAACCACATCTTCAGCAACCGAATTATTAAATACTCCATCAACAGATCCACTCAGAAAATCATTAACCATTAATCCATATTGAAGTAGCTTAACGCCTGCACCTTTGTCCCCTTCAGTTAAAGTTGGCGTTTTATTAATGGTTCCAGGTCCATAAACTCCGTTTGCTTGTCCAGGTGTCATTCCTTCAACAGCTTGCAGGGCATAAATCAAAGCTGTGTTTGTATTTCGTTGATACAAACCATCAGTTGGAACCAAGCCAAGATCATCACCAAAATAATCTAAATAGTTATGGTTTAAATATTGTTGCATTTGACGATATTTCTTTTTACCACCATCAAGTAATTCAAAGGCAGCCATATCAAATAGACCAGCCATTAATGGAACAGTAACCCCACCTTTATCTAATCCAGCATCATTACGTAATTTATTTACCGCATTCTGTGTATCTTTGGTATATTTCTCGTCAAACGCATTCGGACTAATTCCCTTACACCAGAAGGCACCTTGAATTAACTTCGCAATCTTACCCTTGTAACCGACCTTCAACTGATCAACCATCCCACTTAGTGCTTTCTTGGTTTTATCACCAAAACCACTACCAAGTGGACTAATCCCTAGTTCATGCTGAAGTCCCATTCTTAAAGCATAAATAGTTGGCCAACCCGTCTTTCCATTCTCCTTGACCTTATCAAATCCCGAAACATTACCGTATTCTTGGTTCAACCACTTTTGAACGCTTAAAACTTGTTCATCCATAATTATTTCCTCCTAAATTTCTCTTTATAAGATTTAAGAGTTAGCGCTAACTCGTACGTAAACACATCGAAATCAATTTGCAATCATGTAGAATAATCATTGAATCTTATAGACAAAAGTTCTACAATGATGGTAAAGAAAATCAGCTGAAATAATCTAAACCGACATCTCTTCGAGGTTGTTGCTTGATTTCTCATCTGTTTACAAGAACAATCATATATCCATTATTTCTACATGTCAACAATTTCATAGATTAATTTTCTATGTAAATAATTAAAAGGAGTCAAAAATGTCGATCTATCAACGGGTTAAAGAGCTTGCTAAAAATAAAAATATTTCCATTCGCGAATTAGAGCATCAACTTGGGTTCTCCAACGGAACCATGCAAAAGTGGGACCAAACCGCTAATTCGCAAAAACTCAAAAAAGTTGCCAACTACTTCAACGTCTCCGTTGACTATCTCTTAGGAAACTCAACTGGTAACTCGGCTGACTTAGATGACCTCTCAACGATCATGATGTTTGGGGGCAAACCCATCCCAGAAGAAGACCGTGAAACAGTCGTGGAAATCTTAAGGAAACTTCGAAATGCACGAAATCATCAATAGTCTTTTTAACTATGCGTTAGATAATGACATTGCCGTTGTATACACGGACAAACTCCATCAAAATACCCAATCCTTTGCGGACGTTCGTTCCCATTCAATTGTGATTAATGCCAACTGGCAGCTACGAAAACAACTTCCATTTATCATTGCGCACGAAATTAGCCACGTCCTGCAGTGCGATCAGGATGATGCCATTCTTAGTTTTACCACTCTGATGAATCCCAAGTACGAACAGAAGGCCAACGTGAATGCCGTTAGGCTTCTAGTTCCCTTCTACGCTGACAACAAGGAAATTGACCAGCTTAACCTAGAGGAATTCATGGATTTATTTGCCATCCCGGATTCACTACGTGACGTGTGTTTTACTGAAATTAAAGACTATGTTGATTGAAACATCAAAAAAGCTCAACTTCATTTCGAAGTTGAGCTTTTCATTTACGATCATCTATTCAAATAATTTTTTAGCGGCCTTGGCCAGAATCTTCGGATTCTTATCAAATCGTGGGTTGTCCACGAGTTTTGACATTGGAACACCAGCAAAGTGGTAAGCGGCCATTTCACCAGAACGAACGGCACTTTGTTCGGTGAAGACCATTTGGTAAGGTTGTTCAACAAACTCACCGGTGAATGCTAGATTCGTTGAATGGTCAGGGATGACCTTGGGACGGTCAATCTTAGCCCGGTTGTTAAACAATGCCGAAGCGTATGGCATGTAAACGGGAACCGAGTTGACAATTGAGTCCATGATTTCCTTTTCTTTATCACGGATGTTTACGGGACCCGGATCGACCTTTGAAAGCTGTCCGATCAACTCTTGAACCATTTCTTTTCCAGTCATCTTGATGTACTGCTTGTCGACGAATTCACCGCGACGATATGGATACAAGAAGTAACCCCAAAGAACGGTTTCGTTTGGCTTCTGGTCGGTGAAATGAGGTTGATGATGAACCACAATCGACATTCTCACGTCTTTTTGACCTAACGGAGTAATTGGACTCGTTGATAGGAAGGAGTTCAAAGCATTCCCAGGTAGTTGCGTAGTAATACGGGTGATTTCGTTTAAGAAAGTATGATCCTTAGTGGTTACGGTAAAACTACTCCAGCCACTGGCGTTCCGATCGGCGAAGAATTTGTCTGGATTCCCCAAGTTGTAGAAGTGATTGGTGGCTTTCTTCCACAAACTTGAAGCAGCTCCATAATCGGTGTTTTCACCGGACGGGGTGTTGAAGTCTCCAAGCGTAGCCGAATCGGTAATGGAACCATTGGTGAAGAATACCGCAGTATCATCATCGACATCAATGTGTTCATCTTTACCAGTGTCAACGTTCTCCATTTCTAGGCCCTTAACGGTAATTTCTTCGTTCATTGGAGTTTCTTTGAAGTCCCAATCATTAACCCGACGGTTCAAGACGAAGGTTACGCCTTGTTTCTTCAAGTAATTAATTAATGGTAGCATCAAACTTTCGTACTGATTGTAGCGAGTTCGGTTAACCCCCACGAGCGTGTTAATTTGGGTAAATTCGTAAATCATTTGGTGCATGTAACGCCTGAGTTCTTGAGCTGAACTTTGGGTACGAAAGGCAAAGGTCGTCTCCCACATGTACCAGAAGTTGGTTTGAAACATGTGGGGATCGTCCTTGAAGTAGTCAGCGATGGAGACGTTATCAAGTTCAGTCTCCTTGTCGTCTGGCATCATGATTAACTTCGTCAATAAGAACCGATCCTTGTTGTTAAATCCCATTTTAGAGGAGTTAATGATGCCCTTTTCGCCTTCCATCAAACGCGCTTTATCGTAGGTCCGATGCTTAGAATCAAAGTCACGCGTGTCCTCTGCGGCAGTCATTCCCTCTTCGGTGGCTGACGGAACCCGACTTAAGAGATCCATCAAATCAACGTAGGTCCGGTAATTCAACATTCTTCCCCCACGAGCGACAAAGCCAGTCTGGTCAGACGTTTCGTGATTGCGATTCCAGTATTCATTGCCGGTCACGTCAGTCTTGGCACCATCATTTGCGCCATGGTCGTCCAATGAATAGAAAGTAATGTTCTTTCCGTCCCAGTGACCTTCTTGAATCAAGTAAACGGCGGCGGCCATGTTAGAAATGCCGGCACCAATCATAATTGCTTTTTCCTTAGTCATATTAAACCTCCTAGATTTAAATACGTAGTAAGCATTTGTCTCTATGTTAGCAGTTTCACATATGCTTATATTTATATTATAACGTACCCAAAAGTTGGAATGTAACTTATCAATTTGATTTAATAATTTATTTAATTAATGTTCTTACGTCAACCATTAAGCAACTCACATGTCAGCCTGCGAATAGATAATTAAGGTCGTAATCTGGTACAATATAGTAGAAGAAAGGTGGTAATTACTATGCCAGAAACAGTATTTTTCAATCCCGGCGACTCACTTGGAAACTTTCACGACTATAATGATGCAGTTCGTTCTGCTCAACTTTACCGTGACAAACAAGTGGAGGCCAAAAACGTCGTAGTAGTTCATGGAAAAGACAAAAAATCATTCGATATTTTCCTTTCGGATAACGCTCAATCAGATGCTAAAAATAACGATCAAACTTCGCCTTATTACGTTAATAAACGAATCTAATTAATTGATTTAATTTAATTGGAAATTACGTAATTATTAGTGTACAATTGATTATATTAAATAACCAAACGTATGTTCGCAATTACGTAATATGTAAAAAGAAAGGAATTTTATGGCAAATTCTAAAAACAGTGTCGACGGGCGTCAAATCGAGCTCGATAAAGCACTCAGCAAAATCAAAAAAGAATTTGGAACTGGCGCTATCATGCGGATGGGCGAATCCCCTAACCAAAACGTTGATTCCATTTCAACCGGCATTTTATCCTTAGATATCGCCCTTGGCATTGGGGGTTTCCCTCGTGGCCGAGTCGTTGAGATCTTCGGTGCCGAATCATCTGGTAAAACCACGATTGCCCTTCAGACCGTTGCTGCCCTCCAACAAGCTGGCGGAACGGCCGCATACATCGATGCCGAAAACGCGATGGATCCGGAATACGCTCACAGCCTGGGAGTTAACATTGACAACCTTTTGTTATCGCAACCAGGAACCGGTGAAGAAGGACTGCAAATTGCCGATGCACTGGTACAATCCGGTGCTATCGACTTAATCGTTGTCGACTCAGTAGCTGCCCTAGTTCCGAAGTCTGAAATTGAGGGTGACATTGGTGATTCTCACGTTGGTTTACAAGCTCGTCTAATGTCACAGGCACTTAGAAAACTAGCTTCCAGTATCAACAAGACCAATACCGTCGTTATCTTCATTAACCAACTAAGAGAAAAAGTTGGTGTGATGTTCGGTAACCCAGAAACAACTCCTGGTGGTCGGGCCCTTAAGTTCTACTCAAGTGTGCGACTCCGTGTTAGTTCTGGTAAGCAATCAAAGGAAGGTCAAGACGTCGTTGGTCGAGAAACCAAGATTAAAGTCGTAAAGAACAAGGTGGCTCCCCCATTCAAGACCGTTGACACTTTGATGAGTTTTGGAAAGGGTATCGAACCGATTGCTGACATGGTCAACCTAGCCGTTGACAAAGACATCGTCGACAAATCTGGATCATGGTACTCATACGGTGAGGAACGACTGGGACAAGGCCTAAATAAGACCGTGGCCAATCTGCGTGACAAACCTGAGATGGTCGAAGAAATCAAGAACAAGGTCAGAGAAGCCTATGGCATTGCCAATGATGAAGAATCAAAGGACGATGACAGTGACAAGGATGCAAAATCCAAGTCAACTGACAATAAGGCCACTACTAAGAAAACAACCAAAGCAAGTACCAAAAAAGATAGCGAAACTAAGTTAGACGTTTAATTAAATGGAAAAGCATCAAATCATTATGTAATGATTTGATGCTTTTTTAATACAAATAATAATCTTGATAAAGCTTTAAACAATATTTTAATTAAATCTACATAAGTCAAATATCGAATACTCAAATGAATTTTCAGTGTAATTACACAACTATAAAAAACAATTTTTATAACTTTTAAAAAATTGTTGACTTTCTATATCGTTTAATTTATATTAATTACGGTAATTAAACCTCTCACAAGAAAGGAAGATTTAATATGAAGTACTTGCTTAATTTACAAGCACAACCAAACGTGGAGTTAAAGAAGAAGCGTCGTCATCACCATCACGGAGTACGAAGTAATATCAGTGTTCAATGTGATGTTCGAAGCAATGTAAGTGTCTTCTGTCAGTAATTTAACAATAGGTGTATTTATTATGAAAACTTTGCTAGACCTCCAAAAGACTGTGGGTAAAAATGCCAAGAAGCTTGTTGGCGGGAAAAAAGATTCTCATATTAGTGTTATGGGATGTGGCAACAACAGCAATATTAGTATTATGTGCAAATAATACTATAGGAGCATTTCATGAAACCTATTCTGCAATTACAACAACTTGATAATGTAGCATTAAGAAAAAAGCGCCGAAAAGGACGTAAGGGTTCTCATCTGAGCGTTGGATGCACAATTAACAGTGACGTTAGTATTCTTATATGCAAGAGATAAGAGAGCCCTAATAGGACTCTCTTTTTATTTTAAACTTAAAGGATGTAGTTATGGATTTAAGATATTTAGATTATTTAAAAAAAGGATCATTATTTTATCAACCCACCACAGCCGAAACAAACAGTTTAATTTATAAAGTTACTATTCACGACAAGGATAAATGGAATCATCATATCGATAAAAATTGGAATTATTTTATCAATAAAAATAGACAACTGCCAAACCAAGGGTGGAAAATTCATGTAACATCTCCCATTGATTACGCGCAAAAAACATTGGACCAAATCACACCGTATTTGATAGAAAATAACATTTCTTTTAAATTTGTTCCTACCAAAAAAGAATTAATTATGAAAAATTCAAAATATGGTGATCGATCTGCATGTGGAAAATTCATAACAATTTACCCCAAAGATGAAGATCAATTTATTCAACTATTAAGTCCCCTAACTGACCTAACCAATGACATCCCCAAGGGTGCATATATTTTAAACGATAAACAGTGGTACAATTCCAACATCTTCTTTAGGTATGGGGGATTTATTGGAATGCCAATGGTACATGATGGAAAAACGATCATGGGAATCAAAAATCCAAATGGAGAGTTAGTGCCAGACTTAAGGGTTCCATACTATAACGTTCCCTCATTTATTTCTGAACCAAAAGAAATTAAAAAAATGGATAAAATACAAACGATTGAATATTCCAAAATTGATTTAACTAAATTCAAACGCTATGAGGTTATTTCCGCAATTCACTTTAGTAATGGTGGCGGCGTCTATCAAGTCACAAAAGATGGTAAAAATTATGTAATGAAGGAGGGACGAAAACAGTCTGGAATTGATGCACAAGGGAATGATGGTTTTTTCCGTGTAAAGAATGAATACAATACCCTAAAAAAATTAAATGGGATTAACAGAACAGTTAAGGTCTATGATTATTTTGAGATATGGGAAAATAATTACTTGATTGAAGAATTTGTTCCTGGAAATTCATTATCCGATTTCATTCCAGAAAACTTTCCTTTCTCATACGAAAAGAATCGAAATGAATATTTAAAACTTATAGATCAATTAATCAAACAATTAAAAGTGGCAATCACAGAAGTTCATCAGGCTGGTTTTGCTATTGGTGACTTAAATCCAAATAATATTATGGTTACTCCTAACAATAACATTAAACTAATCGATTTTGAGACTGCTACCCTCCTCTCAAATGAATATCATCCAGAACTACAAACTATGGGATACGTTAATTCTAAAATTAGTGACTTTAAAAGTGCTGATTGGTTTGCTTACATGAGGATCTCAAGATTTTTGTTACTACCGATTGAGTTCGTTTCTGATTTGTCTTTAAAAATTGAAGAAAATCAAAATAAATGGATAACAGATTATTTTGGCGAAAAAGCACTTGATATATTACAAAATACAGAAAAGGATTGTAAAAATTTCATTCCAAAATTAAAGAACATTTTCGACGTCCCAAAATTTGAAATCAATATAAAAGCAGTAGACAAACTCATCAATGGGTTAAAAACCGGAATAATTGAATATTCATCAAATCAAAATGATAGTTTTTCAGGTGGTGACATTAGACAATTTATTGACAAGCTTGGAAAAGTTAACATCGCTAATGGTGGTTTTGGAATACTAATGGCATTAAATCGGAGTAATACAAAGTTAACAAAAGAAATCAATTGGGCTAATAATAGCAGCAAAAATCTTATTAGCCACTTCAATGAAGACACCAGTCTTGGACTATTTAATGGTATTTCAGGAATCGCGTCTATTTTAGATGATTTAAACTTACAGGAACATTCAAACCAATTTCTTGAATTTATACTTGATCAAAAAAATAGAATTTTAAAAGAAACAGATTACACTCTTTACTCTGGATTAAGCGGAATTGGTTTAAGTTTACTAGCCTTCTTTAAAAAAAATAATAATAATAAATTTTTAGAAATGAGTAAATTAATCGCGATCCGCTTAAATACATTATTTATAAATGGTTCGGGAACTCAACCAGATGATGAAGATACCATTCCTTATGGATTAATGAATGGATGGTCAGGCGCGAGTTTATTTTTATTACTACTATTTGATGTAACAAAAAACAAAGAAACTCTGAAAAATGCCAAAGATATGTTGAATTTTGAACTAGATAAAAACATTGAAATTTCCGACTCACAATCTGCAGAGATTTTGGATAATTCAATTGGTTTTCCCAGAATACTTCCATATCTAGGAGAAGGAGGAGTTGGTGTCGGATTAGTATTGAGCCAATTTATTAGGCGCTTACATGAATTTCAAAACGAAAAATATTTAAACCTTCAAGAACAATTCACTAAAAATCTCCAAACTTACTGCACATACTCATCTGGACTAACCAGAGGGATCAGTGGAATTATCCTTATAGGAATTGATAATAAAAACAAATTATCCGACATCGATAAATTAGTCCAGTCATTAGAAAACTATCTGCTTGTAGATTCTAATAATAATATTATGTCACCCGGAACATATGGATATCGTTTTTCAAATGATTTGTTTACTGGAAATGCTGGTCTAATGACTGTCTTACAAGGCATTAAAGATAATAACGCTTGGAAATGGATGCCAGTGCCTAAATCTGTCTTAAATCAACTGTTTCTTTCCTAATCAAAATTAAATTAATGTCATCGTATAAAATCATTTATTATGATTAATTCTTAAATAAATTAAAAGTAGGAAAATAATGAAAAAGACAAAAATTAATTTCATTAAACTAGATGCCGTCTTCTTCGTTGGACTCGGTTTAAGTCTGATTGGAACAATAGTTTCTTTATTTATTCCCCTATTAATTGGTAAGGCTATCAACATTAAATCGTTACTCAGTCAAAAAAATAATACGTGGACAATTATTGGAATTTTGGCCTTGCTAATTTTTAGTGCCATTTTTACAGCAATTAGTGGATATTTGCTTAGTCGTTCAGGAGCCAAACAAATTGCAAATATTCGCACTCGTATTCAAGATCATCTTCTTTATTTACCAACTACCTATTTTGATAACCAATTAAGTGGAAAACTTTCTAGTAGGGTTATTAATGATGCCTCAATAATTCAAAACTTTACTACTGAAATAATCCCCTCTTCAATTAGTGGAATAATTACTGTGGTGGGAACATTTGCAATTTTATTTTCACTTGATTGGAAACTATCTTTACTTATCTTAATTGCATTTCCACTAGACGCGATGGTTACCATCCCAATTGGAATAATTGATGAGAAGGTTTCAATTAAATCTCAAGAGAAACTAGCTCAAATGAATGAAACCAGTTCTGAAAGTCTTAGAAACATTCGAGCGGTTAAATTAAATAACGCAGAACATAGTATCCAAAATAAATTCAAAAAAGACGTAAATGCTCTTTATCATTTATCACTAAAAATGAATGCAATTTTTGCTATAACAGGTCCAATTCAAACCATGTTTGGACTTTTATTGATTATTATAATCATTTGGTACGGTGGCGTTCGGGTATCAGCTGGAACTCTTTCCATTGGAACCCTAGTCGCTTTTCTAATGTATCTATTCCAAGTAATTGGACCAATTAATGTCATAGCTGATTTCTATGCAAGCTACAAGCAAGCAAAGGGAGCAACAAAACAAATTACTAGAATCTTACAGTTAAGTCCAGAAAATAACTATAAAAATCCTGTTATTAAAAACACTTCAAAAAATTCAGTTATTAAATTAAAAAATGTATCTTTTTCTTATGAAAATCACCTAGTACTAAGTAATGTTTCAATGGATTTTACTCCTGGTGATAAAATTGCAATCGTTGGTCCCTCAGGCGCTGGGAAAACCACTATTATCAATTTATTAACAAGACTTTATCCAATCCAATATGGAAAACTCTTGTTTGATGACAATGACGCTTCTAATTTTTCGATTTCGCAATGGCGTTCGCTTTTTGGAGTAGTAACTCAAGATAACACTATTTTTTCTGGAACATTTTATGATAACTTAGTTCTTGGTTTAGTAAATATCCCAAGCAAATCAGAAATATCAACAGCAATTAAAATTGCTGATTTAGAAAATTGTGTATCATCATTACCAGATGGAATAAAAACAATCATTGGTGAACAAGGACTTAAATTATCTGGAGGACAAAGACAACGATTACAAATTGCTAGAGCATATTTAAAACATCCTAAATTCCTAATTCTTGATGAAGCAACTTCTAGTCTGGACTCTGATTCTGAACAATTAGTAACACATGAAATTGATAAGATGATGACCGGCAAAACAATTATTGCCATTGCACACAGACTTTCAACCATTATAAATGCCGATAAAATATACTTTCTAGACCGTCACAAAATATTAGGCTTTGGAAACCACGAAGAATTAATGAATCGAGTTCCAGAATATCATCGCTTCGTAAATGAACAATTCATTGATAAAAACTAAAAAAGCATCAAATCATTACATAATGATTTGATGCTTTTTTAGTTTGTTATTTAATTACGCTTTTCTCATTAACTTACTACCGACATAGTAGATAATGGCAATCACAATCATGGAAATGAAGGTGGCACCAACCGTTGCTTTAATAATTGGCAACATGTTTAACGCAATGTACAATACCACCCCGATGGCGATACATAACATCGCAAACCAGTTAATTCCATTTTTGTACCAATACTTTCCGGCGGGAGTTTCTAAGGCTTTTAAATCGTATTTCCCATCTGACAAGCCAAAGTAATCAACCACCAAGATGGCAATGATTGGACCAAGAAACATCCCAGTATAGTTCAGAAATGCGGTAAAGGCATCAAGGAAACTACCGTTAATCAAAGGAACCAGTGTCAAAATCATGGACAAGATGGTAACGATGAACAGTGATTTATTCAAACTAATCTTAGGAATCAAGTTATTTAGGGCGGAGCCACCAGACTGAATGTTGACGGCGTTGGCAGTCATACTGGTCAAAACAATGACAACCATCGCAATAACTCCTAGTCCCAATTTATTAGCAACCGTACTAGGATCGGAGTTATTAGGATTGAAGACCCCGGACGTCAAGGCAACACTCAGAGTCGTGCACAGACCGATGATGACAAAACTGACCATCCCAAGAATGGCACCGACGTACGGAGCCTGGGTGGCAATACGTTTACTGGAAGTGAACCGGGTAAAGTCAGCTCCACCCACTACCCAGCCAAGGGCAGCCGCAGCAATCGTATCGAGGGCGACCCCAAATGGCATCCGGGCTTTCATTGGAACTTGATACTTGGCAATCTGTGAAAACGAAACGTCACGAAAGACTACAATGACTTCGATAATAACAAAAATAATTACCAAAATCACTCCAATTCGTTCAATAATTTGAACGGACTTGGGGCCAGCGATGATACTAAGTAAGTGCAGAATGCTCATGATGATAATTCCAACAATAATCCCAAAGTAGCCGCCGGGTTGACCAAACAACGCCCAGCCAAACATACTGTGGAACAGATACGCAAGGGAAGTAGCGGCGATAAACGTGTTAACGGCCGTCCACCCCATAAAAAGCGTCAGATTAATGACTGATGGCACGACACTTCCCCGAATTCCAAAGGGAGCTCTGGACAAGATCGTGGTCGATGCCCCCGTTTGATATCCCATGTAGCCCACCATGCTCAAAAACGCGAAGGCAATTGCTGAAGCAATGACGGCGGAACTAATTCCGCCAAAGAAACCAGCGGCGGCAATCACGCCACCAATGAACCAGGTTCCGTTGTTAGCGTTCGCTCCGAACCACGTGGCAAACATATCCCAATAATTCATGTCTCGTTCGGAAATTGGGATTGACTCAAATGCATATTTCTTATTTCGCTCCATTTTATCCTCCAATTATTAACGACTGGTTTGGTTTACTGTCTGATGGTCGTATTTGCAACTTATTTCAAGTATACCACTGAAAGAATCCTTCACAACGAATAATTCGAACGCCTCCTCAATTACTAAAATTCTGAATTACATTAGGCAAATCATTAAGTTACCACAAATTCTATCATTCGTTTTTCTTTGAATCAATTAAGTTGGTTAGCTAATATTGTTCGCTTTTTAGAAAAATAAAAACGCCAATCATTTTTGACTGACGTTCTTATTATTTACTTCTTAGCTCTAACCCGCTGCAAAGTATTATTTGATAGCAGGTATAAATATTCGTCTTTAACTGGTTTACCCAAGATGTCTGATAAAGCAATTCCATAGATATTTACCTGACCACGATACTGGTCAATGATCTTCTTGACACTTTCATCCGGCTTCTTCGGATTAACGAAATCGGTTTTGTAATCAAACAGAACGGGTCCATCGTCTAAATCAAGATAACCATCAATAATTCCGTGGACCAACAACTTTTGTTTTGAATCGTTTTCAAACTCAGAGAAAATTTGATCGGCCGAGACCAGCAGCGAAAACGGAACTTCCCGATGAAGTTGATCGGGATGAGCCTTAATTAGTTTGCCTAGGTCACTTTGATAAAACTCGACAACCGAATCAACGTTGACCTTTTTGGCAACCTCCGGCGTAATTAACTTATCATTAACCAACTGTGCCAAGAGTTCTGAAACCGTCTCGTGATTAACCGGTTCTTTGACGTTAATCTTCTGCAAAATCAGATGCGTTGCCGTTCCAATCTCCATCGAGTTGGGTTGTCCGACCGATTGCATAAACTGCGGCTGCATAAACGTTGAGTTATTGTATCGCGTTCGCCTTAAAATCATGTTGCGACTTTCGGCGACACTTCCCAGTTGAATGTTGTCCGGATCATCAAACAATCGTTTGATTTCCGAAACGGACTGATAGGCCGTGGTGGTAGTGGCTGCTTTGTATGGATATTTGAACCCCATAATCTGCTTAATTTGTGATTGATCAATTTGATCAGCTGGAAGTTCCTGTTCCTCTGTGGTCGACTTTGTTTCGGTCGTCCCAGGTTGCTTCAAATCCTTCGCCGTCACAAATTCAACCTTAAAGTTCGTCGGATCCTTCGCCAAAACGTGGGTGGCATCAACTTTTCCGCGGTCCTGATAGTAGTTTGGATGACGAGCAAGGGCCGCCCCAATCCAGTCCATAAAGTTATTCGCACTACTTCTCGTGGACTGATTTAGGACCAGGTCTGAACTCTGATAGGCGCGCTCCCACTTCTTGGTCTCATCTTCGACCGACTTCTTGTTCTTAACAATCCCAGTGATGTAGAGTTGTTGCTCAGCCCGCGTCAGCGCAACGTACAACTGCCGCATCTCTTCGGCTAACATACTGTTGTACTCTAAATCATTAATGGCCACGTACTGCAAACTGGGCAAAAGTTCATGCTTTCTTTGGTCTAAGTATTTAACCCCAATTCCCAATTTATTATTGAAAATGTAGTTTCCCCGGCTGTCAGAGTTATTGAACTGTTTGGTAGCGTCCATCAAAAAGACCACCGGAAATTCCAGCCCTTTGCTACCGTGAATCGTCATGACGTGGACCGAGTCGGTCTCAATTTCTGCAGGGGCCTCCGCTAAATCGTCGTCCTTGTCCTGCAATCGTTTGACAAACTGCACGAAGGCAAATAAACCCTTAAAACTACTCTTTTCGTATTCAGCGGCCCGTTCGTATAAAGCGTGCAGGTTAGCCTGGCGCTTCTTTCCGGCTGGCATCCCACCAACGTAGTCCAAGAAACCAGTCACACTGTAAATGTGCCAGATCAAGTCTGAAAGCTCATGCTTTGTCGCAAAGTCCTTAAAATCATTCAGTTGATCCAAGAACAACTGCACTTTTTTGGAAACCAAATTACCAAATTCGGTTGGTTCCTGTGTCGGATAGTTGTGGTAGAAATCAAGAAGCGACGTGAAATAGTCACCGGTCTTGTGGTTAATTCGCAGATAAGCCATCTCATTTTCATCCATTCCCACGATCGGCGAACGCAGGACCGCCGCGAGCGGAATATCTTGATAGGGATTATCAATAATCTGTAAGAGTGACATCATAATCTGAACTTCAGTGGTTTTAAAGTAGCTCTCGCCACCATCAATTGAAAGTGGGATCTGTTTTTGGGCAAATTCTTTGGAAATATCTAAATTGTTCTTACGGGTTGGTTCCAAGATGGCAATATCACCGTAACGAATGTCACGCATCTCGTGCGTAGTCTTGTCGTAGATTTGCATCTTCTTTTTCATTAGGTCCTGAATTTGATCGGCCACCATTTTAACCTGACCTTCAGAACTACTGTCTGGTTCAAGGGTCAGATCGTCGTCATCATGGTCTGAATCATCAACGTACATCATGATATTGGCGTTTGATTGAACGTCGTCACCGTAGTAAGTGGCCCCGTACTTCAACTTGGCGTTGCCGGTATAGTTCATCTCACCAAGACCCCGGTCCATGATTTGAGAAAAGACTAAGTTGGTAAAGTCATCGACGTTTTTGGCTGAACGGAAATTATCGGCCAAAACGACCGCCGTATCCGGATTATCGGATTCTTGATAATTATCGAGTTTTTCTAGAAACATCCCCGGGTCAGCCAACCGGAAACGATAAATCGACTGCTTCACGTCACCCACCATGAACATGTTCTCGTGTTTCGGATTCTTCATGGCGTTTAAAATGGCGTCTTGCAGTCGGTTATTATCCTGATACTCATCAACCATGATTTCATTAAAGTAGTTCTGAAACTGATGTTGAATTTCAGGACTGTCCTTGCTGTTCCCAGTTAAAATGTTTAACGCAAAGTGTTCAATATCAATAAATTCGTAGGCGTGCTTTTGTTTTTTGACTTCAGCATAGCGCGTCGAAAACGTCTTAACGACGTCCACTAACTTGTTAACGATGGTTTCAGAATGATGAATCACATCCAGATTGTCAGCTTGTTTGGCAAAAAAGTACCGATTGGTAAGGTTCTTTTTGATCGTATCATCAGCATTTTTACGCAGTTCCATGGCTCGTTTCTTGAATTCTTTTTGGGAATCATCCACCTTTTTCCGAGACATGGTTCCCAGTTTAAAATCATGAAATACATCATAGAGAGCATCCCAGTCCGCCGTTTTCAACCGATCGTAAATCTGATTCAACTTTTTAATGTCAGCTTCAACCAAATCGGCCCGATCAGACATGGCACCGTTTAAAAATTCCTGACGGGACTGCTCAAGTAAACTAATGGCTTGCTTCATTTTGTTTTGAAGTTCTGGAAGGAGGTACTTCTGGTAAAACGCACTCCGAGTGATACTACCGTCCATTTGATACAAGCCTGAAAGCTTATCTAACCACGCTACTGGATCTCGATCAACGTTTGCGAAATCATAAAGTCCCAGAACCACGTCGGTTAAACCGTCGTCACCCCGATCACTTGAAAAATTGCGGGTTAATCTGGCAAATGACCCATCCTCATCCTCTCCGTACAGGTCTTCGCGCACGTCTTCCCAAACGGTATCCCGGAGCATCTCCAGCTCCGTTCGGTCGGCCAAAATCCGAAAGTTGGGATCTAGGTCAATGGCGTAGTAGTACTTCTGGACCAACCACTGACAAAAAGCATCCATCGTTGAAATTTGGGCCACTGACAACTTCCGAATTTGTTTGACCAAGTTTCGTTTTTGTGAATTATCACTGGTCTGATTAATTTGATCCTGGAGACCCTTTTTAATGCGGTCCTGCATCTCCTTAGCAGCCGCCTTCGTGAACGTCACAATCAACAGATGATCGACGTCAACGCCGTGTTCAACCTTATTTAGGACTCGTTGAACCAGCACTCGGGTTTTTCCCGAGCCAGCCGAGGCCGACACTAGCGCATTCCCCGGGAACTTTTCCGTAATAGCTTTTTCTTGTTCGGGGGTAAAATTCATACTATTATTCGCCATTATCACGTGCCTCCTTTCTTAAGAAGTCAATCACGTCCTTGTTGTTTCCCATGTCTTTCACAATTCGATAGTTATTTTCAGTTAATAATGGGTCAAACTGCATCACCGGTTTATAGGGAGAATAAATAATCTTGGATTGGTCTTTATACTGAGACGGTTCCAATTTAATGTTTCCGGCAAAAATCTGCTTACCGGCATTCTTAATCCGATCCTCAGTCCGTTTCAGTAGAAGGTCCAAGTCACGTGGTTCAACAATACTGGTCTTGACCGCATTACTGTATAAATCACCCTTACTGGTAAACTGATAGGGATAAATATTACCGGCATCGTCAACGTTATTGACCATGTCTTCTAACATACCATCGTTATTAACCAAGAGGCCCGTGTACTTATGAGCCTTCATCAATGCAGCTTCCCGCTGCTTCGGATCATCAAAATTCTTGACGTCCTGCGGTTTCAAAATCGGGTCAAAGATGTGCATGTAAAGCGCTCCCGCTAACTTCACCTTGTCAGTAGTAGACAGCTTGTCCTGATTTTGTAGCACCGCATCAAGGTAAGTCATCATCTGCATCCGCGTTCCGTCATAGGCTTCCGATAAATCAATCTTCTTTTCACCGGATTTATAGTCGACCACCCCGAGATACTCAGTCCCATCAATGAACATCTGGTCAATCCGGTCAATTCGGCCCCGCACGTTCACCGAGTGTTGACTGCCTAAATCAAAGTTCAGACCGTCAATGCCATTCGGTTTTCCGGGTTCACCAAAGATGACCTCGGTGTTTTTCGGTCGCATCTTGGTGTAATGGGACTGGTCTCTAAGTGCCGTCGCCATCTGGATCACAGTTTGAACTAACTGCCTAGCAATGTACTCCATCCGGTTGGAACTCTTCAGGATTTCGTACTGCAGGTTCGGGTCGTTTTCAATAATGGTATCAGTGATTTCAGTTACCATGTTTTTAATCTGTTCGTTGGTTAACTTAGTAATGTCAATGTGTTCGGCATTAATCTTCTTGACCAACTCATCAAGGGACTCGTGGTAGAACGTTCCCGTACTGCTGGGGTCAAGGTTAAACTCGTCTCGTTCTCTTAGTCGTAGTCCATACTTCAAAAAGTATTCGTACGGATCATAGTAGAATTCTTCTAGCTTAGAAATGGAGGTATTAATCGTGTTCCCGTACAGCCCCGTCACAATTTGTGGCTTCAAAGAAGCTGGCACGTTCTCATACTTCAGACTACCAAGTAACTTCTGCGTGATGGTCCGCATCGTTGGGTCATTTTCAAGGTTCGCTTTAATCTGATTCCAAGCTGGACTCAATTTTTTACCACTAACCTTAGCATCGAGTGCGGCCTTGACCAAGAACTTTAAGGTGGCACGCTTGGAACCAATGAACTGCCGAACATCGTTAGAATCAGATGCTGGCGTCCCACTTACATGTTGCTCTTTTAGGTTAAAGTGATCCCTAATTCTGGCGACGTACGGTGAGATGGACTGAGTCACGTCTTCCTTTCCGCCACCCAAGTTGTACGAAAAGACCAATTTATCAGATGGGGTCATGAAGGCTAAATAATTTAAGTAGGGTTCGTTGACCATTTGGGTCTCACTGTTGTCATTTAAATACTGGTCATCAGTAAAGTGATCATTCATCTGGTCACGATCAGCGTCGTTAAAAAGACTATTGTTTTCAATCGTGGCCGGCATACTATTGTCGTCAGCTCCCATTACAAAGGTCACTTTTTTATCGTTCAATTGGACTAGTCCGGTTTCAGAAATCGTGACCTGATCCAAGGTTGATGGAATCTGGGAGTACGAAGCCCCTTCAAAACCAGCCTTTAAGAGGTCCAGGAAGGTGTCCATTTCAAAGGGATGATCACCCAAAAAAGTCACAA
This sequence comes from Fructilactobacillus sp. X7R7C1, assembly GCF_059901065.1. Taxonomy (NCBI): domain Bacteria; kingdom Bacillati; phylum Bacillota; class Bacilli; order Lactobacillales; family Lactobacillaceae; genus Fructilactobacillus; species Fructilactobacillus sp. X7R7C1. The sequence continues at coordinate 26,527 of NZ_JBWXVF010000001.1, forward strand.
AGTCGTCCAGTAAACCACACAGCGTGTTCCAAACTTGTTCCGACTGACCAGCTTCCTGTAAGTCACCACGTTCAGTGGCATGATCCTGCCAGTGTTTTAGTTCATTAATCACACCATTTTCATCCAAAAATTGGTACAGCAGGTTGGCAGCATCTTTCCCCGTCTTGGCTTGCGCCATTTTCTTATAAAATGGTGGTAACGTTTCTTTTACAAAGTGGCGAATGACGTTGATGTCAGTGGAGATTTCCTTATTTCGATTTGACACAATGCCCGTATCGTTGTCAGAAACAGTGGCGTACTCCCAGTCTTCGTCCTGAGTCCAACATTTCCCCTCGTAGCCATTTTTTAGGACTAAATTTTCACACAACGAAAGACAGCGACGGTAACGATCAATGTTCATCGGCTTTCCGTCTTGATCCCTTGGCAGTAGTAATTCTGACTTTAGTAATCGCATCACATCGTCGTAGCGGTAATTCCGTTTCCGATCGGTACGATAGATGGAAAACAACGCGTCGATTAGTTCCACTAAGGGATGATTGTCCATGTGTTTCTGAATGTCCACGAAATACGGAATTTGTTGCATCTGAAAAATCGGGTCAATGACGTTTTGATACTTGTCTAGATGTCTAGTCACTACCATGAAATCGGAGTAACGAAAGCGTCCCGTGGCAACCATCTGACGAATCATGGTCGCAATGTTCATCAACTCGTCATAATTGGAATCAGCCCGAAAAAGTTCGAGGTCCGAGTTGCCATTTGTGTTCGGCGAAATTGGTGTCCCGACCTGGCTACTTGAAATCCAGTAGTCCTCTAGTTCCTTAATGCCATCACTACAACGACAGTCGCCCGCGTACTGATCGGTCATGATTTTGACCCCGCTTGCCTTAGCGTACTGGTACAACTGGTTGTACAGTCTTCCCGAACGCAAAAAGAAGGCCGAGTTATCGGGCATTTCATTTGGATACGAACGGTCCAAGTTGAGGTCAATCGTGATGTCTTTGGCCTTATCAATCAACGTTTTGACGATGTCTAGTTCCGAAGCAGAAAATTGGGAGAAACCACTGATGTAAAAATGCATCTGGGACAGGTCGGTGTTTAGTAGGTACTGGTTTAACATTGTCAAAGTCTGTGAACTATAGACGTATTTTCCGTCCGTTTTTTTCAAGAATTCGCGATAAATCACGCTAATGTCTTTCAGTTTTCCCTGTAATTCGGGATTAATCGTTCCAGGATCAAGATCAGCAATCTTATCCAACGTATCGGGGTCAATCTTGCCCTGCTGCAGTTCGTTAATCTGATCAGCCACCTGCGAAATAAATCCTGGTTGAGCTCCCTCGCCCTTAAATACGGATAATTGTTCCTGTTGATTTTCAATAATCTGGAAAATGATCATGTTGATGGCATCTTTTGAAAGCCGAGGTAGTTGGTACTCCTTACTGTTACCGAGAAAATACCACATCAATCGTGAAAAGGAAAAGACCTGGACCCGTGTCTCAGCAAACGTGCTCTGCTGCTTATGATTCAATTGTTTCAGCGTCCCTAGTTCGGACTCAAACTTAATATGGTTCGGTACCAAATAAAAATATGCATCGTGTGGATGCTGCTGCATGGACTGATCAAGATTTCCGACCACTTTTTTAAAATGGTCGTTACTGGCTTTGCCTAAGACAAATTGTAGTGCCATTATGCTTTCCTTTCTGAACGCTCCTCAATGAGTGCTTGTGACTGATTGATAAATTTCTCGTTCACGATTGCGTCAATTACAAAATGTGCAACCGTTTCATGGGAAACGTCTCCAACTGGAACGGACTTTCCTTCTTCAATCGTATGACCATCGTTGTGTTTGGTATTAACTACGTTAACCAAGCGAAAAACAGTGTAGGGGATTTCCGATTCATCAATGACTTTTATGGCATACTGTTGCTGCTTTAAAAATTCAGAGACGTCATCGACTCCCGGATAATCAAGTTTTCCGTCAACTTCTTTGTCAATGCCTGCTACCGAAAGAAAAATAACTCGTTCTAGTTGAAAGCGGTGCGAATAAATCACGGAAAACAACGCTTCCATGTCCAAATCGACGTCCATCGGTCCCAGAAAAGAAACCACGATATCAACATCCTTTAAGTGTCCCTGATACGTCCGTTCCTTAGTAAAATCGCCCGCGGTAATCTCAAAAACCTGAAATTTATTACTTCTATTAAAATAGTTAAAGACCATTTGTTCGGCCGGAGTATTTCCTAATAATAAAATCTTCTTCATCTCTAAAACTCCATTCATACTCTAATTCTAACAAACATGTCAACGGACGTTAATGCACGATTTTTGCCTTGTAATTAGTATCGTTCGTGATTTGACACATTTTAACTTTGTGTTATCCTATTATCGTAATTCGTTTTTGAAAAACCGAATATTAATTTGATAGGAGTTGTGGAAATGGCTAATCGAATTGCCTCGTTTTTTCACTTTCAGGAATTAGGAACTAACTTCACCCGTGAAACGGTTGCGGGAGTTACGACCTTTGTTTCCATGGTGTACATTTTATTCGTAAACCCGAACGTTTTGGGTGCCGCAGGAATGGATAAAGGTGCCGTCTTTACGGCAACGGCCCTCGCCTCTGCCTTTGGCTGTTTCCTAATGGGAATCATCGCAAACTATCCGTTTGCATTATCCGCCAGTCTGGGGCTCAACGCCTTCTTTGCGTACTCCGTATGTATTGGGATGAAGATTCCATGGCAGACCGCACTAGCCGGCGTGTTTGTCGCTTCGATTCTTTTCGTCATCTTGACCTTGCTCAAGTTGCGAGAAAAAATCATTGATTCGATTCCATCCGACTTAAAGTCAGCCATTGCGGGTGGGATTGGTCTGTTCATTGCCTTTCTAGGATTGAACAATGGTGGGCTTGTGGTTGCCAATAAGTCAACGTTAGTTGGACTTGGTTCGTTCAGTAACCCACTCACTTTACTGACGGTTGCCGGCTTAGTCATCACCTTGTTCTTGATGGCCGCTAACGTTCCAGCCTCAATCTTCATTGGGATGGTTGCTTCAGCCGTAATTGGAGTCCTTTTCGGATTAATCAAAATGCCTACCGGAATCGTCTCAGCAGTTCCAAGCATTAAATCCACTTTCCTAGTAGGATTATTCAACGTTGACAAGATCAACACGCCCCAGTTAATTGTCGTCGTGCTGACGTTCCTTTTGGTAACCTTCTTTGATACCGCCGGAACGTTAGTTGGGTTAGCCGAACAGGCTGGTTACATGAAAAACAACAAGATTCCACGAATTGGCCGCGCTTTAGGTGCCGATTCGGTTACCATGCTGGTTGGTTCACTTCTAGGAACTTCCCCAATGGGAGCTTACGTTGAATCATCAGCCGGCATTGCGGTTGGTGGTCGTTCTGGTTTTACCGTCATTGTGACCGGAATTCTATTCTTGTTAGCGATGTTCTTCTCACCACTTTTGACCGTCATTACCAGTCAAGTCACTGCTCCAGCACTAATTATCGTTGGAATCTTGATGGCTAAATCGCTTGGAAACATTCACTGGAACAAGTTTGAAGTGGCAGCCCCAGCCTTTCTGATCGCGATTGGAATGCCACTGACGTACAGTATTTCTGACGGAATTGCGCTTGGTTTCATCGCCTATCCAATCACCATGATTGCCGCTAAACGTGGTAAAGAAGTCGGTTGGATGATGTATTCGTTAGCAATTATCTTCCTAGTCTTCTTATGGATCTTAAACATTAAATAACAAAAAGTCCCAAAATGAATTTAAAAGTTCATTTTGGGACTTTTTTAAGAAATGTTAATACTAAGTTTTTTACCTAACGCCGTCGCAATTTTTGAAAGCGTCTTTACACTAACGTTATCACCCTTTTCAACGCGGTTAACAGTTGACTGAGGAATTCTAGCCTTTTTAGCAAGTTCTCTTTGAGAATATCCCGCATCTTTCCGTGCTTTCATAACTGAAACAGCAACTTCTAATTTGCCTTCTTCTTTTTGAACCCTACTTCTAAAGCCGGGTTCTTTTTTATCTCTATCTAAGACATACTTTTCTAACTTATTCATTATATTCTCTCCTTATCAAGTATATATTTATTTTTTGTTCTTTTTCCACTTGCAAGATTTTTGGATCTTTTTCGTAATTATATAGATAAATAATTTTTTCAAAACAATTAAGCCAATTTCATTGTAACCGCTTCCGAATGGATTATACTCAAAGTGAGATCCGAGTTAGCTAACTGATTCTCATAGTTATTTGGTCACTAAAATTTAATTCAAGTTTATTTATAATAAGGGAGAGTTATTATGGCATACGAGACTGTAAATCCATTTAACAACGAAACAATTAAGACTTATCCAAACGCTACCGACGCAGAATTAGAGCAGGTGCTTAAAACTGACGAGGCACTTTATCAAAGTACTAAAAAGCAAGACATCAAAGAACGAGCTAAAATCCTTCACAACGTTGCCAAGGCTTTACGTGACAACAAGGACGATTTAGCTAAAACCGCTACCATTGAAATGGGCAAGTTGTTCCGCGAATCTCAAGGTGAAGTTGAACTTTGTGCCATCATTGCTGATTGGTTCGCCGACCACAGCGAAGAATTACTTCAACCAAAGGCCATCTCTTCAATTGTAACTGGTGAGGCTGAAGTTCACTACCATGCCCTTGGAACACTTGTAATGGTTGAACCCTGGAACTTTCCTTATTACCAAATTATGCGAGTCTTCGCTCCCAACTTTATGGTCGGAAACCCAATGATTTTAAAGGATGCATCCAACATTCCTGCTTCAGCTCAATTGTTTGCGGATGTTATTAAAAAAGCTGGCGCTCCAGAAGGTGCTTTAACCAACATGTTCCTGTCTTATGATCAAGTTACCAAGGCCATCGAAGACAAACGAGTTCAAGGAGTAGCTTTAACCGGATCAGAACGTGGTGGATCTTCAGTCGCTGAGGCTGCTGGTAAGAACCTCAAGAAAAACTCAATGGAACTGGGTGGAATGGATCCATTCCTGATTCTAGATGACGCTGATTTAGACAAAGCGGAAGACATTGCTTGGCGGGTTCGTCTCTATAACGACGGTCAGGTCTGCTGTTCTGACAAACGTTTCATCGTCATGGACAACGTCTACGACAAGTTTGTTGAGAAATTAAAGGAAGACTTCAGTAAGGTTAAAATGGGCGATCCAATGGACCCATCCACAACGCTTGCTCCAATGAATTCCAAGAAGGCTAAGGACAAACTTCAATCCCAAGTTGATGCCACCATTAAAGCGGGTGCTAATGTGGTTTATGGCAATGAACCAGTTGATCTCCCAGGTCAATTCTTCATGCCAACCATTCTCACCGATATCGACAAGTCTAACCCTGGTTACACCACTGAATTCTTTGGTCCAGTTGCTTCGGTCTACAAGGCCCACAGTGAACAAGAAGCCATTGACCTTGCAAACGACAACCCTTATGGACTAGGTGGGATTGTTTTCTCTGGCGATCCCCAACACGGCGCCAAGGTTGCCGACCAGATTGAAACCGGGATGGTCTTTGTTAACAACTTCCTCGCTTCCCTTCCAGCATTACCATTCGGTGGTGTGAAAGGCTCTGGCTACGGAAGAGAAATGAGTGACATTGGACAAATGGCCTTCGTCAATCAGCAATTGATCGTTACCGCTCAAGAACCAGATATGCATAACCTGGCAGGTGCACTGGTTGCCACTGACCCAGAAAAATAAATCAAACTAAGAATGAACTTAAATAATTCATCCTTTTTAATAAAGAAGAGCCTAGATCGTTTGATCTAGGCTCTTCTTTATTTTTAAATTTGAACGTTAGAGAATTGGTGACAACAAGCGGCTAAAGTGTTGCTTGAAGTTTAACCACCATGACTCTGATTCAAACATCTTTGTTGTTTGAAGGGTACTATTCTTCAAGTCCTCTTCAAAAATTGCTCCCATTTGTTTTCCAAATGCTTCATCGTAGGTAAATGAATTAATCTCGAAGTTTAGTTTAAAACTACGATAATCCATGTTAGCGGACCCAACTGAAACAATTTTATCATCAACGACCACCGTTTTAGCGTGCATGAACCCATTATTGTAGTAGTAAACTTTGACCCCCAGTTTGGTTAACTGACGTGCATAGTACTGGGTGGCACGGTATACGAACGGATGATCTGGCATGTCTGGCACAATGATTTGGACGTCAACGCCCGACATGGATGCAATCTTTAAAGCGTCCAAGACCGATGGGTCAGGGATTAAATATGGCGTAGTAATCTGGACCTTGTGTTTGGCCATCTCAATCATCTTAATGTAGCCGATCTTAATCTGTTCCATACTGGTATCAGGACCGCTGGAAACAATCTGCATCACCGCTTCACCGTCGGTATGAATGACTGGATAGTACTTCTTGATCATTTCGGGGTTGTTGGGATTAATTTGGAGTTTCCCATCAGTGGCGTTCCAATCCAAAATAAACTGGGACTGGAGTCCATAAATGGCGTTTCCGTGAATTCGAATTGAACAGTCCTGCCAATTGCCAAATTTCTTGCTCCAACCCATGTACTGGTCGCCGATGTTAAACCCACCGACGTAAGCATGCTCACCATCAATCACTAGAATCTTGTGGTGATCTCGAAAGTTAACCCGGAAATCAAAGAAATTAGAATGGGTGTGTAAAAATGGGTAAGCATGACCGCCCGCTTCAAACAGCGGCTTAAAGAACTTTTGTGTGGTTCCCATCGAACCCCATGAGTCATAGATGACCCGGACGTCAACGCCCTCTTTGGCCTTCTCAACCAATGCCGCTAGAACTTTTTTCCCAATTTTATCAGCATAAAAAGTGTAAAATTCCAGGTTAATGGAACTTTTCGCGTTCTTAATGTCGGAAAACATCTGATCCATCAACTTGTCGCCATTAGTGAAAACGTCGATTTTGTTGTTGTCATAGAGTGGCGAGGTATCAGAATTCATAAACATGCGAACCATGTTAGCTGACTCCCACGCAATCTGTTTTGATGGTGTGTCAGAATCTTTCGGCTTTTTAAGCATTGCTTTTTCTTCACTAAGTTCATGTCTCACGTGTTTTTTCACGCTACCCTTTAACCGGAAGAACTTACTCTTAGGTAGTTTTCTCCCAAAGAAAGCGTAGATAATGAAACCTAGTAATGGTAGAAATACCAGTACTAAAAGCCATGCCCACGTTGCGGCGATGTCTCGGGGTTGCCTGAACACGGTAATAATCGCAAAAATCGCATTACCGATGACGATAATGTGCCAAATTAACATCCAATCAATTGCCATTGTAGATCCTCCTAGGTTTTATACGTCTATAATACATAATTTTAAAAGACTTTGCTTACTTTTTTGCTAACGATGGATTAAAATGATATGTACTTCGCATGAAATAGCAGGTGATGAAAATGAATTCTTACTTTGTCCTTGGACTACATGGTGTGCATAGTTTTTCGATTCTTCATCGATTAGTCAACGCCTTAATTGCCAACCCGCAGGTCGCAACCGTGGTCTTTGCCGCCATAGTAATCGCGATCTTAGTCTATCAATTGTTTTTGAGAAAATAAAAGTGTTTCATAGTTGGCGATTAGTAAACATCGCTCACAACTACGGAACACTTTTTTATGTTTCATTTATATTTATAATGATGATTGATTGTATTTTGAACACGTTGGTTAATGATCAACAAGAACGCTAAATTTGAGAACGCCAATATTAGCATCGGAAAGTAATCGATGGGGAGACTAATTAGTACCAAAGATAACGATCCAAATATCATAAATTCAACGACGTACAATCCAATTTTTAAAAACCACTTCATCTTACTCTCCCACCTATTCTACTGCTTGTTTAATAATTATTGATGCAAATTATACAAGCAATATAAATCAGTGTCTACCGCTTAGTAGCGGTGTTTTTGAATTTTAACCCGCTGTTAAATGGATTGTAATAATGTATAATGTCACAAACAATTTTTCATGCCAAAACAACGAATGTAAATCTAAAAAAGAGGTAAATTACTGTGAAACGAACTTACGTTAAAACCAAAAATGGAATATTTACGTGTTTTTACCAATAACATTTTGTGACCAATAACCGTCCTAGCTATGCATCCCAATAACGATTCATTAAAGTATGAAGCCATTGTACTGGCAGCTGTATATCAATGCGACTGCTTTTTTATAATTATATATTATCATACGGAATAAAATAAGCCATAAAAAAACACCCTCCACATCAGAAGGATGTTAAATCAATTTTTATTGTAATGAATCCCATGGATCCAACTTGATTGGAGCCTTCTTCAGAACCTCTTTTTGGGTATGCTTTAAATAACTCTTCTTAACAACCACTTCGTAAACGAAATCCTGCATCCATTCGTCGGTCATCGCGAAGTAGCCGTCGTCTCCCACCTTTTTTCCCCAACTGTTTTCAACTTTCCATTTCGTTGGAACGTCGTTGATTAAATCAACACCGGTCAACGTCATGGCGTGGGAAACTTCAGCTTCGTGGTACTTGAGGCGTTCAGCCTTGGTCATGGTCATGTTTACATCAAATAAGGCAGATTGACGGTAGAGTTTGCTATCCAAGTAACCCTTTTGTCGGTTCATTTGATGCAAAACATCATTTCCAAACCAAACGGTCTCGCCATCTTTAAGTTGCTTAATGGCGGCTTCCTTCAGTTCGTCCATTGGGGCATTCAAGAACTCAATTGGCATGCCACCCTCAACGTTGTTTTGACTTGGAAGAGAATACATCTCATCCATCTTCTTATCAGGTGAATTGGTCAAAACGACGTAATCGTTTAAGTCAACGCCAATGTACTTGTCGTAAAATTGCTTGGGAGTCAAACCCTGGTCTAAATGATACTTCTTATCATCATCACGATATTCAAGGTCAAAGGTCTTTGGTGGAACACCAAATGAGTAAGCCGTCATGCGGTAGACCTCTGTCATCATTTTCTGTTTCATTTGGTTGATATCTTCGTCTGAGGCATCGGAATTAACCAAGTTTCTGAGGACCATCCCGTCGTGACGTAACTTTCGATCCATCACCTCATCGTAGTCGGTGGTGTCATCGGTGACGGCCGTTTCTGGAAAAGCCTCTTTGGGCATAACGCCGTACTTTTGGACCAGTGCCGCCGCCATGGCCCATTGACCACCGTCTTCACCTGGCATACTCAAATAAAAATCAACATCCCGGTCACTAGTGGGACGATCGGCCAGTGCAATCATCCGATCGTAAAACATGTTAGCCCGTTCAATCTTATCCCAGAAGAACAGGTAGTTTTGGGATAACTCAAAGTCTTTCTTGTTGTACTTGACCGCAAACTTATGTCTCAAGGTGTTTAACAATGAAAATAGCCAGCAGCGGCCACTGTGTTTCTGATTAGAAACCGTTCCCGTATCAATGTCAATTGAAAAGGTGCGGTTTAAGCGGACTGCGGTCTTAGGATCTTCAGAAGCTTTATCAATCCCGTTGGTCATGATGGCCCGTGAGATCACTTCATTTTTTGGTTGCACTTCCAGATCGGCCTGCATTTGATCAACGTCATCTGGTGTAATTGGGTGGTTAAATTCTGTCATTATTTTTGTCCTTTCTTTCGATTAATTAGTTAATTGTAATTCTAAGTCCCAACTAATCGTTTTACAAGCGAAGGGACTAAAAATTAGGATTCGTCATCCGCATCAGTTCGGGACCTCGGTTTACCAGTAGCATGCCCTTCCCGTTTTCAAACGACAGCCCCTCAAACTCGCGGTGACCGTCGGTAATAATCGTCCGGATGTCGCTGGTCTTGAGGTGGCCTAACTTATTGACCGGAATTCGCATGACCCCACCATTAGAAACGAGGTAAAGGTTATTATTCTGACCGTTATATGCCAGTGACTGGGGTACAATGCCAGGAGCGTGTCGGATTAACTGCGGAATTAGTTTGAACTTAGCTCCCCGTTCGTTAATCTGACCGCGATAAATCTTGACGGCCCCCCTTGGAGCGATGCCGTGATGAGTAATGCTGTAAAAATACGCCCGACCAGTTTTATCAAAGGCGAGGACCATTCCCATTGGAACCTTACCAGGAATGGTCGACTGAACCCGTGCTCTGACTTTTTGTTCTGGCTTTAAGGTGTCCATGTTCAGACGTTGGACAACCGGCTTAAACCCATTCTGGCTGATAAACCACATCTGTTTATTCTTAGGGTTATAGGCCATCGACTGCCCGTGCCCCGTGTGAAAGACGGGCCCAACCTTGATGGCGGCCAATTCGGTCTTACTATGACGAAACTTCCCCATGTAGCCTGGCAAGTCAAATCCCAGTTCGTTTAGCTTTTTTAAATCATAGCGCACCACGAACCCGGTGTTGGAGCCACCGTAGAAGGTGTACATAACGTACGCATACTGTCCGTGTAGCACCACACTCTGTGGATTACGCATCAGCCGGTGATTGCGGTCGTTCAAACGCGCGTGTCTACTGGTATAAGTAGGTAAAAAGTATTGGGTAACAAAGTCAGAATGACCGTCACCCCGAATCGTATGTAAAGTGTTCGGATAGTTCTCATCGGGTTTATAGGCCGATTCGTATGGATAATAGCCCCGTGAGTAATCCTTGTTGTCAACTACCTGATAGGCGTGTGCTTGTTTTGATGATTGGGTCTCATTTTGATTTGATTTCATAAATTCTAAAAGGTAAAAAATGACGACCAATCCAACAAAAAGCAGACACATCACAAATAAAAGCTTCTTCATCAATCCCTTCATATAATCCCCCAAAAATTAATTTAAATAAAAAGCTCATCATAAATATGATGAGCTTTTATTGATTTAATATCCTAATTCATTAATATTATACCGCTTTTGCTTGGTGGTACTCCATGGGAAGGTCTTGACAACCCCAACGACCTTCTTCTTTGGAACAAAGCCCCAGTAACGGCTATCGTTTGAGACGCTCCGGTGATCACCTAGAACGAAGTACTCACCTTTAGGTACTTTAACGGCACCCTTATTTTTAGGCCAGTTCTTGGATAAACTAGTTAGATCCCAGTCACCAGGCATCCGGTTGTAGTAAGTTCCCTGTTGCTGCTGACTCTTACTGATGTAATCCTGGTTAACCTTCTTGTTGTTAACGTAGATACTGCCACCCTTAAAGGCAACAGTATCACCAGGAAGTCCAATCACCCGCTTAACGTAGTCGGTGTTCGGGGCAGCGGTGGGATCCTCCCCCGCCGCATTAAACACGACGACACTTCGATGCTTAATCTTCGCCTGTCTGAAGACCATGATCCGTTCCCCATTTTCAAGGTTCGGCTGCATCGACGGTCCATCAACCTTGGCCAGCGTAAATAGATATTGTCTGATTATTAAGGCTAGGATCAGTCCAATCACAATCGGAATCACCCAACTCATGACGCTCTTAAAAAATTTCATTTCAGATTCTCCTCAATCATTATGTATAATTTTATTCTATCACTAATGATTTGTCAGGGATGAACTCCATCCCGAAAATTTCCTTTATATATTTAGTAAGTATACCTTATAATAGCAATTAGTGCGTCATTGATCGCAAATTTTTTACTAGGGATGAAAAAATGGAAACAAAGAAAAGTCATGTCATTTGGTTAGCGGTCCTCCTTGGGATCGTGAGCGCAACTGGTCCACTATCAATGGACCTATACATGCCGGCGCTCCCACAGATGATGGCAACGTTTCACACCAACGCCTCTATGATGCAACTAAGCATCACTGCTTGTCTGATTGGCCTGGCGGTTGGACAAGTCATCATCGGCCCCTTAAGTGACCATTATGGTAGAAAACCACTCCTAATTATCGGATTTCTTTTATTCAGCGTTTCATCTGCGATGATCGCATTCATCCCCAACGTATACGCGCTCATTAGTTTGAGACTGGTTCAGGGAATCGCAGGAGCGACCGGTCAGGTCATTTCTAGAGCCGTCGCCCGTGACATGTTTGCGGGAAAAATCCTGACCCGTTTTTATTCACTATTGACCGCCGTCAATGGCATCTTCCCAATTATTGCCCCCATCTTTGGTGGTTTAATCATCAAAATTACCGACTGGCAGGGAATCTTCCTCATCTTAGGGGTGATTGGGATTATTATTGTTTTCATGTGCCTCTTTGGCATTCCAGAAACGCTAACTCCTGCTAACCGGAGCACCGGTTCCCTTTTTCAATCCGAAGTGCAGATGTTTTACCTCCTAAAGGATCCCAAGTTTCTCCGCCTCGTATTAGCGACCGGACTGGTTTACGGGTCGCTATTTAGCTACATCTCTTCCTCTTCCTTTGTCTTTCAGAGTCAGTTCCACATGTCAGTCACCGGCTTCAGCTTCTTGTACGCCGTAAACGGTGTTGCCATTGGAATTGGCAGTGCGTTGCCGGGTCGCTTGGTAATGAAAACTGACTCCATTACCCTTTTAAAGCGATTCATTAAAGCCACCCTCATCACTAGTTTCATCCTGATTCTCAGTGCCATCTGGTTTAAAAACCTAGTAGTGGTTATTATTCTAGTCTTCATCATTCTCCTTTTTATCGGTGCGATGCTGACGTTGTCCACGACCGTCGCCATGAACGCTGCCAGTAAGAACGCCGGCAGTGCCTCAGCTCTTGTGGGTCTAACGCAAAACGCCATGGGTGGAATTGTTTCACCACTCGTTGGTATCATGGGTGAAAATACGTATTTGCCAATGGGACTCATCATTTTAATTGCCATGATTCTGATTAACTTATTGTTGGTCAGACCAAAAACTGTGAGAAAATAAAACGAAATCATTAATTTTTTCTGCAGGTTTTCTGCAGATTTATTCTATCAATAAGGAGAACACCCCCCATGCTCACCACCAAAAACAAACGCTTCGACTCCTTCTCACTTGTAGTCGGACTCTACTTTTTATTTGTTGCGTTCCTCCTATTTATCCGACCAATTGGCTCTTTAATCACCATTATGGCACTTGGAACCCTACTTGCCGGAATTTACCGTTACGTCCTGTACTATGAATTGTCCAACTATTTCAATGTGATTAATAAGACCCTAATTGTAACGGGAACGATTGAACTCGTAATCAGTATCATCTTGTTTTTTCATCAGTTACTAAACTTTCACGTGGTCCTGATCTTAATATTTACCTTGATCATCGTGGACTCCCTCACCGAACTTTTAACGGTCAAATTCATCCCTAAGGTTCGGAAGTGGTACCACTCAGTCGTGATTGGCCTCGGGATTTTGGGCATTATCGTTTCAGTGGCCCTCACCATTCTGTCGTTTGTCTCCACCTCAGAAACGGTCATCTTATTGGCCTTGTTCTTCGTCGCCGATGGCATCGTCATTGCCGTTCGAGCATTTTAAGGAGTGAATTAATGATCGAAATTATTTTCAGCTCAATCGTGGCTTATTTTTCAACCAATCTGGATTACCTGCTCGTCTTGGTCCTTTTGTTAGGAGCTTATAAGAGCCCAAAGTTGGTCCTAACTGGTGACTTAATTGGAACGGTAGGATTAACTATCCTACCGATGGCGATTGCACGGATTCTCGGGGCTGTTCCCCAGATGTGGATTCTCGGCCTTCTTGGGATCTTCCCCATTTTATTTGGAATTAAGGAGTTATTTCCACCAAAGCCGCACTCAAGTAGTGATATCAGTACCAGTAATGGATCAAAATTCAAAATTGTGATGAAAGTCGTGGCGATCACCATCACCGCGTGTGGTGCCGATAACGTCGCCGTTTTCATTCCCATTTTCATCCGCAAAACTAATTTAGAACTACTCTTGGCACTCATCACCATGCTCATCATGGCGGTCATCTTTTTCTTCTGTGCCATCCTCATTGAGGACAATAAACGGATTAAAAATCTGTTAGGAAAATACGGTCGTTACCTGTCATCAATCGTGTACATCCTTTTGGGAGTCTCCGTTTTAGTTCAAAACGGCACGATTGCCCATTTCTTTCATTAATTAACAAAAAGGCATCCTAGTGGGATGCCTTTTTGTCTTGTTTCATAACTCGTCTCATGAACTGATCCTTCTGGTCAAACACGGTCTCATTCATAAAACCACTTGGACCATGGGGAACGCCGTCAACAATGTGAACCTCAACGTTCTGTTTGCCAATGAACTTGATGAGTTCGGCCGCCATGTTAATCGTCTGAACGTAAGGAACAACTCGGTCACCGGTTCCCGCGTACAGAAGCGCCGGAACCATGGCATCATTTAGGTACGTCACCGGATTGGCCTCGGCAACTAAATCAGGAACGTCAATCGGTCGGTGAAATCCCAGCATGGCACCCTCAAAAGAGTCGGCGTCACCGGTTTCATAAAAATTGGGCTTTTGACCGAGCGCCTCAAACTCCGGCTTTAAAAGGTCCATTTCGTACAATCCGTACGAAGAAATCACACCATCAACCTGACTTGAATAGTCAAAATGACTACCAAAATCACTTTCAAGGTGGCCACTGGCTTCAGAAGCTGCCAGTAACATCGCTAATTGAGCCCCTGATGATTCACCCATCATGAAAACTGCGTTACTATCAAAGTGATAACTATCAGCGTGAGCTTTCACGAAGCGCACCACGGCTTTTAATTCGTAGATTGCGGTGGGAAATGGTTTCATGTAACTAAGCGAATAATTGGGGCTGACAACCGCGTAACCGCGCTTTAACAGTTCCAAAGCACCGTTTAATTTAAAAGAACTCTTCTGTCCAAAGTACATCCCACCACCATGCACATCAATGATGACCGGGTAACGGCCGCGCTTTTCATTTGGCAGGTAAACGTCAAGTTTGTGTCGTTTGCCTTCCGCATAGGCCACATCGATGAACTTGCGGTCCACGAAGTCAGAATCGGCTGGTGAAAATTTATGTTCACGTTCAATGAATTTAACCATTTTAAGACTCCTTTGAAGTAGTTAATTTTATGATAATTCAAAAGCAAAAGGGCGGCAATTATTCCTACTTAATCGTGATGGTTTCGCCCTGACTCAGGCTAAATTAATTTATTTTACAAAAGTCAGTTTTTTCTATTGCTTTTTTTAAAAAAGAGGCTAAAATCAGGCCACGGTTGTTTAGAAGCACATTCTAAACGATATTTGGAAAAAGGGGTGAGAAACATTGGATAACAAAATTCTAACTGACGATGATTACGCCAAAATGCCATTGTCAGATCTCACTAGCACGTTAGACACGTCAAGCACCAAGGGTCTAAGTACCAGCGAAGCCAAACAAAAGTTACAAAAAAACGGATACAACGTCATCAAGAAAGGTAAGCAGGAATCGGTTTTAATCGCCTTCCTTAAAAACTTCACTTCACTAATGGCCATGCTGCTGTGGGTCAGTGGTGTGATTGCCATTCTGGCAGGAACCGTCGACCTTGGAATCGCAATTTGGGCAGTCAACATTATTAATGGTCTCTTCTCATTTTGGGAGGAACATGCAGCCAAAAAGGCCACCGACGCCCTTAGTAATCTACTGCCAACCTACGTCAATGTCATCAGAAACGGGAAATCAGTTCAAATCAACGCTGATGGGATTGTCGCCGGCGACCTCCTGCAACTGCAAGCCGGTAACGCCATCCCAGTTGATGGAGTCGTGGTCCATTCTTCATCACTACAGGTGGACGAATCCGCTCTAACCGGTGAATCACTTCCGGTTGATAAGAACAATAAGTACCAACATGGTGACGGAAAGTTTGCCATCAGTAACGTGGTCTACGCTGGGACCGTTGTCACCAACGGAACGGCGACCGTTTTAGCCGTTAAGACCGGGATGAACACCGAATTCGGTAAGATTGCCAGTCTGACGCAAAATCAGAAGAAGACGGAATCACCACTTACTAAGGAATTGAACCGTTTGACCCGTCAAATTTCCATTATTGCTTTTGCGATTGGAATTACGTTCTTTATCCTGGCAATTTACTTTGTTCATTACCCGCTTGCCAAATCGTTTATCTTTGCACTGGGAATGATCGTGGCCTTCATCCCGGAGGGACTCCTTCCGACCGTCACGTTGTCTCTAGCCCATGGCACCCAGGTCATGGCCAAACGTCACGCCCTTTTAAAGGACTTAGACAGCGTTGAGACCTTGGGTGAAACCAACGTCATCTGTTCTGATAAGACCGGAACGCTGACCCAAAATCAGATGACGGTCAACCACGTCTGGCTTCCAGACAAGGAGTACACCGTCACCGGAACGGGGTACTTCAACAACGGCAAAATCCAGTTCAACGGCAAAAATGTCAATCTCGCTGACGAACCGGATTTGGCCCTTTTGTTAAAGATTGCCCTATTAAATAATGATACTGCCATTAAGTACGACCCAGACAACAAGAAAGCTCCGTCAATTTTAGGGACCCCAACCGAAGCGGGATTGAACATCTTAACCGACAAGGCTGGTTTAAACCGTGATGACGCGACCAAACAGACGCCGAGGCTGAAAGAACTCCCATTTGACGCCAATCGGCGCCGCATGACCACGATTCAAAAGACGGCGCTAAACGGCAGTAACGTCATTTACACCAAGGGAGCCCTTGATAACATTCTTTCGATTTGTGACAAAATCCTAGTAAACGGTCAGGTGCGCCCCATCACCGCAACTGATAAGGAAAAGATTAACCAGGCCAATGCCGATTACGCTAGACAAGGCCTGCGTTCACTCGCTTTTGCCTACCGCGATAATGATACCGATGATCCGAAACAAGCCACGATTGACAACACCGAAAAGAGCCTTGTGTTTGTTGGTCTAGCCGTCATGTCCGACCCGCCACGAGAGGAAATCTTCGACGCGGTTAAAAAGTGTCACAGTGCCGACATTCGGATCATCATGGTCACTGGAGATAGTTCCTTGACCGCCAAAAGTGTTGCCGTTCAAATCGGCATTACTTCTGACAAGGCGCGGGTCATTACCGGCGAAGAATTAACTAAGATGTCAGACGATCAACTTCAAGAAGCCGTCAAGGGTGAAGTCATCTTCGCCAGGGTGGCTCCGGAAGACAAGTATCGCATCGTCTCCATGTGTCAAAAGAACGGTGACGTGGTTGCCGCCACTGGTGACGGTGTCAACGATGCTCCGGCATTAAAGAAGGCCAACATCGGCATTGCCATGGGCGTCAACGGAACCGACGTCGCCAAGGATGCCGCCGACATGATTTTAACCGACGATAACTTTGCCTCCATTGTTTCTGCCATTGAAGAAGGTCGGACCGTCTACAGCAACATCCAGAAGTTCCTCCTCTACATCTTGAACAGTAATATGGCCGAAGCCTTTCCGTCAATCCTGTTCCTGATCTCCAACGGTGCAATTCCACTCCCACTGACGGTCATGGAAATCCTGACCGTTGACCTGGGGACTGACTTACTGCCAGCGCTAGGACTTGGAACCGAAAAGAGTGAACCGGGAATCATGAAACGGCCACCACGTTCAAGAAGCTCGCACCTACTAAACAAGGGACTTATTATCAAAGCGTTTGGTTGGTACGGACTATTTGCGTCTATCTTGTCAACTGGCGGTTACTTCTTTGCCAACTACCAACACGGTTGGCCCAAGATTCCGCTAGCTGGCAGTGGCACGTTTTACGCCGAAGCCACTACCATGACGCTAGCTGCCATCGGCTTCTGTCAAATCGCTGCCGTCCTTAACTGTCGAACCGATTCGACTTCCCTATTTAAAATTGGGATCTTTAGTAACCACCGCATCATGTGGGGGATTGCCTTTCAGATTGTCCTAATCACCCTTCTAATCTACGTTCCGTTCCTTCAAGGTGTCTTTGGAACCGCTGCAATTGGTGTCAGTGACTGGATCTATCTGATTGCCATCCCAATTCCACTGGTTCTAATCGATGAGATCAGAAAGTACTTCGTAAGACGACACATTCACAACAAGTTCAACCAACACATGTCTCACCTACAAAAATTAGAAAAAGCCCTATAAAATTAAAAGAGGATGCTGAACGAATTGTTCAACATCCCCTTTTTGGTATGGGTTTTAAAAATTGAGGTTTTAATAATTTAATGGCAATCAATCGTTACTTCAGAATCTGACAAAATTCAATGCGTTCATGGTTAGGACCATAGACGTTAAAGAATTTAATTCCCTTCGTCCAGTACGCCCCAATGTATTGAATCTGATCATCATCGACGTTCAGTCCCATTTCTTTAGCGGCCTTAAAGGCACTTTCAATGTCAGTGGTATTTAAGGCAAAGTGGTTAATCGCGCCATCAACTGGGTTGGTTGGCTCGCCTTCCCAAATTTCAAGGGTAAGGTTGTCGTACTTCATAAAGGCACAGTGAATGTTACCATTTGGGAAATCGCCAATCTTTTTAAATCCAAGTTTTTCATAGTACTGAATGGTTTTGTTAAGGTCTTTGGTAGGAATTCCTACGTGTTGAAGACCAGTAAAGTAATCACTAATATTCATTTTCTTACTCCCCTTTTTATTATGCGATAATTGGTGTTCATCATTATCAACGTCGGTTGCCACCGTTGAATCTTCTATGCCATTAGACGTATCTAACGCTTGGTGCTTGAGGCTTGGAAAGACGACCTTATCGGCAATTCCGGTAATGCCACCCTGGAAAAGAAAGGCAAAAACCGTTCCAATCCCATAGTATTCAATTCGATGTGTGATCAAAATCGCAATTATTCCAATAACAGTCGGTGGGATGTATGAAGCCCACATTGCTTCAGCGGCGTTCCCCTTAAAATACTTGAAACGTAGGATCTGCATTAGATCGTCATTTGGGTGTAAGACCAGGTTGACCCGTTGATAAATCGAAATTCCAATCGCAATAAATGCAACTCCGATAAAGTTGACCAGCACGTAAACGGTGATTAAGCCCAACGAACGGGCCTCCGGTAACTTGATAATCTCGGTCAAAAGGTCATAGAATACCTGAACTAACCAGGAAAACGGAATCATGAAAATCATGTTTCCAATGGCTCTGCCCCAGTCCCATTTTCCAAGCAAGAGTGCATTCAAAATGATGATGGCGACTCCGATCAGGACGAAAGTCCAAAAAAGATTCCAATGAATCGCAATACTAAAGTTGGTTTCGGCCGCCGTCCAGTACGCGGACCCCAAAAACTGGGGAACCACCTTGGCACTGGTGACCAACGTCAGAACGTTTCCAAGTGAATTGATGATGATTGAAATAATAAAATAAATAATCGAAGCACTCATCGAAATCGTTCGTGGTGTTTTCTTTGCAGTCATAACAATCACCACATTTTTCTATTTAAGTTCTGGGTTAACTGCGACAATCGACTTCCCCATCTTAGGGGTCGTGTGATTTAGAACTCCTTCAACTTCGTCAAGCTTTAAAATATTATCCTGGAACGGAGTGGTCTTAACGGCACCGGATGCCAGTAAAGCAATCGCATCTTCAAAGGCATGGGGATTAATAATCGATCCTTTAATCGTTAACTGTTTCTTAAAGACATTGTAAGTATTCATTGAGAAGGTCTGATCAGGTTTACCGACTCCAAACATCAGCACTTGAGCACCCTTGTTGGTGTGCTCAGCAGCTTCTTCTTGAGTCTCGGGACGACCAACGGCTTCAACCACAAAGTCATAATTTTCTTTAATCGGGGTCTTCGTCGTGTTAATCACGTTGTCTAACTTTAATTCAGTCTTCAAACGGTCAAGCACCGAGTCGTCTAGAATCCCGGCTAAATCAATTCGTTGAATCCCGTAGTCACGCAGGATTTGAGCGAACAGACGAGCCATGAAACCATCACCAATGATTAAAGCGTGTTGGTAAGGGGTAATGTTCTCGGTAATCTTCATTGCGTGAACCACACAAGAGATTGGTTCAAGTGAACATGCAGCTTGAAGTGAGACTGAATCTGGTAACTTGTAAACCACTTTTTCAGGTGCTGTAAAGTATTGAGCAAGTCCAC
Organism: Fructilactobacillus sp. X7R7C1; assembly: GCF_059901065.1. Classification (NCBI taxonomy): domain Bacteria; kingdom Bacillati; phylum Bacillota; class Bacilli; order Lactobacillales; family Lactobacillaceae; genus Fructilactobacillus; species Fructilactobacillus sp. X7R7C1. Next base: position 46,430 of record NZ_JBWXVF010000001.1, read on the forward strand.
CATTACGAGTTACTCCAATGGCTGACAAGTTGTCACAGAGTTCATAACGACCAGTTCGACAATAGAAACACTTGTCACAATAAATATTGGGGTCAACGGCCACCCGATCACCCTTTTTAAATTCTTGGACGTTTTTACCAACGGCGGCAACAATCCCAGAATTTTCGTGACCTAACACGATTGGTGGGGTAGCGTCAGTGGAGCCTGGTAGTCCGTTAAACAGCCCATTATCAGTCCCACAGATTCCTGCATAGGCCGTTTCAACCAAAACCTCATCGTCTTTTGGAGTTGGAGTGTCAATCTGCTCCATTTTCATCTTTTGTTTGGCAGTCATTACTAAAGCATTCATTTTATCATTCATAATAAATAGCCTCTTTTTATCATGTTAAATTTAGTATTAATTAATAGTAAGTAAAATAAGCGCTTGTTTTTATTTACACATTCAATATATACTCGGAATTTTAATAATGCAACCGCTTACACTATTGGCATGGCAATAAATAACAACTTCACAAGCACCTCTGAATCAGCAAATATACTAAGATCAATATTTTAAATCATTTTGATTCTCATTTTATTCTGAAATAAATTAATATAAATAATAATTTCACAATAATTGTTTTGGTAAAACGAAGTAAAAATGAAAATCACACGAATTGTTCGGAAATAAAAACATCCCCAAACCGCTAGAAGATGTCCTAGTGGTCAAGGAATGATTATCAAATGAAGCTATTTAGATTAACTACATGATCAAAGTACTGTAGTTCAGACTTATTATGAACGACAGAAATAACGGTACTGCTTTTTAAATACTTTCCCATTAATTCATAAAATATATTAACCGATTGTGGATCAAGTCCATTACTACTTTCATCAAACAAAACCACCGATGGGTCCTGAATAAAAGTTCGCAAAATCAGAATTTTCTGTTGCTCACCGCCAGAAAAATGACTCTTAAATTCTTTGGTAGAATAATTTTTCAAAGCATCATCTTTTGAAATTTTCCCTAATCCGATTTCGTCAAAAAGTTGATTAATTAAGTCAAACGATGTCCTCTGATTTCCTGGATACGTTAAATTATCGTATAACGATCGGTTAAATAACGGTGTATCCTGACCAAGATAAACAACATCAGTTGGACCTTCCGCTGGAATTATAATTTCACCCCTTTGTGGCACTATCAGTCCACCAATTATTTTTAACAACGTACTTTTCCCTAAGCCATTATCACCAACAATCGCCGTCTTTTCACCCTTATGAATGTTTAATGACAAATGGATAAAAATGTTTTTGCTATTACGATAACTAAATTTAATGTTTTTAACCTTCAACCAATCACTACCCGGGGCAAAAATTCTGCCCTCATGAACCGAACCCAAAACAGGATAGTGTAAATCGTCTAATCCTGACCTGATACGATCAAAAAGCTCAATCATCTCCAGATACTCGGACCCAAATTGACTCAAACTAATGATTGAATACACTAAAATTAAAAGTCCAGAAATACTGTAGGACTTGTTCTTACCAACAATACTGATAAATACAATAATTCCAAATGCCATCACCACAATGAATAACTGCTGGATAATCGCAGATCCATTAATTTTATTTTGTAATTTATAATAGATTCTTCTCTCATTATTTAGTAGGTTATTAAAAATACCGTTTTCGTAGCTTAAACTTCTTAGTGAATAAATTGTTTCTTTATTATTATAAAAATCCAAGATGTATTCATTCACTTTGGAAGTTTTACTTAAAGAGTCGCGGACATATTGCCGATTTCTTCCCGACAATTTAACGGAAAGTAAAATGTAGATGAGAAAGACAATTAAATATGCAATTCCAATCATTAAATTCATTTTAGCCAAAATAACGGTATATAAAGAAAGTAAGGCAACTCCCTTAATTCCTGCTGGCATCACCTCTTGAACCAACTTGCGACATGAAAACGATACCTCATCAATGTAACTTTGAAGTTTGCCCACTTTTTCTGCTTGAAAGTACTTGTAACCACCCTTTTCGATGTTTGACCAGATCTCCTGTTTAGAATACTTACGGGTAGCCTGTAAAAAATAATTACTAACATAAGTGGTAATCGAAGGAATCATTAGCGTTAAAAACAATAAACAACTCGTAAAGATGACTTTCTTACCGTTTGAATTAATGATGTTACTTAGTAAATACGGCTGCAAATAGAAGATGGCGTACGATACAAATAAAAATAAAAGGTAAATGATAATCTTCAAAATACCAATTCGATTAATCAAATGTTTAGCAAAATATTTCATTGGCCTGCTCCCAATATCTAATATTAACTACCGTTAATTTTTATGTGATTCAAATAAATTGAGATAATCATAGCACCATCTAAAACAAATCATTTATAAAATCTATTCATTCTGAATCTCTTCATTTTTTCTCAAAAAATTGATTATCATAGACCCAACAAAGAAAATTAACACAACTACATTTAAAACCATCATTAAATTACTATTCGACACAAAAGCCGCAATAAACCACAAAGTGAGAGCGGCAACAATCATTGATAAGAACTCCATGATAGAAATAAAAGTGGACATCATCTTACTATTAACGTAATGCTGAAATTCAATATTAAGTTGATACGAATAGACATTGAAAGGAATCTGTAAAAGCGTCAAAAAAAACGACGGGCATAAAATCAAGCCTGAATACATTACACAACGCAAATAAAATCAGAATAAGTATCAGGTTAATAATATAAGATATCTTTGAAATTTTGATGTGTTTTAACATCATATTTCCAATAATTGAAAAGAGTTGAAACAACACATACACAATTCCGAAGTAAGCTTTAGAGATGTGGTCTTGTAACAAGATAAATTGCCAATATTGATAGAACACTTGGGCAAACATCTGCAGAAAACACATCAATACAATGATTACTGATAATTTACTGTTACTTTTAAGACTTTTAAGTCCGCCTACCATTTGACTTAAGGTGATCCGATCCTCCATCTTGATGTTTACTTTTGGAATTAAGCCTTGAATTAGTATAAAGGCAAGCACAAATCCTAATAAAGACACAATGTATATGTTAATTCCGATGTAGTTATAAATGGTTGCACCTAGTCCGCCACCAATTAATCCACTAAACAAAATCGCATAGTTGTTTTTCACGTTGAATTTTTTGATACTACCGTCATGATTTTTAATGGTTTTCACAAAATAGGTGTCTAAAGACCCTGTCATGCCCGCTGATGACATCCCATACAAAAACCATGCCACGCTGATTAGCAGAAATGATTTGGTCATAAAAGTTAAAAAATAAGAAATAAAAATCAAAATTAGAGAAAGTTGGTACATGTTCTTCTCTGAAATAATATCTGAAACAATACCAGATGGAATCTCCATTATGAGAGCTGCAACCATAAAAATACTTTGAATGATAGATATTTGACTGATAGAAAATCCCTTATCCAACAGAATTACGGATAAGATCGCATGCGGGAGGACCCTGGAAAAATTATACATAAAGTTTCCGGTTAAAAAGCTTTTTATTTGAGTACTTAAAGCATCGATAGGATCTCCTCCAATCAATCAGATTCTAAAAAAAGGGAAGAATATTTCTTCCCCTTTTACAATTAAGTTAGCTCTATTAAACAACTTCCATTCTTATTGTTCAAATACTTTTACTATTTATCGCCCCCACAAGCTCCTTTGCCACCGCTTTCGGTGATTACGGATTTTGTCCCGTAATTAAGCGTCCGTCTTTTACGGCATGGCTTTTAAATGGTCGTACCTTTTCAAAATGGGCCCCGTGCTCTTCGGAAACCTTCTCATTTAAGAACGGCACTCTTTTATAGTTGCCACTTAAAACTTCCTCAGCAGTCGTAAAACCAGTAATCTTTTTATTAGAAATGAGATATTTCCCATCTGGCAACTTAATGTTAAGGATTCCCGCAATGCCATGACACACCGAACAGATGTATCCACCGTTATTGTAGATTTCCAAACTGATTTTTTGTAACTGCGGGTCATCGGGGAAATCCCACATTACTCCGTGGCCACCAGTATAGTAAATCGCCAAATAATCTTCGGGGTTGATGTCGACTGGTTTCAGAGTGTTAGCCAATCCATGATTCTGATAGTCGCGATCTTGATACATCCTTAGAGTATCAGCATCAACGTACGACGACTTCATACTTCTCGGATCAATCGGGACGTACCTTCCCTTCGGACTAAGATAATCCACGTCGTATCCAGCCTCTTGAACTTCCGCCACAAATTCAGCTGATTCCCCCAACCATAAGCCAGTCAGTCGATTACTATTGGGAAAATTAGTTGTGTTAGTCTCAACCACTAAAATCTTTTTCATCGCAGCATCCTCCTATTTATCTTGACCCAGATATGGCACTAAAATTGCCTTCACTCTCTTGGCCAGCTTACCCTTATCAACCTGCTCGTCTGATAAAACTAGCTCTTCGATGATGCCATCAATTCCGTAGCAAATGAAGTCTAGTTCCGTTTGACTGATGTCTTTAGTGACAAACGCCAGTTGTTCCCTGGTAAAATCGTTGAATTCTTTTCTGAACTGATACGAATCTTGACTTTTTAATAGATTACGAAAGAAGTTACGGTCCTGAGTGAAGAAATTAATCCAAAGTTCAATCTTTTCTTGGACTTTCGTGTCGTCGACATTCTGACAGGTCAACCTCAACTCTTTGAAATATGAATTCATAAAGTCCAAAACCAGCGCCGACTTGTCAGAATAGTGGTCGTAAAAGGCTTTTCTCGTAATGTCGGCTTGATCGCAAATCATTTTCACCGAAATTTGATCTAAACTAGGCTTCTCCTGCAATAGTTCACGAAAGCTGTCCTGGATGGCTTTTTGGGTCTTTCGAACCCTTCTGTCAATCTTTTTTTCCATTAATAATCACCTTTTTTAGGTTAATAGTTGCAAATGCAACAGTTGTATTATAATATACTCGTGTAACTTAATCAACGAAACTTATATCATTTAGGAGGTAACTAATGAAAACAATCTTAATCACAGGAGTTAGCTCCGGAATGGGATATCAAACCGCTAAACGACTGGCAAACTCCGGTTATCAAGTTTTTGGGGCTGCCAGAAACACGGACGCAATGGAACCATTAAAGGCTTTCGGGGTTACTCCAATTAACATGGACGTTACCGACCAAAATTCGATGCAAAAAGGTGTTCATCAAGTTATTCAAACTGCCAGCAAGATTGACGTCTTGATCAACGGGGCTGGTTATGGTTCTTTTGGCGCCATCGAAAACGTCAGTACTGAGGAAGCCAAACGCCAATTTGACGTCAACGTCTTTGGATTAGTTGCCCTAACCAAACTGGTTCTACCCTACATGGAAAAACAACACGCGGGCAAAATTATCAACATTTCTTCAATGGCGGGCCGGTTCAGTAGCCCACTCGCCGGCTGGTACTTCGCATCCAAACATGCGCTTGAAACTTTAAGTGATTCACTTCGAATGGAAGTAAGAAAGCTTGGCATCCAGGTGGTCTTAATCGAACCGGGGGTTGTAAAAAGTAACTGGTCCAAAATCGCTATGAACAAGCTGGTTAATTCCTCTAAGGGAACCAAGTACGAAGCAGCCGCTAAAGAAATGGCCAATAAAACTAATAAAATTTATGCTTCAAAATTAGCGTCACAACCCACTTTGATTGCCAAAACAATTCAAAAAGTCGTTTTAGCCAGAAATCCCAGACCACGATATCTCATCGGGTTCGGTGCGAAACCAACCGCGTTCTTCAACGCCATTTTACCAACGAGACTGATGGATCGTCTGATCCCCAAATTTATGTAAGAGGTGCCTAATATGACTAACATTTCCAAACAAATGACCGCGCTGCAACTGCTGAAATACCGAACGCCCTTCGTAAAGGACATCATCCCCGTTCCTCAAATCAATGACAACGAGGTCTTGGTGTCAATCGCGGCCTCATCACTCAACCCAATCGACTACACCATTCAATCCGGTAAGGTAAAAATCATCATGCCATACAAGTTGCCAATTACCGTCGGAAACGACCTCTCTGGCACGGTGGTCAAAGTTGGCAAAAGGGTAACTAAATTCAAATCGGGTGACCAGGTGTATGGGCGTCCTGCTGATTATCAAAGTGGCACTTTAACCCAATTTATCGCGATCGATGAGAACAACATCGCTAAAACGCCTAGTAACTTGAGTCTAGTTGACGCCAGTGCCGTTCCCCTAACCGGATTAACGAGCTATCAGGCCTTAATTGAAATTGGCAAACTGAAAAAGGGCCAAAAGGTCTTCATTCAAGCCGGGTCAGGTGGTGTTGGTACCATGGCAATTCAGATTGCCAAAGCGCGGGGTGCCTTCGTTGCAACGACCACGAGTCCAAAGAACGTGGCGTTAATGCGCTCTTTAGGTGTCGATCAAGTGATTGATTATCATACGACGGATTTTTCCGAGGTGTTAAGTGATTACGACATTGCTTTTGACAGTCGTGGCGGCAAGACCCTCAAAGATACCTTTAAAATCTTAAAACCTGGTGGCAAGCTAATCACCATCAACGGAATTCCAACCTTTAAATTCGGCATGAAACATCATCTCGGTTGGTTTAAATCAATTTTGTTTGAGATTGCTAGTGGTCCCCTACAACTTTTAGCCAAAAAACATCACATTGAATACACCTTTTTCATCATGCATCCCAGTGGTCATCAACTAAACATCTTAACCCAAATGATTGAAGACCAGCAGTTAAGGCCGATTATTGATAAGGTTTTCCCCTTTAGTGACGTGCTAGCGGGATATAAACTACTGGAATCACACCACGCTACTGGCAAGATAGTGATTAAGATGAGGTAATTTTATTTAATAAAAACCGTAAAAATAAAATGAAGTGCCAGATAAAGTTAAAATTCTATGTCTGACACTTCATTTTATTTATTTAAATACATCAACAATTTCAGGAACAAACCATCCTATAAATCCTCCAAAAACGTACAACAGCCACCAATAATGAGAAATAAAATACCAAAAATTCAAAACCAATTAAGAGGTTCTAAATATATTAAAAAGTTTAATTAACAATAAAAAAAGAAAAACTATGTACTCTTATGTTCTTCAGTGTTACATGTGATACAATGTAATTGAGGAGATGATGTTGATGGAAAAAGTTAAAATCAGAAAACGTGGAAACTCAATTGGTATTAACTTCAATAGTGAGACTCAAAAAGAATATGGATTAGCTTTGGGACAAGAATACTTTCTAACTAAAGATCAACAGGGAGCACTTATGTTGGTCCCAAAAATAAAACAAATTTATGGCGACAAAAAATATGCCAACGGAAAACTTTACCAGTCTCCCATTAATAATAAAAGTCAACTAGAGGGACGTGAAATGATTTGAATAATCAATCGTATTGTCCAAATCAAGGAGACGTTGTTTGGATTGATTTTGATCCCAGTAGAGGAAACGAAATTAAAAAAAGACGTCCTGGCCTAGTAATCAGTACCAAAGCCTTTAATGACGCAACTCGTTTTGCTGTTGTTTGTCCAATTACGAGTACAATTAGAAACTATGCTGGTAATTTTAATTTAAATGGATACAAAACACATGGTCAGGTTATAACTAGTCAGCTAGCAAGTTATGATTGGTCTAGCAACAGTGATAGAAATATTAAATTCATTGAAAAATTAACTCAATACGACTTACTAATCATAGAACAATTAGTAGGTCAGATCTTTAATTTCCCTAGCCAGGGATAAAACAAATAGTAATAAAAAACTGATACGCCACAAAAAGCCTCTAACTATCGAATTAGTTAGAGGCTTTGGCATTCATATTGTTAGTACTAACAGTATTATCAAATCATTCCACGTTTCAAAAACGCTGAAACCAATTTTACTCTTAATCATGCCTCTTAATTGGTTTGGCCGGATCGCCTACGTAAGTTGCATTGGCAGGCACATCCTTATTGACAACCGAGCCAGCACCGATAATGGCATTCTCACCAATGGTAACGCCTGGAAGGACAATGACACCAGTTCCAAGCCAAGCATTCTTGTGAATATGAATGGCACTAGCGGTAATCAAATTTCGGTGATCTGGTCGCGTATCATGGTTAAGCGTAATCAGTGAAACTCGTGGTCCAATCAAAACGTTTTCGTCGAGATAAATCCCACCAGCGTCGTCAAACAGACAATCGGTGTTAATTAAAACACCTGGTTTTAGGAAAATATTGCGGCCAAAATCAGTCTGAAGTGGTGGAAAGACAATCACATTTTCTGGTACTTTTCTGCCAGTAATCTTCGCCAGGATTTCCTGTTGCTTAACTGGATCTAGTTCACTGTTAAACTGTTTTAATAGTTCAGCATTTTTAAAATGAATATCAAAGATTGGTTTAAACGACGGGTCACGAAAGTCAAACGTTCCACCGTTTAAGGCGGCTTTTAAAAGATCATCTTCTTGTGACATAGATATCTACCTCGATTTTTGTTTTTTAGAGTTATAAAGGCTCCTGTGACAATTGTATCATCATTATAATGAGAAACAGAAAAATCACATAAATGCCTACCTATAGTATCTAATAGTACTTTTTCTAATTTCGATACCATGCAGTTTTAGGCCAATTGTGATGTCGTTTCTTTTGACTCTTCCCTGATGAGCAGTCTTTGACTCCGTGTCCATGCTCATTAAGTCCTTGCTAAAAATATTAATTGGATTTGAATTAATATTACTAAAAACAATCAAAAGCACCGAGAAAATTGAAATTACAACAAACAAAATTAACTTATCCGTTTTCATAGGTGTTATGTTACATAAATAATATTTAGTGATAAAATATTATCACGAAAAATAATAAATTAAGGAGACTACAAAATGAAAGCTAAAACAATTCTTATATCAACATCACTCATTATCATTTTATCGATTGGTTTTCTTGCTTTCGACCTTTTGTTTGCTGACCATGCAGCAGTGAGCATTCAAATGAGAGCAATAACTTTATCAAATACTAAAATTAAAAAGTTTAGCAAAAATTGGGCCACTTATAACTACATAAAACGCCATAAATATGAACCACTCAAAAATTTATCTGATGATCAAGGGTCAGTTAATCTTCATTATTATGTAGGATCAATTGGCAACAAAAGCATTGGCATTTATGGTTATCTAAACTATTCTGGGTTCAAAATTTTATTCCCACAATTTCAAGTGAAATACATAGAGCTAGAATAATCAAACTGAATAGATAATATTAACAATGTTGGTTTTAAAATGAAAAAAATAAAATCAAAAACGTGGTAATTCAATTGGCATTAACTTCGAGAGTAAGACAAAAAAGAGCCCACCATTAGCTGATAAGCTCAATCATCAGTTCACCACAAACTGGTGATTTGTGTATCTCTTACTATCAGTCATTATTCCAGTAATAATTAATTTATTAACTCATTTGATTGAAAAATTAATTGACTTTTTACTTAATAGGCAAACTACATAAAATTATTTTCTTTCATGTTATCCTAGCGATTAATCGCATCACAATCAATTCGTTCCTTATGCTCGCTCAGGTCTAATCCCTTAGCCTCTTCTTCTGGAGTAACTCGCATCTTCGTAACGTGCTTTAGCACTAACACAATCAAAACGACCATGACGGTCACAAACACGATACTGAAACCAGTTGCCAGCAGCTGAATCCAAAACTGATGGAGTGAACCACCAGCAAAGATGCCACTAAACTTCACCTGCGGATTGATTGCCTTACTAGCGAACAGTCCGGTCAAAAGACTACCAACGATTCCAGATACCCCATGACAACCGAACGCATCCAACGTATCGTCGACGTGCAAACGGGGCTTTAAGTATTTAATGAACGTGTAACTACATAAGGTGGCAATGACGCCAATCGCAATCGCACTGCCAATTCCAACAAACCCACAGGCCGGAGTGATGGCAACCAGGCCACACAAAGTTCCGGTACATGCGCCCATCAGGGATGGTGCGCCTAGGATGAAGACGTCCAAAATAATCCATGTTAACATCGAGGTTGCCGTAGCAATCGTGGTTGTCAGCATCGCCTGAAACGCGATGTGATTAATGGCAAGTGCCGACCCACAGTTAAAACCGTACCAACCAAGCCACAAGATGACCGTTCCCAAAAAGACCCAGGTCAGGTTATAGGCTTTATCGTTCTTACCCCGTTTGTGTTTCCCAAGCATGATGGCCAACACCAGGGCGGTAATTCCCGCGTTAATGTGAATGACCGTTCCCCCGGCAAAATCCAAGACGCCCAACTGTTGTAAGAAACCACCACCCCACACAATGTGAACGAGTGGGTAGTAAATCAAGATACACCAGGCAATCGTGAACAAGATTAGGAACTTAAACTTCATCCGGCCAACGATTCCACCAATCCAAAGGGCTGGCGTGATGATGGCAAACATCATCTGAAACAGCATGTATGAACCGTTGGAGATGGGACCGGCAGTTGCTGGGGCGGTAAAGTTGAAATTATGTAACATGAAATCATGCAGCCCACCGATAACGTTGAAATAGTTTCCTGAAAATGAGAGCGAGTAGCCAATGATGACCCACAAAAGAACGGGGATGCTGCACATGATGAAGACCGACATCAGGGTGTTCACCACGTTTTTTCTTGAAACCATCCCGGCGTAGAAAAACGCCAGCCCCGGTGTCATGAAGAACACCAAAATCGTACAGATAAATACAAAAACCTCGTTTGCTGCCATGTAAGTCACGCCCGTTCATCAATTTAGTATACTAATAGTCTAGGCTTTAATTTTCATTTGAACAGGTTTAATGTCTCAAAACGTTACATGGAAGACGGAAAAGTTTCATCAAGTCTCCTTTCTTGACGTTTACGCCATATGAGGGTTTACCCTTTAACTGTATTAAGAAGGGAGTTGTTATGATGTCTGTTAAAGATAAAGTTGTTGTCATCACCGGTGGCTCTTCTGGAATGGGAGAAGCTACCGCTAAGTTGGCCCTCAAAAGAGGTGCCAAAGTGGTCGTTGGATCACGAAACGAAGAAAAATTAGAACGAATGGCCGATGAAGTTGACCATCCCGAAAACTTTGCCTATCAACAAACTGACGTTACGAAAAAAGACGAGGTGCAATCCTTAGTCGATTTAGTCATCAAAAAGTTTGGCAAGCTCGATGTAATTTATAACAACGCTGGCATCATGCCGCAGGGAATGGTTGACGATCCAGCTAAATTGAGCGAATGGCAGGATATTTTAAACACCAATATCATGGGAGTATTAAACGGCATTGTGGCCGCGGTTCCTCAAATGAAGAAACAGGGTCACGGCCTAATCATGGCTACCGATTCGGTCGCTGGTCACGTGGTTTACCCTGGTTCAGCCGTTTACAATGGTTCCAAGTATGCCGTCAAAGCCATCATGGAAGGCCTACGTCAGGAACAACATCAAAACGGCATCAAGACCGGGATTGTCTCACCCGGAGCCGTTGATACCAACCTGATGTCAACCGTTCACGACGATCAAATTCAAAAGAGTATTGAACAAAATAACAACACCAAGTATGGCTGGTTAGAACCTGACGACATCGCAGAAATTGCCGTCTTCATGATGAGTCAACCAGAAAACGTTGACATTAACGAAGTTTTGGTTCGCCCAACCGACCAAGACGTTTAATAAAACCTTGATTTAACTCCTACTCAATGAGTGAGAGTTTTTTGTCACAGAATCTTAATCAATTTTGGAACCCATTTACTTGAATCAGGACTAAATTTAGCGTTAAATGATCTCGTATCGGAAGTCATAAGTTAGAAGAGGGGTTTTATTATGACAATCGAAAATAAAGTTGTAGTTATCACCGGTGGTAGTTCTGGGGTGGGAGCTGCCACCGCCAAGTTAGCTTTGTCTAGGGGAGCCAAAGTGGTCGTCGGTGCTAGAAATGAGGAACAACTTGAAGAGCTTTCCACCGAAGTTGACAATCCAAAAAACTTTTCTTACAAAATTACGGATGTTACTAAGAAAGAAGACGTTCAGGAACTGACCGGTATGGCAATCGACAAGTACGGTCAACTAGACGTCATGTATAACAACGCTGGCATCATGCCACAGGGTCCTGTCGACGACCCAGATCGTTTAGCCGATTGGAAAAAAGCCATTGACACCAACATCATGGGCGTTTTAAACGGGATTGTGGCGGCGGTCCCACAAATGAAACAACAGGGTCAAGGTTTAATCATGGCCACCGATTCAGTCGCTGGTCACGTGGTTTACCCTAATTCGGCCGTTTATAATGGTTCCAAGTACGCCGTCAAAGCCATCATGGAAGGTCTCCGTCAGGAACAACACCAAAATGGAATTCGGACTGGGATCGTCTCACCCGGCTTTGTCGACACGAACCTGATGGACACCATCAACGATGACAAGATTAAAAAACAGATTGAAGCTGGCAAACATGGTTGGTTGAGTCCCGAAAACATCGCAGAAATTGCGGTCTTCATGATGAGTCAACCAGAAAACGTTGATATTAACGAAGTCTTGGTTCGTCCAACTGACCAGGATGTGTAAGTGAATATACCAAATAAGCCCTTACTCAAATCGAGTAAGGGCTTATTTTTTTGGAAAACTAGTCATTCTAATTTCATTAAACTATTGTTCAGTCAAACATAATTAATCCTTATCAACAATCAACAACGATTTAATGGCTTCCCGCTTATCCATAGCAGCGTAAGCATCCTTGACGTGGTCTAAATCAAATTCCTTGGTAAAGACTTTTCCGGGATTAATCTTGCCGTCAAGAACCGCCTTCAGCAAAACATCACGGTCGTAGGTGGTAACGGGCGCAATGCCACCACGTAAACCGGTATTGTTATAGAACAAGTTGTTGGTGTTCATCTCGGCCTTTTGCGGAATTCCTACTCGGCCAACGATGGCACCCGGTCTAGCAACCTTAGTTGCCGTATCCACCGACTGCTCGGTTCCAACACATTCAAGGATGGCATCAGCGCCAGCACCGTCGGTTAGCTCCATCACATGCTTAACCGCTTCATCCCCACGTTCTGGGACAATGTCAGTGGCGCCAAACTCCTTGGCTAACTTTTGGCGGTCCTCGTGACGACTCATGGCAATGATTCGTTTTGCGCCACGCAACTTGGCCGCAATTACACCACAAAGGCCGACGGCACCATCACCCATGACGACAACGGTGTCACCATCTTTCACTTCGGCGCTAGCAGCGGCGTGATAACCAGTTGCCATAACGTCAGAGAGGGTAACCAGTGACTTCAACATTTCATCCGAATAGTCCGATGGTTGACCGGGAATCTTGACGAGCCCCCAGTTAGCGTTGATGTATCTGAAGTACTGAGCTTGATAACCAATGTTGGCGCCTTTCTCCTGGTTCATACAGTTACCGTCAAAGCCCGCCAAACAAGCGGCACAGTGACCACAACCATGGGTAAATGGGGCAATCACAAAGTCACCGGGTTGAACGTCCTTGACGTCGGACCCAACTGAATCGACAATCCCGATGGCTTCGTGACCAACAAAGGTATCGCGTTTTCGTTCGTCAATGCCACGATACCACCAGAGATCAGAACCACAAACGCTGGCCCGTACCACCTTAATAATGGCGTCGGTTGGCTTTTCAATCTTTGGTTTAGGCGTGTCAACGAGTTCGACATCGCCCGGTTTAATAAATTCAGTTGCTTTCATTTTAATTCCTCACATTCATTAATTATGCTTTCCGATTAATTCCCAAACTTTCCCTTACATCCAGCTGGTCGTCTTGTAGCAGGCGGGTCGCCAGGTCAGCAATACTGGCAACGGCCACCCGATTGCCGCTAACATCTTGACCTTTATACGTAATTTCGTATTCACTACTGCCGTTATCAAACCATCCCGGTCGAATTAACGTGTAATCTAAATCAGAACCCTCAATCACATCGGCCGCCTTTCGATAAGGTGCTAGTCGTGGATTGTTCTTCAGGTTTCCACTTGCCGAAATTTCTTCAGGGACTTCATTATAAATGCCCATTGACGTAATGAAGACTAGGCGTTTGACGTTTTCATCATCCATGGCGGCCACAACGTTCCTGGCCATTTCCGGTAAGTCGCCACTAAGCGCCACAAACACTTCGTCCTGACCATGCACTACTTTTTCAAGGTCAGATAAATCATTTACGTTGCCACTTACGGCTCGTTCACGATCATCATCACTAAACCTTTGACCTGCACTTCTTGAAAAGAGTGTCAAAAAATCATCGGTCTTTTCCAACAGGTTCTTTCTGACCTCTTGGCCCACGTTTCCGGTCGCTCCAATAATTAAAATTTTCTTCATAAATTATGCCTTTCGCATTCTCATTATTTAACGAAATTTTGAATGGTCTTTGGATCACGATGGTCAAAGAATTGGCTTTCACCCTTGTCTAACTTGGCGATTTGGCTCATATCATCGTCACTTAATTCAAAGTCGAAGATATCGATGTTTTCTTCCATCCGATTCTTATGAGTTGATTTAGCCAGGGTCACGATTCCACGTTGAAATTCCCAACGTAAGATGACCTGACCAACACTCTTATCGTACTTGTCACCGATTGCTTTCAGGGTTTCATTGTTAAAGATAGCGTGTTTGCCTTCCGCAAATGGAGCCCAAGCTTCTGGACGAACATCAAATGATTCCAGATAGTCGACGGCGGTCTTTTGTTGTTCCCAAGGATTAATCTCAATCTGATTAACGGCGGGTTTAACGTCGTTAAATAGTGCCAAATTGGTAATCTGATCATCGTAGAAGTTGGAAACCCCAATGGACTTAATTTTGCCCGCTTTTTGAAGTTCTTCAAGGGCCCGCCATGAACCGAAGGTGTCGCCGTAAGGCTGGTGAATCAGATATAAATCAAGGTAATCCAGTCCCAATTTTTTGAGGCTGGTTTCAAACATGTTCATGGTTTTGTCGTAACCACTGTCAGTGAACCAGACCTTAGAGGTGACAAATAAATCCTCGCGTTTTACGCCAGACTTCTTTAAACCCCGACCCACGGCTTCTTCGTTTCGGTAGTATTGAGCCGTATCGATTAAACGATAACCCGATGCGATGGCGTCGATGACCGATTGTTCGGCCTCTTCTGGGTTGGTGATTTGAAAGGTCCCAAAACCAGTTGCGGGCATTTGGTTACCGTCATTTAATGTAAAGTATTCCATGATAACTCTCCTTATTAGTTATTTATTAACTACCCCATAATTTACACCTTTACTTGGACTTGAATGCAAGTAAAGCGTTTTGTAGAAAAGAAAAAAACAACCAAAGATTGGTTGTCTTAAACCGAGTCATCTTCAAATTTTGCCATCCAGTACACGTCATGGTAACTTCCGTTAACGTAAAACTGGTCTTTGAGCGTTCCTTCAATCTTAAACCCAAACTTTTCGTAAATGTGAACGGCGGGTTTGTTTTGCACGTCAACGTATAAGAAAATCTTGTGGAGGTTTAACGTCTCAAATCCATAGTTCACACAAGCGTCAAACGCCGCCTGGGCAATGCCATTACCAACGAATTCGTCGCCAAGCGCAATCTCAATCTCAGCGTTTCGATCGCGTGGATTAATATCAATCAATGCCACGATTCCAGCGAACTTGCCCTTGACGTCAATCGCAAAATTGCGAATAGCGGGGTCGTTGTTTTCACGCTCGTATCTTTCGTTAAGGGACGACACAGAAAGATACGGTTCGGTGAACCAGTAGTCCATGGCCCGTTTATCATTAAACAGTTCATGGAGTTTGGGTAAATCAGTTTTCTCTAAAGCACGTAATTTCATTAATTATTCCTCGGTTATCTTTTAATTAGTGCCTAAATCTTATCAATCTTTCGCCACTTTGACAATTTATGAAGAAGAAACAGAAGTAAAACAAATGAACCCATAAAGTCGACTTTTGGTCCGACTCTATGAGTTCATCCCGTTTCTAATTATTAATATTGATTATCATTTTGCTTTATCAGGGTGTCCCTGCAAGTAGATGGTGTGGGTGTTTAAGAATTCATCAATTCCATGTTTACCATCGTCACCACCAATTCCAGATTCTTTCCAACCAGAATGTGAACCATTAATGGCTTCGAAGTTGTAACGGTTAATGTAGGTTTCACCGTCTTCGAGTTCATTTGCGGCTCGATGAGCGTTATCCAGATTCTCGGTAAAGATTGATGAAGTAAGGCCAAAGTCACTATCGTTAGCCATCTTGATGGCATCACTTAGGGTCTTGAAGGTCACAATTGGGAGAACCGGTCCAAAGATTTCATCCTGAATAATCTCAGAATCCTGTTTGACGTTCGTGATGACCGTTGGTTCATAGTAAAAGCCACCTTCGATGTTCAACTTGTGACCACCAGCGGTAACCTTACCCCCGGCTTCAACGGCTCGGTCAACCATTTTCGAAACTTTATCCAAAGCTCCTTGGTTAATCAGTGGACCCATCCCAACGTTTTCGTCCTTCATCGGATCGCCAACCGTGATTTCTGACATTTTCTTCGATAATTTCTTGATAAATTCGTCGGCCACGTCTTCTTGGACGTATACTCGTTCACAGTTATTACAGATCTGACCGTTATTATCAACTCGGGAATCAATGATGGATTGAACCGCCAAGTCAATATCAGCATCCTTACATACAATGGCGGGAGCTTTTCCACCGAGTTCAAGTGACACTTTGGCCAAATGGGTAGCGGCACTCGTCATGACTCGTTTCCCTGATTCAACCGAACCAGTCAGACTGATAATGCCAACCTTTTTATTCTTTGACAATTCGTCGCCAACAACCGAACCTGGTCCCGTGACAATGTTAACGACGCCCTTAGGAATGCCAACTTTTTCAACGATTTTAGCGAATTCAAGCGCTAAGTTAGGGGTGTCAGAACTTGGTTTCATCACAATGGTATTCCCGGTGACTAGTGCTGGACCCATCTTTCTGGCAATTAAGAAGAACGGGAAGTTCCATGGAAGAATGCCGGCCGCAACGCCAATTGGTTGCTTTTCAATCATGATACTTTCGTCCTCATTATCGGATTGAAGAATCTCACCTTCATAGGTTCGACTGGCACTTCCCATGTAGTCAAAGTAATCGGCTGAGAACAGGATCTCAGTGGTGGCAAGTGACTTAATCTTACCCTGTTCTTCTTGAAGCATGTAAATCAAATGATCTTTTTGTTTACGAACTTCGTTTGCGACCGCGTGCAAATACTGACCACGAGTGGCAGCCGGAACCTTCTTCCATGATTCTTCGGCTTTAGCTGCGGCATCGATGGCTTGTTTAGTCTCTTCCTTACTAGCACTAGGAACGGTTGAGATCGCCTGTCCCGTCGCTGGATTGAGCACCGTTAATACTTTTCCTGAATCTGAATCTTTAAATTCTCCGTTAATGTACATTTGGTAATGTTTTAATTCAGCCATAATATGATGCTTCCTTTCAATAACATTTAATTTCAACAATCATGTTAAAGTGATTTAATCAACCTTATTTTCCGGGTTGGTAGTCCTTATCAATTACTAGTACCGGTTTAATCGTCTTTCCGCTGATGGAATCAGCATTGGCTTCGTTGATTTCATCAAATGGGTAGAACTTCTCGGTCTTATCAAAGTCGAACATGCCTAATTGGTAAAAACGAATTAAACGGGGAACGTCGACTTGCGGAATCGAATCACCCATGTTAACACCGACAACCTTGCGATCACTGGTACAAAGGTCGTTCCAAGTATCCAAGTTAATGTGCTGGTCGGTTACGGCAATCGTAGCCGTTGTTCCGCCTTGAGCCAAGGCTTGAATCGAACTTTCCATGACCTGTTTAACACCAGTGGTATCAACGGCGTAGTCAACTCCGTGCCCATTAGTTAATTTCTTGATGGCTTCAATGGGATCCTCGTCTTTACTGTTGATGGCATCAGTGGCGCCGAGTTCCTTGGCCAACTTCAAACGGGAAGGAACGATGTCAACGGCAATCACACTGGTACATCCGGAAATCCGACCAGCCATCATGGCAGCTAACCCAACGGCTCCAGTCCCAAAGACTGCAATCGTTGAGCCGGGCTCGGGCTTTAAAGTGTTAAAGACCGTTCCGCTACCAGTCACGTAGCCACAACCTAATGGTCCTAACTTTCTCAAATCGAGGTCCTTTGAGACCTTAACGGCGTTTCGTTCACGAACCACCGTGGTCGTGGTAAACGATGATTGGTCAAACATGTCGGCAACATCGTGCCCATTTTCGGTAAAGTGCGCACTGCCGTCGGGACGAACCCCCGATAGGTTATTGGCCGCATAGTTTAAACATTGAGTGGGAATTCCCCTTAAACAGTTAATGCAGTTTCCACAACCATAAAATGACAGAACGACGTGATCGCCGGGCTTAAAGTCTTTTACTTCCGAACCAACCTTTTCGACAATCCCAGAACCTTCATGACCCAGAATAATCGGATAACCAATCTCTGCCGTGCCCTTTCTTAAAGCTTCATCTGAGTGACAAATTCCGGTCGCAACCATGTGAACTTGTAAATCATCTGGTTGCATTTTGGCTAATTCGACATCATCTTTAATTTCGAACTTGCCATTTTTCTTATTAACGACCGCTGCTTCAATCTTCATAAGTAAACCCTCCCATAATGTAAAATTGTTAATTATTGAGCAATTATGATCAAAGAAAAAGCTGATTTCATTAATCAACAATTGATTTTTTAAACTCTTTTCTATAAAACAGGATTGGAATTTTCGAAATGATTGGTTTGATCTGTAACCGCTTACAGATTGTTATACTCGTCTTCTAGAAAAATTCAAGTTATAACACATCAAAATCATAATTATCTAAGAAATTATTCTTTCAAACCCTTGTGTTTCTAGTAGAGTCAAAAGCAAAGAAATTCCCCAATATTGTGATGAAATAAACTTTAATTATGTATAAAAAAGAGAATCCCAATAAATGGATTCCCCTTACTTAATTATTTAATTTTTGCTGGATTCAAGATTGGCTTCTCCCAGAAATCAAGCGCACAAATCGAGTTGATAATGTAATAGATGTATTTGCCAACGTTTGCGAAGTTGCCTTGTACGATGGCCTTTAGTAACTGGATCAGATTGTAGACGAACCAGTACTTCCACTGAACGGTCAGTTTCATCGCGTTTAAAATGTTCGCCGAAAGCGACAAATCAAACGCAATCACAACAATCCAGAATAACAAATGCGTGTAACCATTAGGCCATCCCACTAAATTAGCCGCAAACGAAAATACCAGACTCAAAAGTAAAATGCTGGTCATGACAACCCACTTCTTGACGCCCGTATACGGTTTGGTCGCCTTGTACTTGGCGGTTTTCATCCACTTATTAATCGCAAACGTGTAGATGATGAAAGTCACCGGATAGGTAACGACCGCCGCTTTATTACCTAAAACGTAGTCAATAAAGCCGGACAGAATTACGTTAATGATGCCAATCACGTTGCCGAGGTTATTCATTCTCCCAGTTAAACGCGTTGAATAAATGGAGAGGACGGCGTTTACGATCGAAATAATTCCAAACGGAACAAAGACCGCCCAGGAGCCCCAGTGCGTGACGTCTGCCAGATTCTCCGTCAGATAACCACTCGCAATCGACGCAATCACCACAATTGCAACTCCAACTAGGTCAAACCATCGACTTTTTGCTAATGCATGTAACATTATGAACATCTCCTCATTGTTTTTAGCGAGGCGTATCGGAAGCAACCCTCGTTATTTAGTTTTTTGTTACAAACAATTGAACGGCTTGATTATAACACCATTATCATTACTAGAAGCCAAATTTTGAACGTAAAAAAAGACAACCCGGATGGATTGCCTAATTAATCTAGTTCGATTTGCTTTGACTATCTTTCGCTGTTTCTTGATGCTTAGTCTTAGAACTATCTTTATTTGTAAAGTGATTAATGACCATGTGTAAAACAATAATAAACAGGATGGCACCAACTAGGACGCCGACAATTCGCTTTAAACTACCGTTAATGATGTACATCCCACCAACGATATAAATAATTGACTGTGGAATTGACCCAATCACGACCGCTATGATCAGTAATTTGCGTGATATTTTGAACCGTGAAGCCGCGTAACTAATTAAATAAACGGGGAAGAATGGGATGGCATAACCAATACACAGAATGATAAAGGGATGCTTAACGTTACTAAAACTCAATTCTTTATCTCGATAATTACTGGCGATGTTACGGACGGACTTAATCAACTTAACACTGCATAGTCCACCAAGGGTTAACCCAATTAAATTAATAAAAAAGCCCAAAACGTTCCCGAAACAAATACCGGCTAGCACACAGATTACTTGATAAGGAACAAACGGTAACAGCGTCGCAAACGTTAAAACAATTAAAAACAGAGCCGCATCAATGACCCCATGCTCATGAATTTCTTTGACGGCCACGCCCCGCTGACTCGGATCAAAAAACATCCGAATCTGTGGAAAATAATCTTTAAACAGAATCACTAATCCAATAACAACGATAATCGCTAAAAGACAGTATACGATTTTCTTGTTTTCTAATTTTTTTATGATGATAAACTTCCCCTAACATTAATTGAATAGGGAGATTCTAACACATGTCACGAAACGATAAAACTGATTTTACAAAATTAAATTCGATAATGCCATTTCTTTTCTAACTTTCATCACTAGTCTATAATCAATCCTAATAGTCACATTCAAGGAGGTATTTACTTTGCACATTGACACAAAATTAATTCACGGCGGGATCACCGGTGACAAGAAAACGGGAGCCGTTTCCGTCCCGGTCTATCGCGCCTCAACTTTCAAACAAACTAAGCTGGGCGGCAATCCACGCTGGGAATACTCACGGACGGGCAATCCGACCCGTTACGCCTTTGAAACCCAGATGGCAGAACTCGAAAACGGAACCGCCGGCTTTGCCTTCGGTTCGGGGACCGCTGCCATCAATACCATCCTTTCTATGTATTCCAAGGGTGACCACATCATTGTCGGACAAGACCTGTACGGCGGGACGATTCGTCTGATTAATCAGGTGATGAAACGTTTTGGACTAGAGTTTACGGCCGTTGACATGCAAGATGTAGACGCCGTTGAAGCTGCTTTTCAGCCCAACACTAAGGCCATTTACTTTGAGACCCCTACGAACCCACTGCTGACGGTAGCCGACATTCATAAATTATCCGAAATGGCGAAAAAACACGGTGCCAAAACCATCGTTGATAACACCTTTGCGACCCCTTATAATCAGAAGCCGTTGGATTTGGGTGCAGACGTGGTGGTGCACTCCGCCACCAAGTATCTCGGCGGACACAGTGACGTCGTGGCGGGCGTTGCCGTTACTAACGATGACCAGATTGCCGAACAGTTGGCCTTCCTGCAGAATTCCATCGGTAGTACGCTTGGACCAGATGACAGTTGGTTGGTTCAACGTGGTATTAAGACGCTGGGTGCTCGCATGAGGGTTCACCAAGACAACACGAACGCCATTCTTGATTTTCTCAAAAATGAACCAAAAGTGGCGAAGGTTTACTATCCCGGTGACCCTGACAATCCGAACTACGAAGTGGCAAAGAAACAGATGCGTAACTTTGGTCCCATGATTTCGTTTGAACTTCAACCAGGACTATCGGCGAAGACCTTTGTCGAAAGTTTGAAAATTATCACCCTGGCTGAAAGCCTTGGTGGCGTGGAAAGCCTGATTGAAGTTCCAGCGGTCATGACCCACGGTTCCGTTCCAAGAGCAGAACGTCTAAAAGACGGAATTGCTGACGGTCTGATTCGTTTGTCAGTCGGAATTGAGGATAAAGAAGATCTACTGGACGATTTAAAACAGGCGTTTGATAAAATTTAGGAAGCAAAGAGCTAGCATATTTAGATACGAATATGCTAGCTTCTTTATTTTGCCGAATGATATTTTTTAATCATAAGGTACCAAATTAACTGACAAATAAGTAGAATTACATATGGAACTAACAAGATCCCAAAAGTAATCCATTTTAGTTTAGTGTTTTGAACTACACTCGTCGCATCAACTTTTCTAACAAAAATTAGCGTTGTAAATACAACAAACGTTAATGCTTCAAAAATGGATACTCCAGCCCATAATTTCATATGTAAAGCCCTCCAATAATTCTAATAATATTATTTTCACATGATTATACACATTATTCGTAAGGTCGTCTATAATTGCCTAAATGAGCCAATTCCATTGAAGGAGCATCTATCATGAACAATGTTAATCACGCATCAAAAATAATGGGACGCAACATCATGATAGAGAGAAAAAGACATGACTTATCTCAATCTGAACTAGCAGACGAAATCTGTTCACAGTCTATGATTAGTAATATCGAAATGGGAAATTATATCCCAAATGCCATTCTTCTATCACAAATCTGCCATAAATTAGACATTTCCATTGATAGTGTGCTACTAGCTGACTACTTTGAAATCAGCTCATTCAAAGACATTACGAAAAAAATCGAAAATTTATGTAATCAACATGAATATCGTAAATTGATCGACTTGCTGGACCATTCAGATGTCATCAATCAACTTCACTACGACAAAGATTTTCAGAAATATTACTATTATTATGGTTGTGCGGTATTTCAACTAAAGCAGGATCCAAAGGAATCTGCCAAAATTCTTAAAATGGCATTGCAATACACCTATAATCCAAAAGCTAAGCGAAATTTATCGTCGATTGAAATTCTTCTACTTAGTGCCATTGATTTTATTAATTCCAAATCGTCAAAACTCAATAACGAGCAATTCAACTCTTTAATCAATAAAATTAAAAACGGTGACTTCAAAGATTACAGTGAAAATTTAAACGTTGTCTTTTATCAATATGCTTTAGCTCTATATGATCACCAAAAATATAGCGATGCAATTGATACGATTTCCGATGGAATTATTTGGATCACAAAAAGCAATTCTAACTATATGTTGTCTGATTTATATTTCTTACTATCAAAATGCTATGAAAAGTTGCGTGATAAAGATAACGAAAATAAATCTAGAAAAAGTGCCAATGTTTTATCAGATGTATTCAACCAAAAAATTAACAGAAAACTATAAACTTTAGACGATTTCATAACCTTTTTCTTAACCAAAGTAAGATAATCAATTTAATAAAAAATAATACAAAGAATATTGCGTAAACTACCAATGCTGTAGTAAGTAAAGATACAGAAAAAACTTCACTAATTAACAGACTGATAAAGAAAAGTACAATCAATTGCCACAACATAAGCATCCCTCCTTTAACTAAATATAAGAGTAATTGAGCTTACTAAAAAACGATAATTAGAATACTAATTATCGTTTTTCTATCTGCTTATTTAAAATTAAATCATAAAAAATAAGGGAGAAATTAATATGAAAGCAATTGTTCAAACCAATTATGATGGAATTGACGGTCTGGTATCTAAAGAAATATCACAACCAAGAACATTACCATTATCTAGTTTAATCAAAGTAAAGTACGTACCAGTTTTACCGTGGGATATTTATAGTGAAAATGGATTACTAGGGGATTTAAATTCAAAGGTACTTCCTAATGTTATTGGATATAGTTTTTCCGGTACCATCCAAAATTCGGGATTATTAAAAAACAGCAAGAATATCAACCAAAATGTGATTGGAGTTTCAACCACTGGAAGCTATGCCGAATATGTTTCACCAAAAATACCATTTTATACATTTAAATTGCCTAACGGAGTCTCTTTGAAACAAGGTGCTACCATTTTTGGCGGTGCAGATACTGCTCTAATGGTGATCCAAGAATCAAAAATCAATCACAATGATAAAGTCCTTTTAATAGGAGCATCCGGTGGTGTCGGAACTTACCTAATTCAAATGTTAAATTTATTAGGAATCGATACAGTAATTTTTTCCTCTAAAATCGATCAAAAGTTCTTATCTAGTAATTTTAAAAATAATATTGTGACCGATAAAAATGAGTTGTCTAACAACCAGTTCAACTATGTTTTAGACACAACTGGAAATGTACAAATATTGCACAGTTTAGAGGTCAAATTATGTAAGAACGGAACCATTTTTTCGTCAGCATTACCTAACTTTATTCCCATTCGGAAAGAGATTAATTATCTGTTTAAAAATAAACCAATTGCTCCTCAAAAATACAACAAAATTATCCAAATGCTAAATGATGGTTCTTTAAAATCCTATATTGACTCAATCTATGATTTTAATCATGTCAAAGAAGCTCAAAAACATTTAAGTGATCATGGAAAACAAGGAAGAATTTTAGTAAAGATAAATTAACGCCAGAAAATTTCATACTTAGTTTAACGGTAACTTTTATTCCAAAAAATTTAAAAAGTTTTTCCTTCATTATATCAACGGTTAAACCACACAATATTACTTAAGAAGTTAAGTGTTTTAAACTGTTTTATCCTGTAGAACTGATATACAGGCTCAAATGCCTCAGCGTACAGATGTGTTACATCGCTTCCCAAAACATCCTGAATAAGGAGGAGCATGATGAACAGATCGAGAGGTGTGCGTCATTTGGATATTATTAGCATATGCCACGTCACAGATAGTAATGACAATTTCAAAAGCCATTTTCTACCTTGCCAAAACATATGCGATAATAAAAAAAGCTAATCATCACTGATTAGCCCAACCAATTAACGCACCTGAAATACGCGCTTGGAAGAGATGCGCAATATCTCTTCCTTTTTTATTACACTATTATTATATGTGATAAATGCATAAATGTCAATCCAACTTTTTTTACTCCCAATCAACCTCAATCTGTTAAACTGAAACCAAATAATTAATGGGAGGCATATTATGACTAGAAAAATTGGAATCATTGGTGACGGTCACGTTGGATCAACGGTGGCAAACTACATTGTTGTAAGTGGGTTCGCCGATGACTTAGTAATGATTGATAAAAACGACGCCAAGGTCAACGCTGACGCCATTGACTTTCGGGAGGGGATGCCTAATCTACCCTTTCACACCAATATCGTTGTAAATGATTACGACGCCTTAAAGGACGCCGACGTTGTTATCTCGGCCCTTGGTAAGATTAAACTGTCAAATAACGACAGCGACAATCGTTTTGCCGAATTATCCTACAACATCGAACAGGTCAAAGAGGTCGCACCCAAGATTCGTGATTCCGGTTTTAATGGCGTTTTGATTGCCATTACCAATCCAGTTGACGTGATTACTCAGTTGTACCAACAAATTACTGGTTTACCAAAAAAGCACGTCATTGGAACGGGAACACTCCTAGATTCTGCCAGAATGAAGCGTGCCGTTGGTGAAAAGCTAGGCATTGATTCGCGCTCGGTGACTGGTTACAACCTTGGCGAGCACGGTAACTCCCAGTTTACCGCATGGTCGACCGTTCGGGCTCTTGACCAACCAATTGAAAAGTTAGTCAAAAGTCGTCATCTTGACCTCGACACTTTAGACCAGGAAGCACGCCACGGCGGTTTTAGAGTAATGCAAGGTAAGGGTTACACCAGTTACGGAGTTGCCAGTGCCGCAGTACGACTCGCCAACACCGTTCTCTCTGATGCCCGCACCGTTTTGCCAGTCTCAAACTACCGTTCTGACTATGGCGTATACTTCTCCTACCCAGTTGTGGTTGGAAGAGACGGCATCATTGAAGATGTCCCACTTGATTTAACCGATGAAGAAAAGGATAAACTCCAAGCTTCAGCTGATTTCATCAAAAATAACATTGAAAAATATAATTAAGAAATAAAAACACACCATAACCACTAGATTTTCTAGCAGTTACGGTGTGTTTTAGTACTGTCAGCAATTAAAATCACCACAGCAGACGTAATAATAAAAAAGCCAATCATAGTGGACTAACTCACCTATGATAATCGCATCCAACTTGCGATGAGAAAAAAGTTAGAGATTTCTTCTCGTTTTTATTATATGGAATAAATGGTTGGGTGTCAATTTAAATAAACTCACTAAATCGTGGCACTATAATCGTTCAAATCAATTACTTTATCGTATCTAGCTAAATCCTTCTGACTATAATGGTGAATAATTTCTATCAGGGTTTTATCCGACTTCAATAAGATATCATGTACCTCAGCGGCTGTCTTTTGATCTAATGCCGAACTAATTTCGTCCGCCAGAATCACAGGACGATCTGTGTATAAAGCTCTTGCAATTCCGATCCTTTGCTTTTCACCACCCGATAAATTAATTCCATTACTACCAAGATTAAAATTCATCCCATACTTCTTTACTACGTTAGTTAAACCGGCTTTAGAAACAACTTCATTGATATTAATTTTTGACTTTTTTCCAAAGGTAATGTTGTACAGGAAACTATCATCAAAAATATACGTATCCTGGCTGATATATCCAAACAAATCTTGAAATTTACATATGTTATGGAGATTGATCAAACAATTATTAATAGAATATTCTCCATAAGATTGAAATTGATCATTTAAAATTAGCTTAAATAAGGAAGACTTCCCCGAACCAGATTCACCAATAATAGCTACTTTTTCACCATTTTGAACGTTAAACGTGAGATTCTTTAAAATCAACTTATTATCAATCGATAAAGTAACGTTGTTCAGCGCCAGTTCATAAAAACGTCTTTCACCGTTTAGATTATCAACTTTAACTGGTTTCATCATATTTTCGACCTTTGATTTAATGTCCTTAGTCGAAATAATCTGATTCCTTAGCTGAATGATATCCATACTTGGCCCTGTAATCGTGTTCGATAACTGAACTACAGCAAAGAAAGTTGCTAATTGAAGATGACCACTAATAACTAATGCAATTCCAAAAACGAACGGAATAACTAGACTAAATATCATCCCCGAAAATTCAACAATCGTGTTGGCATTATTGGTGATGAAATTAAGACTAAAAAGTGATTTTTCAAGGGTATGAGTATCACCTTGATTCTTTTTTGCCGCATTCTGCTCACCATTGTAAATCTGTAAAGTATCTCTACCATCAATTAAATTCTTTATATTATTTAAATAATTTTTACTAGCTGAAGACCACAACATAGAAGCTCTTTTGATCCCATTTTGTGTAAAATGAGAAATAACCATGGGCATCAAGGCTCCAATGACAAATAAAAGGGTGATTTCCCAACTTAAGAGTAAAGACGATATGGCTGAAAAAATGATTGAATAGCTATATTTCATGATTTGCAACTCAGAATTAATCCCATTAGTTTCTAACAATTTATAATCATTCGTCAAAAAACTAAGATATTTATCACTACTCTCATGAGAGTAAAGCATGTTATTAAATAATCTGGATCTTACATTTTCATTAATTTGTTGCTTAGATTTGGACTCAAAATAATTTCGACAAATCGTCGCAGTAAACACAATAATGGCAAACACAGTTGCGCTGATGGCAAATCTTGGAACACCATCTAAGTTTCTTTTAGTGGCAAATGAAATCATAGAACTAATTATGTAAGCAATGATAATATTATCAAAGCTTCCAATCATGGCAGTGATGTTTAACAATATTAAGTTAGCTTTAGATTCGTAACGTAACATAGAAATGTCCCTCTTTATTATTTATCACATTTAAACTATTCACATAATGTAAATAATGCATATAATATCAATAACACAATTATCATTAATTACTACTACAAGCAAAATGAGGATTAGTCTATGGATATTTCTCAAACATTAAAACATGCTCGCATGAAAAATAATTTAACCCAAGATTACGTTGCCAAAAAATTAAATGTTTCTAGAAAAACCGTTTCCAGCTGGGAAACCGGACGTCATTATCCTGATGCCGAAACTTTAGTTGATCTTAGTGACCTTTATCATGTATCAGTTGATAATTTATTAAAAGATAACGTAAAAACTACTAATAATCAGACGGTTTCAAAAAAGCATTTTAATATCTCCACTATTTTTTATTACGCAAACATCTTCTTTTTACTGTTAAGCATAATGAATTTGTTTAGGCCCTTTCATCTTCACTTTGAATGGGTAACTCCATTCTTAGTAATCAACCTTTGTTGTTACATTGTTGCTTATCATAACTGGATAACAACCATTAAAAATAAACATAATCTAATGAAAATTATTCTAGTTTCAATCATCTTCTTTTCAATTACCCTTTTAGTCGGGATGATTTCCATCGAGCCGGGACTATCAACCAAATATGCAATTCCAGATACAATCGGGGTCTTCATCCATATCTTTACAATGACGATTAGTTTCATCGTAGCGTTATATTTTCACTAAAAAAAGAATTACCACCAATTTAGTAATTCTCTTTATCATATTATGAAAGTGCATGACATCCCAGCTACCATCACGTAACAATTAAGTAATTTATGTCTACTCTAACGTTACATACGGTTAATACCATTAATAAATCACACAACGACATTTAAACCAAATCGAATCCATAAAAAAATGATTGCCCCACCAGGCAATCATTTTATTTTACATTTATATGAGCAGCCAAGGACTTGAACCTCAATCTCACGAATAAAGAATTCGTTGCTCTAACAAGTTGAGCTAGCCGCTCGCAAGCAAAACTCAATTACATTTACCAGTATAATGCATATTAGCGCGTTCGACAACACTTTTTGCGGTCGATTAATGAAAACTTCATAATTTTAATTACTAGTGACGATGTCGATTAAACTTCCTGATTTGAAGAATTAAGTAGATTAACAACAGAAGGATAACCAGTAATTCAATCGCGCCCATGATCATTTTCATCACATTTACTGGATTAGCTGACTTGTAAACAACGGGGACACTCATGGAACTGTTTGGTAATAAGTCTAATTCATTTTGAGACGCCTGGATGTTAACCGTTCCAACCCTCTCGCCGTTCGTAATTGGAGCAAGTGGCGTTTTGAAAACCCTAGAGTGGTTGGTAGAGACAAAGTCTGTCTTTAATTTTTCACCCTGCGGTAACCAGTACGTTTGAGGTGCCGTCAAGCCA
This sequence comes from Fructilactobacillus sp. X7R7C1, assembly GCF_059901065.1. Lineage (NCBI taxonomy): Bacteria > Bacillati > Bacillota > Bacilli > Lactobacillales > Lactobacillaceae > Fructilactobacillus > Fructilactobacillus sp. X7R7C1. The sequence goes on from NZ_JBWXVF010000001.1 coordinate 75,424, forward strand.
ATTTTAGTTTTAGGATTTTGTCCGTTAACAACGTTGACGGTTTTATTTTTAATCACGTTGTCACCAATCGTAATTGGTTCCAGGCTCTGACTGATTTGATTGAGCATTAATTGAGTTTGGGCGAAACGCTGTTCCTTAGGGGCTCCCAAAACGACGGTAATCACGCGGTCGTTGTTGCTGGTACCGGTTCCCACAAAATTCTCACCCGCGGTATTACTGGTCCCCGTCTTTAATCCATCAATCTTGAATGGATTAGTCTGGCCCAGAAGTAAGTTAGTGTTCTTGTGCGTCTTTCCATCCCATTCCAATGTGGTCATTGAGGTAGTCTTTAAGATTTGCGGGTATTGAGTAATTAATTTCTGTGCTAATTGAGCTAATTCCCTAGCTGACATCGTATTCTCAGCGTCATCACTTAGTTTAGAATTCTTTAGCGCGCCTAAATCGTGATTAGCCAATCCACATGCGTTATAGAATTGCCCGTTCTTAATTCCCAATTTTTTGACTTCTTGATTCATCATTTTGCCGAAGTCGTGGTTAGGACCTGCCAAATATTCGCCAAGTGCCATGGCAGCACCGTTAGCAGAACAAACCAGACTAGCGTCGTACAGTTGTTTAACCGTGTATGATTGACCAGCTTTCAACGGAACGTTGGTAAAATCATCCTTCTGACTCAAACTGGCAACCCCAGGGCTAATTTTGACCTTGCTGTCCCACGAGATCTTTTTTGCTTTTATTTGGTTTAACACAATATATGTAGTAATAAGTTTACTAACGGATGCGATCGGCAACTCTTGGTTAGCGTTTTTGCTATAAATGATCTGGCCGCTGGTGGCATCAACGGCAATGGCACTTTTGGCCTTTATGTTAATTTCATTCTGTGAAATGGGCGGCTGTTTGTTACTAGCATCGACCGTACTAGGATTGAAGATCAGCGGCGTGATTAAAAACACCAGCGAAAATATCACGCTCAGCGTCAGTAATTGATGTTTTTTACTTTTCAAAATCAAATGACCTCTTTTTATTAAATGATATTTTTTGTAGATAACACTTATACGTCTATTGTACTAAATTAGTAAAATAATCAAAATATGGCATTAAAAATAAGCTGATAATCACCATTAAATTATCAGCTTATTTTATCTTGTTTAAGGCTTTAAACAACAATTTCGAAATATATTCTGGTGACTCAGGATTATCTTTTCCAAGCCATTTATCTAAGACATTCCAGTATCCACCAACGAAAAAAGTCATGATGTAATTTGCTCCATTTTTGCTCACGTTTACATGCCACGGAAAATTAAATAAAGAATAAATGTCCTCAGATTTATCTCTCTTTTTTAACATAATCGGAATAAATAAATCTCTTTGAATTAAAATCCTTACCTTATCTTTTTTAGACCACCAAAAGGCAAAAAAGATATCCAATATATCTTTAAATGACATCTCTTCATTAACTTTTTGCTTCAACATTTCAAAATACTCATTAAACAAATTGTCACAATAATAGTTCAGTAAATCCGCCTTATTATCAAAAATACGATAAAAAGTTCGTCGAGCTAATTGGGCTTCTTCAGTAATGTTGCTAATCGTAATTTCAGAATAATTCTTGCGTTTTAGTAGCTCGAAGAAAGCGTCTACGAGCCACGCTCTTGATCGATCGGTACTCTTACTCATTTTTTCCTCCTGTCACAAAACAATGAAATCTGTATCACTTGTTGAAATAGTATAGACGAAATTTAATCTCCAGTACTATACTAACAGCAATTCAAAAAATGTCACACGTGTGACAGCAAGGAGATTAAAAATGAGAAAGTTAAAGTATGCTCTTCCCATCTTGCTTTTGCTTAATATTCTATGCATGATGGATGTTTCAATAATGACAATTATACTGCCAAAGGTTCAATCTGCTTTTAACGAGGGGTTATCCAATCTTTCTTGGGCAATCAATATTTATACAATCATCTTTGCTAGTTTAATCATCCCATTTGGTAGATTATCAGAAAAAATTGGAAAAAATAAATTTGTATACCTAGGGCTTATTATATTTGGAACTGGATCACTATTTACTGGTTTATCGCCAAATTTGCCATTTATGTTAGTTGCCCGTGCCATCCAGAGTACGGGAGCAGCCATGATAATACCAACCAGCATGGTCATCGGATTGAGTTTAACTTCAGACGATAGCCGAAATAAAACACTAGGTGCACTTGCTGGTTCACAAGGTTTAGCAGTTGCTCTCGGACCCGCAATTGGTGGCATTGTATCTCAATATTTAGGATGGCGCTGGGTTTTCTATATCAACGTTCCTTTAATTTTGTTGATTTTATTACTCTTCCCTATCGTTATGCCATTAAGACACGAAAAAACAACCAAGGGCGTGTCACTAGACTGGCTAGGAACTCTATTAAGTATCAGTCTCCTCTTTTCTTTTTCGTTAGCACTAGTACAGGGAAAAGACTGGGGCTGGACGTCACCGATCATCCTTTCTCTGATTGCCATTTCTGTTATTTCATTTTTAGCTTTTATATTTGTTGAAATTAAAGCAAAAAATCCAATGATAAACCTCAAACTCTTTAAGAATCGGAACTTCACTGGATCAGCACTATCGGTGGTACTATGTAATTATTTTTTAGGTGGCTTCGTAATCTTAATTCCCACCTTTCTAACCAAAATATATGGTCATAGCGAATTAACAGCAGCTTTTCTAATTACACCCTACTCAATTGCGGTTATGTTTTCAGTCATTATCACCTCTCTCGCAATTAAAAAAGTTAATAATAAATTCATCATTTCCGTAGGTTTTATATTAATTGGAATCGCATATTATTTACTATCAAAGTTAGACCTTAGTCAAAACTCCTTTCCAATTATCTACGCAGGAATTGTTCTAGGAATTGGGTATGGGATGGTAGCTTCTGCCGCAAATATTTTAATTGCTGCTGATTTTCATGGAACGCTTTTAACCGACTCTCAAAGTGTCGGAAACGTTTTGAGACAAGTTGGGATGGTAATTTCAGTTGCCGTATTTGCTTCCTTACTTTCAAACAACATTAGCACGGCCAAGAAACAAGTAATTAATTATAGCAACATTAACATAGAAAGATTAACAATTCCTCAGCCAATTAAAAACGGAGTTAGATCTAAAGTTAACAAGAGACTGGATCCTAATAATACCAATACTAATAACACTAATGGTTCAGTCTCAAATCCTCAATTTAAAATTCCTAAGTCAAAAATTAATGCCATTAAAACTCAGTCTTACAACAACGCTTTGATGCAAATAAGCTCTAAGATGCGTATCAGTCCAGTTTCTTTACCAATAAACATAAAACAAACTGTGTCAGATCGTGTAAACCAAGTAGTCAATAAACAAGTCGAAACAAAAGAAAATGACATTAACGACCAACTGGGATCGTTCTTAAAATCATTAAAGAACGAAATTAAATCAGAATTTAGATACGCTTTCCTTAAAGTCTATAAAGACATGATTCTAATTCCATTTATTTGCTTACTCATAATTCCAATTTTTAATTTTAAGAAAAAGCAGAAAAATAATAAATAAATATATAAAAATACCATCTAGTTAAACTAGATGGTATTTGAATTCTATTAATTTAGTTCCACCACAACATCACATAAACGATGGTGGCAAACGCAAAGAAAATTCCATTAATTACGTAAGTTTTCTTGGTTGGATAACACAAGAAAACAATCAAGTTGAGAATTAGTAAAATCGGAAGGCCAATAATCGTGATGCTGCTTACAATTGGATCGATAAACTGTGGCATTTTCATTCCGATCATGATTAAACCAAGCAGCAACGCGGAAACCACATAAATCAGGTTGACGATAAGCATCCCGACCGAGACGTACTTACTGTACTTAGTTGAACTTGGCTTACCCTTTTTAAACAGAACGTTATAAAACAAAGCGTAAACCACGGCGAACACCACCATTCCGTAGATTAAAATAATCCAAAACATGGCGGGACTAAGGGTGAGGCTGGTCTTAATGTTTAAAACCGCAAACAATTCAGGAAAACTACCGAAAACAATCAAAGCCGAAAGCAATGGTGCCAAGATAAACTTACCTAATGACTTAAGAAATCGCATGTAGACACTCTTCTCTCAATTAAATTCAATCCTTAGGTAAATTATACTATAAACGAAAAAAATACCAACTAACTTTAAAGTGACATAGAAACTAGACACTCCATGTCACTTTCTAACAACTAAGACCACCATTTTATATAATTTGTTTGATCTTTACGTTTTTTATAACCATGTTTCTCATAAAAAATACGAGCTTTTTTCCTTTCAAATCCTGTAACTAAGCGAATGCCTGAACTCCCATTTTCTTTGGCCCATTTCTCTGCTGCATTTAATAGTTGAGTCGCAATCCCTCGGTTTTGATACTTAGGCTTAACTGCTAATGTCATAATGTTTTTCAAACTTTTGTGATACGTATTCTCATATTCAGCCATATGGATATATCCTACGACTTGGTTCTCATTAGTTTCATAAACAAAAATTTGGTTATTAGGTAAATTTATGATGGTTTTTAATTGATTTAGAGTGTCCTTTACGGGGAAATCATACGTTAAACTTTCTTTATTAATATCTTTGATATCTTGTGCATCTGATAAATTCATTAGTCTAATCATAGAAATTCCACCTCTCGTAAAAAGATATCAACGGTTCCACATATTTAATTAAGATTTTAAATTGCTCATGTTATAGTTCATTTAAATATGTTTGTCAAACAATTCACAATAAGTTTCAAATCATAATTCAGATAATTCCTATCAACAACCATCGACTTAAATTAATTGCAAAATAAAAAATTACCTCGTATAACTTTTTCACTTTAGTAAGTTATACGAGGCAATTTTTTATTATCTTAATATCAATCGATGCTAATTTATACTTAACCCAACTTTAGTTTGGAATTAGCTGGTATTTTACACTATTAATTAAATTAATTTTTTTCTAATGTAGCCAGAACACCAATCAATCACCATAACCATGATAACAATCCCAAACAGGATAATTCCCACTCTGGGCCAATTGCGCGTGTTCAATGCCATAATCATCGGAGCTCCGATTCCACCAGCACCAACCAAACCAAGGATTGAAGCAGCTCGAACTGAAATTTCAAAGCTGTACAAAGTGTACGAAATCAAAGCAGGCAGGATGGTTGGCCACGTCGATAGTGCAAAGACCTGCGGTTTACTACCGCCAGCGGCCACGATGGAGTACTCAGAACTGTGATTCATTTCCTCAATAGATTCTGAGAAGAGTTTCCCAAGCATCCCAATTGAGTGAATTCCAAGCGCCATGACTCCCGCAAAACTACCGGGTCCCACCGCTTTAATGAACATAATTGCTAACACAATTTCTGGAAAAGCTCGAATGGCGGTCAACAGGAAAGTACCCACCTTAGACGTTATGTTGTACTTGCTGCTCTTACTATGAGCGGCAAAGAAGGCAAACGGGACACTGATGACAGCGGCAATGATGGTTCCCAAAAATGCAATGGCAAGCGTCATAATCAGCTGGGAAATCAGGTCTTCTCCACTACCATTGTAAATATAGGACCAATCGGGATGAATCAGTCCCATGAAGATGAACTTGGAAACCGTGCCAGCCGATTCCTGAATCTGACTAAATTTCATGTCAGAGAAACACCAGCCATAAATCAAAATGATGATGATTGCCCAAACGATCCAGCTGTAGCGGTCCCATCGTTTTTGTTTTTCGTTAATTTTTGGAAGGGTCACTGTAGTTTCCTCCTCAAGTAATTACTAAGGATGTCAATCACCAGAACCGTTACGAAGGTTGCAAGAATTACAACCGCCGTCTCGGAGTAGTTAAATTCATCGATGGTTTGTTGAAGATACAACCCAAGTCCTCCAGCACCAACGTATCCTAAAACGGTTGATGAACGAACGTTAACTTCTAGGGTATACAGGAAGAAACTACAAAACTGACCCGCAATCTGGGGAATAATCGCTAAGCGAATAATTTGGAGGATGCTGGCACCGGAAGCTTTCATGGCTTCAGCTGGCCCCATATCGACTGTCTCTAATACTTCATAGAACAGTTTGGAAATCATCCCAAACGAGAAGATGGCAAGGGTAATCGTTCCAGTCGTTGGACCAATCCCAAAGATGGCAACTAAGATAGCTGCCAGTAGCAGTGATGGTAACGTTCTGACGATGTCCAGTACGAACCGAGACGTGCCGTGAATAACCTTACTGTGGTCAAGATTCCGAGCGGCCAGAAAAGCGGCGGGAATCGCAAAAACGGTCCCAATCGTGGTTCCAAGGATTGCCATCTGAACGGTCTGAACCAGTGGGTCCCAGATAAAACTAAAGTACGACCAGTCCGGGTTACTCATTTGACCAATCAGAACCCCAAACTGGGCGATGTTCGAGATAAACAAGCTGGGATCAACCCCACAAATTTTCATGGAGTAAACGAACAGAATTATCAGAATGGCAATTACGATGATGCCCTTAACGTGATACTTCTTAAAAAAGGACATTTTCGGCATTTCGCTAGTGTGCATTAGCTATTGCCTCCCTCGTAAATCGCCTTCAAATCTTCTGGAGTCGAGTCAGCCGCTGGCTTGTCGAACACCAATTTTCCGTCCCGAATTCCAATAATTCGATCCGCAAATTCAAGTGCCAGTTCAACCGAATGGAGGTTAACCAGAACGGTATCATGATCTTTGGCGTTTAAATTCTTCAAATCCTGCATGACCCCGTGACTTGTCTTGGGGTCAAGCGAGGCAACCGGTTCGTCAGCCAGAACCAAATCAGGCTCCTGCATCATTGTTCGTGCGATGGCGACCCGCTGCATCTGTCCTCCAGAAAGTGAATCCGCCCGATCGTATAATTTTTTGAGCATGTTAACGTGCTCAAGTGATCGAACCGCCTTTTCCTTGTCTTCTTTAGTGTACAAACCGAGGAGTGTTTTCCAGATTGGATAGTAGCCAACCCTCCCACTTAAGACGTTTTTTTGAACCGTAAGCCGGTTCACTAAGTTGAAACTTTGAAAAATCATTCCAATTTTTCGGCGAAAGTGACGGAGCGCTTTCCCCTTCAATTTAGAAATATCAGTCCCGTTGATGATAATCTTGCCGTTACTGATATCTTGCATCCGATTAATGGAACGAAACAGGGTGCTTTTCCCAGCACCCGAAAGTCCAACGACAGCGATGAATTCACCGTGTTTGACGTTAAAACTAATATCATCTAATCCTTTAATACCACTAGGATAAGTTTTGGTAACATGATTAACTTGTAAAATATCCGAATCGCTCAATTTAATCCCTCTCGCCTATTCTTTGGTTTTACTAATCTTGTTAGCTTGGTCCATGTACGAATGAAGTTGCTTAAATTCTGACTTCTTGTACGGAACGTATCCCTCTTCTTGATAAATCTTGAAGATAACGTCGTGACCCTCTTTGGTCTTTGCCATGTTCTCGTAGGCTTTGGCAATCTTCTTCTGCCATGATTTCGACATATCACTTCGACAAGCAACCACGTCATTTGGAATGGCCTTAGTCGTGTAAATGACCTTGGTATCCCTCATAACGTTCGGATTATCATTTGAGACTAAGGTTTGAGCTCCTTGGAAAGTAAAGGCGGCATCGTTATTTTTGTTTAAAACGGACAGCACGGCCTGATCGTAACCATTAATAACGTCGGTCTTGATGCCATCCTTGTTAATATTAATTCCGTGCTTCATAAGCTCAACGACCGGGTAAATATAACCCGCCGTTGAATTCGTGGTACCAGTGGCAATCTTTTTGCCCTTTAAATCGTTGATGTTGTTGATACCACTATCTTTTCTGACAACAATTGTGGAATAAAAGTGATCTGATGACTTATTAGTGAGTTGCAAAGTCTTCGGATCGCGTGCTTGGCGCGTCGCTTGAACGAGGGGAACCACCTTGTAATTCTTTTGCGCTAAGACAAAGTCCCCAGGATTCATTTCAGAAACATCTAATGTCTTTGAACCCATGGCCTGAATAAGTGAATTCCCGTCAGTTGAAACCTTGACCGTAACCGGGATATGAAGCTGTTTTTCTAACTGTTTGGCGAGTGGCTTGGCTTCTGCATTGGCCTGCCCAGCGTTCACTGACGGCGTAAAACCAACCGTCAATTTCTTTGGTTTGTAGTTACTAGACTGTTTCCCACATCCAACTAATCCAACCGACAAAAATGTAATGGCAGCACCTGCTGTGATCCATTTCAAAGCTTGCTTGAGTTTCATTACGAGTCCCTCCCAAAAAAATTGTTGTACCAGACAAATTAATCATATCATGATACATACAATTTTCAATAAATATCTTTTAATTGTTCGTATTTTATTTAAATATATGTTCTATTTATCCTTTAATTTCCCATTTATTAATTAATTAACGAATATTGATAATCAATGTAATTAGAGTAATCAAAAAGGACAACACTAATAAGTACGAGTTGTCCTTAAGAAAATTTTGTTAGATAAAAATTATTTTTGTTTCACGTGAAACTATTTTAATAATCATTTCATACCAAATAATAATTGACATTCGTCATCAACGGAAATAAAATAAGTGTATACTAAATAAAAAAGAAGAGATGCCATTATCATCTCTTCTGCATAGGTTTAGTGTGTTATTTGGGTAAAAAGCTAATCTTTGCGGTTAGCTTTTTTTATTATCGCGTATGCTTTAGCAAAGTTAATTGCTGCACGCGAGATAACAAGAACCACTATTGCTAGTGGAACAATCCCAATAACCCACTTTCTTCTGTATTCAAGCGACTCACCTCTTCATTAATTATTAAGGTGGAGATGAGGCTCAACACAGTAAACCTACTAAAGCTCCAATTGGTGATCAAATCAATTATCACTCTGTATATAATCATACCCAATTATTCTAAATAATGGAATAGTTAATTTTTAAAATGAAGTGAAAGGAGAAAGTTTCTTGGATAATCCTAACGAACAACAATTAGCCAGCATTTTCAAAGCTCTTTCTGAACCAAATCGGATTAAAATTCTCAGAATTCTCATGGAAAATAAAAATGAAATGACATGTGGCGAAGTTAGTTCCCATCTCAATCTATCCTTATCAACCGTCTCTTATCATTTCAAAATTCTCAGACACGCGGGATTAACCAATATGAGAAAAGCTGGGCAAACCAAATACCTATCCGTTAATCAAGACTTAATTAACAAAATTCACTTAAATAATGTTATTGAACAGAAGCCATAATTAGACTCCTGTTTTTATTTTGCTTTCAAGATACTTGCATCCAATTCTAGATGGGACTATTCTAATTATAATTTCGATACTTATCGAAATACATTTTACTAATTAGGAGGAATTACCTTGAAGAAAAAGAAGAAATGGACCAAGAAAAAAGTCCTCATCATCATTTCAGTGTTAATCGCCACGTTCATGACGTCGGTTGAGACCACCATTGTCACTACGGCTTTGCCCTCAATACTGAGTAGTTTGCACGGACTGGCTTTTCAGAGTTGGGTGTTCGCTACATATCTATTAACTACAACACTAAGCACACCCATTTACGGTAAATTGAGTGATCGAATTGGCAGGAAGCCCATTTTTCTCTTCGGATTAGCAGTGTTCACGATTGGATCGATGGCTTGTGGACTCTCAACGAATATCGGCTTGTTGATTGCGGCGAGAGCCCTTCAAGGACTGGGTGCTGGTGCAATTATGCCAATCACGTTTACCTTAATTGCCGACACGTTTCCACTAGAAGAACGTTCTAACATGATGGCATGGAATAATACGGCGTGGGGAATTTCGGCCTTAATTGGTCCCATCATTGGTGGTTTTATCGTTGACCAACTCAGCTGGCATTGGATTTTCTTCATCAACGTTCCACTGGGCATCATTGTATTCATTCTAATCTACTTTGGATACGCAGATCCTATTACCAAGAAAACATCCCTCAAAATGGACTATCTTGGTAGCACTTACTTGGCCTTGTTTCTAGTATCACTGTTAGTTACCCTTCAATTTTTGGGTGAACAAAAAATCAACTTTGTCGTAATTATTATTGGATTGGTCATTATTACTACATCATTTATCCTGTTTATTCATGCCGAAAGAAAAGCCAGCGACCCTGTTATTCCGCTGAAACTATTTAAATCATCGACTTTTTCCGCCCAAATCTTAACGGCTTTACTACTGAGCGGGATTCAATTTGGCTTTCAAATTTATTTCCCAATGTGGTTACAGTCCATCTACCGGGTCTCAGCAACAATCGCAGGCTTGGCAATTACACCAAGTCCCATTGCCTGGTTAATCACTTCATTCTTTGTTGGTGCGCTGATTAAGCGTTTCGCTCCAAAGTTTGTTACCATTCCGATTGTGATTATTCAATTTGCATTTTACCTCATTCTGGCATTCAGTTCCGTCTCCCTACCAATGATTTGGTTCTACATCATTTCAGGTGTCACTGGTGCTGGACTAGGAATCGTAATCACGATGAACACGGTGGTTGCGCAAGCAATCGTGCCCAAAGACAACGTCGGCGTTGCTTCCTCAATGATTACTTTGGGGAGGACACTTGGACAAACCGTTATGACTGGTGTATTCGGATTTATCTTTAATCTATCAATCAATCTAGGTCACAACCGTTATCCTGCCATCAACAGCAAACTTCTAAACGATGTAATTTCATCGAAAAATTCTGCTGGAATTCTTCTTCCAGCTAACATCATTAATGATATCAATCAGATTCTCCTCGTCGCCTTTCACAACGTCTTCTGGTTCGCACTGGTACTATTCATCATTATCGTGGTGGTAAATTTAGCGGATAAGTTGAATAAGCCGTTGGATGTAACAAATAAATAAGTGGTTTCAATATTTATCACAAGTTGTCTGCCCACTTATCAAAATCATCAATATTTCCAATTTTATTAGTTTTGCCGTTAAGAGCATCATTTCTAGCTTGAATATTTGCTAAAGTATCTTTATCATCGCGTACATTGCTTCTAGCTTTTCTTTTCCTTACCATAATTCCATCCCCCTTAGATCAATATTAAGGCATCATGTAAACAATGAAAACATGATATACACATTATTTATTATTAATAATTGAATAAAACTCAAAAAACATCCCCACTTCCAAAAAAGTGAGGATGTTTTTCGTATCTTATTTTGTGTAGGTTCTAATCTTTGGTGCTGTGTATGTGGTCATAAATTCATAGATTTCAGACAACGAATCCGAAAAAAGTAACTTTTTGCGATCTTCCACCGTCAAAAATTCCTTTTCGGTCATTTCATCAAACATTTGTTTAAGTGGGTCGTAGTATCCCTGGACGTTATACAACACGCATGGATCATCATTGTCGCCGATTCGAGCCCATGAAAACGCTTCAGATATCTCTTCTAGAGTCCCAGGACCACCGGGGAGTGCAATACAACCATCCGATTGAGTCAACATTTTCTGTTTGCGAATATCCATGTTGGGAACTACCTCTAAACTAGTCAGCCCGTTCATACTGGCACCGCGGTCAACCAGTTCTTTTGGCATAATGCCGTGAACTACTCCACCAAGTTTTAAAACTGTCTTGGCAAGCAATCCCATGAGACCAACACCACCACCACCATAAACCAACGCTAAATCATGGTTAACTAACCATTTCGCTAATTTTTTGGTGGCCTTTTGGTATGCTGGATCATTGCCAGGAGCCGCACCACAAAATACTGCAACTGCTTTCATATTTTATTTTCCTCATTTCAATTTATTTTTATATTAATAAATGTACCATGTCACTTCAAGTCACTAGCGACAGGTGCCTTGGCAAATTGTTTCATGTGAAACTATCTTAATTTTGTTTATTCATCATAAATACTGGCATCATATTTAAAGGGATGGTCCCTAAATAACTGACTGTAAAACACGATTTCGGAAAAAGCTCGATTTAATTTTCTTATGTCGACGGCTTCCCCGGGAGCATCTTTTAGAAAACTCCCATCGTCAGCAAAATTTTTATCGACCTTTCGAATTAAAGTTGGCTTTGGCAGGGTAAATAGGCCCAGTTGTCCAAGCGTTGGTAACAAAGCCGGATAAGAAGATTGACCACCTCGTGAATTATTAGAATAGGTAATAATCTTGGCCGGTTTGCCCTTGGCTTCAAACGCCAAAAAGTCGAGCGCATTCTTTAAAACAGCCGGAAACGAATGATTATATTCAGGAACCAAAAAGAGATAACCATCCGCTTTCTTCATGTCATCCACCCATTTTTGTTCATTAGGTTTTAAAATCCGGTTTTGGTTGTCCATTGGCGCAATATCTTCATAAAAAAACGGCAAATCGTAGTCCGCCAAACTAATAAAATTGAAATCAGCATCATTAACCCGCTCAAAATCACCCTGTCGATTACGTAAGTACTTAAAGATCCGACGTCCCAGACTGGCCTTTCTGGAACTACTCAAAATAACGTTAATTGTCATTAAACATCACCTCAACCCATTTTCTAATCATTATACCTTTAAACTCAAAATAAAAAACCGAACCAGCTTTATCGCCAATCCGGAAATTTACTTATCAACTATTTCTTAGCTTCTTCTTTCGGACGATCAATTACCTTGACCTTATCGCCACCGATAATTAACTGATCACAAATATTTAAGAACAGACCGTGTTCAACAACTCCGGTGTAGTTCTTCAAGTTGTGAGCTAACTTTTGTAAGTCAGCATCTTCTGGAATTGTAATGTCGATTAGGTAGTTTCCTGAGTCAGTTTGAAGAATATCACCGTCATCTCTGAAGCGGAACTCTGGCTTGTATCCAGCTTCGTTTAAGTATCGGAAGACACCCATTCCACCGAACGGAATGACTTCAACCGGCAACTTTTGGCCAGCTAAGGTCTTGTGATACTTGGTCGAATCAACGATCCAAACGTTCTTGTCTGACATGGTTGCGACCAACTTCTCAAAGAGTAATGCAGCTCCGCCACCCTTGATTCCGTTGAGCTTGTCGTCAACGGCGTCGGCGCCATCAACCGTTAAGTCCACCCGATCAATGGTGTTAACGTCAAGCATTGGCATTCCAAGACTTTCGGCTAATTTCTCGGTGCCAACTGAAGTGGCGACGCATTGAACGTCTAAGCCCTCTTTTTTGATTCGTTCGTTAATGGCTTTGACGAAGTAGGCAGCAGTACTACCAGATCCAAGTCCTAACACAATATGATTTGGAACTCGAGCAGCGGCGTATTCAGCAGCTTGTTTCTTCTCTTTTTCGATCACTTCTTTGGTCTTGGAAGTCTTGCTGATGACATCCAAGACGTCTTTTTCATAAGGAATGGAGTTCTGCGCTCCAGCCACTTGAACCGTCAGTGATGAGGCATGGTTAGCGTACAACATCGCATCCTTGATGTTAGCACTGTTTAAATCCAAACGTGATGCCAAGGCTCCGATGAAAGTATCACCAGCGGCAGTCGTGTCAACAGCTTTGACTTTAAACGCTGGAATGAAAGCATGACTGGCTGGAGTAGCATAGAATGAACCCTTGTCCCCAACGGTGATGATCACCATTCTAATGCCTAGTTTAAAGAAGTACTCCGCGTTCTTCATCATGGAATCGTCGTCAATCACCTTAATCCCAGTGAGGGCCTCTGCTTCGGTCTCGTTAGGGGTAATAATGTCAGTCAATTGAAGTAATTCTTCTGGTAACTTCTTGGCTGGTGCTGGGTTCAAAATGGTCTGAACCTCATTTTTCTTCGCAATCTTAAATGCTTCGATAATCGTTGGTACTGGAATTTCTAGTTGCGCAATCGCACGGTCCGCATTCTTAATGGCGTCTTCGTGTTGGTCAACGTCCTCCGGTGTCATGGCCATGTTGGCGCCCCCATAAACATAGATGGAATTCTGACCCGTACTATCAACGGTAATGTAAGCCTGTCCAGTCTGTTGCTCATCCGTAGTAATCACGGAATCAAGGTTCATCCCGTCCTTTTTAAATCCTTCCATCATGAATTTGGCATCTTCATCATCACCTAGTTTAGTGATAAAAGTCGTATCGGCACCAGATCTTGCCGCAGCAATTGCCTGATTGGCACCCTTTCCGCCACCATGAGATTCTTGGTGATTCTTCACCGCCAAGGTTTCACCAGGTAACGCATATTTGTCAACGTTTAGAACCTTATCAACGTTGGTAGACCCAATCACAACAACTTTTTTACTCATTTTACTGCCTCCCTATTTGCAACCGCTTTCATTATGTATATCATATCATTGCGGGAAATAGTTGTATATAGATTTAGCTAAAATGATGTTTTTTAAACTTGTTTTCAATAGCAAGTTTATAAACATATGAATTTTCACTCATTTAGCCACTTCAACCCTTCACCAGGATTATCAAACTTCTTATAATCATTACTTTTAATTGCTTTAGTTAAACGTTCAATTGGAGCATCAAATTGTTTTTTTGTTTCAGCATCTACTCTAAAACTAATTTGTGACCTACTAATAAACATCATGATTAATCCTCCTTATTTTTAAGGTACCATAAATGTCAATTTACACAAAAAAAGAGACACCCGCAGGCATCCCTTCAAACAATTTAATTAATTATTTCTTTGATTCATCTAAAGCTTTTTTAGCTAATACGAAATCACCAAAGGTAGCGGAACCGTTGTGTGGTACGACCGGACGACTAATGTATTCGTCAAGGGGACCAACGTCAAGATAGTTATCAAACAACAGATTGAATTGGTCTCTAACCTTTTGCACAAATTGAGGAGTACATACTCCCCCACCAAGCACAATTTGGTCGGGACGGAAGTTAACCGTTAAACTGATAACCCCTTGGGCAATGTAGTACGCAATGATGTTCCAAACTGGATCATCTGGCGGGGTATCTTGACCTTTAATGTTGTTTCGAGCTTCAAAAGTCGGACCAGAAGCAACCCCTTCAAGACAGTCACCATGATAAGGACAAATTCCAGGAAAGTTCATGTCATCTTGGTGTCTCTTAACTCGAATGTGACCAAATTCAGGAGTTCCACGAACCCCTAAGAATTCATCTTTGATGACGGTTCCAGCACCAATCCCAGTTCCATCAGTGATGTAACTAACGGCTTCAATATTTTTATTAGCCTGTTTACGTTTGATGTATTCACCGTAAGCTGAACCGTTAACGTCGGTCGTCCAGTAAATTGGAACCCCAAATTCACGTTTCATGGTTCCAACAAAGTTGACGTTACTCCAACCCTTTTTAGGGGTTTTAATAATCCAACCGTATTTGTCAGAGTCTTTTCGAACGTCGATTGGTCCAAATGATGCAATCCCAAATGCATCAATGTGATCAAACTTCTTAAAGTACTCAACGACCTTTGCTAACGTCTCTTCTGGTGTCGTAGTTGGAATGTGGACACTATCCACAATATTGAAATCGTCATCACCAACCGCACAAACGAACTTTGTTCCACCTGCTTCAATACTTCCATATCGCATAAAAATGATCCCCTTTGCCATTTTTTTGTATCGTTTATTGTTAACAGTATAAAGCGCTTACATATTGATTGCAATAGTTTAATACAAAAATTGTTAAAAACTTAACTTAGAAATAACAAAAAGCCGGACTATTCACGTAGTCCAGCTTGATCTTATTTTTTCTTCGCAATTTTTCCCTGCTGAATGTACACGGAGAGAATGGCAATGTCAGAAGGATTGACCCCACTGATTCGAGCGGCCTGTGCGATCGTCTCCGGTTGGATTTTCTCCAATTTTTGGCGACCCTCAGTTGCGATCCCATCAATTACGGAGTAATCAATGTGATCAGGAATCTTTTTGGATTCCATTTTCTTCATGCGGGTGACCTTATCCTCTTCTTTTTTGATGTAGCCAGCGTACTTCGTTCTAATTTCGACCTGTTCCACCACTTCTGGATCCAATTTTTCGTCGGGTCTCGGAATAAAATCAAGTAACTTTTCGTAATTTACGTATGGCCGACGCAAGAACTGGGCTGCGATGATGCCGTCTTTTAACGGTTTATCACCCTGAGCTTCAACGAACTGGTTGACCTTTTCACCTGGTTTAATCCGTACGGTGTTCAAACGCTTGATTTCATCCTCAACGGCATTGCGTTTTTCAACAAACTTGTCATAACGTTCATCTGAAATCAGACCCAACTGGTGACCAATTGGTGTCAGCCGCATATCAGCATTGTCGTTTCTAAGCAGGAGTCGATATTCAGCCCGACTCGTTAGGAGTCGGTACGGTTCGTTGGTTCCCTTTGTAACCAGGTCATCGATTAGAACGCCAATGTATCCTTGGTCTCGCTGCAAAATCAACGGGTCTTTCCCTTGAATCTTAAGGGCAGCGTTAATTCCAGCGATCAAGCCTTGTCCCGCGGCCTCTTCGTATCCCGAGGTTCCGTTGGTTTGACCCGCGCTAAATAATCCACTAACTTTCTTGGTTTCAAGCGTCGGCTTCAACTGATATGGAGAGATAATGTCATACTCAATCGCATAACCGGGACGCATCATCTTCGCGTCTTCAAGGCCCTTCACAGAATGTAACATCTGTTGTTGAACCTCTTCTGGAAGGGAGGTCGACATCCCATCGACGTACCACTCTTCGTTGTGGCGTCCTTCCGGTTCCAAGAAGACCTGATGGCGCTTTTTGTCCGCAAACCGAACGACCTTATCCTCAATTGATGGACAGTAACGGGGACCGACCCCCTCGATGACCCCAGTAAACATTGGGGCGCGATCCAAGTTATCCTTGATAATCTGATGGGTTTCTTCATTAGTGTACGTCAACCAGCACGAAATCTGCTTTGAAACCGGTAAATAATCGGCATACGGAGTGGTGTAACTGAAATGATGGGGCGTTTCGTCGCCCGGTTGCTCCTCCGCTTCATCGTAGTGAATGGTATCACCGTTGACACGCGGTGGAGTTCCCGTCTTAAATCGTTTTAGTTCAAAGCCCAAATCTTCCAGGTTTTCTGAAAGATGAATGGCTGGAATTGAGTTGTTTGGGCCCGAGGAATACATCAGTTCACCAATAATGATCTTACCACGAGCGGCCGTACCAGCACAGATGACCACGGCTTTGGAGTAATATTTGGCACCCGTATTGGTAACCACACCCTCAACCTGATCGTCTTTCACGATCAGACGTTCTACGATTCCCTGACGAAGCGTCAAGTTGGGTTCTTTTTCCAGGGTGTTCTTCATTTCATGATGGTAGGCGTGCTTATCAGCTTGCGCCCGTAAAGCTCTGACGGCGGGACCCTTTCCGGTGTTTAACATCCGCATCTGAATGTAGGTCTTGTCGATGTTTTTCCCCATCTCACCACCAAGGGCGTCGATTTCTCTTACGACCGTTCCCTTAGCGGGGCCACCAACCGACGGATTACATGGCATAAACGCTACCATATCAAGATTAATTGTCACAAGCAGTGTTTTTTGACCCATGCGGGCAGCGGCTAGTGCGGCTTCACAGCCAGCGTGGCCGGCTCCAACGACGATGACGTCGTAATCGCCACCATTGTAGGTCTGCTTCACTTCTTGCTGTATCATTTTATTCATTTAAAAACCTCCATTGAGTCAAAGTCTTATTTACCCAAACAGAACTGACTAAATAATTGATCCAGTAATTCGCCATCGTAACTATCACCGGTAATTTCACCAAGTAAATCCCAAGCGTTCGTCATGTCAATCTGAACTAAATCAACGGGCATCCCGTTATTTAACCCATTTTCAACGGACTGAAGGGAATTACTGGCCTGTTGTAAGAGACTAATATGCCTGGCATTAGTAACCATGACGTCGTTTTGAGAACTCTTAATGCCACCAGTAAAGAACATCTTCGAAATCGTATCCTCTAAGGATTTGGTTCCGTTATCCTTTACGGCTTGGGTCTTAATCACGTTATCAGCATGATAGCGGTTCTTTAACTCATCAACATCAATTTTTTCTGGTAAATCCGTTTTATTCAATAGGATAATCCGCTTGCTGTGCTGCGTCAGATCCAAAAGTTCCCGATCTTCGTCAGTCAACGGTTCACTAGCGTTTAACACTAGTAGTACCAAATCAGCCTGCTTGATGGCTTTTCTAGAACGATCGACTCCAATTTTTTCAACTTTATCGTTAGTATCACGAATCCCAGCGGTATCAACTAGGTGCAAGGGAACGCCAGAAACGTTCACGTATTCGTCTAAAACATCCCGCGTAGTCCCCGGCACGTCGGTTACAATCGCCTTTTCTTCGTGTAAGAGACGGTTCAATAAACTCGACTTACCCACGTTGGGACGTCCAATGATAGCGGTGTTTAAACCGTCTCGTAAGACTTTTCCTTGTTTAGCCGTCTTTAGCAATTGGTCAATCTGCGCCTTTAGTTCCTTGGACTTATCCATTAAAAGCTTCGACGTCATCGTCTCCACGTCATCGTACTCCGGGTAGTCAATGTTGACTTCGACCTGAGCCAGCACGTCTAAGATGTCTTGACGCAGGTGCTTAATTAAATGAGACAGGTTCCCATCGAGCTGATTTAAAGCCGCTTTCATCGATTCGTCAGTCTTCGCTTCAATCAGATCCATGACGGCTTCCGATTGTGAAAGGTCCAGACGTCCGTTTAAAAAGGCCCGCTTAGTGAATTCACCGGGTTCTGCCATTCTGGCACCGTTACTTAAAACCAACTGCAAAATCTTGTTGGTTGCCACAATCCCACCGTGACAGTTAATCTCAATAATATCTTCCTTGGTATACGTCTTAGGCGCTCTCATGACCGATACCATCACTTCATCAACTTCACTGTTGTGGTCTGCTGGATCAACAATGTGACCATAGTTAATCGTGTTTGACGGCACCTTTTCGAGGTTCTTGCCCCGATAAATCTTTTCAGCCACTTTCATTGCATCCGATCCACTAACCCGGACAATCGAAATGCCACCTTCACCAGGTGGGGTCGAAATTGCCGCAATGGTATCGTAATCAGTCGTTGTCAGTGCCATTTGAAAACTCCTTTCTCATTTTTAATCGCATAAAAAAAGTACTTAAACCACGCCCGTTGCGTGGATAAAGTACTTTCACTACTTTACCTATTCGAATTTACAATCCTACACATAATAGGACGAAAGTTTTATTTTGTCAATCATTTTACCGTGGAGCTACTACGATTGAACGATGGGGTTCCCGTCCTGCCGAATATGTCATCACGTAGGGGTTATCTTCCAGCGTCACGTGAATCTGTTTGCGCTCAAAAGATGGCATCGGGTCCAAATAGACCGGCTTTCCGGTGGCGGAAACCTCTCTTGCGGTTCGCTCAGCTAGACTGGTAAGGATCTGAAGTCTCCGACTGCGATAATTAGCCGTATCCAGCTCAACTTCAAGGTAGCTAATCCCCATGTTATTTAGATAAATCCCACTTAACTCCTGTAAGGCATTGATGGTCCGACCGTGTTTGCCAATCAAAAGCCCCTCTTTGGGCGTATCAAAGTTAATGATCACGTGCCGATTGTTTGGCATCTCATAACTTAGCTCGGCCTCAATCCCCATCTGATCAGTAATTGCTTGTAAATATTTAATTAGTCCACTAATAGCTTCAACGTTTCTAGCGTGGCGATCCTCTGTTTGAACTGGATTAGCAACCGCCGTGCTCGCTTCTCTTTTAATTTTTAACTTGCCACCTGCTGGTTTTGGGTCTGGAGCAGATGATTTCATTTCTATTTCAACTTCTGCGGGATGTTTAAAAAGTCCGAAAAATCCCTTACTTGCGGTTTTAATAACTTTAATTTCAACATTATTTCGATTAGTATCAAGTGATTTTAAGCCATTTTTAACGGCTTCTTCGATGGTGGCTCCGGTGTATTTCGTCATTATTGTTCTCCTATTTTTGTAAACGTCTAACGCTATTAATCTTAGCACAAATTAAATAGCTGTTGGAATAGGATTTTAGAGATGTAATATTACATTTGTCACAAAAATAAAAAAAGCAGACCAACGTCTGCTTTTTGTTTAGTAATCTATTTGTGATGTTTACTCTGCTTGGCCTTTCGAATGGCCTTTTTAACGGCGCGATCGTGTTGACGCTTTTCACGTTCTTTTTCTTCACGTTCACGATTAATCTTCCAAGGGTTCTGAATCAATAACGTTTGAACTACTTGGAACGCATTGGTTACCACCCAGTATAGTGACAAAGCTGATGGCACGTTTAACGCGGTGAAGAAGATAATGATTGGCATCCCAATCGTCATCATCGTGGTCATTCCGTTTGATTCGGGTTGCCCCTTCATTGACAACCACGAACTAAGGAACGTGAACACGGCGGCCAAAACTGGCAGGATGTAGTACGGATCTGGAGTTCCCAGCTGTAACCACAAGAAGTGACCAGTTCGAAGGATATGAGTTCGCCAGATGGCTTGATACAAGGCGAAGATCACTGGCAACTGGACTACCATTGGCAAACAGCCGGCCCATGGATTAATTCCTGCTTCCTTGTAGAGCTTCTGCTGCTCAGTCTGCAGTTTTTCCATGGTCTCTGAATCTTTACTGGAGTACTTCTTTTGCAGGGCCTTCAATTGGGGCTGAATTTCCTGGGTCTTCTTCATACTCTTGGTCTGATACATCATTAACGGAAGAAGAATAATTCTAACCAGAATGGTGAAGAGGATAATTCCAATTCCATAGTTATCGCCAAAGAACTTTGATAACCAAATAATCACTCTTGAGAAATTCAAGACAACTAAGCCATCCCAAATTCCTTTACTATGACTAGTAATTGGGGCGTTACTACATGCCGTGAGCACCAGACCAATACTGGCAATCGCAAGTGTAGTAGCGATTCGTTTAAGTTTTTTCAATTTTATTCCTCGCTATAATCAGAATCTAGTAAATGAGCTAACTTTAAAACATGAATTAGACTTGCCTTAACGTCTTTTTGTGACATCGCATCCGCTCTCGGTCTCGCAATGATTAAAAAATCAACGTCCGTTTTTAGGTCTGGCTTTAATTCGGTGATCGACTGGCGAATTCTACGTTTAACCCAGTTGCGATGCACGGCATTTCCAATCTTCTTTCCAACGGAAATCCCGATGCGGAAATGTTTTTGTCCCGGCTTTTCCAGTTGATACACGACAAATTGTCGATTAGCAACCGAATCATGTTTTTCGAAAACCTTTTGAAAGTCAGCTTCTTTTTTGACACGGTACGATTTTCTCATGAATAATCTCCAAGTATTTTCAAAAAATAATGAAAAAGACCACTGAATGGTCAGTGGCCTATGCCGATAATACTTTTCTACCTTTTTGACGTCGATGTGCTAACACTTTGCGACCTTTGCCAGTGCTCATACGTTTTCTAAATCCGTGAACGCGGTTTCTACGACGTTTCTTTGGTTGGTAAGTTCTTTTCATTACTAACCCTCCTTACTAATTAATCGCCTATATTAAATTGTTTATTCAATAGCTTTTCTAACTTATAGTATCACAAATCGACCAATCTTCAAATAGGGATTTTAAATTCATAGGTAACACTCCGTTCGATTCAAAAAAGTTTCATAAAATTTACTTGTGGATTATTGTGGATAACTCATCCCGTAATTAACACGAATTCAACACGTTTTTAAACAAAAACACAGCATGTTAACAACGTTAACCACAATCTGTGGATAAAATGAATAATCATGCTGAACATCCCCGTCACATTAATAATTAGTTGTCCACATTTTCGTGTTAATTACCTAAAATATTCGCGTGATTTTGATATTTATTAACAATGCTGTGGATAAACAGTAAACAGGGTGTGAAACATTTGTCCACACCCTGTTTTTTCTGTGGAAAACTTTTTTTAAAAATGATATTATACATTCATAATTTAAACACAAGGAGTCACTCTCAATGGATCAAAACGAATTATGGAACAAAATTAAAAGTAAATTTAAAGCGGATCCGAAATTTGAGGGAACGACATATGATACATGGATCGCCACCGTGAACCCAATCTCATATGATGGCGATACCCTAACACTCGAATTACCATCCTCGCTTCACCGTGACTACTGGGAGAAAATGCTTAAAAGTCAGCTGGTTGAGTACGCTTATGCCATTACTTACAAGAACATTTCACCAAAATTTGTTCTAGAAGAAGAATTAAAAAAGAAGCAAACCCCAGCTCCTACACCGGGAGACGAGAGCGAAAAGTCATATAGTTACACCGACACGCACTTGGAGCCCAATTACACCTTTGAAACCTTCGTGATTGGACAGGGTAACAAGATGGCTCAGGCCGCAGCGCTAGCGGTCAGTGAATCACCCGGAAAATTGTACAATCCACTCTTCTTATATGGTGGAGTTGGTTTAGGTAAGACCCACTTGATGCACGCGATTGGCAACAACATTATCAAACACGACCCGAGTCAGCGGGTGATGTACGTTACAAGTGAGAAATTCGCCAACGACTTTATCGGTGCCATCCAAAACAATAAGATGGATGATTTCAGAAACGTTTACCGAAACGTCGACGTCCTCTTAGTTGATGACATCCAGTTTTTTGGTAATAAAGAAGGAACTCAGGATGAGTTTTTTAACACCTTTCAAGCGTTATATTCTAATCACAAGCAGATTGTCTTAACGTCTGACCGTTTGCCAAACGAAGTGCCAAAACTAAAAGACCGGTTGGTATCCCGGTTTGCGTGGGGACTATCCGTTGACATTACTGCTCCCGATTTAGAGACACGAACCGCTATCCTTAGGGCCAAGGCCAAAGCTGACAACATGAACATTCCAGCGGACGCATTAGGCTACATCGCGAGTCAAATTGAGTCTAACGTCAGAGAACTGGAGGGGGCGTTATCAAGGGTGCAGGCTTTTTCCAAACTCAATAACGCTCCCATTGACACTGAACTAGTGGCAAACGCCCTAAGGCCGCTGAAGTTGGCCAAAGCGCGCTCGGCTCTGACCGTCTCAGACATTATCTCGAAAGTCGCCTCTTACTATCACATTAGTGTAAAGGAAATTAAGGGCACCAAACGGGTCAAGGCCATCGTGGTTCCTAGACAGGTTGCCATGTACCTGTCACGTGAAATGACCGACAATTCGCTTCCAAAAATTGGCGACGAATTCGGTGGTAAGGATCACACTACCGTCATTCACGCTTACGACAAGATTAGTAAAATGGCCGCAAATGACTCTGATCTGAGTAAGCAAATCTCAGACATCAAGACGGAACTCCAGCACTAAGCGTTGCTCGGTTTAAAAATGTTATAATGACGGGTGTGGATAAACGGGAAATTAACCGTTGATTTACCCACAAAGTTATCCACAGTTGATAACTTTTATTCCGTAACTAATCATTGAGTTATCCACAGTATTAACAGTGCCTACTGCTTCTACTGTTTTTTATCTTTTTAATTAAGTAAATAAACATGCACCACATTTTGAGGGGGAAATTTGGCAATGAAATTCGTAATTAACCGTAATGCTTTCATCAAAGCACTAAATACCGTATCAAGAGCAATCTCATCAAAAACGACCATTCCAATTTTGACGGGTTTAAAATTAGATGTATCGGAAAGTGACATTCTACTAACTGGTAGTAACGCTGACGTTTCAATTCAAACTAGCATTCAAGCTTCTAACCCAGATAATGAACTCACGATTAACTCAACTGGTAGCATCGTCTTACCAGCCCGTTTTTTTAGTGAGATTGTTAAAAAGTTACCCGACAAAACCATGTCATTAGAAGTTGGTGACAACTTTCAGACCACAATTAAGTCAGGCAACTCAGAATTTACGATCAACGGTCTTGATGCGAACGGTTACCCACATCTACCTGAAATTGATTCCGAGAATACGGTTGATTTAGCGGCTGATATTTTCAGACAGGTTATCGGACAGACGGTCATTGCGGTTTCAAAACAGGAAAGTCGGCCAATCTTGACTGGGGTGCACTTCACGCTTGCTAACAATAAGTTGCTTGCGGTTGCAACCGACAGTCACCGTTTAAGTCAACGAAGAGTTAGTCTTCCAGCTGATGACGACGGTAAGTTTGACGTGGTCATCCCAGGTGACAGTTTAAAAGAACTCTCACACATGCTTGACGGAATCGATCAAAACATCCAGATGAACCTGTCAGAGAATCAGGTCCTCTTTACCCTCGGCGACACCCGGTTCTACTCACGTTTACTTGAGGGCAATTATCCGGATACTTCGCGTCTGATTCCAAAGACCTCAAGTACCAAGATGGAGTTTGCGGCCGGTGACTTGCTCGCCGCAATCGAGCGGGCTTCGCTGTTGTCACATGAATCGCGAAATAACGTCATTAAGTTGACGATTAAACCAACCGACCAGGTTGTTACCATTTCGGGGAATTCTCCTGACGTTGGAACCGTTGAAGAGGATTTAAAGCCAAAGACTTCAGAGGGCGATGACCTTGAAATTTCGTTTAACCCCGATTACATGAAGGAAGCTCTCAGAGTTTTTGGGCAAACTGACATTGAGATTGCGTTTACTTCAGCTCTTCGTCCGTTCACGCTGGTTCCAACCGAAAATAAAGAAGATTTCATCCAATTGATTACCCCAGTTCGAACCTTTTAATTAAGAATGATTATTAACGACCTTCATTTTGAGGTCGTTTTTTTTATGTCTTTAAAATGAAACCAAATTATATTTACCAAAGACCTCAAAATATTAAAAAAGCTCATATTTCCATTTATTTACGAATATGAGCTTTTTAGATCATTTGAGGCATTTTTGTCTAGAAATGCGTACACGCGCATAAAGCGCATAAAATCGCCCGATTTATGTACTTTTACCAAATTTTAGCGTATAATAGAAATAGATTGAAAGTGGGTGAATTCATGAAAAAAGACATTTTCATAACGACTCCGTACATAACTTTAGGGCAACTCTTAAAAGAAGAGAACATTGTTGAATCAGGTGGCAAAGCGAAGTGGTACCTAAAGGAAAATATGGTGTATCTAAACGATGAGCCTGAGAATCGACGTGGCAAGAAACTCTACCAGGGTGATACGGTCTCAATTCCAGACGTAGGGATGTTTTTTATTAAGACAAAGTAGGGTTAAGCATGCAGCTAAAAGAATTGAAATTACGCAATTTTCGTAATTATAAAGATGCTGACGTTCATTTCTCAGATGGAGTGAACGTGTTACTTGGACAAAATGCCCAGGGCAAAACCAATCTACTTGAAGCGATTTATGCGCTCGCACTCACCAAGAGCCATCGGACCACTACCAATCGTGATTTGATTAATTGGGAAGAACACCATGCGCAATTGTGGGGTCGAGTTAAAAAGAACCATACCACCACTGAACTAGAGCTTGATTTTGGTAAAAATGGCAAACGAGCTAAGGTCAATCACATTGAGCAGCCCAAGCTATCGTCTTACGTCGGGCAGCTAAACGTGATTTTGTTTGCTCCCGAAGATTTGTCAATTGTAAAGGGTTCGCCTCAGATTAGAAGGCACTTCATGGACATGGAGTTTGGACAGATGAGTAATCGTTACCTATACAACATGACCCAGTACCGTCGAATTTTGAAACAACGAAACGCCTATTTACGTGAACTATTACTTCACAAACAGAGTGATCTGGTCTACCTGGATGTATTGTCAGACCAGCTTTCAGCGTATGCGGCCGAGATTATTTTTCAGCGTATTCAACTGATTGCCAAATTACAGAAATGGTCTTCGGCCATCCATTACGAAATTTCACAACAAAAGGAAACGTTGCGATTTAAGTACGTTACCGCGCTAAAAAAGGCCGATTTAACGTCGGTGGAACGAATCTATCAGAGTCTGCTGGCTAAATTTAAGGCCAATCGAGATAAAGAAGTGAGGCAAGGAACGACAATCTTTGGGCCGCATCGTGACGATTTACATTTCATGGTTAACGGCAAGGATGTCTCTACATTTGGCTCACAGGGTCAACAGCGAACGGCGGCATTATCCACGAAGTTGGCCGAGATCGATTTAATGAAAGAAGAAACCGGCGAGTACCCGGTTTTACTACTTGATGATGTTTTGTCTGAACTTGATGAAAGTCGGCAGACCCACTTGCTGACTGCCATTCAGGATCGGGTTCAAACCTTTCTAACCACCACAAGTATGAGTGGGGTCGCATCTGATTTAATCAACAATCCCAAGACTTTTCACATTGAAAAGGGAGTCATTGTATCCGAGTAACGTAGTTGAGGAGGAATTGTAGTGACTGATCAAGAAAAAGAAGCAAAAAGAGAACGAGCCGGGGAGTACGACGCTAGTCAAATCCAAGTCCTAAAGGGACTAGAAGCGGTCAGAAAGCGTCCCGGAATGTACATTGGAGCCACTAACGAACAGGGACTCCATCATTTAGTTTGGGAAATTATCGATAACGGAATTGACGAAGCGTTGGCGGGTTTTGCTGACGAAATCAACGTTACCGTGGAAAAGGATAACAGTATTACGGTCGTTGATAATGGTCGTGGGATTCCCGTTGACACCCAAAAAGATACCGGCAAATCGGCACTAGAGACCGTCTTCACCATCCTTCACGCTGGTGGTAAATTCGGCGGTGGCGGATACAAAGTGTCCGGTGGACTTCACGGAGTTGGAGCCTCAGTGGTAAACGCCTTGTCAAAAGAACTGGACGTTGTTGTTACTAAGGGTGGCAAGCGGTACTACATGGACTTTGAAAGGGGTCACGTCAAGACGCCAATGAAGGTCATTGGAGACGCACTCAGGGATGCTCACGGAACTAAGGTTCACTTTGTTCCCGATCCAGACATCTTTACCGAGACCACGACCTTTAACATGAAGACTTTGACCACGCGTGTCAGAGAACTGGCCTTTTTAAACAAGGGGTTAAGAATCACAATTAGAGACGATCGCCCCGAAAAACCCGTGGAACACGATTTCTTCTACGAAGGTGGGATTCGGCACTACGTTGAATTCCTCGATCGGGGTCGCACTCCAATCTTCAAGGATCCCATCTACATTGAGGGTCAGGAAAATGGCATCACGGTCGAAGTTTCAATTCAGTACACTAACGATTATCACAGTACCCTTTTGACGTTTACTAATAACATCAATACCTATGAGGGTGGAACCCACGAAGAAGGGTTCAAGCAGGCTTTGACCCGAATTATCAATAACTACGGGAGAAATAACAATTTAATTAAGGATAGCGAACCGAACCTTTCTGGTGACGATGTTCGAGAAGGAATGACCGCGGTCGTTTCGGTTAAGCATCCCGATCCTCAATTTGAGGGTCAGACCAAGACCAAACTTGGTAACTCTGATGCGAGAACCGCTACGAACCACATTTTCGGTCAGGAATTTTCCAAGTTCATGATGGAACATCCTCAGATTGCCGAACAGATTGTTGAAAAGGGTTCCGTGGCATCTAAAGCGCGAGCCGCAGCAAAACGGGCTCGTGAAGTAACCAGAAAACGAAGCGGACTTGAAATCAACAGTTTACCCGGGAAGTTGGCTAATAATACTAGTAAGGATCCGAAAGTCTCTGAATTGTTCATTGTCGAAGGTGACTCGGCCGGGGGTTCCGCTAAACAAGGTCGTTCTAGACTGACGCAGGCCATCCTGCCAATTCGTGGCAAAATTTTAAACGTTGAAAAGGCCACGATGGAAAAAATTCTGGCTAACGAAGAAATTCGTTCTTTGTTTACCGCGATGGGGACTGGCTTTGGCAGTGACTTCGACATTAGTAAGGTTAACTACCACAAGTTAATCATCATGACCGATGCCGATGTTGATGGGGCCCACATTCAGATTTTGCTTCTAACCTTAATTTATAACTACATGCGTCCAATGATTGATGCTGGATACGTCTACATTGCCCAGCCACCGTTGTACCGAGTTCGTCAGGGAAACAAATTCCAACGATACGTTGATTCTGATGAGGAACTTCAGGAGTTGTTAGCTCAACTTCCGGCTTCACCAAAACCACAAATTCAACGATACAAAGGTTTAGGCGAAATGGATGCCTCGCAGTTGTGGGACACCACCATGAATCCCGATCATCGTCGGCTTCTAAGGGTTACTTCGGATGATGCTTCGGCTGCTCAAGAAGCCTTCACCATGTTAATGGGTGAAAAGGTGGCTCCAAGACGGAAGTTTATTGAAGACAACGCAACCTTTGTTGAAAACCTGGATGTATAAATTGTTTCACGTGAAACAATTAGGTTAATTGACTGATTTAACAAGGAATGGAGGCAAAATCTCTTGGCAAATGAAGAAAATAATAAACCAAGTCGAGTTCAAAACATTGAATTATCGAAGAAGATGAGATCATCATTCTTGGATTATGCAATGAGTGTGATTGTGTCCCGTGCGCTTCCTGACGTTCGTGACGGTTTAAAACCGGTTCATCGTCGAATTCTGTACGATATGCACGAACTAGGAGTTACACCGGATAAGCCTTACAAGAAATCCGCACGAATTGTTGGGGATGTTCTAGGAAAGTTTCATCCTCACGGTGACAGTTCCGTGTATGAGGCCATGGTTCGAATGGCTCAGGAATTTAGTTATCGTTACATGTTAGTTGACGGACACGGAAACTTTGGTTCCGTCGACGGTGATGGTGCCGCTGCCATGCGTTACACCGAGGTACGACTCTCCAAGATTGCGATGGAAATGTTGCGAGACATCAACAAGGACACCGTTGATTTTCAGCCCAACTACGATGGCACCGAACGTGAACCAGTGGTCTTACCGGCTAGAATTCCGAACCTCCTTTTAAATGGAGCTTCTGGGATTGCGGTTGGAATGGCCACTAACATTCCACCTCACAATTTAAGCGAAGTAATTAGTGCAATTCACATTTTGATGAGAAATCCAGACGCTACCACCAATGATCTGATGGAAGCTCTGCCCGGACCTGACTTCCCTACTGGGGGAGTGGTCATGGGTAAATCTGGAATCAGAAGAGCCTACGAAACGGGTCGTGGTAGTATCATTGTTCGGGCTAAGGTTGACATTGAGGAACAAAAAAACGGCAAGCAGCGCATTATTGCCACTGAATTGCCGTACATGGTCAACAAGGCTAAGTTAATCGAACGGATTGCTGAACTAGTAAGGGACAAACGAATTGAAGGTATTACCGCCATTAACGATGAGTCCGATAAGGACGGAATGCGGGTTGTGATTGATGTCAAACGGGATGCTTCAGCCGAAGTTATCTTGAACAATCTGTACAAGTTAACCCTGATGCAAACCTCCTTTAGTTTCAACATGCTAGCCATCGTTGATGGTGCGCCGAAAGTCTTGAGTCTGAAACAAATTTTGCAGTACTACCTGGAGTATCAGGTGGAAGTTATTACCAGAAGAACGAAGTTTGACTTACGTAAGGCTCAAGCTCGAGCTCACATTCTGGAAGGGTTACTGGTTGCTCTTGACAACATTGATGCCGTCATCAAGATTATTCGTAATTCCGCGACCGGCGATATCGCCAAAAACGAACTGATTAGTAATTTTGATTTAGACGACAAGCAAGCCCAAGCGATCTTAGACATGCGGCTGGTTCGATTAACCGGACTGGAACGTGGCAAGATTACCGACGAGCACAATAAATTACTGGCTAACATTAAAGATTACAAAGACATTTTAAATAGTCGGGATCGGATCAATGGCATCATTTACGATGAACTCCTTGAGATTCAGAAGAAGTTTGGTGACAAACGGCGGACCGAATTGCTGGTTGGTGAAATTACCAGCATTGAGGATGAAGACCTAATCGAAGAGGAAAACGTCGTAATTACTTTGACCCACAACGGTTACATTAAACGGTTACCAACCGACGAGTTCAAGGCCCAAAATCGTGGAGGTCGTGGAATTCAAGGAATGGGCGTTAATAAGGACGATTTCATTGAACATCTCCTGTCAACGGCAACCCATGATCGGCTCCTGTTCTTCACGAACGCTGGCAAAGTTTATAGTATGAAAGCTTACGAAGTCCCAGAGTACGGACGATCCGCGAAGGGAATTCCAATTGTTAACCTCTTAAACTTGGGTCAAAATGAGAAGATTCAAACGGTTATCAGTATTTCGTCCCAGCATAATGACGAGAACAAGTACCTGTTCTTTACAACGAAACTGGGAACGGTTAAACGAACCCCAGTCTCTGACTTCTTGAACATTCGAAAGAATGGTTTAAAGGCCATTCACTTACACGATAATGATGAAGTGATTGGCGTATCCATCGTGGATAACGGCGATAACATGATCATTGGAACTCATTTGGGCTACGCCGTTAGCTTTAGAGCTGATGACGTTCGCTCTATGGGACGTTCGGCTTCAGGAGTGAGAGGAGTTCGACTCAGACCAAATGACTATGTGGTTGGAGCGGCCATCTTGACACCTGACAGTGACGTGTTTGTCATTTCTGAAAATGGATATGGGAAACGCACGAAAGCTTCCGACTACCCGATCAAGGGTCGCGGTGGTAAAGGAATCAAGACGTCAAACGTTACTAAGAAAAATGGTCCCCTAGTGGGATTGAGTACCGTGACTGGTGATGAAGACATTATGTTAATCACTAACATGGGTGTTATGATTCGGTTTGCCGTTTCCAACGTTTCTGAAACCGGCCGTGCCACCCTTGGAGTTCATTTAATCCGAGTCGACGATAATGCTAAGGTTGCGACGATGGCAGTCGTTGCTAAGGATGAAGAGAATGAATCAAAGGTCAATGAACCAACTTCATCTACTGATCAATCCGAAGAATAATGGTCAAAAATAACACTACGTTAACGGTAGTGCTATTTTTTTGCCTAAATTTATGGTTAACATTCGTAAATTGGCACTTTCATATTGATTAAATGGCGCAATTCGATTATGATATTGGTTGTGTTTGAAACATTTAAACTAAATTTGACAAAATAGTTCGTAAAATAATCAAGGAGAGTTATGAAGATGGACGTGTTTGATTACGAAGATATTCAACTGATTCCGAATAAGTGTGTGGTCAATTCTAGAAGTGAGTGTGATACTTCCGTGGAATTTGGTGGCCGTAAGTTCAAGATTCCGGTCGTACCCGCCAACATGCAGACGGTCATTAATGCTGATTTAGCCGAAAGCCTCGCAAAAAACGGTTATTTTTACGTCATGCACCGTTTTCAACCTGAGAAACGACTTGATTTTGTTAAAAAGATGCACGCTGACGGGGTCTTTGCCTCTATCAGCATTGGGGTCAAGCCTGGCGAGTATGACTTCATTAAAGAGTTGGTCAAAGCCAGCCAGCTTCCTGAATACGTTACGATTGACATTGCTCACGGATACTCGGACTCGGTTATCAATATGATTAAATTCGTCAAAGAACAGATGCCTGACACCTTCCTGATTGCTGGAAACGTTGGAACGCCAGAAGCCGTGCGGGCACTTGAAAATGCCGGAGCGGACGCTACCAAGGTTGGAATTGGACCCGGGAAAGCCTGTATCACCAAGATAAAGACTGGCTTTGGGACGGGAGGATGGCAACTAGCTGCCATTCGTTACTGTGCGAAGGGTGCCAGAAAGCCCATCATCGCTGACGGTGGGATTCGGACCGATGGTGATATTGCGAAATCAATTCGCTTTGGTGCTACAATGTGCATGATTGGATCGATGTTTGCGGGCCACGAAGAGTCGCCCGGTAAAAACGTTGAAAAAGACGGTAAGGAATACAAAGAGTACTTTGGTTCCGCATCGCAATTTCAAAAGGGTGCCTACAAGAACGTCGAGGGTAAGAAGTTGCTGGTTCCGTTTAAGGGCAGCATCTACGACACTTTAAGAGAAATGCAGGAAGATTTGCAGTCATCAATTTCTTATGCTGGTGGAAAAGACATTGATGCCATTAGAAAAGTTGATTACGTGGTCGTAAAAAATTCAATTTATAATGGTGATTAAAAAAAGATTTAAAAAAAGCTTCGTATTTAATCATGTATCGCAAGTCAACGTCTCGAATGTCCTGTTGAAGTAAAAAACAATCAATGATATAATCAATCGTTGTGAGTTTAATTAGATTTTAATTGACTCCCCTTGCTCTTCAAATCACTGAAGAGCCGACAGTCCACAAGGAGGTGTAATTCATGGAAAACAAATACGAAATTACTTACATCATCAGACCAGATATCGACGATGCTGCCAAGACTGACTTGGTCAACCGCTTCGATAAGATCTTGACTGATAACGGTGCAAACGTAATCGATTCAAAAGACTGGCAAAAACGTCGTCTTGCTTACGAAATCGGCGGTTACAATGAAGGTACTTACCACATTGTTAACGTTGAAGAAGGCGACAACGACCAAGGTCTAGACGAGTTTGACCGTCTTGCTAAGTTTAACAAAGACATCTTACGTCATATGATCGTAAGAAGAGACGACAAATAATTAGAATGAAAGGAGTTTTTCAGTATGATTAATACAGTAGTTCTTACTGGACGCTTAACACGAGACGTTGATTTGCGATACACCCAAAACGGCGCAGCAGTGGGTACTTTTACGCTAGCTGTTGACCGTCGTTTCACTAACTCAAATGGTGATCGGGAAGCTGACTTCGTCAACTGTGTCATTTGGCGCAAATCAGCTGAAAACTTTGCCAACTTCGTGCATAAGGGTTCCCTGGTTGGAATTGAAGGTCGAATTCAGACCCGAAATTACGAAAACAAGCAGGGCCAACGGGTTTATGTTACCGAAGTAGTCGTTGAGAACTTCACTCTCCTTGAACCACGTTCACAGAACGGAAATGGTCAGGGTCAAGTTAACAACGGTGGCAATCACGCTCCTAGCGAAAATCCATTTGGAACTCCAAAGACGAGTGGTCAGGCCACTCCTAACAATAGCAAAGGTAACGACAATTCGAAGGATCCGTTTGCTAACTCTGGAGACCAGATTGATATTTCCGATGACGATCTTCCATTTTAATGGAACGATTTGATTAATGTTTTAGGAGGGAATTACACATGGCTCAACAAAGAAGAGGTGGCCATCGTCGCCGTAAGGTTGACTTTATCGCCGCTAATCACATTGAATACATTGATTACAAAGACGTTGATTTGTTAAGACGTTTCGTATCAGAACGTGGTAAGATTTTACCTCGTCGAGTTACCGGAACAAGCGCTAAAAACCAACGTAAGTTGACCATTGCGATCAAGCGTGCCCGCATCATGGGCTTAATGCCATTCGTAGTTGGTGACTAATTAAGAATTTGAGACTTAACTAATTTAGTTGGGTCTTTTTTTTATCCGATTATTGGGTTGCCTCAATGTGATAAAATAGAAGCTATAATGGAGCAAAGATGGGAGTTGCTATGAAGAAATTCTTTTCACAAATGACGTTGCCGCCATTTTTAAAAAATACACGATTAAGAAAAATTACGATTTTTATTGCAATTTCATTGATTTTGGGACTAGTAATTGCCTTTCTCTACAACTTCTTTATCGGAATCGTTCTTTTACTGATTGCTTGTGTGGGACTCGTCTATACCATTAACACGATGAACCGCGTGGGTGAAGAATCCGATAAGTACATCAATGATTTGTCCTATCAAATCATGCGCGGACAACAGGAGTCACTGCTTGAGATGCCGATTGGGATCTTAATCCTTGATGATAACCACGTGGTGGAGTGGATTAATCCATATTTACAGCCATACTTTGATAGTACGGAGGTGGTCGGATATCCACTTGACCATTCTGCTCCAGACCTCTTTGACATCATTCAGGCCAACCTTGACCAGACCAAGCCAATTGAGGTCACCTGGCGCGGTCACATGTTCGATATGTTGATTCAAAGAGAGTACAACACCGTCTACATGATGGACATTACCCGCTATGCTGAGATTGAAAAGAAGTACGAAAACGGTAAAATTGCGGTCGGCCAGATTTTTCTGGATAACTTTGACGAAATTACGCAGTCAATGAGCGACCAGGACGTCTCGAACCTTAGAAACTACATCACCAACGAACTGAGCTCGTGGGCGCAGGAATACGGGATTTTTCTAAAGCGAATTGATGCGGATCATTACTTTATCCTGTTGTACGTTTCCGCGTTGAATCAAATTGAGGCGGATAAATTTAAGATTTTAGACGTGATTCGAGAAGATACCTCGAAACAGAACCTTCCTTTGACCCTTAGTATCGGGATTTCATACGATGATAATAACCTGAACAACTTAGCTGACCAGGCTCAAAGTAACCTTGATTTAGCCCTCGGTCGTGGTGGAGATCAAGTCGTCGTTAAGGCCAAGGACAAAGAAGCCCGCTACTATGGTGGAAAGACGAACCCAATGGAGAAACGGACTCGGGTCCGGGCGCGGATGATTTCCCACGCTTTACAAGAGTTAATGAAAGAATCGGATCAGATTTTCGTTCAGGGTCATGCTCAACCTGACATGGACGCGATGGGAGCCGCCATGGGAATTAGACGGATTGCCCAGATGAACGGGAAGCAGTGTTGGATTGTGATGGATGACGAAGAACCGCACTCAGACATCAA
Source organism: Fructilactobacillus sp. X7R7C1 (assembly GCF_059901065.1). Taxonomy (NCBI): domain Bacteria; kingdom Bacillati; phylum Bacillota; class Bacilli; order Lactobacillales; family Lactobacillaceae; genus Fructilactobacillus; species Fructilactobacillus sp. X7R7C1. Next base: position 109,888 of record NZ_JBWXVF010000001.1, read on the forward strand.
GCGGTTATTAAACGCTATTGATGATTATCCAGACATTAAAGAGTCAATTATTACTCCAGATAAGGCGTTGAAAAAGGCAACTGACAACAGTTTGCTGATTATGGTTGACCATTCCAAACCTGACATGGGTGTTTCTGGGGACCTTTACAAACGCTTAAAGAACCGCGTTGTCATCATTGACCATCACCGGCGTGGGGAGGACTTCCCAGAGAATCCGATCCTGGTTTACATTGAACCTTACGCTTCGTCAGCCTGCGAACTGATTACCGAGATGTTTGAGTACCAGTCTCAGGACGCCGATCCAATCAACCAGTTAGAGGCGACTGCCATGCTGAGTGGGATTGTGGTTGACACCCAATCCTTTACGATTAGAACGGGAACGAGAACGTTTGATGCGGCGAGTTATCTGCGGTCAGCCGGTGCCAACGCTGACGAAATGGCCGACTTCATGAAGGAAAGTATCAATAATTACATGGCCCGAAACCACCTGATTTCCATGATGGAACAGATTGATGAGAACATGGCCCTGATTACCGCTGAAGATGATAAGGAATATGATTCGGTCATTGCCGCGCAAGCCGTTGATTCGCTACTGACGATTGACGGAGTGGAAGCCTCGTTTATCGTCTTTAAGCGGACGAACGGGAACATTGGAATCTCGGCGCGAAGTAATGGTAACATTAACGTTCAGTTGATTATGGAAGCACTTGGTGGAGGTGGCCACTTATCAGCGGGAGCTACGCAAATTCCCGACGAAAGTGTTTCAGAGGTTAAGAAGACACTGCTAGGTGCCATTGATAAAATCGTTAATAACGATGATAAAACCGACCAATAGCAGAATTAGTTTAAATCTGTTAAATTATTAGTAAACAAGGAGGGATTTAAAATGAAAGTAATCTTTTTAAGCGATGTTAAAGGCAAGGGCAACCGGGGCGATGTTAAGGACATGCCATCTGGGTATGCTAACAATTTTTTGATTAAGAAGGGCTTGGCTAAAGAAGCTACCAAGCAAGCTATCAGTGAATTAAAGGCTCAACAACACGTTGAACAGGAGCACGAGCAAGAGGAACTAGCAGATTCCAAGAAACTAAAAAAAGAACTTGAAAATGACAAAACCGTCGTTGAGTTGAAAGCCAAGGCTGGGTCTGACGGTCGCTTGTTCGGTTCTATTACCAGTAAACAGATTGCCCAGGGACTTTTGGATCAATACAACATTAAACTGGATAAACGGAAGATTGAATTAAGTGAACCAATCAAGACCATGGGATACACCGATGTTCCCGTTAAGGTTCATCCCCAGGTTTCCGCTCAAATTCGGGTTCACGTAAGCGAAAAATAGTCGTAAGTTGCAGTTAGAAAAGAGTCGATAATGAACAACGATACTTTAAATGATCATACGCCACCACAAAATATTGAGGCCGAAAAGGCCGTTTTGGGTTCCATTTTTCTGAGTACCGACGGTTTAGTTGACGCGATGGAATATCTGAATCCAGATGACTTCTATAAGCGAGCGCATCAATTAATTTTTAAGGCGATGTTGGATCTAAATGATGACGATCAGGGCATTGATGCCGTGACCGTGACTGATCTTTTGAAGCAGCGGGACCAACTGGAAGACGTTGGTGGTGTGCCTTACATCATTGATCTGACCAACGCCGTCCCAACGGCCGCTAATTTGGTCTACTACGCAAAAATTGTAAGAAATAAGGCCGTGCTCAGGCGCTTGATTCAGACGGCTACTAACATTGCCACTCAGGGATATGAACAGTCCGAAGACGTCGAAGACCTCTTAGATAATGCCGAACGTGACATTATGAACGTCTCTGAGGACCGTAATCAGTCGGGATTTAAGAACATCAAGGACGTTTTAAACGAATCATTTACAAAGATTGACCAACTTTCTCAAAATGGTGGCGACGACATCACGGGACTTGCGACCGGTTATCATGAGCTCGACAAGATGACGACCGGACTTCATCCCGGCGAATTGATGATTCTAGCTGCCAGACCGGCCGTTGGTAAAACCGCTTTTGCGCTAAACATTGCACAAAACGTGGGAACCAAGACCGACAAGACGGTGGCCATTTTCAGTTTGGAAATGAGTGCCGAATCGTTAGTAAACCGAATGTTGTGTGCTGAAGGTAGCATTGATGCCAATCACCTTAGAACGGGTCAGTTGACCGAAGAGGAGTGGCAAAATCTAGTCATTGCGATGGGCAGTCTTTCTAAGGCCCACATTTACATTGATGATACTCCCGGCAATAAAATGGCTGGAATTCGGGCTAACTGTCGTCGTTTGGCAAAACAAACGGGGAACTTAGGGCTGATTGTGGTCGACTACCTCCAGTTAATTGAGGGTGGTAATAAAGAAAACCGGCAACAGGAAGTGTCTGAGATTTCCAGACAACTTAAAAAGCTGGCCAATGAATTACAGGTGCCAGTGATTGCGTTATCTCAGCTTTCGCGTGGGGTGGAACAGCGTCAGGACAAGCGTCCGGTGCTGTCTGACATCCGTGAATCGGGGTCAATCGAACAGGATGCTGACATTGTTGCATTCTTATACCGAGAGGATTATTATGAACACGATTCAGATGATGATGACCAAGATCCACGTTCCGGTGTTGAAAATGATGATGATAACGTTGGCGAAGTTGAAGTTATTATCGAAAAGAACCGTTCGGGGCCACGTGGAACGGTTAAACTGCTCTTTATTAAATCGTATAATAAGTTTTCATCGATTTCATACGCTTCAAACGATGGTGTACAGTAAAAGGCCACTTACAGAGTAAGTGGTCTTTTTATTAAAATTAAGAATGATTGAGAGGATTTTCAATGAATAACAATGAAAAGACACAAGGGTTGCCAAAACTTACCACGGCCGCAATCTGGTTTCTATCCTTTGGAATTCTTGGAGTCCAAATGGCGTTTGGCTTAATGAATTCGCAACTGGGAAGAATTTTTCAGACCCTCGGGACTTCTCCGAGTCTTTTAGGGCTTCTGTTTATTATTCCCCCAATTGCGGGATTATTTGTCCAACCGTTAGTGGGAGCGTGGTCCGATCGAACCTGGGTGCCAAAATGGGGAAGAAGAATTCCCTACCTCATTATTGGGACCGTTGCTTCCGCCATTACCCTGTTTCTTTTACCAAACGTTGGTGATTTTGGCTGGCCGAGCATCATTACGATCTCACTGGCCGCCGTCATCACGTTGGTTTTGATGATTGCGTTCAATATGTGTGTGCAACCCTACAAGATGTTGATTGGTGACATGGTTAATCAACGTCAGAGTGGGTTTGCTTACTCAATTCAGAGTTTTTTCTTAAACATTGGGAGTGTGCTAGCATGTTTATCGCCGTGGGTTTTCACCGAGCTCGGGGTCAGTAACACCGCTAGTAAAGGGATGATTCCTAATTCAGTCATTTTTTCGTTCTACGTTGCGGTGGTCGTTTTAATCTTCTGTACGTTTATTACCGTCATGAAGGTTGATGAGTATCCCCCTAAACAGTTTAATGACTATCATGGACTGGAGCAGAATGGCGAACGGGCCAAAAAGAGTACGTGGATGCTTTTAAAAGATGCTCCACGCGTTTTCTGGGTGGTATCCGTCATCCAACTTTTTGCCTACATTGGCTTTGCCTACATGTGGATGTACGGGACGAGTATCATTGCCAAAAACGTTTTCAACACAACCAATCCGATGAGCAGTGGTTATCAGTCCGGTGGTAATTTATTTGGAATTTTATCGGCCGTTTATGCTTTATCAGCTGTTATTTTTTCACTTTTACTATCAAGAATCCCCCAACGAAAGTACAAGTTGCTCTTTTCAATTAGTTTGGTAATTGGCGGAGTCGGCTTTTTGATGTCAGCATTCTCCCACACCGTTTTCTTGCAGGTGCTTGCGTTTATTTTGATTGGCATTGGATGGGCTGGCGTTTCGGTCTACCCATTGACTTTTGTAACCCGTGAGATTCCAGGAAAGTACATTGGTGTGTACATGGGACTGTTTAACGTTCAAATTTGTATTCCCCAAATTGTGGCTTCACTTGCCAGTCCACTAGTTGTGATGGCAATTGGATCCATTGCTAACATCTTTGCGATTGCGGCGGTTACCATGGTTTTGGCGGCAATCTCAGTATGGATCTTAAACGACATTAAGGACTAGTTGGAGGTGAGAACGTGCAGGTAATTGATGTAGGTGGTTTTCGGGGGCATCCACTGACCGTTTATTTCGATGGGGCGAACGTCTATTTTGACTACTTAGATGTAATTAATTTATTGAAGCCCAAAATGGTTTCACTTTCAGACAGTGAACTAGTGACTGATGAAAATGGAGTTAACCAATTAACCGTGGCGGGAACGTGTCGTCTTGCTTCCCTTAGTAATTATCCACGTGCTGACCGACTAATGCGCTGGATTCAGCAGCAGGTAAAACCAATCGTGTTGCGTTACGGAAATAGTTTAAAGCAGAATCAGGTCACTAAATCAATTGATGACGTTTGCGGTGAGTTACACGTAAGTGGGATGGAAATGACGAAACGTGAGTTTTACCAGTTCTTAAGAGCCCATCACTACACCATCAAATGGCTCAAGGGAAATAATAGCCCCAGTGACCTGAGTGTGAAAAAGCAGTTAATGGTACCAAAAATTGGTCATTTTAACTTGCCTCAACCATGTGGAGCGGATAAACTATACGTAAACACGGCTTTTACCACCAAAGGTGTCCAAGTTGTGATTAATCAGTTGAAAGAATTAGATGAAGTTGCCTATCAACAGGTTTCACTGTTTTAAATGATAATTGTTCCACGTGAAACAATTGATGTAATCCCATGGTGTTCAAGGATTAGAGGTGTTAAGCGTGAAGAAGCAACATGTCCTATCGTTAATCTTGGCCTTTTTGGCGGCAATGTTTTTGATCCTCGTTCCGTTTATTGAGGATCAAAGCTTGATTTGGATTGGTCTGGCGATGGCCGGCTTTTGTGCTGCTTTAGCAATTTTAACCGAGATTTTAGCAATTAAAAAATAAAAAAGGAAGGATCCTTCGCAATTAACGAAGATGGTCTTTCCTTTTTTAGTGAAATTAATGATATAAAAAAAGATCATGGCGTTAACCATGATCATTATATGTGATGGGCAGTCAGGGGATCGAACCCTGGACCCACGGATTAAGAGTCCGTTGCTCTGCCAGCTGAGCTAACTGCCCAAATCAAAAGTACATTTATTATAATAGCATACCGCAAAACCCCATGCAACACTAATTTACAAAAAAGACGAAATTGCAGATACGGAAGAAATACTGAAAAGAGCTGTTATTAATTAACAACAGTTGTTGAATAACGTGAAGCGAGTAATTTGATGTGTTACAATTTAACTAGGATTGAGCGTAAAATAAGCCTTGATCCCAAACTTGATTGATATAGGGACTGCCAGCAGTTCAAAGGAGACAAATAATATTATGAAGAAAAAAATTCTAGTTGTCGATGATGAAAAACCAATTACAGACATTGAAAAATTTAGTTTAACCAAAGAAGGATTTGACGTTGACGTCGCACACGATGGGCAAGAGGCCCTTGATAAGGTTGATAGTAATACACCCGATCTCATTATTCTTGACCTCATGTTACCAAAGGTCGATGGCTTAGAAGTTGCCAAGGAAGTTCGAAAGACCCACAACATGCCAATTATCATGGTGACTGCCAAGGATTCTGAACTCGACAAGGTATTGGGTCTAGAGCTCGGTGCCGATGATTACGTTACTAAGCCATTTTCCAACCGTGAATTAGTGGCACGGGTCAAGGCCAACTTGAGACGGCAGAACATCACTGGCTCAGCTGGGGAAGGGAAAGACGATAATCACGATATCGAAATCGGTGACCTGGTGATTCATCCTGACTCTTACTCCGTTACTAAACGCGGAAAGGGTGTTGATCTTACCCATCGAGAATTCGAACTTCTTCATTATCTAGCCCAACACATTGGTCAAGTGATGACCAGAGAGCACTTGCTTCAAACGGTTTGGGGCTACGATTACTTCGGTGACGTTCGAACCGTCGACGTGACCGTACGTCGTTTACGAGAAAAAATTGAAGATGATTCAAGTCACCCCAAGTGGTTAGTAACCAGACGTGGGGTTGGTTATTACCTGCGGGATTCCGAAAAGGAAGAATAACCCAAATTGATTAGTTTAGAGGTATTCATGTAATGAAGAAGAAAAGACGTTGGCACTTTTTAAGGTCCATTCATTTTAAGATTGCGTTAGTTTTCGCCTTAATGATGATCATTACCTTGGAAGTAGTGGGTGCCGTTTTTGTGCGTCAACTCGAGTACCAAAATTTGAATACGTTTAAGGACTCCATCCAACTGAAGCCCTACGTTAATACATCCCTTAAAAAGCAGTTAGCCAAAAAGAACCAAACCAAGGCTAATAAGCAGATTCAGACGATCCTTGAAGACGTTGATACCAACAATTCTGATGATATTCTGGTGGTGGATTCCAGGGGAAACATCCGTGGAACCAATCAGAGTAGCGACCAATCGTTAGTGGGGCAAAAGACCACCGACAATGACATCAAGAATGCCTTAAATAACGGTAAAACCATCGAGAAAAACACATACAGTGATGGAAACCGTTACTACACCATGATTACACCTTTGATTAACAGTCAGGGCAATGAAAACAACATGGAAGGGGTCGTTTACGTTCGGGCTAATCTGAATCCGGTTTACCAAAACATCAACAGTATCACCTTAATCTACCTGTTTGCGGCGATCGTCGCCATCATCTTGGGACTACTGTTAACGTTCATTATTTCTCGGGCCATTACGAAGCCAATCGACGCGATGAAGAAGCAGACGGAACAGATTGCTCGCGGAAATTATTCGGGGCACGTTAAGGTCTACGGAAATGACGAGTTGGGTCAACTAGCGAAGGCCGTCAACAACCTGTCAGTGCGGGTGGAAGAGTCTCAGGAGTCAACCGAGTCCGAGCGAAGGCGTCTGGATTCGGTCTTAGATAACATGACCGACGGTGTGGTTGCCACGGATCGTCGCGGAAACGTCATCATCATCAACGATGAGGCGCTTAGTTTTCTAGGCGTTAGTAAGCAACAGGTCATCGGTAAGTCCATCCTAGATGTCTTGCATTTACGCGACCGGTTCACCCTTAAAAACTTGATTGAAGACCCAGGACAGGTCAACTTGGACTTCTCTGATCACGACCATAAGCTGATTTTATCAGCTCATTTTTCGTTGATTCAGCGTGAATCCGGCTTTATTAATGGGCTTGTTTGCGTGTTCCATGACATCACCTTGCAACAAAAGATTGATGACGATCGGAAGCAGTTTGTATCCAATGTTTCACACGAACTACGAACGCCCTTAACCAGTGTGCATTCCTACATTGAAGCCTTGCAGGACGGCGCTTGGAAGGATAAAAAGTTGGCACCCAAATTTTTGAAGGTCACTCAGGACGAGACCGACCGAATGATTCGAATGATCAACGACCTTTTGACACTATCGCGGATGGATTCTGGGACCCAGAAGTATGATACGGAACTAGTTAACATCAACAAGCTCTTTAACTATATCTTGGATCGTTTTGACATGATCATTAAGACCGATGACGATCCGAAAAAGAAGAATTATTCCATTAAACGGGACTTTACTAAGCAGGATCTGTGGGCTGACATCGATACCGACCGTTTTACCCAGGTCATTGATAACATTATGAATAATGCGATCAAATATTCACCAGACGGTGGCGTCATTACCTGTCGGCTGTACGAACAGAACAACCGCATCATCATGAGTATTTCTGATCAGGGATTAGGAATGCCACGAAAAGCCATTAAACATATTTTCGATCGTTTCTATCGAGTCGATAAAGCTCGTTCACGGGCTCAAGGTGGAAGTGGACTTGGGCTCGCAATCTCTAAGGAAATTGTGGAAGCCTTTGGTGGCCATATTTGGGTCGATAGTATTGAAGGAAAGGGTTCAACGTTCTATATTTCACTACCAAACGAACCAGTCGAGGAGGATCTTTGGGATGAAGGAGAAGCTTAAACCTTATATTTTACCGGTTTCACTGTGCATTGCCGTACTAGTCAGTTTGGTGCTCATCGTGGCACTACTGGTCAATCCAGCTCGCTTTGGGAGTCGAATGCATCAGGATAAGTCAGCTACGCTTAAAAGCGAAGTTTCTTCGAAGAATCGTTATGATATCTATTCTCCCACCGAGGTTATTACTACCACTAGGAGTGGGAAACAGAAGTCGCTCACAAGTGAGACCACGAGTTTGACCGGTGAAATCGTCAAAAACATCAAGACCTATCAGGTCAAGTCAATCAAAGAGGTCTCAAAGGATAATCAAAAGCGGTATATCGATACCCTTAACTCTGAAAATTCGCTGATGCTGAATTATGGTGGCGAAGTTCCAGTTAATTTGTTAAGTAAGATTTTTAATCACAAGGTGAAAAAGAATGATTTCAACGTTGATCGCATGGTCATTCCACTAAATGACAGTACCCACTTTTACCTGCTAGGCGATGACGGTTACCACGTGTACCAGGTCACCACTAAAAAGCGGAATTTAGCCAAGTTACAGAACATTCTTACTACGAAAGTTCAAAGTGTGGACGTTCAGATGCGGACGTTAAACGATCGCCCGTTTCTCTTCTACCCAAGCCAGGTCAAGATGCGTAATTACGGGTACTTACTCGCAGAACAGTCCCAGACGGCTTACATTAATCGGGTACTAGGTAATACGACGGATACCAGCGTTAAGCACCGAAAGAAGAGTACGACCTACAGTAGTCGGGACCAGTCATTAAACTTTGACAATGAGGACAACGTTATTTATCAGGACTACCAGCAAAGTAAGCGGGGCCACAGTTACGAGGAAGTGTTGAACTCGGCTTATCGCTACGCTACTAAGCTGGGGATTCCACTGGATAATGCTCGTTTTGACAGCTATAATCCGGTCAAAAACACCGTCACTTACCGGACGTTTGTGGAGGGTTATCCGGTCTTCAATCAGAAGCGACTGGGAACGTGTTCGTTTAAGATGGGAAATGGTGGAGCCAATCGTTATGAATTTTCACTTTTAAGTTTCCAAATCCCAATTCCAACGAACGCCGAAAGTACCACCCTTCCAAGTACGGGAACAATCTTAAACCAACTATCCGCTCAGGGAATTGACATGAAGAAGGTTAGATCCATCACCCTTGGTTACCAAGTTGTTCCCGAAAAGAACAACAAGCAGTTAATCACCTTACAGCCCTCGTGGTTCGTTAATTACGACGGCACCTGGATTAACTCCCAGTTAATTGGCAATGGGACCGGAAAGGAGAGTTTCTAATGAATTTTAAACGAATTCAAGAGATCTTCTTGCTGGCTTTCATTATTTTGGACGTCTTCTTGGTCCTAATGATTGTTCAAAACCAAAACATGCAGTCCGAGAACACGAGTCAAAACAGTGCAAACTCCACCATTATCAAAGAGATGCGCAGGGATGAAATTTCCGTTGGGAAGCTCTCTAATAAGCGCTCTAACGGTTACTACATTTCCGCTTCTAATGATGGTAATCTCGCAAATGAGATGGGTAACCTGAAAAATCAGGACGCGCGCTTTGAAAATGGCGCGGTCGTAAGTACGTTGCGGACGCCAATTGACATTGATAATCGGAACCCACAGAACACGCTGGACCCGCTCATGAAGAAAAAGAGTTTTGTGATTAACGGTGAGGATTATGAGTATGACCAAAACCAGTCCAATTCAAGTAAGATTGTCTACATTCAGAAGGCTTTGACGAGTAATTTGATGGACAATAATGCCAGAATCATCTTCTATTTAGATGACGACGGTAATATTAAGAGTTATACGCAAACGGCGCTTAATAACATCAAGATTTTACACGAGAGTTCTGAGACCATTTCGGAAGAACGGGCACTGATCTGGCTCTATCAGTACAATGAGATTCCCAACAACTCCAGGGTGCTTTGGACCAGAAGATCATACACTAAATTGTTAAACATTAATAATAATGGGGTCTATATCCCTACTTGGGTCATTGCCATCCAGACCCGCAACTCCAAGGACGTTTCCGTAAGGCGGATTAACGCCTTCACTGGGTCGGTCTTAAAGACCGAAAACGTTCAGGAGAACTTTAAAAATAAAATCACAAGTGGGACAGAAGATAATTAGAAAGCTGGGAATAAGTTGAGCGAAGATCCAATGAAAATCAGTGTATTGTCGAGCGGAAGTGGCGGCAACGTTACTTATATTGAGACGAACCAGCACAAGGTCTTACTTGATGCCGGACTGTCGGGCAAAAAAATTGAGAACCTCATGAATTCAATTGGACGGAGTTTGACCGACGTTGATAAGTTATTTGTGACCCACGAACATACCGATCATGCCAAATCAGTGGGAATCTTGGCGCGTAAGTATGACATGCAGGTCTACGCGAACGAGAAGACCTGGAACGCGATGGGTAACAAGATCGGAAAATTTCCTGAGGAACAAAAGTTTATTTTTGATCCCGATACCACTAAGTCATTTGGTGACTTGGACGTTGAAAGTTTCAGTGTGTCCCACGATGCTGCCGACGCCCAGTTCTACAATTTTCACGACGGCAATAAGAGTTTTGTGGTGTTGACGGATACAGGTTACGTCTCTGATCACATTGAAGGGGTCATAAGAGACGCCAACGCGTACGTTTTAGAGTGTAATCATGACGTGGAAATGCTTAGAAACGGCGACTATTCGTGGCCAACCAAGCAACGCATCATGAGTGATGAGGGGCATTTATCAAACGAAGACGGGGCGGACGCCATGATGAAAATCATCGGACGTGACACCAAGAACATCTTCATCGGGCACCGCAGTCATCATAACAACATGAAGTCTTTGGCTCATCTCACCGTCGCCTCCATGCTTGAAAATGAGGACTTTGGGGTCGGACAAGACTTTAATTTGTTTGACACCGACGTCGAAAAACCATCCGATTTAATAACTCTTTGAGAATAATTGATACTTTTTTAAAAACTATTTGATAGAATAATATTAAATGGGGTGTAAATATGAAGAGAACACATCCGCTACTAACAGTTGCCATCGTGGCACTAGTAGCCGGTCTATTGGGCGGTGGAATTGCCTATGGTGGGATTTCGTGGTATAACGGCGGAATGTCTCTAGGAACTCAATCTGTCCCTGCGGGTTCCAATCGTGGCGGAACCGCAAAAGTTGAGAATGTAAGGGTAAATGCCTCTAATCAGGCGGAGAAAGTCTTTAAGGACAACAAGGATACCGTCGTTTCGGTGATTAACACCGAGAAGACCAAGTCCAGTGACTCTGATCCACTTCAGGGTATGTTTGGTGGCGTGTTCGGAGGAAATGGCGGAGACAATGGCGGCCAAGACCAAAAGGATCAGCAACAGATTAGTGAGGGTTCTGGGGTTGTCTACAATAAGGATAACGGTTCGGCGTACATTGTGACCAACAATCACGTGGTGTCGGGTTCGTCCAACCTGGAAGTCATCTTGAGTAACGGCCAGAAGAAGGAAGCTAAGCTAATTGGGCATGATGCCGTGACCGACCTTGCCGTTCTTAAGATTAACGGTGATGGTGTCAATAAGGTGGCTAACTTCGGTAATTCTGACGACATCAAGGTGGGTCAAACCGCCCTTGCAATCGGATCACCACTTGGTTCTGAGTACGCTTCGTCTCTGACTGAGGGAATCATTTCCGCAAAGAAGCGAGAAGTACCACAGGCTAGCACTGAGAATGGGCAACAGAATGCCAGTGCCGGTGACGCAACGGTTATCCAGACCGATGCGGCCATTAACCCTGGAAACTCTGGTGGACCACTCCTAAATAGTGCCGGACAGGTCGTTGGGATTAACTCAATGAAACTGTCGAAGGATAGTTCCGGTACCAGTGTTGAAGGGATGGGTTTTGCCATTCCAAGTAACGAGGTCGTACGGATTATCAACCAGCTCATTAAGAACGGAAAGGTAATTCGTCCCGAACTAGGCATTAAGTACGTGGACCTAGCTAACATCTCGGTTAAGCAGCAGAAATCGATTTTAAAGCTCCCTTCAAACGTTACCAATGGAGTTGTAGTAATGGACGTTAGGGGTGGATCACCAGCCGCTAATGCGGGTCTCAAGAAAAATGACGTAATTACCAAGTTGGCTGGAAAAGACATTACCAATCAGGGTAAGTTACGTGACATCCTGTATGAGCATAACGTTGGCGACAAGATTTCCGTTACCTATTATCATAATGGACAAATGAAAACGGCTGAGATTACGCTAGATCAGCAAGCAAAACAGCAGTAATTTAAAAAATGTTCGTCGTAGAGTAGATGCGGCGAACATTTTTTGTTTGAAAAGAGTGAACTGACATTCGGATAGCTTAATGCGATAATTGAAGCAATTGTCCGTTTAAAGCCTGAATTTTAGTTGTGATGATTGTAACGATACTTATGAATTCCGTGATAGAGGGATTGACGGTAAACTCCGAACAAAATTGGTTTAAAAAAAATTAATAATCAGAAAATACGTGGTTGGAAATGTCAAGTGGTAAAAGTCTGTGCATAACTTTGGGGATAAACTCATTGTGAAAACACAAAAGCTGTAATTTAGGCTTTTAATGATAGTGGAAAAGTATCGAGAACTTATCCACAGGCAGTGTGCATAAGTTTATGTAACAAAATTTTATTAAAAAAAGAACGCGATAAACGTTGATATCACAACAACGAAAATTGCGTTAACGAACATATGTCTTGTTTATTTCTGTGGATAAATAAAAATGTTGTTGACAAAATCGAAATATTAACAGGTCTTTAAATTCTCCAGAAACGTGATAGTTTGTGAAGGTACCTGTGGATAACTTTGTGGATAGTCTGTTTAAAGGAGTCGACTTATGAACATTAAATTGGTGGTAGTTGGAAAATTGAAGGAAAAATACTTCAAAGACGGAATTAACGAGTACGTCAAACGACTTTCTCGTTTTTGCAAGTTTAAGATTGTTCAGGTTCCCGACGAAAAGGCGCCTGAGAACCTTAGTCAAGCGGAAATGGACGAGGTGATGGAGCAAGAAGGAACCCGAATTTTGGCTAAAATTAAAGACCGCGAGTATGTGATTGCTTTGGCAATTCAAGGCGATGAACTGACCTCTGAAGCCTTTGCGAAGAAAATCAAGGATCTCGCAACGTACGGTCACTCGGACATTACCTTTGTGATTGGTGGGTCGTTGGGACTTGCTCGTAAGGTCTTGAAGCGGGCTAACTTTGAACTGTCATTTGGTCGTTTTACGCTACCGCACCAGCTGATGCGCTTAGTGTTGACCGAACAAATATATCGGGCTTTCATGATTAATAGCGGCAGTCCGTACCATAAATAGGAAACAGGCTGATTAGCTTTTTTTATTATTTTATTTGTAAAATATGGATATTTGCTTCAATTACACGTACACGCCGAAAGGATGTCATTAATAATGAAAAATTTAAATTCGCATCAGGTGCTGCGTTTTCTGGTTCAAGTCTTAATTACCGCGGTCGGAACGGCCATCATCGCGATGGGAATGACCCTGATGCGAAAAGAAAATCTCGGAATGGACGCCTTTACCGCGTTGAGTGTCGGATTATCGCATCATTTACCGCTTGGTTTGGGTAACATCCAGTTCATCGACTACATGATCCTATTAGTCATCGTGTTGTTTTTGGATTACCATCAGATTGGTTTTGGGACGCTAATTAACATGCTGGTGGGATATGGAGTCCAGTATTTCACGCTCTGGTTCGGGGCCTACTTGGTGTTCGATAACTTCTGGTTGAAATTGTTGTTCGCTGTCCTTGGATTCCTGATATTTACGGTCGGAATTGCCGTATACATGTCGGCCAAGTTCGGGGTGTCCTCGTATGATGCCATTGCGCCCATTTTCTCTCAAAGATTGCACATGCCGTACTGGTTAGTAAGAGTGATTCAGGATGTGCTTTTCATGTTTTTGGCGTTCCTCGTTTCTGGTCCAATTGGAATTATGACGGTCATCATTTCGTTGTGTTCGGGTCCATTTGTGGAACTCTGGGGCAGACACCTCCATCTGATTAAATAAAAAACGGTCCGCTGGATTATTCCAACGGACCGTTTAGTTTAATTAATTCTTATTATCATTTGGGTTAACGCTGCAGCTTCCGCCTTCACAGTTAGCACCCTTTTGCTGGTCATCATCGCCACCAACCATTTCAATTGGTTGAAAGCTAGCCCAAGCCTTGTCTAAAGCAGACTTGAAGACTTTTACTGGTTGAGCACCTGAAACGGCGTACTTCTTGTTGAAGATGTAGAACGGAACCCCGTTAATTCCAACTTGTTGAGCGGCGGCTTCGTCAGCTCTGACGTCGTCTTTGAATTTGTCACTATCGATGACAGATTTGACTTCGTCTTGGTTTAAACCAACGCTCATGGCAAGGTCAACTAAAATGGCATTGTCGTCAACATTTAAACCGTCGGCGAAGTAAGCCTCGAATAACTTGTCCATCAGTTCGGATTCTTTGCCCTTGGTTCCCGCAAAGTGAAGTAAACGGTGAGCTTTTAAGGTGTTCACGACTTTAATCTTTCCGGTATCCATCTTTAAACCAGCTTCGTTTGCCAGTTCGGTGATGGTTGATAGAAACTCGGAAACTTTTTCCTTTGACATCCCCTTTTCCTTACTCATGTGGTCAGCCATGGTTTCTGGTTCACCAGATGCGTTGGGATCAAGTTCAAAACTATTGTAATGAACCTCAACGTCGTCCTTATGGTCAAAATCACTTAGTGCGGACTTGAAGTGGGCTCGTCCGATGTAACAGAACGGACATGCAATATCGGACCAAACCTGGACTTCCATTTTTTTCGTCATTTTAGTACCTCCTACAAATTATCCACTAACTAAAGTATAGTGTTCAACTGAATCAATCACAATCATCTTGCTTAAGAATCACTTATCAATGGCGTTGCTTGTTCCAAGTAATTTATCGTTTTTGATTTGCTTTGGATCTTGGTTTTGTTCAGTGGTTTGCTTACTATCACTGTTTTTTGCTTCATTTGGAGTGCTTTGATTTTTATTCTCGGCATGATCCGATGACTTCTTATCAGAATCGCCACGGACTGATTTGAGAATCTTATTAAGCCAATTCTTCATGTTACTTCCCCCTCATCTACTTCTCACCTTATTATAGTATAGTGAGTTTTGATTGTAATGAAAGTTAACTAATTTATAAAGAATTGTGATATGCCAACTACGAAGCGGGCTTTTTGCTTGCTTTTGTTTCGGAAATTAAATAGAATTAAAGTACGTATTAACTTACTTTTTGTGAGTAAAGGGAGAGAGATTAAATGAAAACAGTTGACGTAATTTTAGGTAGTGCCAGATCTAATTCTAGTGGTGCCGGAATTTTTAACTTTTTAAAGAAGAACGCAGAAGAACTTGAGTCTGACAACGAGGTCAAGTTGAACTTTATTGATATTGGTGATTTAGACTTACCAATCTTCAATGAGCCACTACCACCAATGGGTGATCCTGACCGGAAACTAACAGGGGCACCCAAGAAGTGGATTGATAACATCAAGGCTGGTGACGGTTATCTATTTATCGAACCAGTCTATGACAACGGTCTTTCTGGTGCGTTTAAGAACGCCCTTGATTATATTGGCTTTGAAACGGCTGATAAGCCTGCCCGAATTGTTTCGTATTCTAGCAGTGCCTTGTCTGGTCAAGCTTCCGCTTTAGGCATTCTTCCCACTTTATCCATGTTGGGAATGGTAATGTTGCCACACATGACCATGATTGGTCACATTGACGACAACTTTGAAAAGGATGGCAATTTTGTAAGTAATGCGCCATCAGTGGAATATTACTCCCAGCAGTTAAAGGATGCCGTAAGTGACATTGCTTCTTACACCAAGCTTTTAGGTAATTAGGTTTATAAGTAAATACGTAAAAGGAGCACTTCATTTTTTTGAAGTGCTCTTTTTTTTATTGAAAAATCATCTGCAAGACGATCAGGATAATCGAGATCAAGAAGACCGCTGTGATTATGTACTTGAAGAGTTTGTTAATCTTATTACTTCCCTCGGGGAAGAGCCACAAGATTAAGATTAAAAGGACGTTTAGGCCAATTCCCACCCAAGGATTGGGATGAAAAAAGGTTAAGACCATCAGTAACACCAAAATCACTAGTTCAAGTAGTTCCTTAAAGACTGTCAATTCAAGTAACCTCCTTTCTGTTTTACTAAAAACACCAAATCCGAGTAGACGTGGAGGTCTCTCAATAGATTTGGTGCACAGGTATGTTTTTAAAATGGCAAAAGAGATTGATTGGTACTTCTTATTACCGAACTAATTATACCATTGCGTTAAAACAAAAGCGAGATTATTTTTAATTATTTTAGATGGTTGACAAGTACTAGCAATTAAGGTTGATTTAAAGGGTCTAAGTATCAACTAATAATGGATTATCATTAATCAGTACATTCAACAAAGTTAATTAATTAAGAGCCAAGTTGTATTACGTTCGAGGATTTTTTTGATGCGACGTTTGTTAAACATGTAACTATTAAAAAGTTAGTTAAAATTTGACAAAAACGTTTAACTTTCCCATTCTATCAACGCATATCCTCTTTTACAAATTATCAGTCTTTGAATGATTTGACAAAATTTGTGAAACAGTTATCATTATTGACGTACGACTAGGAAACTTTTTCTAGTCGGTTAAAATGCTTGTTATAAATTGCGAAACCCCGTACGATATGGGTGGTTAAATCGTTTAACCATAAGCATGAATAACAATCTTAAGGAGGATTATTATGAAATCTGCAATTGAAGTGAACTCTGAAATTGGGCAGCTGAAGTCTGTCTTAATGCACAGGCCTGGAAAAGAGATTGAAAATGTCATTCCGGATACCATGAAGCAGATGTTGTTTGATGACATCCCGTATCAAAAAATCGCTGACAAAGAACACGATTATTTTACCAATCTACTCCGTGATCATGGAGTGGAGGTTGTGTACATCGAGGATTTGTTGGAAGACATCTTAAAAAAGGATGACGTAAGGGATGATTTTGAGTCAACTTACCTAAATGAACACTACTACACGGGTAGTTCGGCAGAGGACATCAAACGCTACTTTGAGAGTCTCTCGATTCACGACCTGGTCAGTACGATTTATGCCGGCCTAAGACGAGACAAGATTCATTTTACTCACCCAAGTTTGCACGACGTGGCCGGGACTAACGCCTTTGATCCCTTCCTACTGGATCCACTACCAAATGCGTACTTTACAAGGGATCCGCAAGCTTCGATGGGATCTGGTTTAACGATTAACCACATGACTTTTGAGGCGCGGCGTCCGGAGTCACTCATCACGGAGTACGTGATGAAGTATCATCCACGGTTTGCCGGAAAAGTTGATGTTTGGCTGGACCGCTATAATGATGCTCGCATTGAGGGTGGTGACGAACTCGTTTTAAACGATCACGTCATGGCAATTGGTTGTTCGCAACGAACCTCAACTCGTTCGATTGAAAAACTGGCTCACAAACTTTTTGAAGATCCCAAGTCACATTTTGACACAATCGTGGCGGTTCAAATTCCGCATAACCATGCCATGATGCATCTAGATACGGTCTTCACCATGGTCAACTACGACCAATTTACAGTATATCCAGGGATCATGAACGGTGGTAAGATGAATATTAACATCCTTCATCCCGGAAAAAACAATACTATTAACATGGAACATCGTGAAAGTCTGCCGGATACACTCAAAGAAGTTCTTGGATTATCTGAGATTGACATGATGGAGACCGGCGATGGTGACCCAGTTGCCGCTCCACGTGAACAGTGGAACGATGGGTCAAACAACTTGGCAATTGCCCCTGGGGAAGTGGTCACATACGATCGCAACACGGTCACGATTGATGTGATGCGAAAACATGGTATTACCGTTTACGAGATTTTGTCTTCAGAACTATCGCGTGGCCGTGGTGGAGCTCGTTGTATGTCACAACCAATCATTCGTGAACCACTTGATAAAAATAATTAGAGGGGGAGCAAATCAAATGAGTACATTACTAGAGGAATTAAAATCAATGCAAGGACGTTCTTTTTTAAAGGAGTCTGATTTTACACCAGCCCAGATTGAAGCTTTGATTGATTTTGCCATTAACTTGAAAAACGAACACAAGAAGTATGGCAAGGTGACCAAGTATTTACACGACAAGGACCTGGTGCTCTTGTTTCAAAAGACTTCGACCAGAACCAGACTTTCGTTTGAACTTGGTGGTGACGACTTAGGTGGAAACACGGCCTACATTGATCCAACCTCAAGTCAGTTCGGCAAAAAGGAATCGGTAGAAGACTCCGCTCGAGTCTTTGGCGAACTGGCTGACGGAATTGAGTACCGGGGCTTTGAACAATCCGACATGGAAATCATGGCCAAGTACTCGGGAGTTCCCGTTTGGAACGGTCTTTCAAACGAGTGGCATCCCACTCAAATGATTGCGGACTTCATGACCGTGAAGGAAAACTTCGGTCACTTAAAGGGGCTCACGTTGACCTTTGTTGGTGACGGGCGAAATAACGTGGCTAATTCTTTACTAGTTACTGGTTCGATGCTGGGTGTGAACGTTCACATCGTGGCTCCAGATGAACTGCACCCAGAAAAAGCGGTGGTCGACCTGGCCGAAAAGTACGCTAAGCAATCAGGAGCACACTTCATGATTACCTCTGACATTGACAAAGGGGTCAAAGGCTCAAACATCATCTACACCGACGTTTGGGTGTCAATGGGTGAAAACAACTGGCAACAACGAATTGACCAACTACTACCATACCAAGTCAACATGGACTTAATGAAGAAGACGGGCACCCCTGACGATGAATTGATTTTCATGCACTGTCTGCCAGCCTTTCATGACGGCAA
This sequence comes from Fructilactobacillus sp. X7R7C1, assembly GCF_059901065.1. Taxonomy (NCBI): domain Bacteria; kingdom Bacillati; phylum Bacillota; class Bacilli; order Lactobacillales; family Lactobacillaceae; genus Fructilactobacillus; species Fructilactobacillus sp. X7R7C1. The sequence goes on from NZ_JBWXVF010000001.1 coordinate 128,846, forward strand.
CACCACCACTGCCAAAGAGGCGGTTAAAAAGTACAAGGGCCTAAATAGTCCCGAAATGGAAGTAACCGACGAGGTCTTTAGAAGTCCTTACGGGCGCCAGTTTGTTGAGGCCGGTAACCGTAAGCACTCGATCATGGCAATTATGGCCGCCACTTTAGGCGACTTAAGTATGTACAACGAAAATTAAATTTTACTAAAGCATAAATAGGATTATCAATGATACAATCATGTCCTAAATTAGGATTTGAGAGGATTGCGTAAATTATATGGGAAATAAAAAGGGAGTTTCATTATTTGGATTAATCATGCTGGTCATTAGTTCCGCGATTGGCGCTGGAATTTATAATGCCAGTGAACAGATTGCGGCAGCGGCCACTCCGGGACCCGCGCTCGTTGCGTGGATTATTACTGGAGTCGGAATTTTTGCACTAGCAATGAGTTTGAAGTCTCTAAGTGAGGATAAACCAGAACTGACTGGAATTTCCGATTTTGCCAGAGATGGATTTGGTGACTTTGCTGGATTTCTATCGGGCTGGGGATACTGGCTATCGGCATGGCTTGGTAACATTGCGTTTGCCACCATGATGATGTCAGCGATCGGTTATTTCTTTCCGGTTTTTCGATCAGGCAACTCAATTCAAGCGGTAATCATTGCGTCGGTATTCACGTGGCTACTCACGTGGTTAGTAACGATGGGGATTGAAAACGCGGCTTTCATCAATACCATTATCACCGTAATAAAAATAATTCCCTTGGTTGCTTTCGCAATCTTAGGAATTGTCTTATTCAAAGCTAACGTTTTCACCGCCCACTTCTGGGCTAATTTTAGTACTAACTTCACGTATAGTCCGGCGACGGCAATGGGGGTATTTGATCAAGTCAAGGGCTGTATCATCACCACCATGTGGATCTTCATCGGGATTGAAGGTGCCACGATGATGGCAGGACGCGCTAAGAAGCGTTCTGATGCGGCCAAGGCAACCATTATTGGCACCATCTCACTCTTGATCATCAACATCGTGATTGCGATGCTACCATATGGTTACTTACCTCAAGCCAAACTAGCTAAGTTGAGCAACCCGGCCCTGACCTACGTTGTTAAAGATATGATTGGACCAATAGGTGCGGCTTTTGTCAGTATCTCACTTATAATCACCATGGTCGGTGCCCTCCTGTCATGGACCATGCTTCCGGTTGAAGCGACGTCACAACTAGCTGATCAGAAGCTACTACCCCGGTGGTTCGGTTACTTAAACAAGCACAATTCACCTTCACACTCATTGTGGTTAACTCAGATTTTGGTACAAATTGTTTTGATTTCGTTACTATTTACCGATCAGGCGTACAACCTGGCAATTTCGTTGTGTACGGCAGCGATTGTGATTTGTTACGCGCTGGTTGGTGCCGATCAAATTAAGGCTGGCGTACAGGCTCATTCGGTCAAGAAAATGATGCCGGGCATCCTAGCTCTATTGTTTGAAGTTGTCGGAATCGCAGTGGCGGGACTACAATTCTTGTGGTTATGCTCAATTGCATACGTTCTAGGCTTTGGTTTCTACATCAAAGCGATCAAGAATCAAGGACGTAAAATCACAACCTTTGAATGGATCATGATGGCATTGATAACGATTGCTGCCATTGGGGCGGTCATTGCTCTATTTATGGGAAAGATAGGAGTGTCGTAAATGAAGAGAATCGTGATAGCTCTAGGTGGCAATGCGATTTTAACCGATGATCCAACTGCGAAAGGGCAAAGAGAAGCTTTAAAAAAAACCACGAAAAAAATCGTGAAGTTCGTGCGTAATTCAACTGAAAACCTTCAGTTAGTGATTACCCACGGCAATGGCCCGCAAGTTGGAAACTTGTTACTCCAAGAACTAAACGGTAGCACGAAGGAAAATCCGCCAATGCCACTTGACGTGGTTGGAGCGATGACTCAAGGTGAGTTAGGACTGTGGATTGGGGATGCCCTCTCAGACAATGATATGACTAGTTCAACCATTGTCACGCGGGTATTAGTCAATCCCAATGATCCAGCGTTTAAGGATCCAACCAAGCCCATCGGTCCGTTTTACGCGGACGTTAATTCCGTCTTAATGAAACATCCGGACTGGAAATTTGCCGAAGATGCCGGTCGCGGATTCAGGCGGGTCGTTCCATCGCCTCATCCCATCAGCATTTTAGAGGCGAAACAAATTAGCACCCTGGTTGACAGTGGATTCACTGTCATTGCTGGTGGTGGAGGCGGCGTTCCGGTCGTCATGACTGACAACGGAGACGTCGAAGGCGTGGAAGCCGTGATTGATAAAGACTTTACGGCTTCGTTAATCGGACAAATGGTCAATGCTGATCAGTTAATTATCCTGACGGGAATTGACCAGGCGGCCATTAATTTCGGACGGCCTAATCAAAGAGAACTGGGACACGTGTCGCTTGACGAACTGAACATGTATCTAAAACAAGGTCAGTTTGGTAAGGGTTCGATGGAACCCAAGATTCAAGCGGCGATGCAGTTTGTGAAAAACACCGGCAAGGAAGCCGTGATTACGTCATTAGATAACGTTGCCGATTTTGAGGAAAACGGTCGAGCAACGGTCATTAAAAAATAACGACGGAAGAAATCACCCGATGACTATGTACTAGTCTTTGGGTGATTTTTAGTTGTTATTAAGTGATTCAACGGGACTATAACCATTTTTCCAATTTGATATTAGCATTTAAGAACGAAATGTCAAAGATTATTCTTATCTAGTTAGAGGTAATCCAATGTCATGATTAGTCTTTAAAACAAAAAGTTCCCTTGCCACTATCAAAAATAGTTGCAAGGGAACTTCATGGTACTTGTGGGTCATAACCATCAAATAGAAAGGAGTAGTGCATCTTGTTTGAAAACTACCGCCTACGCGGTACAAACATAGTATATCATACATGATAAAAATGTCTATCTTTATTTATTTTATGTGATTGAACGGTGGCACGATTAACGTTGGCTTTAACATAAACTTCACATGCATATCGCTATTAACGTTTAGTTGAATTTGTTATGCTTTAGACGTATATAGGAGGTTTCAATTATGAAGATTATGATTATTGGTGGAACCGGAAGAGTCGGTTCTGACCTAGTAAAACAATTTCAAAAAAACACTGACGATTCGGTTACCATTGCGGCTCGTCATCCTGAAGAAGTCAAATTTGTGGACACCGTTGAGGAACGTCCCAAAATTAACACCATGAAGTTTAGCATCGTCGATATGAGTGTTAACGAAATGGCCGACGCAATGAAGGGCTTTGATGCCATCTACTTTACCGCTGGATCCGGTGGACACAACGTGGTCTTAGTTGACAGTTACGGAGCCATCAAGACCATGCAGGCCGCCGAAAAAGCCGGCGTCAAACGTTACATCATGCTCAGTTCAGCCTTTGCGCTTCAACCAGACCAGTGGGAGGGAAAGAAACACTACGCCAAGTTACAGGACTACCAGGCTGCTAAGTTCATGGCCGACCACTGGCTAATTCACGATACTGACCTGAACTACACTATTTTACAGCCGGGCTCCTTGCTTGAGACTCCTGGAACCGGCGAAGTAACCTTTAATGATGACCAACCTGGTTCGAACTCAATCAACGACGTTTCACAGGTCTTGTTTGACGTTTTAGATAACCAACATGCCTTTGACAAGGTAATCATCATGCACAGTGGTGACATGAGTATCGAAACCGCACTTAACAATTTAAAATAGTTAGGGAGAATTAAGATGGCTGTTAAAGATAAAGTAGTTGTAATTACGGGAGCTTCTAGTGGAATTGGTGAGGCAACCGCCAAGTTATTGGCAAAGAACGGCGCCAAGGTCGTGCTGGGCGCTAGAAGAGAGGACCGCTTACGTGCGATTCAGGAAGATATCGAAGCTGACGGTGGTGTGGCCGCTATTCAGAAGACCGATGTTACCAAACTCGATGAGGTCAGAAACCTGGCGTCCGCTGCGGTTGACCAGTTTGGTCGCATCGATGTTTGGATGAACAATGCTGGTGTGATGCCCCAATCACCACTGATTAAGGGTGACGTCAAGGGTTGGAATCTCATGATTGACGTCAATATCAGGGGTGTTTTGTACGGCATTACCGCTTCCCTTGATACGATGCGTGGTCAAGGTAGCGGTCAGTACATCAACACCGCTTCGGTGGCGGCTCACACTTCTGGAATTAACAGTGGGGTGTACAGTGCCACAAAGGCGGCCGTGAAGATGATTAGTGATTCATTACGAGAGGAAGAGGCTAAGGCCAAGTCTGGCATTCGGGTGACCATGATTTCACCCGGCGCGGTAGCTACCGAATTGCCCAATCACATTACCGATCCGGACATCAAGAAGCAGTTTGAGTCATACGACTTGACGCCGCTTAGTCCCAAACGGATTGCGCAATCCATCCTGTACGCCATTGACATGCCAAAGGATGCCTCGGTCAACGAAATCGTGATTCGACCAACCGATCAGGTTTAGGACTGACGCATATGAAATTAGATGTATCAAAGCACATCTTAAGGGATGGTTCGTTTTTAATCATCGCCATCCTGTCAATCATGCAGTTTGCGCGCTACGTCTACACCCAGGAGTATCTGCGTTCGGCTAAGTACCTGGTGCTGTTTTTGATTACCGTCTTAATGTATGGACTAGTTCCAGATCAAGTCCTGCAGTCGATTGTCAATCTGATTATGATCGGGTTGCTGCTTGTTTTTACGTGGTACGACGAACGCATTGATAAACGACGAACAAAGAAATAAATTAATTAGACTAACTGTCGCTTTTAACCGATCGTTAGTCTTTTTTTACGGGAAAATTAACCAATCCGTGAACTATTTCCGCGATGAAGGTTGAAATTGTTAATGTTTAATACTATTATTATAAAAAACAGGTTGTTCGAATTTTGTTATCTGACAATATCCGAACATTGCATATAAAATGGAGGAGAAAGTTCGATGAATTACTATCTAATCATTAACATCATTGGGGTCGCCGTGTTCCTCGGAATTGCCTTTTTGTTTTCTAAGGATCACAAGCACGTCAACTGGCGATCGGTCATTGTCGTTTTAGTCTTAAACCTCGTCATCGCGTTTCTCCTTACTCGCTTTAGTTGGGGTCGAGACGCTGTCAAGGGTGCCGCTGAAGGATTCAACTGGATTGTCCAGGTTGCTTACACTGGGATTGCCTTTGCACTTCCCAACTGGGTGCACGTCAAACAGATGAACTTTGTGACTTCAGCACTGCTTCCAATTTTAATGATTGTTCCGTTGTTTGATATCCTTACATACTTTGGGATTTTGCCATTTATCATTAAATGGATCGGAATTGCGTTATCAAAGGTCACGGGACAACCAAAGTTCGAATCATTTTACGCCGTTGAAATGATGTTCCTTGGAAACACGGAAGCCCTAGCCGTTTCTAGTCTGCAACTCAAGAAATTATCTAGTGAACGACTCTTGACAGTCGCCATGATGTCGATGTCTTGTATCACCGCTGCGATCGTTGGTTCGTACACCCAGATGATTCCGGGTCAATACGTTTTAACCGCAATCCCGCTTAACATCTTGAACGCCATCATCGTGACTTCACTACTGAATCCCGTTCACGTTACGCCTGAAGAAGACACAATTGCGACGATGACGGAACCTTCAGAGCAGGTTGCTGAAGAAACGGTTGCTGACAAACCTGAGAAGCCTAAAAAAGAGCCGTTCTTCTCATTTTTGGGTGACTCAATCTTAGGTGCCGGTAAACTGGTATTAATCATCGCTGCTAACGTCATTGCCTTCGTGGCCCTTGCTAACTTAATCAGTAAGTTACTGGGACTCATTAATCCTTGGTTGTCACTTCAACACTTACTTGGAATCGTAATGTTCCCATTTGCATGGCTGATGGGGATGGACGTTAACCACGCCTTCCAGTTTGCTCAATACATGGGAACCAAGTTAGTGACCAACGAATTCGTGGTCATGGGTGCCATTGCTCCCCATATCAACAACTTACACATCTTCCCAGCTCACTATCAAGCCCAACTCTGTGTCTTTTTAACTTCCTTTGCCAACTTCAGTACCGTTGGCATGGTTATCGGATGTCTGAAAGGCTTAGTCAGTCGGGAAAAGAACGATGTTATTTCCAGAAACGTTGGATACTTAATCCTATCCGGAATCTTGGTATCATTACTCTCGGCTGGAATCGTTGGATTATTCGTTTGGTAATTATTAAATAAAATTCATGACACTTCTGATTTAATTCAGAGGTGTTTTTTGTTGTCTAGCTATAAATACGTAAGTTTAGCGAAACTTAATTTTAGTATGATACACTGAACGTAAATAATTAGGGGATGAGAATTTGAAACGAATCCATCCAAAGCTAAAGATTCGTTGGCTCGCCATCGTTTTGGTGCTAATCTCGGGGATCGTCGCCGTGACCTTCACCCATTTCGACGCACCGATGTACAAACAGACGGTGGCTCGAGTCGTAAACGTGCACAACTACGGTCGCACTTCACAAACTGATGAATTTAAGAATCATGACTACCAAGAAAATCAGAAACTGACCCTCAAGGTCTTAAACGGAGAATACAAGGGCAAGACGATTACCGCCAACAACCAGTATTCTGGTGCTGGGGCGACCGACATGAAGTATCATGCCGGCCAACAGATCTTTATTCACGTTGCCAACAAGAACTTAAAGCCTTCGTCGATTCTTATCAACGGCTTTAAGCGGGACACCGCGGTCGTCTTCTTAATCTGGCTAACGGTGATGCTGTTGCTGGTGATTTTGAAGTTCAGTGGCTCCATGGCGCTTTTGAGTATCATCATCAACGCCGTCCTGTTCTTTTTGGCGGTCTCAATTGACGTGGGGACAAGCTTTAATCCGTTCATCTTGTTTGCCATCTTGTCGGTAATTTTCACGATTGTCACCGCCATCCTGATTTTTGGCGTGTCAAAAGAAACGGTCGTGACGATTTCGTCCACGATTCTAGGGACAGCGGTCGCGATTCTGATTGCGTTCATTGTCCTGTCAGTCACGCACGAACGGGGCATGAACTTTGAGATGATGGACTACGTGACCCAACAACGACTGCCAATCTACTTCGTCGGTTGTATGATTGGGTCGCTGGGGGCCATCATGGACCTCTCAGCCGACATCACGTCCAGTCTGTTTGCGGTTTATGAAGAAGACCACAGTCTTTCGTTCTTGAAGCTCTTAAAGAATGGGCAAAACATCGGACGGTCAATCATGGGACCGTTGATTAACGTCTTGTTTCTCATTTTCGTGGCCGGAACTTTTCCGATGATGGTGCTGTTCTTAAGAAACGGTAATAGTTGGGGCTACTCGTTCTCAATGATTATGTCACTTGGAATCATTCAAAGTTTGATTAGCGCAATTGGAATCACACTGACGGTGCCGATTACCAGCCTGATTGCGAGTGCACTTTGTGAAATGAAGGTGATTAAATGAGTACCATGACCGTCTTATTAATCATTCTCTTTTTCGCAATGCTGCTGGCGGGTGGCTCCAAGGGTTTCGTGGCTTTTATTGGTCTTTTGTGTAACTTTGGTTTGGTCTTCATGTCCGTCGTTTTGATTGCGTTTGGCATTCCGTACCTCTGGGTCACACTGGTTAATGCCGTCATTATCCTCGTCATTACAATTTACTTCGGTAATGAGCAAGGCCGGAACGCCGACGTGGCGTTTGTGACCTCGTTAATTGTGGTGGCAATCGTAATTGCGTTGATCATTCCGGTGGAACATTGGGCGCAGGTGCAAGGTTTTGGACCCGAGAATACCGAAGACTTGGAGGGAATGTCACTCTTAATTGGGGTGAAATTCCTAAACGTTTCGTGTGCAATGACGATTCTGAGTTGTTTGGGAGCGGTGGCCGAAGCGGCCGTTGCGATGGCCACCGGTTTAGTTGAGATTCAGGACCATAACATCAAGATTTCTGATAGGGACTTCAGCTATATCGGAGTTTCGATTGGAAAGGAAATCGTTGGAACGGCCTTTAACACTCTGTTTTTTAGTTTCTACGGGGAGTTAGTTGGTTTGTTCATCTGGTTTGCGCGTTTGCACTACAGTATCGGCATGGTCATGAACGACAAGATTTTTGCGTCGGAGTTAATCATGACGTTGATTTCCGCCATTGGAGTGGTTCTGACCATTCCCGTGACCATCGCGGTGATGCTGTATTTGAAGCATCGCAAGTTGAAGAAAGCAAAACAGGATTAAGTGATTTGTGAACTTTATCCTTTACAACTCGCGATTTCTGTGGTTAAATTAATGCAAAATAAGAAAGGGATGAAACCAATGACAACGATTACTATGAACTATCAAAATACTTACTGTTGCTGTACTTGTTACATGTAGGTCAGCGTTCGTAGTTTTAGATGCGGGTGTTGATCAAACGCCTGTATCTAAGTGTAGTAATTTTGTGCTCAGTTAGATACAACATTTTGTTAGTCTAGCTGAGATTGGTGAATTCCAACTCAATCGAATATACTAATCTACTCTATTTACGTGGAAAAAAAGGATCAGTTAGGCTAACTTTATGGATAGTCTAACTGATTTTTTTAATTGTTTCGTTTAACGAGGTTTTGGCAGAAACAGGATTATTTAGTTGAAAGGGAGAAATAGGATGAAGAAAAGATATTGGATTACCGCTTTAGTCGCAATTATCGTGATTTTATTTGGATATACGTTTGTGTATCGGCCGTATCAGAAGGCCCATGCACCACAGTCAAACAAGAAAACCATCACTTTAGCAAGTTCACCCGGTCCTTACAGTGACCTGTTTATGAAGGGCATCAAACCCATTCTTGAAAAAGACGGGTACAAGGTAAAAAATAAATCATTCTCCGTCTTACTGAATGCCGACATGGCATTAAACCAGGGTCAGGTTGACTTAAACGTTGAACAACACGGCGCCTACATGAATAACTTTAATAAGGAAAATCACGGAAACTTGGTTTCATTAACCAAGGTGCCAACGATTCCAACTGGGATTTATCCCGCTAAAAAGCATAGCTTAAAGGACGTTAAGAAGGGTGACACGGTTGCCATTCCAAACGATCCATCCAACATGTCACGGGCTTTTCTAGTAATGGAAAAAGCCGGTTGGATTAAGCTGAAGAAAGGCGTGGATCCCATCAAGGCCACTAAAAATGACATCATCGACAACAAGTACGACCTGAAGTTTGACGAGATGGATTCGGCCAACGAACCACGTTCCAGAAACAGCGTGGACTACGCCATCATCCCTGGTTCTGACACTTACGGAGCCAAGATTCCCGCTAGTTCAATGCTTTTGAAGGAAAATCCACAGAGTCAGTATATGCTACTAGCCGTTGTAAACAAAAAGAATGAGCACACCAAGTGGGCTCAGGACGTCAAGAAGGCTTACAACTCCAAACAGTTCATGAATTACATGAAGAAACACAATCAGGACCATGAGTGGGAAATTCCTGAGAAATAATTGAACACTGTGTCTAAAAATACGATCAAATCCTCCCAATGTTTGGAGGATTTTTTTGTTTCACGTGAAGCTTATTCCACACAAAAACAGGTCAACCTCACAGTTGGCCTGTTTTTTCTAAGTATTGCCAATCCTACTTGTTATCTTTGTTCAAAGCGATGTTCTTAAGGGCTTCAAAAGCATCGATGTCGATTTCTTCAGTAGTATTGTTGTTGAAGGTAACTTGGTATGAAATGATGTTACCTTCTGATTCGCGGGGATGGATTGAGTTCACGTTGTTCACGTTAATCAAACGACCGTCGCCAGTTTCAACTAATCCAGAAAAGTTCATGTTTTTCACCTCCTTACTAGTATTATTACATATGACGCGCCAAAAGATAACTAATAACACGCTCAAATTGCCGTTAAATTGGGAATTTATTACCTTTTGTTAATTTCATGATTTACATTAAAAAGACTTAATAAATTAAGCAAGCGTTTTTATTGCAACCGTTTTCATATGGGAGTATATTAGGGTCAACAAAAGAATTAAGTACTTTTGGGAGGAAGAAATTATGACAGATGTAAAGAAAATTCCTGCAGCAGTAGCAATGCTTAAAGTTATCGAATCATATGGCGTTAAGGATGTTTATGGATACCCAGGTGGTTCCATTAACTCAACGCTTGCTGCGCTCGATCAAGAAAAAGATAACATTAATTACGTACAAATTCGGCACGAACAGGTTGGTGCATTAACGGCCGCTGCTCACGCTAAACTAACTGGTAAAATCGGAGTTGCCTTTGGCTCCGCTGGTCCTGGTGCGGTCAACTTATTAAACGGCTTGTATGACGCTAAAGAAGACCACGCTCCAGTACTTGCCATCGTTGGCCAAGTTGGTCATGACAACATGAACTACAACTACTTCCAAGAATTTCCAGAGACCCCGATGTTCTCTGATGTTTCGGTTTATGACCGTATTGTAATAACTCCTGAAAGCTTGCCACACGTTGTTGATCGTGCCATTCACGAAGCATACGCAAAGAAGGGTGTTGCCGTAGTTGTCATTCCAAATGACTTTGGCTTTGACGAAATCCCAGATGTTCCGTACAGTTCTGCCTCAAAGACTTACGACAAGCCAGCTCCAGAACCAGTCGCAACCGATGACGAAGTAAATCAAGCCCTTAAGATGATTAAGAATGCTAAACGTCCTGTTCTCCACGTTGGTCGTGGAATCAAGGGCAATGGCGACAAGTTAATCGAACTTTCAAAGAAACTCCAGATTCCAGTTATTATGGACGGCTTAGCTTTAGGTTACGTTGACGCTAACTACGAAGCTAACCTAGGAACCGCCAACCGTGCCGCATCAAAGGCCGCTGACGAAATCTTGAGTACCGCTGACCTAGTTATCGCCATCGGTGGTGACTTCCCATTCGCTAAATCAGTTTATGCAAGTCACAAATTCGCTTACATCCAAGTTGATGACTCTCAAATCCAACTTGGTCGTCACCACGAAGTTGACCTCCCAATTTGGTCTGACGCTGGTTCATTTGTTGACAAAGCATTGGCTCAAAGTGAAAAAGTTGCGCCAAGTCCATTCTACAAGGCTGCCGTTGCTGACCAAGCTAACTGGATGGAGTACATTCACAAGATGTTAAACATTGGCAGTGACGAAACCGATGAGAGTAATGGTAGTTTCATGGAAGAATTCAAGGACTTTGGTAAGCACTTGAAGGACACCATGACTAACGCTAACTCAACCATGCCAGTTGCCCCAATCTACAAACAAATTAACCGAGTAGCCGACAAAGATGCTGTCTTCTCAATCGACGTTGGTGACAACATCATCAACAGTTTCAGATACTTGGACATTCAACCAACTAACAAGTGGGTCATCTCCGCATTGTTCGCAACGATGGGTTCCGGACTTCCTGGTGCCATTGCTGCTAAGAAAGCTTACCCAGATCGTCAAGTCTTTAACATTGCCGGTGACGGTGCCCTTTCAATGGTTATCCAAGACTTAGTAACTTTGACGAAGTATCAACTTCCAGTTATTAACGTGGTTACTTCAAACGAAGACTTAGGCTTCATCGAAGGTGAACAAGAAGACTTACCAATGCAATTCTTTGGACTTCAACTTCAAGGTCAAAGCTTTGAATTAATCGCTAAGGGAATGGGAATTGACGCTACGACTGTTCACAACGTTTCTGAACTTCCGGCTGCTTTTGACAAAGCCGTTAAGGTTACCAAAGCTGGTCATCCATTCTTGATTGACGCTAAGATTAACCAAGACCGTGGACTTCCAGTTGAAGATTTGATTGTTAAGATTGAAAATGGTCAAATCGTTGAGACCATCAGTCCAAACTACAAGAAGGACAAAAATGACAACAAGACTTACACATTGCCAGAATTCTTCGCAGAATATGGTGGCGAAGGCTTGTTACCACTTAAGGACTTCTTCGATAAATACGATGTTCAACTTTAATAAGTAAGAAAAAGAGCTCTCATTGAGAGCTCTTTTTTTGTGGGCAAATCGGTGATGTAAAAACTTGAGCAAATTCCTCAGCTCACGGCGATTTAATGGTATGATGAAAGTAATCACAAGAGGATATCGGAGATGAAATATAATGAGTTTTAAAGGATTTGTTAATTGGTTTTTAGTTGTTTTTTGGATCGTGACTTTCGTGGTGTTAGCCATGGGTTTCAGTATGGTCTCAATGTATATGATGGTGATTGGAATGCTGATTCACAGTTTAAATTGTGTCCTGGGAGATAAAATTTAAAGGAGGAATTAGATGTTTAAACCAATTTTATTGATTATCGCAGTGATTGCCTTAATTATTGCCTGTTATTTGTATTGGACGAATCGCGGTCGGGCTGACGATAAAAGTTATATCAAGAGCTTTAAATACTTTGTCTTCATGATATGTATTTTGGTTGCTGTCGTAACTTTTGCCGTCGCCACCAGAAACATTTTGTCAGTTGCTGGTTTCGTGATTGCCTTTGTTCTGTTTGTTTACTACTTGGTTCGCTACTTTATGGCTGCTTTAGGTAAAGGATACAGCTGGGACCAGACGGTCTTCATTAAGTATTTTAGAAGAGCCGTGTATGCACTGCTTGCAACTCTGATCTTCTTCATTGCGTTCTACTGTTCATCAAACAACCAGTTGGATATGTTGCATCATCGAGAAATCACTTCACATCTCCAGATGAAGCATAAGAAGACCCATAAGGAAAAGATGAGAATGGAAAAAAAGGATAAGAAAGCGGAAATGAAGTAGTTGTTGAGGAGTCTGAAGTGCTATATAAAAGTTAGACACTTTATATAAATTTATACAATTTCAAGGATTCATATCGGTATTTAATTGATGTGAGTCTTTTTATTATCCGAAATTCGTTTCAAACATTATCGGTTTAAGAAATGGGAATAACTTTTAATGAGAGAATTATCGTGAAAATTTTTATGTTACGTACTTTGTTGGTAGTGGTGACACTTAATCCATCTACTATAGTCATAAGTGTGATAATGAAAGTCTTGATCATAATGAATTAAAGGACGAACCCACCTCGAAAATTGATTACTAAGGTTATGTAACATAACATAAACTAATTCATAGTTAAGCGTTTGACTGATTGACGTAGCTAAAAATTCATCAATGGATTGTTGTAACGCCTCATTAGAATCCAATAATTCACTTGAGTAATATCAATATGAAGTACGACAGGACACTACATTATCAATGATGATTAGATCTATATTATTAATGGTAGTTTAAAAATTTCTAATTATAGAGGAGATGTTACTCTTGTTAATAATTTCAATATCGATATAGTAGTTTACATTAAAAATACCGCGCTTTTTTTATCAAGAATATGCTTAATAAAATTTGTGATGGTTATTGACTTATTTAAGTTAATTTACATTCTACTAAAATTTAATAATTAGATATTTATAAAATATCATAATATTAATATAAGGAGATCAGTAATGTTGAATAATATGTCTAGTGAGATAAAAAAGACTTTGGATGGACTTAACTCAACAATATCAAATGTTTTTTTGTTGATTGTTTTATTAGTTACTTTTGGCTTTAATGGTTTTATTACAATATCTAAAAAAATAAATCCATTTTTCCAAATTAAAATAAGTATTTTAAAATTTATGAATTCGAATAATTTAATTATTAATACTATATTACTTTTAGTGACAGTAATAATTTTAATATTTTACTTAGTAATCGGAATTTCATTTTTTATTAATGTTCATAGAGCTAAAAATGGATATAAGGGAACATTAGATCAAAAACCAGACAATAAATGTATAGAACGATTAAGTGCAGAACAATATCTAAAATACTTATATAATTTTAGTAAATTAATATTTTCATTATTAATCATAGGATTAATAATTATTATTGGAACAAGGATTAGTTTAATTTATATTGTAAGTTATTTTAAGTGGGATCTTATTTGTTTTCTTATACTTTTTTTACTTTCAATATACTTTGCTGGGATAAATATAAAAAACTTTTTCTGGAGAAATATAACATATAAAAAAAATGAGTGATATGACTTCCTTAAGTTGGACAAAAAATTCAATTTAAGGATTCACATCAAAAGACATTCTTTTTAGTTTTACTTTTTATTCTATATGGTATAATCATCACTATAAAAAATTTCATTTTTACGTATGAAGAGAGATGATACTACATGAAAGTGGTTAATTGTAATAATTTCAAAGTGAACTTTGAAACATACATGGATCAGGTTATGAAGGATTATGAAGAAGTTACCATTCATTGTGAGAATGGTGATTCGGCGTTGCTCGTTTCAAAAAAGAAATATGATAGCATGATCGAGAATCTGTTTGTCTTAGGAAATGGTGATAATTTGAAGTTCTTGGAACATTCGAAGAAGCAATTGAAAAATGGAAAAACGAATCATTTGAAATAATAGTTAATTTAACATAATTATGCTGTATAATAACAAATGAAGATTATGCAATCAACTCATCGATTTAATAGGGCTGATGAGTAAGAGTTTGTTAGTTTATTGCTGATGAATTCGTTTGTCTTTAGCATTAAAAAATGCAGCTTCCATTTAGGAAGCTGCACTTTTTAATTATCGTGTCTGTTTAAACGGTCAAATAACATATCTATTAATCGAATGATTAAATGTGATAAAGTACTAATCGTGATAGATACGATAATAAATAACAAGTAATACATGATTTCACCAGTGGGAACAGTTAGATTTTCGGTAAATCATTTCCCACTCTAATTATTATACAGTATAATTGACTTATTATCTGGTTAGGTTATAATATATTCATAACAAGTAATACATGATCACCGGTTTTCGGTAGGATTGATGATCGAGAGCTTATCGGTTTGTCGCTGATGAGCTCTTTTTTTATCCATCAATAAATTCACATAAAAAGGCTGAAACCTAAATTGGTTCCAGCCTTTTTGGTACTATAGGTCTCGCTAATGTGGAGACATTGACAAGATGGTGCCATTCCCACTAACGCAGGGAGCCTCGTTACTTCTATAATACCATTTCAATTTAATTAAATAAATGCCGTAATGGCGGAAGCAAAGACAATGAGAACTAACCCGAGGTAGGTCAGAGTCATTTCCTTTGGCGTCTTCTTCTGGTGCAAGAAGTAAATCCCGGTCAGAGTGGAAACGAGGACGGCTAGTTGACCCAGAACGTTGGCAGTGGCCAAACCGTTCATGTCAGGTTGAGCTGAGATTAAGTACATTAACATACCAAAGCCTTGCGATAATCCAGCAAGAATGTTTTTGTATGAAACGGATTGAATGAAGACATTTTCGTCTTTTAGGTTCCACAAATCGTAAATCACGGCACAGAGTACCATTCCGATGGCCTGGGGAAGAAACGCATGGTTCCCGTCCATGGCTTGCATGTTTGGCAATAAAGCTTTCATTGAGGGCATGATGACTACCTGTGGAGCAGCTGAGTAAACTAAGTATCCCAGAGCACCAATCAGCTGAAAGATCGTAGCTTTCTTTAAAGCACCCTTATTGGTGGATTCTGGGTTTTGGACCCAAGCAGTGAGGGTCGCACCAAGGATTACGATAACTAGGGCAGTAAATCCTAAGACTTTTCCGATAATGCCAGTCCAGTCGCCTAGAACAAAGACTCCCCAAAGCGACGTCAGGATCAGCTGAAAGGCCGTGGTAATCGGCATTACTCGTGATGATCCAACTAACTTAAAACCCTTGAACTGCATGATCTGACCAAAGCCCCAGCCAAGTCCAGAAATAATTCCAAAAGTGGTACTGATCCAACCAGGAAGGGCTAATCCTTCAATGAAAAACAGGACGACCGCAAAGACTAAGGTTCCAAGGGTGGCACCTAAGATTTGGTTGGCGGGTTTTCCACCAACCTTCGAAGCAATCGTTGGGAAAAGTCCCCAACCGACCATTGGTCCTAAACCAATTAATATCGCTAGCCAATTCATAATAATAACCTCCTAAAGTGTGTGAATGAATTTTTGAAACGCTGCGGTCCCCTGGTCATCAAGCTTGAAGACCCCGGCGTTTTCCAAGACGTGCATAAAGGTAATCCCGACTTCTTTGTCAATCACGTCCTGGACGTTGTCGGGATTGAGTTGGTAACTTTGTTTGATCTGGTTGGCCCAGGCAACGTGATAATCCGCGATGTCGTTAGGCTGACCAAGTAGATACTTCTTGACCTCGGCCAGTTCGGATTTCAGACGAGCGGGTAGAATGGCCCGTCCCATCACCTCAATCAGGCCAATGTTTTCCTTTTTGATGTGTTGGTATTCGGCGTGGGGATGAAAAATGCCATCGGGATACTTCTTTGACGTCTGGTTATCACGCAGAACCACGTAGACCTCAAACTGCTCCTGTTTGTTCATGCGGACGATTGGTGTGACCGTGTGGTGTGGTGTCCCGTTTGTTTCGGCACGCACGTCAACGGATGGGTCTGAATACTTACGCCATTCATTTAAGATATGGGTCGCAAAATCAATCAGTTCTTGTTTATCTGTCCCGGTCAGGCGAATCGTCGACATCGGCCAGTTTAAGACCTCGGCCTTAACGTCTGGATACTGATCCAAGTCAAAGGTGAACCGGGTCTGTGCTTTCATCATTGGGAAGGTGTGATAGCCGCCCTGGTAGTGTTCGTGACTCAGAATTGAACCTCCCACGATTGGTAGGTCCGCATTACTCCCCATAAAGTACGCAGGGAACATCGAAACAATTTCAGTTAGATTGAAAAACGTCTGCGCACTAATTTTCATCGGCTCGTGAACATCATCCAAAAAGATGCAGTGCTGATCAAAGTAGGAGTACGGTGAATACTGAAAGCCCCATGGCTTCCCGCCAACTAAAACATCAATGATGCGGTGATTAACCCGCACCGGAATTTGCGAATTACCGTAGTAACCCTCAGTTTGAGCGCACAGGTTGCACTTGGGATAACCAAAGTGGGTGTTTTGACCGGCCTTGGCAATGTCTTTGGGGTCCTTCTCCGGTTTCGACAGGTTAATCGTGATTTCCAGATCCCCAAACTTGGTGTCAATGTCCCAGAGCAGGTTCTTCTTGATGCGAGCGGTTTTAATGTAGTTATTTTGTTGGCTTAAATTGTAAAAATAGTTTGTGGCCCGGTCTGGAGCCTGCTGATACAGGTTCCAGAACTTGTCATTGACTGCACTTGGAAGTGGGGTGTAGAGATTAGTCAGTTCCGCCTCTAACAGTTCACGGTTTTTGAGGGTATCGTCAATTTGACCATTCTTAATGGCCACATCGATTAATTGATCGACCGTTGCCAATAATTTATTATATAAGTTCGGATTGGACACGTTCTTTTCACCAACCAAATGGTAAAGATAATTTATGAGATACGTGCGGTCCGATGGTCGGTACGTTTGTCCAGTATCAATGACCTGACCGGCGTAGTGTTCAACGAGATTTTCCATGTTGTTCACCTCACCTAAATCTGGATTTCTTTCGGGCCATCCGAGATGTTGGCAATGTAGAAGTCAGCGTCGTAGCCGAACCGGTAGTTGTAGGTGTCACCAACGTTTTTGGTGAAGCTTGCGACTTGGTCGGATGGAACAATCGCAATCGCACACCCACCGAAGCCAGCACCGATCATTCGTGATCCAACGGCACCGTTCTTCCAGGCTTCATGAACTAGCGTATCCAGGTTTGGACCAGTGACTTCGTAATCGTATTCAAGTGAAATGTGAGAGGCGTTCACCAGTCGACCAAATTCAGCAATAGCGTTGTTGCGTAAAGCCTTCACGGCTCTTAAGGTTCGTTGATTTTCGGAAACCGCATGACGGGATCGTTTCAACAACGTTGCGTCATTAATGGTGTAGGTGTACTCGTCGAATTCATCATTTGACATGGCGCCAAACGATGAAAAATCGGCCACCTTGTTGACGAGTTTTAAGGCGTCCTCACACTGTTGGCGGCGCTCGTTGTACTTGGAATCTTTGAGGCCCCGTTTCTTGTTGGTATTCATGATGACGATTTTGTCGTTGCCAAGTTTAATCGGGACGAACTCGCTTTTCATCGTGTTGGTGTCGAGCAGAATGGCCGTGTCTTTTTTGCCCATCTCAACGGCGTACTGGTCCATGATGCCGGAATTCACACCGATATCGTTGTTTTCCACATGTTGTCCGAGTTTGGCTAGTTCTGGTCCCGAGAAGACATCGTTAAACTGGTCGTTTAAAATCTTGCCAAACAACATCTCAATGGAAGCAGATGATGATAGTCCTGACTCATCCGGTAAAGTGCCATAAATTAGAATGTTGAAACCATGATCCAGCTTGTGACCCTTGTCGGCAAACGCCTTGAACATGCCCTTGGGGTAGTTAATCCAGCCATCATCGTGGTTAATTGTTAGGTCATCGATTTGAAACGAGTTGACTCCCGTATCTGGGAAGTTCTCTGAATAGATGTTGACCTTTTTATCGTTAGTCGGGGTAACCACGGCGTACGTTCCGAGGCTAATGGCACACGGAAAGACGTGACCACCGTTGTAATCGGTGTGTTCCCCGATCAGGTTGATTCGGCCAGGCGCGAAATACGCCTTGGTCGGTTCCTGTTGATACAAGTTTTGAAATTTATCCTTTAAATTACTAATGATTTTGTTAGTTGAAGTTATTTTCTCGGTCATTTAAAACATCTCCTTAGAAATCATTTTATTTGTAGTGATTTCTATTTTGAGAGTAAGCGTTTTCATATGGTAAGTCAAGATTTTTATTCTGTAAAATAATTGTTTGACTTAATTGTGATAGAAGGGTGAACAGGTGGAATTTGTAGATAATTGCGAATTATAATTTGTTTGTTAATAAAGATAGAAAAACAACAACAATGTGAAAGAATTTACATTATTGTTGTTTTAAAGAAATTAATGTGGTATTCTTATCATATTAAAAGTTATATTAGTTTGCTGTTTGTGAGATCAGAGAATTGACGGTTGGTGTGAGTCATGCAGGACAGTTAAATGAATTACTTAAATTAAATAATAAATGTAAGCAATACTAGTCAATTCTTACATTAATGAGTGTGGATATATTTATTATCCAAATTTGGGTGGTACCGCGCAAATTGCGTCCCTGTAGTTTTTCTACAGGGACGTTTTTTATTTAGTATTAAGTAAACTTTTAATATAAAACATTAAGTTATTTCTTTCAAAGGGGGTTATTGTAATGAACATTATTGATGAATTAAAGTGGCGAGGGGCGATCAATCAAGAAACAGATGAGAAAGCTCTTGAAGATTTAACAGAAAATAATAAGATTTCATTATACTGTGGGGTTGACCCTACTGGAGACAGCATGCATATCGGACATCTAATACCATTTATGATGATGGAAAGATTTTCGCGTGCAGGTCATCATCCATACATTTTGATTGGTGGAGCAACTGGTTCCATTGGAGATCCAAGTGGTCGTAAAACAGAACGTCCTCTTCAAACAATGGATAAAGTGCAACATAATGTTGATTCTTTAACTAAACAAATGAAAAAATTATTTGGTAAAGATTCAAATATAACTTTTGTAAATAATTATGATTGGTTATCAAAAATTTCTCTTTTAGATTTTCTTAGAGATTATGGAAAATTAGTTAATATTAATTCAATGCTTGCTAAAGACATAGTTGCTAGTCGTCTAGATCAAGGAATTTCATTTACTGAATTTACTTATCAAATACTACAGTCTGTTGATTTTTTGACATTACACAATAAATATAATATTCAATTAGAAATCGGTGGTGCCGATCAATGGGGTAATATAACAGCTGGAATTGATTTAATACACAAAATCGATGGTCCTGAAACTAAAGTTTATGGACTGACTATCCCACTGATGTTAAAGGCAGATGGAACTAAATTTGGTAAAACTGCTGGTGGTGCGATCTGGTTAGATCCAAACAAAACCTCACCATTTGAATTCTATCAATTTTGGCTTAATCAAGACGATAGAGATGTCATAAAGTACCTTAAGTACTTCACATTTTTGAATAAGGACCAAATAGATGAACTAGCTGAGAAAGTTAAAAAAGAACCACAAAAACGGGAAGCACAAAAGGTATTAGCAGAAGAAGTAACTAATTTTGTTCATGGTGAAAAAGCAACCAAACAAGCTGAAGATATAAGTAATATATTATTTAACGGTGATGTAGAGAAATTATCTGTTGAGGAAGTTAGTCAGGCATTTAACAATGTTCCTACTTCAGAGATTGAAAATAATCCTGTAAATATTATTGATTTACTTGTTGAAACTGGGGTTGATAAATCCAAACGACAAGCTAGAGAAGATGTAAATAATGGTGCCATCACGATTAACGGTAAAAAGGTAGTTTCAGTCGATGATCAAATTGATCCTAATGATAATTTTGAAGGAAAATTTGTTATTATTCGTCGAGGGAAGAAACATTACTTCTTAGCAAAAGTAAAATAACTAATAGTCATTGACTGCTTAGTCAATGACTATTTTTATGCACTTTTATATTCATAATTAATTGAATTTATTTGTTATTTTAAATGTAAGCGCTTTACATTATAAAAGAACTAGCTATACTAAAACTGTGATCACAATATATTCGTTAAAAAGTAATAAATGAATTAATAGGAGGATCGTTATGGATAATTCTAAATCTGCTGACAAGCCTAAGAAGAATACACTTCCTAAGTTGAGTTTGTATACGATTTTTGCGATGACATTTGGCTTTTTTGGGGTCAATATGGCATTCTCGCTTCAAAGTTCACAAATGGGACGAATCTTTCAGACTATTGGTGCGGATCCAACAAAGTTAGGTTTCTTCTTCCTTTTACCACCTTTGGCTGGAATGATTGTGCAACCATTGATTGGTAAGTATTCAGATATAACCTGGAATCGGTTTGGTAGACGAATGCCATATTTATTAGTAGGAGCTCCAATTGCAGCGATTGTACTGATATTGTTACCTAATGCTGGTTCATTTGGGTTTGGTTATGGATCGCTTGCAGCTCTTCTATTTGGTGCAATTACGATTGCCATGATGGACGTTTCATCAAATGCATGTATGCAGCCATTTAAGATGATCGTTGGTGATATGGTTAATGAAGACCAAAAGGATTTAGCATGGTCATGGCAGCAGTCCTTCTCAAACTTAGGTGGAGTGTTTGCAACTTTACTTCCATTCGTCTTAACGGCGCTTGGAATTTCAAACGTAGCACCTAAAGGTGTGGTTCCATTATCAGTTAAGATTGCATTTTATACTGCTGCAGCTGTCTTACTAATCACGGCTTTATATACCGTTATGTCAGTTCATGAATACAGTCCAACTGTCTACGCCAAGTATCATGGCATTGATGTTAATGCCCAAAAAACGAAGAGTAGTTTAATTAAATTATTAAAGACGGCGCCTCGTCCATTCTGGGAAGTCTCGTTTGTCCAATTCTTTAGTTGGTTTGCTTTTCAATACTTATGGACTTATGGAACTGGTTCAATTGCTAAGACTATCTGGCATGTTACTGATCCATCGTCAGCCGCATATCAAGCAGCCGGGAACTGGTTTGGAATTCTGTCAGGAGTTGAAGCATTAGCCGCCGCTATCTTTGGATTCTTAGTATTGTCACGGACGAAACCCAACTCACGTAAAATGTGGTATCGGATTGGACTGTTTGCTGGTGGGGTTGGCTTTGTTTGGTTGGCATTTATCCATTCTCAAGCTCTTTCAGTTGTTGCTTTTGTTTTAATTGGAATTGCCTTTCTTGCCATGCAGTCTGAATCACTGTCAATCGTGACTGAGGCTTTGAACGGTGAGGATGAGGGTGCCTACTTAGGCCTCTTTAATATCAGTATTTGCATGCCTCAGATCATTGCTTCACTAGTTAGTTTCGCCATTTTCCCGCTTATTGGAAAATCAATGCCTGGCATGATTTTGGTTGCTGGAATTATGATGTTATTAGGAGTGATAGCCGTTAGTGCTATTCACGTTAAACCCATTGAAAGTAAAAAATAATTTTAAATTTTAGTTGAGGAGTTAGTTATGAAAAATAAACAATGGTGGAAAAATGCAGTCGTTTATCAAGTCTATCCCCAAAGCTTTCAGGACAGTAATGGAGACGGAGTTGGAGATTTAGACGGGATTAGAGAACGGCTTCCGTACATTAAAAAATTAGGCGCCAACGTGATTTGGTTGAACCCAATTTACGTCTCACCCGAAGTTGACAACGGTTATGACATTGCTGATTATCGGAAAATCAATCCTAAATACGGTGATATGGAATCGTTTAATAAGTTACTTGATGCTGCCCATGACTTAGACATTAAGATCGTGATGGATTTGGTGGTTAACCATACTTCGACCGATAATGAATGGTTTAAGGAAAGTGAAAAGTCTAAAGATAATCCATACCGTGATTATTATTTCTGGCGTGATCCAGTTGATAGTCATGAACCTAACGATTGGGGCTCCTTCTTTACGGGTTCGGCTTGGAAATACGATCCTAAAACTGGCCAGTACTACCTGCACTTCTTTGCCGATGAACAAGCGGATTTGAATTGGGATAATCCCAAGGTTAGAGGCGAGGTCAAGAACATCATGCGTTTTTGGCTTGATAAAGGAGTCGATGGCTTCCGAATGGACGTTATCAACATGATTTCTAAACCAAAGGGCTTACCAGATGCACCCAAACTTGAAAATGCTAAATATGCTGAACCGGCCAAAGACGTGTTAAATGGACCTAACCTGAATCAATACTTAAAAGAATTAAATCGCGACGTGCTCTCTCATTATGACGTGATGACTGTTGGTGAAATGCCTTCATCAACGCCTGATGAAGCGTTGGAATACACTGGTTTTAATTCTCATGAATTAAACATGGTCTTTCAATTCGATCACGTTGGGCTATCACCTAATCCAGATAAACGCCTGGACAAATGGAACGATCAACCCGTTAAACTAACTGAGTTGAAGCAAGTCTTTAATAACTGGGAAACCAAGCTAAACGGTAAGGGTTGGAATAGTCTTTACTGGAGTAACCATGACCAACCTCGTGCTGTTAGTCGGTTTGCGACCGATGATCCCAAGTATCGGATCTTGGCTGCCAAAATGCTTGGTACCACGCTTCATATGATGCAAGGAACTCCTTATATTTTTGAAGGTGAAGAACTCGGGATGACGAACGCTCACAAAGAAGATTTGAGTCAGTATGAAGATATTGAATCACTGAACGCTTACGATCAGTTCGTCAACAAGGATAAGTTGGTATCGCCAACGAAAATGATGAGTTACTTAGCTAACATCTCGCGTGATAATGCTAGAACACCAATGCAATGGGATACTTCTAAGAACGCTGGATTTACTACGGGGAAACCTTGGTTTGCTGTTAACGAGAATTACCATGAAATTAACGCAGCCGATGAAGTTGATGATCCAGATTCAGTCTTCACTTATTACCATGACCTAATTAAGTTACGGAAGGATAATCCAATTATTATCGAAGGAGACTTTGAATTGTTGGATCCTGACGACGACCAGGTTTTTGCGTACAAGCGACACTACAATGGACAGACATTACTCGTTGAAAGTAACTTTACTGGTCAAAAATTGAGTCGTAATTATGAGGTTCCAGTTGGCGTTAAGGAACTGATTGGAAACTACAATGATGACATTGAAGGTCAGTTACGTCCTTACGAAACAAAAGTTTATTTAAGTAAATAAAAACCGGGCTCATCAAACCATACCTTGATGGGCCTGTTTTTAACGGAAGTTTAGTTGAGAGGTGGAAATTATGAAAAACAAGCAATGGTGGAAAAATGCAGTGGTATATCAGGTTTATCCACAGAGCTTTCAGGATAGTAATGGTGATGGAGTCGGTGATTTAAATGGTATTAGAGAACGGTTGCCGTACATTAAAAAATTAGGTGCCAACGTGATTTGGTTGAATCCAATCTATGAATCACCAGAAGAAGATAATGGTTATGATATCGCCGATTATCGCAAAATTAATCCGAAGTACGGCGACATGGAGTCATTTCAAAAATTGTTAGACCGGGCGCATGAGTTGGGAATTAAAATTGTGATGGATTTAGTTGTTAATCACACGTCTGATCAAAACAAGTGGTTTCAAGAAAGTCGGAAATCAAAAGACAATCCGTATCGTGATTATTACTACTGGAAGGACCCTGTCGATGGCCACGAACCGAATAATTGGGGTTCGTTCTTTAGTGGGCCAGCGTGGAAATACGATGAAACCACTGGTCAATACTATTTGCACCTTTTCGCGGACGGTCAACCCGATTTGAACTGGGAGAATCCAAAAGTCAGAGAAGAAGTTAAGAGTTTGATGAAATTTTGGTTAGATAAGGGGGTTGACGGCTTCCGGATGGACGCCATTAACCTGATTTCAAAACCAGTGGGATTGCCTGATGTAGATAAGGCTAAAAACGCCATGTATGGTGCACCAGGCCAAGATGTCTTTAATGGTCCGAAGCTGAATCAATACTTAAGAGAATTAAATCAAGATGTTCTCTCTCATTATGACGTGATGACTGTCGGCGAAATGTCGAGCATTAACCCCAAACAAGCCATTGAATACACTGGATTTGATGCTCATGAATTGAATATGGTATTTCAGTTTGATCATGTTACTTTATCATCTAATTCAGATAAACGTTTAGGAAAGTGGAACGATCAACCAGTGAAGTTAACTGAATTAAAACAAGTCTTTAATAACTGGCAAACGAAGCTAAATGGTAAGGGTTGGAATTCACTTTACTGGAGTAATCATGACCAACCTCGTGCCGTGAGTCGATTTGCGACGGATGATCCCAAGTATCGTGTTTTGGCTGCTAAAATGCTTGGCACCACGCTTCATATGATGCAAGGAACGCCGTACATCTTTGAGGGTGAAGAACTCGGAATGACGAATGCCCATAAAGAGGACTTGAGTCAGTATGAAGACATTGAAACAATTAATGCCTACGACCAATTTGTCAAAAAAGAAAAGATTGTTTCGCCAACAAAAATGATGAAATATCTTGCCAATATGTCTCGTGATAATGCCAGAACACCGATGCAGTGGGATGATTCAAAAAACGCTGGCTTTACCACTGGTACACCGTGGTTTGCGGTAAACAAGAACTATAAAGAAATTAACGCGAAAGATGAGGTTGATGATCTAAAATCGGTCTTTGCTTACTACCAGAAGTTAATTGAATTACGTAAGAATAATCCAATCATTATTGAAGGGGACTTTGAACTATTGGACCCAGACGATGAGGAAGTCTTTGCGTATAAGCGTCACTATCAAGACGAAACTTTATTAGTTATCAGTAATTTCACTGACCACGAGGTGGAACGTGATTATGAGGTACCTGATGGGGCTGAAGAGTTAATTGGAAATTACGCTGATGATGTTAGTAAGAAGTTGAGGGCGTATGAGAGTAAAGTGTATAGAATGAAATAATAAAAATATATTAAATGAATTTTGAGAAAAAAGGAGGCCCAATACCGATTGAATATCGGTATTGGGCCTCCTTTTATGAATCCATGAAAACATAAATTTTACATAATATATTAATTGTTTAGGGAATTTTATCATCAATAATTATATTAAATTACTTGATTACTCAATTTAGAATGGATAAATCTTACTGAGAGTGCAGCAATTATCAGTGAAACGCCGCCTACCAAGAACATTGCTGGCATTGAGTGTCCGACCATTGGAAAGATAAAGAAACTGCAAAGTGATGCGGCAATTTGTGGTAAACAGATTGCGCAATTGAATAATCCAAGGTATGCTCCTTCATTTTCACCGTTTAACGCTTCAGTTAATAATGAAAATGGTTGCGTATTCATCGTAATGTAAGTAATTCCAATCAAACAGAATGGTAATATTAGGAGTAACTTACTGTGGATAAAGAAAATTAGAATAAATCCAAGGGCTCCAGCAAGTAAGCCAAAGACATACCAGCCCTTTCTGTTTTTTGGCTTTGTCTTAGCTTGTACTAAGAAACCAAAGATAACTGATGCAACTGCTTGGATACAGGTAAGAACACCATACCAATTACCAGCAGCTTGATAACCTGCAGATGATGGGTTAGTGGTATGATACACGTTTAATGAAATGGCACCAGTAGCGTAAGTCCAAGAATAAAGAATGGCAAACCAGGTAAAAAATTGAACAATTGAAATCTCCCAGAATACTCGAGGAGCTTTTTTGGTTAGAGTCCAAAGACTGGGTTGCTTCTTTTGTTTAGTCAAATCAATATTATGATAAAAAGCATATTCTTCAGGATTATATTCACGAACTTTGGCAATAGTATAAAAGGAAGTTAGTAACAATACCGCTGCAGCTAAATAGTAAGCCAATTTAACTGTAATTGGAACATCCCCTCTTTTGGCAATATTAGGTAAACCGATGAATGCTAAAAAGAATGGTACCAAGCTGGCTAGAACACCACCAAGGTTAGAGAATGCTTGTTGCCATGACCAGGCCATATCTTTTTGATCTTCATTAACCATATCACCAATGATCATCTTGAATGGTTGCATACATACATTAGATGATAGATCCATGAATAGAGTAGCAATGGCTGCAAACCAAAGAGCAGCAGATGAACCATATCCAAAACCGAATGAACCAGCATTGGGAAGCAATACTAAGACAATGGCTGCAACTGGCGCACCAATAAGTAAGTAAGGCATCCTTCTGCCAAAACGGTTCCAAGTCCGATCTGAATATTTACCAATTAAAGGTTGGATAATCATTCCTGCCAATGGTGGAAGGATGAAGAAAAATCCTAAGTTGTTTGGGTTAGCACCAATGGTCTGAAAAATCCGGCCCATTTGTGACTGCTGCAATGAAAATGCCATGTTAACACCAAAAAATCCGAATGTCATTGCAAATATCATACTTACTTTTAAACTTGGTAGATGTGATGCAAAACTTTTTGGTTCAGTTTTATCATTAGAATTACTGTTTTTTGCTTTTGTGTCCATGAGATTTCCTCCTTTATTTATGAATGTTTTTTAGAAATTGATCAATAAACAATTTTTAGAAAACAATTACATAAATAACAATGTAGCTATCATTTTATATTTTTAATAATGTGATTTCATTTCAATCAGAATAAATATTCCAACATAGATATTTATAGTCCTTCAAATATTTTTTTGCAAGCGGTTACATCAAATGTAAATTTCAATGTTAGTTGAAAAATAGATGAGAGTAAGAACACAAAATTTAAAAATTAATTAAAACAATGGTATTTATGAAAAGTATATTTTGATTAAATATAAAAAAGATTTGTTTAACTAAAAAACTCCCAAGAGGTTAGTTATAACTAATTCTTTGGGAGTCATCATTTATTTAATGATTAATGAATATCTTAGGACTTCTTAATCACATGTTTTTGTCAGCTTTAGATTTCCAAGCTGGATTTTTATATTTATCAATAATAAGCGGAATAACAAACAATACAGCAGTGATAACAATAACTAAGATTGCTGTCATTAAACTATTAGCTAAGAGAGTTGATATTATGATAACGGCAATTCCAAAGAGAAGAATAGCTGCTGTGAAGAATCCTAAGAAATTTCCTTTTTTTCCAATTCTATAAGGACGAGGTGCTTCAGGTTTTTTAATTCTCAGTACAATTAATGTGATTGCTATTAATACGTATACGATTGAATATATAATTGTGGTTGCATTTGTTAGTATTAAAAATACACCATTAACATTTTTCATTAATCCATATAAAAGAGCAAACAACGTAATCATAATTGACTGTGTTAAAACAACATTTTTTGAAACTCCAAATTTGTTTACTTTTTGGAAT
Organism: Fructilactobacillus sp. X7R7C1; assembly: GCF_059901065.1. NCBI lineage: Bacteria > Bacillati > Bacillota > Bacilli > Lactobacillales > Lactobacillaceae > Fructilactobacillus > Fructilactobacillus sp. X7R7C1. Next base: position 156,648 of record NZ_JBWXVF010000001.1, read on the forward strand.
CCAAATTTAGGTGGCAATTCACCATCTCGAGCAACTTGTACAATTGTTTGAGATGGTCCAGTTACCCAGGCCGATAATTGAAGAATCACGCCAATAACCACCATAAAGCTAAAAATGTTAGCGATTATTGTTGGCCAGCCAAGAATTTTACACCATAAAAGAATTGGTTGAGTAATATTTGCTAATTGAATTTGTCCATTAGGAATAACATTTGCAACAAGTAATGAATTAATGATATTCATTAATACTAAACCAATTAAAGCTATAAAAATACCACGAGTATATGTTTTTTCAGGCTTCTTTAATCTTGGAATAAATACTGATGACATTTCTAATCCAACAAATACAAAGGCAATAGCAGCAAAGTACTGAAGTGAAGACACATTGCTCAGGCTGGGAAGTAGTTTACTCCATGAAAATGAACCTAGATATCCATTAGGCATAATTCCTACTTTTGTTAATGCACAAACACCCATTATTAGCATTACAACGATTGGAATATATACTCCAAGCCAGACGCCTATGGATCCCCCAACCTTAGCCATGTCGAACTTTAAATTTAGAATGGTAATAATCCAATAAAAAATTAATATATTAGCTAATATAAACCAATGATTATTTCCAAGTGCTATGAATCCAAAGGTATTTCCCCATAAAGGGCCTAGTGTTGAAGCAACCATGACCATTCCTGGGAACATTTGAACCCATAAAAGCCATGCTGTAACAAATCCCCAGCGATCTCCTAGTCCTGACTTTACCCAAAGTTGAGGACCTCCTTCAGCTTGCATCATAGTACCCAGTTCCCCCGATATTAAAGCAATAGGAAGAGCAAAGAATAATACCGCAAATAACATATATGTTATTTGCGTCCAACCACTAGCAGCAATGGAAGGAATCGAACGGACGGTTGCACATAATGCCATTGTCATACCTACAAAAGTAATTAAGCTAATCTTTTTGGCATTTTTAGCCATTGTTATTCACCAACTCTCTTATTTATGTTCTTTTTCTAATTTTTTCACAATTTTATTTTCAAATATTTTTTCTAAATCTTCTTGCATTTCTGATTTAATTTTTGGAGCAAAATATTCAAAATTTTCTTTTTTATTCATATAAGTCGTCATGACAGAAGCACGAATGATTGTAACAGTCCTTACTTTATTCCAGTCATCTTCGCTAATTCCCGTTGATTTGACGAATTTTAATGGACTGTCTCCATAATCACTCTTTGGGAAATCTGTGTGAGATACGATATATCCTTTACTATATAAATTGCCAGACACATATGATGCTTCGTCATACATATCATGGTTTAGTTTATTCATATCACTTAAACTATTGTTTCCTTTTTCCTTTAATACGTAGTCAACCATGTTAAAGTCCGGTTTCGTGAGAGGATAGACTTCAATTGTTTTATCTCCAATTTTAAATTCTAGGTTTTTCAAGAAATTATAATAACGATTGGCACCCTCGATCGAAGCTCCTACTAGTTTTCCGTATCCTTCGACGTTTAATGGTAAGGTGTGGTGAGCAGCCCATACTGATGCTGCAGTTGCCCCAGCTTTTGATCCCTCAAGAATATATGCACCTAATAATGCGGGAATATGTGCTCCTTTTTCAAATACATAAGTTGCAAAATATGAAATTGTATCTCGCATTCTAATATCTTTTATTGTAATTCCACCAGCTGCATATGGAACATATCCCATTTTGTGTGGATCGATTGTTACTGAATCGGCATCTTCAATTGCTTTGTACGCGTTGTAAACTTCTTCTTTAAAGAATTGTTTATCTTCAGTAAAATCGTTATTATCATATTGAACTTTGCTTAATTCATTATAAGGAATAAATTCATTATCCTTATTTAAGAACATCGCTCTCCCATATCCACCATATGCTGCATCAACATGGAAATAAAAATTTACACCTTGTTTAGCAAACTTTTTACGGAGATCTACGATTTTGTCTACGGGATCCACTGCCCCTTCTTCAGTAGATGCTACTACAGCAACCACACCCAAAATAGGAGTCTTATCTTTCACTAATTTATTTATGATTTTTTCTAGTTCATTAGTATCCATTCTGTAATTACTATCAACGGGAACAGAGACAACGTTATCAAGACCTACCCCAATAATGTCGGCTGCCTTTAGCCAAGAGTAATGCTTTGTTTGTGGAACTAATAATTTACCAAGTTTTTGAATGTTTTTACCACTGCGTGCTGAATGAGCTTTAAGTGCATCAATTTTATCAGGATTATTTTCGAGAATATCCATAATTTCCTTGGTTGACATATTAAGGAGTTCCCAATCAGTTTTTCCTTTAACTTGTTCAGGGATTATTTCTTTCATTGCTAGAGGTAGGGACTTAATGTTTCTTGCGTACCATAATCCCTCTAGATTTGCCAAGGAGCCATCAGCCGCGATATGTCCCCAGCCATGTGTATATCCCATTAATTTGGCAAAATCATTACCAACTTCTTCTTCCATTTGAGAAGTTGCAGGAGAAGATTCATAAGCAACATTATTTCCATTCCATAACATTGCAAGATCATAAGCAAGAATTGCTGGCATAAGGGTTTCAGAATTCATGTGGCCCCAATATCTTCCGGCTGATTGCCAAGGGACTGATTGGGAACGGAGTTTTCGTGAAACAACATCCATTACACTTCTTAAATGATTTACTGTTCCTTGAAATTCTGAGGATGATTGATCTTCAGGAGTAATCATATGTTTATCTGCGGGCATATAGTTTCTACGCCATCCAAGATGTTCGTCTACAAATTTATTTAGAAGATCTTTGTAGAGTTGTCCATTCTCAGATTTGTCACCGATAAATAAAGCGTTCAAATCCAAATTTTTATAATTATATTCGTCATCACTACTTGTATTCATAAAAAACGCCTCCATAAAAAACATTAATATTGTAATTGCATGTTACGCTGATTATATTAAACCTTTGTTCAACATAACACAATTTTTAAACATATCAGTAAAAATGTTTTTTGATAAAATTTAGTGAAAGTGGCATTTGTGTGACTATGTACTAATATGTCAACGATTATATGCATAATGTTTATTTATTAAATGATAATAATTGGATACAAGTGTATTTTATACATGTATAATCATGCACAATGTTTAGATAATAATATTTAATAAATATATCATTCTTAATAATATTAAATATTATTTTAATAAAAAATGAATTCGTTTCGTATTCTATGATATGATTAGGTTACGTAATACGAAACAGGGAGAATGGTATGAAAAATAATTTAAATGACATTTTGAAAGAACATAATCTTACTTTTAAGCAAATTTCCAAAATGATTAATGTTCCTTATACAACTTTAATTAGTCAAATAGATAGACCTTATGATTCTGTAATAAGAAATTATAAAGATACATTAATTAAGATTTCTGAGAGCCTTAATATGTCGTATGATAATTTTGAAAAATATTTGATTCACCCTAGTCCAAGCCCTTTCATAAAATGGGTAGGTGGAAAAAGACAACTTTTATCTAAGTTAAAATATTATTGTCCAGATAATTTTAAAGATTACTATGAGCCCTTTGTTGGGGGTGGAGCACTTTTGTTATCTTTAACTCCAAATAGGGCGTATATAAACGACTTTAATGAGGAATTAATTAATACTTGGAAGGTAGTTAAAAATAATATTATCGAGTTAAAAGCTCTTCTGGATATTTATCAAGAGCAAGATAATAAGGAATTTTATTATAAATTAAGATCGGTAGATAGAAATGGCAAGATTACTTCTATGTCAGATACGGAAAGAGCAGCAAGATTTATATATTTAAATAAAGCTGGATATAATGGTCTTTGGCGGGTTAATCAAAAAGGGCAAAACAATGTTCCCTTTGGAAATCATAAAACGTTAAATTTATTACCGGATACACTTAATTCAACTAGCGATTATCTAAAAAAACATGTAAAAATAACAAGTGGTGATTATAAAGCTGCTGTTGCAAATGCAAATGCAAATGATTTTATTTATTTTGATCCTCCTTACATTCCAATTAATCAAATCTCTAATTTTACAAGTTACACGAAAGATGGCTTTGGTTTAATCCAGCAGGAAGAGTTAGCTAATCTTGCAAAACAATTGTCTAAAAGAGGAGTTAAAGTAATGCTTTCTAATTCTGACACAGAATTAACTAGGGATTTGTATAAAGACTTTAAGATAAACAGTGTAAAAGCTAAAAGATCTATTAATAGTAATGGTAAGAAGAGAGGGGTTGTTGGAGAAGTCGTAATAACGAATTATTAATAATCTTTATAAAAATAACCATTTCCTTTATAATTGTTTTATAAAGGGAGTGGTTATTTTTGAAGGAAAACGGTGTAGGAGGATCACATACTAATGCTTCGGGATTAAAATTTGAAAATAGTACAGATTTGGTATCAAGAATTAATCGTGATTTATCTAATAAGTATATTTTAAAGCTACATAAATATGATGATAAAGACAAAATAGTAAATACTAAAACACTTTCTTATGATCTTTATAGAAAATCTAATGATAAACATGAAGAAAAGTATGTTGGAATTTTAACTAAACAATATGCTTTTTATAACGCTCTTCATGAAATATATGGTTTAGATAACACAAATAATAAACGATGGAAACCAGACGAAGTATTTTTTAATGAAGAAGTAAATACTATATTTATCGTCGAAAAGAAGTGGCAGCAAACACCAGGATCTGTGGATGAAAAAATGTTTGGCTTTGTTAATAAAAGGAAATTATATCAAGATATTTTAAATCACTTAAATGGAGAGCCTAAACCTACTGTACAATTTGCTGCTTTGTTTAATAAGGATTGGTTTATTAATGGAATTGGAAAAGATAAGAATGGCAATGTAACTAAGCGAACAAATTCAAGAGTTGAATACGAAGATTATTTTAATAATTTACGTGATGATGCTATAAAAATATTTTTTGATGATTATGAATATTGGTGGTTTGGATTATAATTATTCGTAATGAGACTTGCCTATCATAATCATGTTATTATTTTATGAATTAATAAAGACCCATTTCATATCAATGGAATGGGTCTTTATTCTATAACTATTTAATTTTAGGTAATCTTGTCCTTGGTTGAAGACTAATGATTTTAAAATTTTCATCTTTGTTCATAATCTCAAATTCTAGAGTAATATTGTCTCTAAAGTGAGTTACATTGTACACCACAGGATTTGGTATAGCATTATCATAGTTGGATATTAACGACTTCTCTTTATTATCTTTTAATTTATTAATTTCTTCCATGAAGTTGATAGCAAACCTAAGAAGCACCTCTGGATTTTTTGTTATTTCTCTAAAATTATTGATAGTGTTTTTATCATTAAGCGCATAATTACTTTTAAATTGTTCATTTATAAATTTAAATTTATTTTCATTACTTATGTTAATGTGTTCGATTGAATAAAGTTTATAATTAAGTCCCCAGTTAATATGAATATCATAATATTTTGGAGAATAATTATTTTTATCATACTTTTGATTATGTTTTTCAAGAAATGGGTCAAACTGAATGATGCCCATTGCCGGTGAATATACTACTAAAGCATAACTTGATAACTCAAATTGCTTTTCATTACTGTTTTCCGAATTAACTTCATTTCTATCACTCTGGGTTTGAAGTATTAAATCGATAACGTATTGAATATTTCTTAAATCATTAAGTTTCATTTTATTATCTCCTTTATTAATAAATAATTATTAAATTATGAACGTATAATTGTTGATTAAATTTATTTCAACAATTTTTTCCAATTACCCCCTCATTTATAATATACAATTAGTGAAGTAAAAAATTTATTGAAAGAAGATATTAGAAAATCAATATATACTCTTCATAAATTGTTAAAACATTTCTATAATTTTATAATTATAGAACCTTGATTCGTTGTATTGGCGGCAATGTTGATATTCCTTAATAAGGAATAATGGTTGTTTTTACATAATTCTTTCATTAATACACTGTTGGTTTGTTTTACGAGTGTAGAATCATTTATGCTATCAAAGATGATGAAATCAGATTAACTATAAACTAATTTTTGAAATATTAACTAATACGTCAGTAACTTTCTTCATTGATTCTAATACTGCAAATTCGTACCTACCATGTGCGTTTTCACTTCCATTAGTTAAGTTAGGAGTAGGCAAACCCTTGAAAGTGATTTTAGATCCGTCTGTTCCACCACGAAACGGAATAATCTTCGGTTTAAGACCGGCATCTTTGGTTGCTTTTTCGGCTCTTTTAACGATTTTTGGATCAATTAGTTTCTTCATATTGTAGTACTGGTCGTGAAAGGTGATTTGTACTCGATTTTTTCCGTATTTGTTATCTAATTGATTGACGATTTTTTTTAGATGATTTTTCTTATTCTCAAAGGCAATTTTATCGAAATCTCTAATAATGTAGTTGATATGTGCGACATCAGGAGTAGCTTTAAAGTCGGTTGCAAAATAGAATCCTTGTCTTCCGTCAGTAACATCAGGGCGTTGTGATAAAGGAATTTGATTGTCAAATTCGATTGCTAATTGGATTGCACTTACCATTTTTCCTTTGGCATGAGAGGGATGGACACTAGTGCCATTAATTGTGATATTAGCTTCTGCCGCGTTGAAAGTTTCATCATTAATTTCACCAGCAGCTCCTGTATCAAGAGTATAAGCAATGTTGGTCCCAAAATCCGTTGGATTGAAATGATCGGCGCCTTTACCAATTTCTTCGTCTGGTCCAAATCCAACTAAAATGTCACCATGTTTAGTTTCTGGGTTCTTTTGAAGGTAATCAATCATGCTCATAATTTCTGCAATGCCAGCTTTATCGTCGGCACCTAACAACGTTGAACCATCAGTAGTAATGATGGTATCGCCAATGTAATTTTTTAGGTTCGGAAATTCGTCTGGGTTTAGTTGATATTTTGAGTTAAGCTGAATGTTTTTACCTTGATAATTTTTTTGTATGCGCGGATGAATATTTTCGCCATTGAAGTCAGCTGTGTCAACGTGAGCAATGAAGCCGATTTTTGGAACAGCTTTGGTAGTATTTCTAGGTAGAGTAGCAAATAAGTAACTTCCATCACTAAAATGAACGTTGGTTAGCTTTTTGTTATTTAGTTGTTTTGCGAGTTTTTTAAGGAACTCTGTTTGGCCAATGGTAGTGGGAATGCTATTTTTAGAAGAATCAGATCTCGTATTAATTTTTACATAATTGAGAAAATCATTTAATAATTCTGGATATTTTTGCATTTCCTAAACCTCCGTTATTTTAAATTAATGTCCCATGCTGGAATTTCAACTTTTCCGTATAGTTTGTTTAATAATTTTTTAGTTTTTTGGGTTTGATAAGCTTTTACATATTCTTTATAGTACTTGTTATTTCGTTGATCTTTATTTGCTGCAATGATGTTAATCCATTTGGCAGAAATTTTGTTGATTGGTTCAACGTAGATGGCCTTATTTGGATCTAATCCAGCACTTTGAGCAAAATTACCAAGGACATATGAGGCAGCTACATCAGGTAATGTTCTTGGTGCCTGATTGGCATCGATTTCTTCAATTTTTAATTTTTTGGGATTACTCTTGATATCTTTTACATTGACCAGACTCTTATTTGGATCGAGTTTGATTAGACCAGCACTTTGGAGAATGTAGAGACCACGAGATTCGTTAGTTGCATCATTTGGAATCGTGATGGTTGATCCTGGTTTGATGTCTTTGAGATTTTTTAAATGGTCAGAATAAATCCGACCTTGTCCAATAAAAGTTTTTCCAATTGGAACGATATTACCGTGATTGCCTTTATTCCAAGCATTAAGGAAAGCACTGTGTTGAAATGAATTAAGATCAACTTCATGTTCAGCTAATGCACGGTTAGGTTGCGAGTAATCAGTGAACTTCTTATAAACGACATGTAAGCCATATTTTTCTTTTGCTGTTTTAGCAACTGATTGATAAATCTGGTCATCCTTTTTGGATCCATTCATGATGCCGACTGTAATGGTTTTCTTTTTGTTAGTAGCACTTGTGTTATGAAAAAAACTAAAATAAGCTGCCAACACCACTAAAACAACGATAATTCCTAAAATAATGTACTTGGTTCTTCTCTTCATGATTCTACCTCCCAAAATGTGAATTAATATATTTCAATAACCAAATAAAAAAGCAACCGTCCTAATAAAAGGACGACTGCTAATCGTGTTACCACCTTAATTTGCTAGATTCTCTTGAATCTAACCTCAGTAAGTTGCACCAGGAAACCCAGTATAACTTTGTACTGATATCGGATACAGGACCGTTATTAGCTAATCAATTTCACTAATAATTTTGAATCCAGTCCATATTCCAAATCTCAATTTGATTCCTTTTCATCACCCGGGAACTCTCTATACAAATTTTCAATCTGTACTCAACTGGTAAATATTATTTGTTTAGTTATTGTTGCCAAGTACTATAATTTTAATTTGAATCATTGTCAACTATTATATTTATTTTTTTCTAATTTTTTCCAGCACTGGGAATAAAATCTAAGGAGATAATCTCACTTTTTTGGTATACACATTATTTAATTATCTCTCTTCCCATTGCTTTACCTAACTCTTCCCTTTGTCTAAGGGCTTTCTTTTGTTTTTCATCTAGTCCATCTAGATACCATGTTCCTTCAAATGGATTTCGATGTTTAGGCGTTAACTTTAATGACCCATCATTTTCTTTTTTGATGTCAAAGTCAGTGCCTTCAGGATAGCTAAATCTTTTTGGAATCGTAATTACACTTTTATTTCCAACTTTTCTAAGTTTCATTAGTAATTCCTCCTTCAAAAATTTGTATAATGACGATTTTACCTGGTACATCACCACTCAGTGCGCTATGCTTAAACTGTAATGATTATCCATTAACATTAATTACTTAACTTTAATCAGGAGGGGTCCATGAAAAAGAAAAGATATTTCATCGTTACTGGAGTATTAATACTGTTAGTGGTTGTCTTAGCTGGCGCGGGTTTTGCTGCATTACATCATGTTCACAAGAAGCAGACCAGCAAGGGCATGAGCATGGCCAGTTTTCCATCAAAGTTTCGCGGAGCTTGGTACTCGTACTCAACTAAAACCAATCGGTACAGCATCATCCGCAACACGAAAAGGACGAGTTCAGCGACTATTTATGGAGCCGACTCCAAACCAGATACATATTGTGTCACGATCCATCAAACCAAGTATAAGCCCCATTTTAAAGAAATTGGTAATCGCACTAAACTTAGTAATAGTTACATAAAAAAGACCGAAAATTGGTCGTTATTACGCAACATGAGTTACATTCCGTGGCAATCAGGTCCAAAGGGAAGGGCGGCCACCGTTAATCTGTACGGTTGGACGCAATCAACGGGTGATGGGATTTATCTTCAAGAACGACGCCAAAAGGTCGACGATTACCACGTTGATATGTTGACGTTCGTCAATAACGGGGTGAATCCAATCGTTAACATGAACGAGGGTGGCCACTTCTATCGCAGTAAGCAACTGGCGCAGAAGTTAGCTGGTCGCAGATATCATCGTGAGTTTCGGTACGTTAAAGACTACTAAATTATTTTAATAGATTACTTAAGTCTTCCCATCCGCACCCACCTGAAGTCGGACCGTGATAGTTAGAATTTCCATTATCTTGACAGCCAAACAAGTTATTCACCTGTCGGGATATCATTTCCTCCAGACTTCTTATTTTGTATGAATACTCCTCCTGTTTCTTGATAAAGGGAAAAGAGCCGTCCAGATAAATCGGAGTGACGATGTTGTTAAAGTACAGTTCCAGGCGATCGTCGCCCTTGCGAATCACATGATTGAGGTTGTGATAGGCGACCCACGACGTGTTGCGCTTGCAGTGGTCAATGGATTTTAAGCGCAGGAGTTGGATGTCATTTCGAACGTACGGGATGTTCTTGTTAATCTGACAGTGACCCGCCAGCGTTTTGATTTTATCAAGGGACAGGTGGTTCTTTTGCCACAACTCTTTCATCAGGACGTTGGTGGTTTGCTTCACGAGGGTAAAGCCTGAGACACGGTCGACGACGAGGGAATCAAATTGATTGTGAGCGTCCTTTAAATTGATGAGCAACAGGACCGAGTCCCAGTTAATGGTGTAGGTGGTCAGTTTCCGGTTCACCTGTGACGGTAAAATCTAGTTGATGTCGACCGCGAATTCGTTGCGCATCTTTCGCTTAAGTGGTTCACATAGATTCAGTGGTAATTCATTTAGTTCCATGATATCTCTCCTTTTATGTTCTTTCATTATTAGATACGGACTTTAAGGAGAAATTTTTTATGAATTTCGATTATTTAAAATAAAATCCAATTAGCACGATTAAAAAATAAACCCTAGTGATGATCACTAGGGTTTATTAGGATATCAATGTGTGAAAGATTATTTGAGGTATTTGTGGCGCTTGTCAGCCAATCCAAAGATGCCCATCAGAGCGGTGAGAAGTCCGACGATTGATAACCAAGTGGTATTTGATTGTCCGGTTTGAGGAAGGGTCACGTTTGAAATTCCCTGCTTCTTACTTGTCAGCTTATCAACCTTGACAGATTGACGATAATCAAGCGGTGAGGTGGTTAAACGAGAACCAGCTTGATTACTGATGCGGTACTTAACTTCGGTTAACGGGGTTACGCCAGACGCATTGACCTGGACGCTTTCAGGACGAACCGTTTCCGTATGGTTGATGTAAGCTGCCCGTGGTTTTGTGGTCCGTTGGGCGCGGTCAATGGCGTGGTTAATGATTTGAGCGTGCGCCTTTTTGGTCGTGTTTTGACCACTAGTTTGGTTAGCAGCCTGCTCGTCATGAGCCAGTGCGGCTTGGTCTTTTGCTAAATCACTCTTTGCCTTGTCCAGAGCGGCTTGATCGGCGGCCACTTGTTTTTCCAGGTCCGCCAACTTCGCCTTATCGTTGGCTAGTTTAGCTTTGGCGTTAGCTAAGTTATTAGCCTCATTTTGATAATTAATCAGTTGTTTTTGTAAAGAAGCCAGTTTTGCTTGGTCATCTTGCAGTTGCTTTTCCGCTTGTTCAAGGGCCTTTTGTTTATTGATGAGGTCTTGGGTGGCCTTGTCTAAGTCACTTTGAGCCTGTTCGTAAGCGGCCGTTGCTTTCTGCAACTGGTTTTGATCATTATGGAGTTGGTTGGCGTCGTTTGCGACCCGTTGTTTGGCCTGAGCTAATTTGTTCTGCAGGCCAGGAAGAGCAGCGTTGTTGTGGTCAATGGTTTGTTGCTGCTGAGCAATCTGATTGTTTAAGTCGTTGATTTCGGTCTTGGCCTTGTGAATGTTAGCGGACCATTTATCTGGACTATACTGGGTAACTTGTTTTTCATCGTTATCTAACTGGTTGGTCAGGCGTCCCAGTTTGTTTTGTGAGTTTTCTAGCGTTTGTTGAGCACGTTTTATTGCTCCTTTACAGTCCGAGATTAATTCGAGCGTGTCAGCGATTTGGCGTTCTAGTTTTTCGGGAGTCGCAATAAATGTAGCAACTACATTAAACTTAGTCGAATCCTGAATTTGACTTGGGCTAATCAAAACCAAGTGAACTTGACCATAGTTATCAACACCGATGCCAAGGTACTTGTCATTATTGACGTTTCCGTTATGCGGGTCGAGACCCAGAAGACTCATCTCGTGGGCATCCGATGCCTGACTGTCATTAAACAGCAAGTTCATAATCATACTGTAGAGTTTGGAGTAGATGGTATCCATGGTGGTGTAGTTATCAAAGGTCATGTCACCAGGAGTAACGATTTCATAACCGTCCTCTCCGGGATAAGTTTTTAGGCCATACTTGGCTGCCAAGTTGTTGATGGCGTTGACGTCATAACCGTTTTGGTTATTAATGTTCCAATCATCTTGGTTATAAGCATTTACCAAGTCGTCAACGAATTGGCCCATACTATAACTACCAATTTCAACGTCCGTGGTACCAAACTGTTTGTGGATTTGATTAATGAGCCATTGGACGTATTCTGCCATTTCGAGTTTTTGATTATTGGTGAATTGTGGGGTTTCCTGACCGTTACTGTTAGTTCCGACCTGGACATAATCCTGCTTCGCAATGTCACTTGGTTGATAGTGGTTGGCAGCCATTGCCGCATTATCAAACTGGTTGAACCAGTCGGAGGCGTTTTCGTTTGGATGTTGTTGTTTCCATTGCTGAAAGCCCTGTAAGGTCATGCCAGCGGGAATGTGAATGCTTTGCTCAAAGGCACTCTCGGACTGTTTCTCGTCGTTTAAGGTACTTTGCGCATCACTAAGGGTCGAGTTCCACGAACTAATGTCGTCTTGCGCATTACTAATTGCTTGGTTCGTTTTATTGATGGCATCTTGGTCGTGTTTAACGTTGTTTTCGGCCTCGTCATGCTTTTTCTTGGTGGCGGCTTGCCACTTGTCTACTAGGTTGTCAAGCGTGGTCTGAGTATCCGCTTTTTGTTGTTCAGCTTGGTCTTGTTTTTGCTGGGCGTCCTTGGTGCTCTGTTCGTTGTTGTCAACGGCACTTTGCGCCTGATTTTGCGCGTCAGTATCGTGGTTTAACTGATTCTGGTCGTTATTAACAGCGTTTTGGGCTTGATTTTGGGCCTGCTGAGTATTATCAGCGTTCTTCTCATCTTTCTCCACGGTCGCCTGGGCGTCATTCTCGGCTTTTTGATCGTTATCAACTTGACTTTGGTCATTTTTAATGTCGTTATCGGTCTGATTAATTTGGTCCTGAGTCTTTTTGATGTTTTCGGGAGTGGCATCGGCCGCTTCTTTTTGGGCCTGGTCAACGGCAGCTTGGTCCTTATTCACCACACCCTGTTGATTACTTATGGCTTGAGAGTCGGAGTCGACGTTCTTTTGGTCGGTGTTTACAGCCGTCTGGTCATTTGTGACCTGGTTTTGATCAGTTGAGACGGCATTAGACGTGCCATTTTGCTGTTGACTAGTGGCTTGCGTCTGGACGTTTGCACTAGCAGCATTGTTGAATACTCCCACTGCAAACACTCCCGACGCTACCAAAGCGCTTCTAGTAGTAATCCTTAGCCAATGTTTATGTAGCCTTACTGGATTCACGTGCGACTGATGACTATCTTCTTTTGATACCTTACAATTATCATGTTTAATAAATTTACTCATAACATAAGTCCTTTCTGCTTATAAATTATTTTACATAATTGATAATACTATATGAATTTTTATAATACAATTGTTTTAAGTAAAAATGATAATTATGTGAGTTGATTTTATTTTGTTAAATAAAAACCAGCACTTAAAGCGCTGGTTTACTAGTATTCAGGTTGAAGTTAAACGAGCCACCAAATAATCAAAGCGATGATGAAGACGATTAAGGCTAGTCCGAGCCAGTCTTTATACGTTGGCCGATGTGGTGTCATCGTGATGGTTATGTGTTTTCCAATTTTCCATTCTCTAGTTTTCATGTCATACCTCCCATATGTAATTGATGATAGTGTGTTATACTAAAAATGTAGTAAGGAGCGAGCGCAAATCGCTCCCTAAATGAATTATCATTTAAAAACAAATGTGAGACTTAGAGAAGGCAATTTGAAGCTGATTTCAAATGCCGTTAATCTAAGTCTTTTGTTGTTTTTAGAGGCCATAGTCATCACCTCCTTACTACAGTTACTACAATACACTAGTATGGAAGCATTTAAAACATCTTTTCCATTTCATTGTGTATAATATTAAATTAATTTATTATTAATAGTAATAAACTTTACTTTATCAAAAATAATGGGCTCTAAATAGTTAGACAAAACTAACTGATTTAGAACCCATATATTTATAATATGATTATAAAACTTATTATAATTATTTAGATATTATTTTGTAAATCTGCGTCTGTTACCTGCAAATCCAAAGATTCCTATAATAGTTGCTAATAATCCAACAATTGTCATCCACGTTGTATCTGATTGTCCAGTTTGTGGTAACACTTGGTTCTTTAGACTTTGATTATTTTGTGAATTTTTCTTATCGATTGAAAATTTGAAATTAGAAGAAGAGGAAGTTGCAATAGTAGCAATCACTTTACCATTAGCATTAACAATTTCACCGTTAGTCAAGAGCTTTAATCCAGTAACATTTTGACCATTGAGCTTAATAACGTCTCCGTTAGCATTAACTACAATCTTACCGTTATCAAAGCTGTAGGTTCCATTACTCAATTGAGTAACACCTTTAAAGGTTTGAGGAATAACATTGCCAGTAGCAACGGTTCCTTGTTGGTTACCATAAGCAGCTCTTGGTTGAGTACCTTGCTGGGCGTTATCAATCGCATGGTTAATAGCTTGGTCATGAGCTTTCTTAGCGGCTTCTTTAGCTGCCTTGTCAGCTTCATCTTGTTTTTCGGCTTGTTCTGCTTGTGCTAATTCAGCTTGTGCCTTTGAAAGGTCAGCTTGTTTGTCAGCAAGAGTAGCTTTAGCTTGGTTCAAAGCGTCTTGGGCTTGCTGTAAAGCAGCTTGGTCAGTGTCACTTTGTTTATGCAAATCAGCTAATTTAACTTGATCCCCTGCCAATTTATCTTTAGCGGCAGCTAAGTTAGGACCAGCATTTTGGTAATCGCTTAATTGTTGCTTTAAAGCAGCAAGTTTAGCTTGGTCATCTTTTAGCTGTTGTTGTGCTTGTACGAGTGCTTGTTGTTTATTAGCTAAATCTTGTTTAGCCGTAGTTAAGGCACTTTGTGCTTGCTGCTTAGTGGTAGTTGCTTTTTGTAAGGTGTCTTTAGCGTCGTTTAACTTATTAACGTCACCAGCGGTTTGCTGCTTAGCTTGGGTTAATTGAGCTTGAAGACCCGGTAGAGCAGCTTGATTATTAGCGATCGTTTGTTTCTGTTGGCTAATCTCATTATTAAGATCATTAATTTGAGCCTTGGTCTTATTAATACTGTCTTGGTAGTTAGCCGGATCAAACTTTTGTACATCGCTTTGGTCACTAGCTAGCTGCTTTTGTAAGTCTTGAAGTTGACTTTGTAGTCCTTGAAGAGCTTGCGTATCTTTAGATAGTTGATCCTTTTGACTTGCTAGCTTTGTTTGAGCGTCACTAATTTGTTGATTCAGAGTATCTGGACTAGCTACATAAGCAGCAGATTGATTGAACTTATTAGCGTCCTTGATTTGGTCAGGGCTAACAAATATGATATGAACTTGACCGTATGCGTCTACGCCAACTCCTAAATACTTATTGTTATTGGCGTTGCCACTGTATGGATCAACTCCTAATAAACTTACTTCATGACCATGATATGCGGTACTATCTTCAAACATAAAGTCTAAAATTGCGTAGTACAGTCTGCTATAGATATCATTCATATTCGTATCGCCATCAAAACCCATAGCTCCAGAGATAACATTTTCATATCCATTCATGCCATCATAAGTTTCTAATCCACTAGCTGCGGCTGCACGATTAATAGCGTCAATGTCATGATCTTTATGGTCATCAATATTCCAGTTATCATTATCGTATCCATTCAAAATATCTTGAACAAATTGATCCATGCCCTCTCCACCAACTTGAACTTCAGGAGTACCGAATTGTTGATGAATTTGATTAATTAACCAGCCAACATAATTTTGCATTTCTTGGTATTGATTACTAGTAAACTGTGCTACTTGTTGTCCTTTATCACTAGTAACAACTTTAACTTTGTCTTGTTTAGCTGCGTCACTAGATTGATACTTGTTTCCTGTCATACCGGGTTGATCAAATTGAGCAAACCAGTCTTCAGGGTCTTCATTAGGGTGTTGTTGTTTCCACTGTTGGAATCCTTGCAACGTCATACCAGCTGGAATATGAATATCCTGACTGTAAGCACTCTTAGATTGATTCAAACCATCAATTTGTTGATTTGTTTGATTAATTTGGTCTTGGTCGTTATTAACTTGGTTTTGAGCATTGGCAATGTCAGAATTCTTTTGATTGATCGCGCTTTGGTCGTTAGAAACCGCTTGTTTAGCTTGATCTTGTTTTTGCTGTGCGGCACTTTGACCTTGGTTCAAAGTATCCAAATCACTTTGTGCTTTAGTCTTATCTTGTTCTGCTTGGCTTTGCTTATTTTGGGCGTCTTGGGTGCTTTGTTGATTTTGGTCAACAGCACTTTGTGCTTTGTTTACATTGCTAGAATCTTGATCAACTTGTTTTTGGGCATTACTAACCCCATCTTGGGCTTGATTTTGTGCCTGTTGAGCTTGGTCAGCAGTACCTTGGGCTTTATTGACATCACTTTGAGCTTGATCAACTCCTTGTTGATCAGAAGCTACTTGTTTTTGATCGTTAGCAACATCATTCCCTGCTTGGGTAATTCCGTCTTGGGTCTTTTTAATGTTGTCTGGAGTTGCGTTATCAGCGTCTTTTTGAGCTTTATCGACAGCTCCTTGGTCATTATTAACGACCCCTTGTTGGTCACTAGCTGCTTGAGAACTGGCGTCAGCATTCTTCTGGGCTGTGTCGGCATTGTTTTGAGCATTATCAACATTCTTTTGTGCATTATCTACTCCAGCTTGAGCATTATTAACACTAGTCTTAGCATTATCTACTTTACCCTGATCACTTTGAACCGTGTTTGGTGTAGCATCAGCTGCTAAGGCAACGTTAGTTACACTCGATTGCTGAGTGGGGGGGTAGTAGAGGCATTAACTTGGTTATTTAATGATCCCATGACGAACAAACCTGAAGCCGCAAAGATGGTTCCGGTAGTAACCTTTAGCCAACCCTTGTGAGATTTAACGAGTTTGTTACGTTGTTTCTTTTCACCAGTGGCAAGTGCCATCTGGTTGTGCTGCTTGTCAAATTTTTCCATAGTATAAATTCCTCTCCTCTTGTGTCTAATTCCACTTGATTGATTAGAATGATACTCTGAGATTAATTTCAATGCAATTGTTTTTAAAAAGAAAGTTAAGCTATAAATCATTAAATGTTTTGACTTAGATTAGAGAATGCATTTTTAATTGTATTACTTTAGCTTCATGTGAATTGTATAAGTTAAGCAAGAAAATCATCCCTATTTGAGGATGATTTTCTTTATTGGTATAAATATCTAATTAAACATTTGATGATTTTTAGGTTTTGTTTGTTTACTGTTTTATATGGAATAACTTCTTAATTATTTTCTCCTAAATAATGAATCAAATTCTTGATGTAAACTACTAGGATCTTTACTGCTAAATTCTTTGACGGGATTTTCCGCTTTAATATCTACTCTTTTGGATTCGTTTATTGCGTCATATAGTGAAAGAGCAGACTTTGTTGTGAAATTTAAATTGGTTTTAAAACTTTGAGTTGACATAATGAATATCCTCCTTGTACCAATATTTTACTTTATATTGTCGTAATAGTTTATGAATATTTGATAATCGCAAGTATTAACGTTAAGTCTTAATCATGTTCTATTTTCTCAACAATTCCCGCTTCTTTTGTTCAAACTCTTCTCTAGTAATAATGTGATCATCCATCAACTTTTTGAACTTGCGGATTTCATCTGCCTCTGAAACGGGTCCGTGGTCTGTTTCCTTGGAAAAGAAGGTAGTGAGGGTACTTGTCAGCATCCCCACAAAGTTAATCCCAACCAGCATCAAAATGACGGCAATTCCTTTGCCAATCCTGGTTTTAGGACTAATGTCGCCGTAACCAACGGTCGTGGTGGTCGCAATGGCCCACCAGATCGAGTTAGTGAGCGACGTGTTTTCGACGATGGAGTAGAGGCCGGCTGATAGCAAGATAATAATCGTACATATGAGTAATAGGTAAATAAAGCCGTTGGTTTTAAAAAACCGTTCGATTCTTTCTTTGAATTTGCCAAGGACACCCGCGACCCTGAAAAGTCGGAAGATGCGGGTTAATCGGGTTACCCGAGAGATTTTGAAGAAAAATAAGCCGTACCCAAACGGAATGATTGCGAGTAAATCAAACAGATGAGTTTTTACGTACTGCCATTTTGGTTTGGCAAGCAAGAGCCCACCGAAGTAGTCGACGGTAAAAATCACCCAGATGGCATCGTCAATAGCCACGTATGGTTCAGCGTCAAGATTAAGCTTATTTAAGAACTGAAGAACGGTCAGCACAATGGAAATTATTGCTAATAAGATAATCAATGCATCGTAGGTATTTCTGATAATTGGTTTAGTCACGTTCACATCACCCATCACATAGTATATATTTATTTTACCAGTCCTTAGGACCATTTATAACAACTTCAAAAGGGTTCACTACCAAAAATGATAGTGAACTCTTTTTATTTTTGTTCTCATATTTGAATTGCTAATAATGTTGTGATACATCAATTTTTATCATGGAATAAAAATTATAATCAGAGAAATTGCACACCAGACGGCGATTATAATCGAATAATGATTATTAAATTATTATGGAAATCACATAATTATTTTTCACAAATTACCTACAAGCAACACTAAAAATTACAAATATTATATTATGTAACATATATTTTAAAACCATCTAAATTGTGATGATGTACTCAAATTATTGCCACTCTACGAATTGTTCCGTCTATTATTTTAATTTTTAATAAATTGTTCATAAAATACTTCGTGAATTTTGTTCAAACCACGTTATTCTTGTGAAGTATTAATTAATTACTTGATTGGCAATGGACCTTAACGGCCGTGATTGTAATTATTATTACTTCACAAAGCGTGTTTTTAAATGGAGTGGGAGGAGTTTTTATGTTAAGTAATCCAAAGAAACATTTCAAAATGTATAAAGCTGGAAAGCGGTGGATGGTCGCTGGGCTGGTGACCTTTGCTACCGTGTCTGGTTTAGCCGTCGGAGTAAGTGCTGATACCACCGCTCAACCGGCTACAAATAATGTGAAAACCGATGCACAAGCAGCAGGTAGCGCAGTTCCTGTAAATGCTACTAAAGCTGACCCAACGACAACTAATAATCAAACTCAGGTTGATAAAGCACCGACTGCTAACGAGCAGCAGCCAGATGACCAATCAAGTCAACCTGCAGCAACTAATGCGCAAGCGGAATCACAAACGACTCAAAAGAACACCGTTACTCCATCAGCACAAAACCAAAACGGTAACGATCAACCAGCAGTTGCGCAATCAAATGACCAGCAAAATGATGGTCAATCAACTGCCAATCCTGCTAAACAGGACCAATCACAGACTAATAATCAAACGACTGATACTTCAAATGCTCAGCCCGACAAATCACAAGTAACCGATCAAAAAGCTACCAATCAAAACGCTGATAACCAGGATGTGAAGCAGCAAACTAACCCGGTCAAAGCCGACCAGCCACAGGTGGACCAAAACAAAGCGGCTGTTGTTCCAACGAATCCAGAACCAAAACCAGTCGAAAAGATTGATGATCAAGCTAATTCAGTTGCTAACAACGTTCAAAATAACCAAGCTGTTCAATTTAATGCTCAACCCGTCAAAAACGTTCAACTAGCTGACCAGACGCAACAGGGGACCTGGGGTTCTGCTAAGTACGTGTACGACTACAACACTGGCACTTTGTCATTCAATGATGGTGGAGACTTAGGTAATGAATTTTCCTATGATAATTGGTTGAGTAATAACTACTATAACGTTCAACACGTTGTCTTTAATTCCAAGGTAATTGTTGATGATACCAACGGTCTCTTTGCCAGATGGAGTAGTGTTCAAGATTATAAAAATCTCTTTAATCTTGATATGTCGAATTGTACGAATATGAGTAACATGTTTTTGGACAATCACTCTTTGAAATCAATTGATTTAACTGGACTAGATACCAGTAAGGTAACCAACATTGGAGCACTTCTCTTTACTGATGCACATACAGACAATCTATATGGTAGTCAACTTCAGTACGTCAATCTTGGTGGTATTGATACTTCACACGTTACGAATTTTATGAACATGTTTAATAATGACCAATCATTAATTGAGATTGTTGGTCTAGACAAGTTAAATACCAGTAGTGCTCAAGTAATGCACAGCATGTTCCAATCTACTTATCGATTGGAAGGATTAGATGTAAGTAGTTTTAATACCAGTCATGTAACTGATATGGCTTACATGTTCTGCGGAACCGGTGTTTTAACTGACGGCTTCAACATCAAGGGTCTTTCAAACCTAAATACTAGTAAAGCAACTGACATGAGTTACATGTTTAACGGTGATCAAAGCATCACGGACCTAAGTGGAATTACCAACTGGGATACCAGTAACGTGAAAAATATGGACTTTATGTTTCAGGATGATAATGCTCTAACCCAACTAGACCTTCACAATTGGGACACCAGTAACGTGACATCGATGAGTAACATGTTTGCCAACTGCTCTGGCCTTAAAAGTTTGGACCTTTCCAACTTTGATACCCAAACCACTAACACGACTGACATGCTTGCAAACGATCAAAGTTTAAGTGAGCTCAAGTTAGGCAATGAAACTGGTTTGTTGGATTCTCATTTGCAAGCGGTTCCTAGTCAATACGCTGGTTGGGTTCAAGTCGACGCCAATGGCCACGTGATTCCTGGTCAAAACGCCTTGTCTTCGGATGAATTAACCAACGGTGAAGCTCATCCCGGAACATGGGTTTGGGGTAATCCAGTTAAAGATGAATCCTCAATTCATGCCCAAGGAACTACGATCTATGCCGGTGATGCTGTCCCAACCGACGCTGCGGCTTATAACGCTGGAGCTACCAACGAAGATGGCACAAAAGCATCCATTACCAAAATCGATATTTCCAAAGTTAATAACCAAGTACCGGGTCAGTATCCAGTAACCATCACGGCCTCCAATGGTCAAAGTATGACGGTTACGGTCACGGTTCTAGCTAACCAAGCTAACATTACCGCCCATGGTATCACCATTTATGCCGGCGATGACGTTCCAACCGATGCCGCAGCTTACGGTGCCAGTGCAACTAATGAAGATGGAACCAAAGCAACCATTACCAAGATTGATACTTCCAAGGTTAACAATCAAGTACCGGGTCAGTATCAAGTATCCATTACTGCATCAAACGGTAAAACCTTCTTCGTACCGGTCACTGTTTTAGCCAACCAAGCTAACATTACCGCCCACGGCATCACAATCTATGCTGGTAACAACGTACCAACAGATGCTGCAGCTTATGGCGCTAGTGCCACAAACGAAGATGGAACTCCCGCAACGATTACCAAGATTGATACTTCGAAAGTTAATAATCAGGTCCCTGGACAATATCAGGTTGCCATCAGTGCTTCCAATGGCAAGACGTTCTTTGTCCCGGTCACTGTTTTAGCCAACCAGGCTAACATTACGGCTCACGGCATCACCATTTACGCTGGTGACAATGTCCCAACTGACGCCGCAGCTTACGGTGCAAGTGCCACAAACGAAGACGGCACTAAAGCCACGATTACCAAAATTGACACATCTAAGGTTAATAACCAAGTACCGGGTCAGTACCAGGTTGCCATTTCGGCCTCAAACGGCAAGACCTTCTACGTACCAGTAACAGTTTTGGCTAAGAACGCTACCAACCCTGATGAACCCGGAAACAACGGTAGTGGTAACCAACCATCTAATCCCGAAATCAATCCAGAAAATCCTGATAATAATGGTGAAAACCCAAGTACGCCAAATAACCAAGGTGGAAATGGAAACGGTGGTAGTCAAGTTACTCCAAACCAACCGTCAGATAACGGTGGATCATCGGTAACTCCAGACAATCATGGTGACAACGTCTCAAAGCCTTCGGATCAAACTCCAACAATGCCTAGTAACGAAGGTCAGCAACCGACTGCTTCTAACCAATCAAATCAACCAATGAATAACGCTAATGAACCTAATAACAGTGGCAAGCAAGCCATCACTCCTGCTTTACAAAGCCATCAAAATCAACCTTCAAGCACTAATGCTGGACACCAAATGACTATGAAACATCAAGGTAAGCAAGCTCCTCAAGCAACTAATCAATCCAACCAAAAGAGCGTTAAGAAAAACAAGCACGTTTTGCCACAAACTGGGCAAGAGACTTCTACTTTCTTAGGGCTCGTTGGACTGGGCTTCATTGGTTCTGCTTTAGCTTTGGCTCTTCGTGATTTAAAACACCGGGTTAAATAAAAGCTTTTTATTAATGAACGGAAAAGATTTTTGACGAAGGGAGTACGCATCTAGAATTAATGCATAAATATAAAAAAATCGCTCTAAAGGTGCAAAAGCGTGTTAACGAACTCAGGTATTTTTCCGATGCGAGATTGAAGCAACAGACGAAGTACCTAAGGGCCCAATTAAAAAATGGCGCTAAGCTCGATAGTCTGATTGTGGAAGCCTACGCGACCGTGTGTGAAGCGGACCACCGCGTCTTAGGATTGGCGCCATATTATACTCAAATTTTAGGTGCCATCGTTTTAAACTTTGGTAACATTGCCGAAATGAAAACTGGTGAAGGAAAAACGTTAACCGCGACGATGCCCATGTATCTGCATGGGTTAGAGGGCAAAGGAGTCTTTTTAATCACGGCGAATTCGTACTTAGCCAGACGTGACGCGAAAGAAATCGGTCAAGTCTACCGTTGGCTGGGTTTGACGATTGCTAGTGGAGTGCCAGAAGAAGATGGTGACGATGCCAGTCGGAATTTAAAAAAGATCTACAGTTCAGACATCGTCTATACCACCCACAGTAGTTTGGGATTTGATTACTTGTTTGACAATTTAGCGATTAAGCCCGAAAACCAGCACATTAAGCACCTGGAATTTGCCTTAATTGATGAGATTGATTCCATTTTATTGGACCAGGCCCAAACGCCTTTGATTGTCTCTGGTGCACCCAACGTGCAATCGAATTTGTATCAGCTGTGTGAAAACATGATTCAGCAGCTCGAAGAAGACGTTGACTTTCAAAAATCCGAGGATGGTAAAAAGGTCTGGCTCACTGAAACGGGGATCGATAACTTAGAGGAGTACGCCGGAGTTTCCGATTTACTCGCACCCAAGGCCCATGAATTATACCAGCACCTGAATTTGGCGCTGAAGGCGAAGTGCCTGTTTGTCAGAAATCGTAACTATGTAGTGGAAAACAACGAGATTGTTCTACTGGATAAGATGAACGGACGAAAATTGTACGGCACCAAACTACAATCCGGCCTTCACCAGGCTTTGGAAGCGAAAGAACACGTCAAAATCAGTGATGATAGTCGCGCCTTGGCTAGTATTACCTACCAGAACCTCTTTCGATTGTTTACTCGACTTTCGGGGATGACCGGAACGGCCAAGACCGACGCTGATGAATTTCGTGAAACGTATCGGTTAAATACGTTTGTCATTCCGACTAACGAGAAAATCATGCGAAAAGACCACCCTGATCAGATTTATGCGACCAACGAGGATAAGATCACGGCTTCACTAAAAGAGGTCCAGAAGATGCGGGCGTTGCACCGCCCCATCCTGATTGAGACAGGGTCGGTCTCAATGTCAAAGTTATATTCCCACATCTTATTGTCACTAGGAATTCCGCACAACGTGTTAAACGCTAATAGTGCTCCAAAAGAGAGTCGGATCATTGCCGATGCCGGGAAGACGGACTCGATTACCGTAGCGACTTCAATGGCAGGCCGGGGTACTGACATTAAGCTCTCGGATCAGGCCATTAAAAACGGTGGCTTATTTGTGCTCGGCACTGAACGAATGTCTTCTTTACGAATTGACAACCAGTTACGTGGGCGTGCCGGTCGGCAGGGTGAACCTGGTGATACGAAGTTTTATGTCTCACTAGAGGATAAAATCGTGACCGAAAATGCTCCCAAGTGGGTCAAAAAGTACCGGGAAAAGTTAGTAAAACATCACGTTACGAGTGCTTTAAAGAAACCTCGGATTAAGAACATCATTAATCAATCGCAGGGAACCCAGAAGAATAGTGAAATTTCCGACCGCCAAAACATTTTGAAATTTGACGAAGTGGTCAAGGCCCAACGCAATTGTCTCTATAAGACCCGGAACGCAGCCATGCGAACGAATGATTTGGATCCTTATATTGATACGGCGATTAATTCGTGCATCGATCATTATTTGCCGCAGTGGAAAAACTACTTTGATATCACCAACTTCATTTATAACAATATCGATTATTCGTTTTTACCGAATAAAAACGAATTAAAGAATCAATGGCGAAACAAAAAGCGTTTAAAAGCCCAGTTGTTAAAGATGATTGATAACAAAAAACGGCAGGTTTATCAGCAATTTAAAAATGATGATCAGTTATTAGAGTACAAACGACTAGTGTTATTAAAATCAATCGATACGATGTGGATCGACCAGGTGGATGCGTTGGAACAGTTGAAGTTAGCGGTTAGCAGCCGGAACTGGGGTCAACATAACCCCATTTATGAATATCAAACCGAAGCGCGCCGGGCTTTTCACAATATGCGCGAACGAATCTATCTATTAGTACTCAGAAACATATTATTATCGGAAATTGTGCAAAAAGACGACGGAACCATTGATTTGATTTTTGTATAAGTTTAAAAGGAGATTTTTTAGTGAGGCAATTGTTAAAACGGGGATCATTTACAATCTTTTTGTTGGCTTTGTTTGAACTAGGTGGATTAATCCTAATTCCAGGGTTTCAATTAAAAAATTATGCTAGCGCGTTAGATCAAAATGCCTATATCAATTTAATTTCTAGTAACTTTGGTAGTCAAATTACCGTTCCCAGTTTGTTTGCATTGGGATTAGGGCCGTACATGACGGCGCTAATCGTGTGGCAGGTGGTTACCACCGTTGATGACAAGACCACGAGTCGAATGTCACAAAAGACAACAGGGTACTGGCAAAAGGGAATCACCTTTGTGCTGGCGGCGCTCCAGTCGTTAGCGATGGCCAAGTTATTCCTGCGTTATCAACCAGAGACCCTGGGATTTAACGATGAAGCCTTCTTCTGGTTTATTTTCACTGTCCTACTCGCCGGATCAATGCTGATTGTCTGGCTGGCGGACGTTAATAAGGATCTGGGGATTGGTGGAGTCAGTATCTTTATCATTCCGGGACTGGTCAAAAATCTCCCCACGGTTTTAGATTCGGGGTTAAAAAAGCCGCTGAACTTTTCCGTTCTGGGATGGATCGTCATCGCCATCATTGTTATCGGATTTGTTTACGTCACCGTCTTTGTCAATGAGGCCGAATACCGGATCCCCGTTGAAAGAATTGGGGTAAACAGTTTTCTGACCGATTCATACATTCCGATTAAGGTCTTGGTCTCCGGCGCCATGCCATTCATGTTTGCCTTATCATTATTTTCGATTCCGCTGTTAGTGGTGTCGAATTTAAGGGTCAACGCTCAAATTAATAAGATAATTTCACTTTTATTTTCCTATCACACCTGGCAGGGGATCGTTTCTTACGGGCTCATCATCGTGGTCTTAAGTTATCTATTTGCGTTTGTGAACTTTCAACCCAACATCATTGCCAAATCATTAAAAGAGAGTGGCGACTATATTTTTAACCTGGCTCCCGGCAAAGAAACGGAGCGGTATCTAACCGGACAGGTTAACATTATGTCCTTTTTAGGCACCATTTACGTGCTGCTGATTGCCTTAGTGCCACTAGTAATCGGTTTATACTTTCCGATTGTGACTAACTTCTCGTTTTTATTTGGGTCGTTGTTTATTTTAATTACCATTTTAGACAGCATTTCCCAAGAAGTCCGGGCATTAATCTATAAGTATCGTTATCGCATTTTTTAATTATGAGGAGGCTATATGGTTTATTTTATCCCTAATTGGCATCCCTACACGCTGCAGCTGGGTTACAACACGATTATTAGTCAGCTGGCGATTTTTCAGGATAATGACGAAGACTGTACGTTAGTCACCAACAGTTTTTTGCCCATGCTGACGTACCAACTAAATGAGTATGGGTTGCTAAACACTCCGTATTGGCAGGCGTTGGATGAAATTCAGGATGTGCACATCAAGATTGGCAAGCCGCTCGCGATTGAGGACATTCCGCTGCCAAGTGGTTTAGAACGGGTCTATTCACCACGCGGAATTCAGTTTTTAAGAGACGATCAATTTTATGCCAAGGCGAACTATTTTGCTGAGAAAGTCTTAAGTACCATTGAATACTATCAGGATGGTCAGTTGACTGCGGTGGATTATTTTGATTCGCGCGGTTTTCTATCTCGAAGAGGCATCTACGATCAGGGAGTTCTAAAACAAACCCAATTGTATAATCCGCTTTCGGAGGTGGTCTTAACCATTGATCACAATCATGATGATTACGTCCAGATTGCGAAACCTTTTCAAAAACACTTTGCGCACTCGCATTATCCAAATTTAACGGACTTAATCAGCGAAGTTTCACAAAACTATTTCAATCAGGTCAAGACCGATGATGGGATTCAAATCATTGACAATCCAACTAAGGATAGTCTGACGCTGACTCACCAGTTACAAAGTGAGTATCAAGTTGGTAGTTTTTTAACCGATCAAACCTTGATTAATCAAGCAGCTCTAGCCCAGTTAGCTGGCAAGAACAGTGCCATTCTGGTGCCCAATCAACTAATTGCCGATAAAATCAAGCACACCTGGCAGGATCAGGAGCATCCTTTAAATGTAAGGGTCGTTTCGCCATACGCTGCGCACCTCAATTTGGGGATTAGTAACAGCATGGCGCAACAAATTATTTTTTGGAAAATTAGCGAGATGCCCGAAAGGACCGTAAGACGTTTAGCAAATAAGCTGTTGCGCATGGTTAGTGAAGGTAAGGACAAGGCCATTGTTTTTGACGTGAATGACGACCGCATGCGTAAAACCCTCGAACAGGAAATTACGACGGAAATCGAGACGTATTTTGCGGTTTCCTTACAATCAGCCGACTTTCTGTGGGTCAGAAAGTACCTGAAGCTAAAAAAAGAGCATGAACTAACGTCCAAACTACGAAAAAAGGCGAAGGCAAAGGAGCAGCAGGCTAATTGGGAACAATTAGTTGGTGCTAGTGAGACTTTAGACCGGATTCAGATTTACTCTAATCACAACCCAGCTTTCTACCAGCAAAATATTCACAAGGCCCGTATTCTGGTTGATTTGGATTGGTTACCAAGTCCCTATCTGCAGATTAATGCGATTAGCGCCGGCATTCCCCAGATCAACGTGGTTCAAACTGGTTATGTAACTGATAACGAAAATGGAATCATCATCAAAGATGATTTGCACCTCGTAAAGGCGGTTAATTACTTTTTGGATAATTTGGACCGTTGGAACCAGTCATTGGTTGCCAATATTAGCAAAATCGAAAGGTTTTCTAGCGAAGAGATTGTCGCCAGAATCAAGGCCATTTTTAAAGAAATGAGGTGAAGTTCATGGCTAAAAAAGGACTCATCCAACTAGGTGGTCAAAAACTAAATTTAAATAAAACGTTAGATGACAACTTTAAGTATCAGTATTTTTCATTGGACGATCCTAAGGATGTCTTTGAGATGCAACAAACCATCTTAGATGATGAAAAGTTGAATCCCAAGTACAGCAACACGCTATTTATCCTAGGCAAACAGTCGATGGTTTATATCATGCCGAAGTTAATTGAGGTGCTTCCCGCTAATAACATTATTTACCAGCAGGACGAAAACTTTTCGGATGAAATTGAGAAAACCCTCAGCTATAAAAATGCGCAAGGGATTGATTTAACAGAACCCGATGAAGTGACTCGGTTCATTAAGGAAGTCTATTTTGCTGGTCAGTTTGGAAGTCGATTGAATAAGGACAAGGTTGAGATTATGTCCGAATTATTGCCTCACACCACCCAAACCGGTTCGGGTCAGGTCAGTTTTCACCACTTGACGTTGTCGCATCAGGTTCAAGCCATTAATTTTCAAATGACCCTCGAACAAGATACCGACACCTTAATGGAGTTTTGGCCCGAATATAAACTACAGGGTTCGGGAAGGGTGACGTTTAAATTATATTTTTTGGACGCTCAAACCGACAATGTTATTAAACAGTGTACGGTTTCCGGATCTGACCTAGACCAACCCTTTACCTATCAGACGCCTAAACAACGTTCTAATTTGTACGTTTCGGTGTTTTTAAAGGGTGCAATTGAGTCGTTTACGTTGAGAAGGATTCACGTCAGAAGACGTCGCCGGAATCTCGGAACTTACATGGTGGGCTCAAAAACGTTGACTGACCAGCAGAATTATAAGGGCGAGATTGCCGCCTATTTTAATCCCGGTGATTTAAAACCACCCCTAAACGTCTACTTCAGTGGTTATAGAACCGCTGAAGGATTTGAAGGAGGCAGGATGATGAGTAATATCAGTTCCTCGCCCTATTTGTTGATTGCCGACGAAAGAATGGAAGGCGGTTCCTTCTACATTGGCAGTAAAGAATTGGAACAACAATTAATTATAACAATTAAAAAGTGCCTGGAAAAGTTGCATTTTTCTAGTGATGACTTGGTTTTGTCGGGGATTTCGATGGGGACGACGGCAGCTTTATACTACGCAACTGACCTAAAGCCCGCCGCCGTGATTGTCGGAAAGCCCCTCGTAAATTTAGGAACCATCGCTAAAAATTCCTGCTTGCACCGGCCGTTTGATTTTTTGACCTCGCTGGATTTGTTGCTAACGCACGAGGGCAAGACCGACGAAGCGGCCCAAAAACATTTTAATCAATATTTTTGGAATCATTTTAAGACTGGCGACTTTTCCAAAACCATTTTTGCCATCGCCTATATGAAACAGGATGATTACGACAAAGAGGCCTACGGTGAGCTGTTTAATTATTTTAAGCAGCAGGAGCAAGCTGTAAAGGTGATCAGTAAGGGGTTAATCGGGCGCCATAATGATGACACCAACGGGATCGTAAATTGGTTTGTCAGACAATACCATAATTTGATGCAGGAAAAGTTTGATAGGAGTTAAGAAATTGGAAGCAATGACCGTTTTAACGTGGGGAAGATATCTTAATCCAATGGAACGATATGGAGCTCAAGTCACATACTCACCAACTGAAGTAACTTATTCATCTCCATTATTGTCTCCAGGCACTAGCATTTATACTTGGAACTCACAACTGAATTTTCAGGACGTGCGAATGCAAAGCGAGTTGCCAATCTTACTTGGAAATCACAAATATCACATCGTTAGTGATTATACGGCGAAACCAGTTGACTCAGTTTATTTTAAAGTCACAATCTACGATCAATCCCATGATTTTATGAAGGAAATTATCATCAACGGACATGAGGGCGACTTTGAGTATCCAGAACACGCTTCCGAGTACAAAATCTCGTTGGTGGTGAAAGCAAATCAGTCAATCACGTTTAGATACCTCATATTAGGCGAAGCCGATAATTTTAAGGATCTGAATTTTAAAGTGAGCCCCAATTTGAAGTTAACCAAGTTTATATATCCGAACGCTAAGAAGCTCGATATCTACCTTGGACGCCGTGATTCCGGGAGTTGGACGGTTCCCGTTAAAACGAATCGGGCCCAAATCTTTTGTCGGCTTTCTACTGGTGAAATTAATGATCAAGATAAAGCTGATGCCGCGATGAAGAAGTTGTTTGAGGCCATTAATCAAGATGAGCAGCTGAAAAAAATGGCAACCGAGGTCAGACCATACGGCTATCCTCTTTCTAAAATTAACCAAGTAAAGGAATGAAATGATGAAAGAACAAGTAAAAAAGAAGCAACCAATGAATTTTTTTATTAATCGTGCCATGGGAATTGGTAATTCTGGAGTGGAACATGCGCAGTTTTATCGAGCGCGTCGTTTTGATGAAATGGAACTGCCATATCGGTATATTTTTGTGCAATTAATTAATAATTTACACGAGGCCATGGATACCTGGAATCTAAGAAATGACCAAGTTATCAATATGTACGAATATTTTGTGCTAGGAAATGATTATTTACGGCATGGGGTCAAAAAGTTCTATCCATATCAACACGAAACGGTGATTGATGGTACCAACACCACCCGCATGCTGAAAATCCAGACGACTTCGGGGATGAAGATTATTGAAACCATGGTGAAGTTTCCTAATAAAAAACATGACTTGTTAATTATGAGTCTGTCTAAGATTGAAATTTACTCCAGTAAGACGGGCGAGAAAAAGGTCACGTTTGACTTTTATGATAACGGTCATAAAGAGACTCTGATCAAAAATATTCACCTCTTCAATCAGGATGGCAAGCAGTTCTATTTTGCAAATGAAGTTCAATTGCAGCGCTACTTTTTTGAACAAGTGGATCGGGCCTACAACCACTCTAACAATTGGTTTTTGGATCGTGGCGAAGAGAGTGAAGCGGCCTTACTGTACCCCAAGATGCCCCAAAGTAAAGTGGTGGAAGTGGTCCATGCGGATCATTTGTCCGATCGCAACGATCCCCGTTACCCACTGTGGAATAACTACTACGAATATTCGTTAACGCACCTTGATAATATCGACAGCATTATCAGTGCCACCAAAATGCAAACTGATGATCTAGTGAAGGATTTTCCGAATCAAAAAGAGAAATTTACTACCATCCCAGTTGGTGGCGTGGATGACAAAGGGACTGGCAAAACCAGACCAAAACAGCGAGCTAAAAAATTGCATTCGCTCAAATTAATTACTGCTTCGCGATTAGCTGGGGAAAAGCACATTGATATGTTAGTACTTGCAGTTGCTAAGGTACATAAACAAGGGACTGCAGTTTCTTTAGATATCTACGGTGCCGGTGGTGAGAAGGGTTTGATTGAGAAAACCATCAAAAAAGAAAAAGCGGAAGACTACATTAAATTAAAGGGGCTATCCCATCATTTAGATGATATTTATCCCAAATATGATGCCTTTGTCTCAGCATCATTTTCAGAAGGATTTGGGTTAACCACGGTGGAAGCGTTAAGTGCCGGATTACCAGTAATTGCCTACAAAGCCCGTTTTGGCGCGATGGAAATGATAAAAGATGGGGTCAATGGATTTTTACAAGATTTCAAACGGGGCGATAAAAACGTGGATTTTGATGTGAATAGTTTGGCGAAGGGGATTAACCGGTTATTAAAGTCCGATTATGGAAAAGTCCAAAGGGCCACCGTCAGTTCGATGGCTCCCTTTCAAAATCATGTCATTGCGAATAAATGGAAGGAGTTTGTTGATGCATTACGAACTAACCAATAAAATAAACGACCAAAATCCAATTTGGCAACACCAACGAGACCGAATTCAAAAGAGGAAGGGCCAGGTGATTACGCTAGCGCCAGCCTCTAATTTTCGTGATTCCCTACTAACAAATCAAATCAGTGGTTTTAACGTTGTCGATTATATTACTGGTCGAACATTAGATATGGATCCCAAAGCGTTTTTGTTTTTTAACCGGGTGCCCACGGTTGACAGGGCCGAGATCTATATGAACGCTGATTTCACGATTAATATCATCGTAAATGGTAATCCAATTGGGCACGTCATCTTGTGGCCGAACACGCGCCGCCACGTTAAAGAGGTCGATTACGTTTTCCCAAATGACGAATTAGACTACATCGAAGAATTCGCCAGTGACGGCAAGAAGTTCAGCAACATCATCTACACCAAAGGGCAGCCCCAACGGATCGATTTTTATGATGATGCCGGCGTCCCAGCGTTGTGTTTCTATTTTTACAAAAAGCAGCTAAATTGGGTGACCGTTGAAGATTTTGGTTCGTTAAAGACCCAAAAACAGTTTAGAAATTTGGATGAATTTTATGCCGATACGGTTGGAAAATACTTAACGCCAAAAGATTCAGTCGGCATTAGTTACATGGGAGTGGAATTGTGGGCGTTATCGCAGTCTAAATCGCATAACACCCTCTATTTGGATGAATCGCCCCTTAATGATGACGGCAACGTTAAGCAAAATTTGTTGGATATTTTGACGGATGAAATTTCCTACATCCAAGACGTGCATATGAACGAGAAATTCTTAGAGGAATTAAAGGAAAAAGGTGTTCCGACGAAAAAAGTAGTAGTGGATTAGTTTTTAAAGCAGGTGATAAAATGCCAAAAATTAAATTGAAAGAGTTGCAGCAGGATATTAGGTTACGTTTTGATGAAGAGAAAAAATACGTTGTTGATGCTTCGGATACTAAAAGTACCGGGAAGGTAATTATGATTATTGTTTCAGTGATTATGGTATTCGTGGTGATCCTTAGTCTGGTCTATAGTTTTATAGCTTTAGCGGGGTAATAAAAATGAATCTTCCTTCATTAGGAGTCGCATATTATGTCGATCTGCATTGTCGAAATAAAGAAATTCCACAAAATAGTGTCGCTGCCGTTAGTATGGACCGGGGAAAAATTGCTGAATTGATTCAGCAACATAAAGTGAAAATAAGTTCATTTTTAGATCGAGTGGGTTTAAGTACTTCACGTTACTATCGTTGGATTAATTATGAGATTGATATCCCATTTGAATATATTTTTGGAATTAAAAAATTATTGGGGATTTCTGACGAAGAATTTCTGGCATTATTAACTCCATCAACGGATGAATTAATCGATACACTGGCCCTCGCTTCTTTTTATGATACTTATGACTACAGTCCTAGTAAACTTCAAGTGATTTTAAATAATCTCGATAAGTACCGGTTACAGCTAGCATCGCCCTTTTTTAAGGTCTATACGTACACTAAGATCATTAGTCAAATTGCGGAGCGACAAAAGCCGGATGTGTCCACGTTCTTTAAAAGTAACGAGAAGTACTTTAAAGATTGTGATGACCTAACTGATTTTGATATTTATTTAAACGTTTTGGACCTGAATTTGAAGCGCTCACTATTTCCAAAGAAAAAAATTGATAGTGACTTTCTGGTATTACAGAAGGTCTTAAGCGGATTAAAGAGCACTGATTTAGACCGAATATACGTTTACTGGGGCTTTGCGATTGATTTTGTGATTAACTTTTGCCTTAACCGACAATCAGATCAAGCAATTAAATTTTTAAAGCAGGTTTATCAAGCAATTAATACAAGTGGATCTGGATCCATGGATGGTCATCTGTATAACTGTTATGAGCAAACTTATAGTTTAATAACCAATCAGGTTACTTGTCCAGAATTTTCACAAGAAATTTTACAAAGTAAGTCCGTTTTTAATTATGAAAATGACTATTGGAAGGGAATCCAAAAGTTTATTAAAAGTGAATATTAAGTGAGACGAAAACAACTGGATTGACGGTAAATTCAGCTGTTTTTGTTTATTTAAATAAAATTTGATTATTTAGTGAAAAAATCGTCCCATTATTGGGAATATGGGCTAAATAATTTCATTTGGATATATAGTAAGACCATCTCAATTTAGATTATTCACAAATTTAAGGGGGAAAGATCTTATGAGAGGGAAAGGAAATAAAAAGCAAAACATTCGTCTAGCATTAAGAGATGATGCTAGAACGCATTACAAAATGTATAAAGCTGGTAAACAATGGATGGTTGCCGGAATTTCACTAATTGGTGGATTACTGGGTGCTAACATTGGAATTGCTTCTGTTTCAGCTAATTCAGTTTCAACAAGTGGCAATAATACTAGTAAAGAAAATAAGGATGCGGATGTTTTACCGAATAAAAACTCCGCAACAATTTCATCAACGTCACAAACCACGTCTTCTGCAGCCGGAAGTCAGGTGGATTCGCAAGCTAAGATTGACCAAATCTCCACTAGTATGAGTGAAGCTTTGTCCACATCTACGTCAGCTTCCATGGCCGCTGCTAATTCCGCTAGCGAGAACAAGGTTAGTTCCGATTCTGGTTCGACAACAGCCAATAGTCAGGCTAAGAACAGTCAGACTAAGACCGAGAATCAATCCGAACAGAACTCTAACACTACTAAGGCTGTTCCTAGTTCTGACAGTGAGGCAATTAAGGCTGATACTAATGGTAAAACGACAGGTTCTACTAGCTCAGTTGATTCAACTTCAGCTGCTAGTCAAACGATTAGTGATCAAGTTAAGCCATCAGTCTTACAATCAGGCTCACAGCTTAATAGTGAGTCAACTATTAACAAGGCCTTAGACAACAGTCAGTCAATCACGGCTGCGCCACAGCTTAACAGCGACAGCAGTAGCATTAGTAAGATGAGCGATTCTACTAAAGCTAGTGAGACAACTAACCAACAAGATGTTTATAACCAAGTTAAAGCTGTTGTTCCAAAAGACGCTACCGTTACCGTTGATTCACAAAACCAAGTCATTAACGTGGGCTTAGCCAACGGTTTGACACCCAATACTAGTACTTTAGCAGCCCTAAGTACCATTGGTGAAAACAACAACATGTCCGTTAATATCAAGGACTTAAGTGGCAATAAGAATAGCGATGCTAACAGTACTTCAACTTTGGCTGATAACGTTCTGTCAGACAGTGAAAACGTCTTGGCTAACAACAGTGAATCGACCAGTCAGAACGTTTCGACATCAACGTCAGAAAGCAACAGTGCTTTAACTAGTCAAAATGAGCAACAATCTACTAGTGCCCAAAATTCAACCAATGAGAAGCAACCAATTGCTAATCCAAACGTGGTACTAGCATCGCAACAAGATACCACAACGGTTCACGTTTCAACTGCGGCCCAATTATACGATGAAATCGTGAACGGAACCGCTAATAACATCATCATTGATGATGACATTAACTTTGCTGATTTAAAGAACTTTAATAGTGCACAAGAAGTTGTCGTAACGGTCAACAACCCACGTAATTTAAAGATTGGTTCAGCTGCCGGGCACCATTACACGATTGATTTAAGGGGTTATACCTTTAATGATTGGAGCGGTAACGTTAATAATACGACCGTTGAATATGACAATTTAGACATTTATGGTCAATGTTTTTATGGCTTTATGAGTCAATCAACGTCATATATCATTAATAATGTCAATTACACTGGTGCTCAGTTTATTTACGGAAGAAATGGTTCTGGTGGACCTACTGACGTTACGATCTACGGTAACGTTACCGCACAGTCAGTTCCTTCCTACACGAATAAGTTTTCTAGTAAACCAATTCAAACTGAATCTGGCAGTCAACAAGTAATTGAAGCCGGTTCAATTACCTTTGGCGCTAACTCCAATTTCACTGGGACTAGCTACAGTGATAATGTTATCGAATTAAGTAAGGGTGGCAACGTTAATGGCGACGTTACGTTAGAACATGGTGCTACCGTTACCCTAATTCCTAACAATAATGGTGGTTCTAATGAAAACAGTAGAAATGGTACTGTTTATGGGATTACCACCAAGGGTGGCAATATTAATGTTGAAACAGGTGCTACTTTAAACATTATTTTAAATAATAATAATAGCAGTACAACTAGTTCCCTTGCCGGAGCCATCTATTCCTTTGGTAATACCGCCATTACTGTTAATGGCTCTATGAATATTATTGCTAATGGAAATATTAATCCTGGAAATTCTTCTCAACCAGGTTTGATTTACCTTGGCGATTCTTCTAGTGTCTTGGTTAACAGTGGCGGTAATCTTAACGTTACCTACAATCAATCTGGAAAGACGACTAGTTACCCACAAAGTTTAATTTACTTAAATAATGGTGGATACATCACCGTTGAAGATACGGGAAAGATGTCATTGAAGGCAACGGGAAACCAACGAGTTATTCTAGTAAATAATGGCGGATCTGCTGGCACGATTACCATTACTGATCCTGAAAACGTTGTATTTGATTTAACTCAAAGTAATGCACAGAGTTTAATTGCAAGCAATCGGACTGTGTTTAGTGTTAAAAATGTATCAATGATAATTTGGAATGAATCATTCCCAGACCCAACGAGTTATTTGAACTTCGAAATTGGTACAGATGGTAAAATTGGGAAAGTTGTGCTATACAATGTTAATTTTGATGAAGAAGAAAGAATTGAGGCCGTATTAAACGGTCAAAATCAGCCAAATTACCTTCAATTTGGATCTGGTAACACAGCTACGAGTAATAGTCACAGTACTTCTAATAGTCAATCAACCAGTACAATTGATAGTCACAGTGAAAGTGAAAGTGCTTCTACAAGTCAAGTAGATAGTTTGAGCGACTCAACTAGTGATAGCTTGAGTAAGATTGCTAGTAACAGTGACAGTTTAAGTAATTCTACTAGTAGCAGTGAAAGTGCTTCAGTAAGTGAAAGCGACTCAACAATTGACAGTTTGAGCAACTCTACCAGTAAGAGTGGCAGCGATTCTGTAAGTACTAGTGATAGCTTGAGTGAGTCCACAAGCAAGAGCGACTCTATAAGTACAAGCAATAGCTTGAGTGAATCAACTAGTAAGAGTGACTCTGCTTCACTAAGTGATAGTGAATCAACCAGCACTTCAATCAGTGAAAGTGACTCCACTAAGAGTGAGTCCATTAGCACAAGTGATAGCTTGAGTAACTCGACAAGCGAAAGCAAATCCACTAGTACTAGCGATGAAAACTCCACAAGTACGAGCGGTTCCGTAAGTACCAGTGATAGTTTAAGCGAATCAACAAGTAAGAGTGATAGCACATCATTAAGTGGTAGTGAATCAACTAGCACCTCAATTAGTGAAAGCAACTCAACTAAGAGCGACTCACTAAGTACCAGTGATAGTTTAAGTGAATCAAGTAGTAAGAGTGACTCTGCTTCACTAAGTGATAGTGAATCAGCAAGCACTTCAATCAGTGAAAGTGACTCCACTAAGAGTGACTCCATTAGCACAAGTGATAGCTTGAGTAACTCGACAAGCGAAAGCAAATCCACTAGTACTAGCGATGAAAACTCTACAAGTTCGAGCGGTTCCGTAAGTACTAGTGACAGCCAGAGCACTTCTACTAGCAATAGTGATAGCACTTCATTAAGTGATAGTGAATCAACTAGTACTTCAGTGAGTGAAAGCGACTCAACCAAGAGTGAATCATTAAGCACGAGTGATAGTTTGAGTGAGTCTACAAGTAAGAGCGACTCTGTTTCATTGAGTAATAGTGAATCAATCAGCACTTCGATGAGTGAAAGCAACTCAACTAAGAGTGACTCACTGAGTACCAGTGATAGTCAGAGTACTTCTACTAGCAATAGTTCCTCAGTAAGTGGTAGTTCATCTACCAGTGATAGCCTGAGAAACTCCATAAGTACTAGTGCATCACTAAGCACTAGCGACAGTTTGAGCAACTCTACTAGTCAGAGCGGCAGTACTTCATTAAGTGATAGTGAATCCACTAGTACTTCAGTGAGCGAAAGCAACTCAACTAAGAGCGATTCATTAAGCACGAGCGATAGCTTGAGTGCTTCTACAAGCAAGAGTGGCAGTACCTCATTAAGCGGCAGTGAGTCAACTAGTACCTCAATGAGTGAAAGTGATTCTACTAAGAGTGATTCAGTAAGTACTAGTGATAGCTTGAGTAACTCGACAAGCGAAAGCAAATCCACTAGTACTAGTGATGAAAACTCTACAAGTACGAGCGGTTCCGTAAGTACCAGTAATAGCTTAAGCGAATCCACTAGTAAGAGTGACAGCACTTCATTGAGTGGCAGTGGGTCTACTAGCACTTCAATGAGCGAAAGCGATTCTACTAAGAGTGAATCATTAAGCACGAGTGAAAGCTTAAGTGAATCCACTAGTAAGAGTGGCAGTACTTCATTGAGCGGTAGTGAATCAGCCAGCACCTCAATGAGTGAAAGTAACTCAACCAAGAGTGACTCACTGAGTACCAGTGATAGTCAGAGTACTTCTACTAGCAAGAGTGGCAGCACTTCCTTAAGTGATAGTGAATCAACCAGTACTTCAATGAGTGAAAGCAATTCAACCAAGAGTGATTCCGTAAGTACAAGTGACAGCCAGAGCACTTCTACTAGCAAGAGTGGCAGTACTTCATTAAGCGGCAGTGAGTCAACTAGCACCTCAATGAGCGAAAGCGATTCTACTAAGAGTGAATCAGTAAGTACGAGTGATAGCTTGAGTAACTCTACAAGTAAGAGTGATTCTGTTTCATTGAGTGATAGTGAATCCACAAGCAAGAGTGACTCTGCTTCACTAAGTGGTAGCGAATCAACCAGTACCTCAATGAGCGAAAGTAACTCAACTAAGAGTGAATCTGTAAGCACAAGTGATAGCCAAAGTACTTCTACAAGTAAGAGCGACTCTGTTTCATTGAGTGATAGCGAATCAGCAAGTACTTCAATGAGTGAAAGTGACTCAACCAAGAGTGAATCATTAAGTACTAGTGACAGCTTGAGTAACTCCACGAGCAATAGTGATAGCACATCATTAAGTGGCAGCGAATCAACCAATACTTCAATGAGCGAAAGTAACTCCACCAAGAGCGATTCATTAAGTACAAGCGACAGCTTAAGTGCTTCGACTAGTAAGAGCAACAGTACTTCGTTGAGTGGCAGTGAATCTACTAGCACTTCAATGAGTGAAAGTAACTCAACTAAGAGTGAATCATTAAGCACGAGCGATAGCTTGAGTGCTTCTACAAGTGAGAGTGACAGCACTTCCTTAAGTGATAGCGAATCAACCAGTACCTCAATGAGCGAAAGTGATTCTACTAAGAGTGATTCATTAAGCACTAGTGATAGCACATCATTAAGTGGCAGCGAATCAACCAGTACTTCAATGAGTGAAAGTAATTCAACCAAGAGTGACTCACTGAGTACCAGTGATAGCCTGAGAAACTCCATGAGTACTAGTGCATCACTAAGCACTAGCGACAGTTTGAGCGACTCTACTAGTCAGAGTGGTAGTACTTCGCTGAGTGGCAGTCAGAGTATCTCCACAAGCAACAGCGATAGTGCTTCGTTGAGTACAAGTGATAGTCAAAGCATTTCCACAAGCAATAGTAACAGCACTTCATTAAGTGACAGTGGATCAACTAGCACCTCAATTAGTGAAAGTAACTCAACCAAGAGTGAATCAGTAAGTACCAGTGATAGTTTA
Source organism: Fructilactobacillus sp. X7R7C1 (assembly GCF_059901065.1). Taxonomy (NCBI): domain Bacteria; kingdom Bacillati; phylum Bacillota; class Bacilli; order Lactobacillales; family Lactobacillaceae; genus Fructilactobacillus; species Fructilactobacillus sp. X7R7C1. Next base: position 195,576 of record NZ_JBWXVF010000001.1, read on the forward strand.
AGTCAATCTACTAGCGATAAAAATTCAATTAGCGATAGTGATTCCGTAAGTACTAGTGATAGCTTGAGTGACTCAACTAGTAAGAGTAACAGCACTTCATTAAGTGGCAGTGAGTCAACTAGCACCTCAATTAGTGAAAGCAACTTGACTAAGAGCGATTCACTAAGTACTAGTGATAGTTCCTCAGTAAGTGGTAGTACTTCTACCAGTGATAGCCTGAGAAACTCTATGAGTGGTAGTGCATCATTGAGTACTAGTGATAGCCAGAGTATCTCTACTAGCAATAGTAATAGCGCATCTGTAAGTACAAGTGACAGTCAGAGCGTTTCAACTAGCAACAGTGGTAGTGCATCATTGAGTACAAGCGACAGTCAAAGTACTTCTACTAGCAATAGTTCCTCAGTAAGTGGTAGTGAATCAACCAGTGATAGCCTGAGAAACTCGATGAGTACAAGCGCTTCGTTGAGTGGTAGTGAATCCACTAGTACTTCGATGAGTAACAGTACTGCAAATAGTATTAGCGATAGTGCCTCTGTAAGTACTAGCAATAGTCAAAGTGTTTCAACTAGTGACAGCAACAGCACATCATTGAGTACCAGTGATAGCCAAAGCGTCTCCACTAGCAACAGTGGTAGTGCATCGTTAAGTACTAGTGATAGTCAAAGTATCTCTACTAGCAATAGTGGCAGTGCCTCATTGAGTACAAGCGACAGTCAAAGCATCTCCACTAGCAACAGTGATAGTGCATCGCTGAGTACAAGTGACAGTCAAAGCATCTCTACTAGCAACAGTGGTAGTGCATCATTAAGTACTAGTGGAAGTCAAAATATCTCTACTAGCAACAGCGCCAGCGCATCATTGAGTACTAGCAATAGTCAAAGTATCTCCACAAGCAATAGTGGGAGTGCCTCATTAAGTACTAGCAATAGTCAAAGCGTCTCAATTAGTGATAGCGACAGCGCATCGTTGAGTACTAGTGATAGCCAAAGTATTTCAACTAGCAACAGTACCAGTGCTTCGTTGAGCACTAGTGATAGCTTAAGTACTTCTACAAGTGATAGTATCAGTGCTTCATTGAGTACGAGTGACAGTCAAAGCGTTTCAACTAGCGACAGCAACAGCGCATCATTAAGTACCAGTGAAAGCCAAAGTATCTCAACTAGCAATAGCAATAGCGCATCATTAAGTACCAGTGATAGTCAGAGTATTTCCACAAGTAACAGTACTAGCTCTTTATTGAGTACGAGTGACAGTCAGAGTATCTCCACTAGCAATAGTGGTAGTGCTTCATTGAGTACTAGCGACAGCCAGAGCATCTCAACAAGTAACAGTGGTAGTTCATCATTAAGTACAAGCGACAGTCAAAGTATTTCAACAAGCAACAGTACCAGTGCATCATTGAGTACTAGTGGTAGTCAGAGCGTTTCAACAAGTAACAGTGATAGCGCATCATTGAGTACTAGTGATAGTCAGAGTACTTCAACAAGCAATAGTGATAGTGCTTCTGTAAGTACGAGTGACAGTCAAAGCGTTTCTACCAGTAACAGTACTAGCGCTTCATTGAGTACGAGTGACAGTCAGAGTATTTCCACAAGCAATAGTGATAGTGCATCATTGAGTACAAGTGACAGTCAAAGTGTCTCCACAAGTAACAGTGGTAGTGCTTCATTGAGTACGAGTGACAGTCAGAGTATTTCCACGAGCGATAGTGATAGTGCTTCGTTAAGTACGAGTGATAGCCAAAGTATCTCTACAAGCAACAGTGATAGTGCTTCTGTAAGTACAAGCGACAGTCAGAGTACTTCCACTAGTAATAGTGATAGTGCTTCGACAAGTACGAGCGATAGTCAAAGTATCTCTACTAGCAATAGTGGCAGTGCATCATTGAGTACTAGTGATAGTCAAAGCATTTCAACTAGCAACAGTGATAGTGCTTCTGTAAGTACTAGCGACAGTGAATCAATTAGTACCAGTAACAGTTCCTCAGTAAGTGGTAGTGAATCTACCAGTGATAGCCTGAGAAACTCGATGAGTACAAGCGCTTCGTTGAGTATGAGTGATAGCTTAAGTAACTCTATTAGCAAGAGTAACTCTACTTCATTGAGTGACAGTGAATCTACTAGCACGTCAATGAGCAACAGTACTTCAAATAGTATTAGCGACAGCGCTTCAGTAAGTACTAGTGATAGTCAGAGTACTTCAACAAGCAATAGTGATAGTGCTTCGACAAGTACGAGCGATAGTCAAAGTATCTCTACAAGCAATAGTGATAGTGCTTCGACAAGTACGAGCGATAGTCAAAGCATTTCTACAAGCAATAGTGATAGTGCTTCGACAAGTACGAGTGACAGTCAAAGTATTTCAACAAGCAATAGTGATAGTGCTTCTGTAAGTACAAGTGACAGTCAGAGTATTTCCACTAGCAATAGTACTAGTGCCTCATTGAGTACAAGCGACAGTCAAAGTACTTCTACTAGTGATAGTTCCTCAGTAAGTGGCAGTGAATCTACCAGTGATAGCCTGAGAAACTCCATGAGTACAAGTGGATCAACTAGCGACAGCCTATCTACTAGTGCCAGTGGCTCAACAAGTACTTCAATGAGCACAAATCATTCCGAAAGTACCAGCGCCAGTGCTTCAATGAGCGGTAGTCAATCGACGAGCGATAGCCTATCAACTAGTGCCAGCGGCTCAACTAGTACTTCAATGAGCACAAATCATTCTGAAAGTACCAGCGCCAGTGCCTCAATGAGCGGTAGTCAATCGACGAGCGATAGCCTATCAACCAGTGCAAGTGGTTCAACTAGTACCTCAATGAGCGACAACCATTCTGAAAGTACCAGCGCCAGCGCATCAATGAGCGGCAGTCAATCCACCAGTGATAGCTTATCAACCAGTGCAAGTGGTTCAACTAGTACCTCAATGAGCGACAACCATTCTACAAGTACGAGTGCTAGTTCTTCGGTAAGTGGCAGTGCTTCCACAAGTGGTAGCTTAAGCAATTCCACAAGTGTAAGTGGCTCAACCAGTACTAGTGATAGTATTTCTACTAGTGCAAGTGACTCACTAAGTACCAGCACGAGTGGTTCAATCAGTACTTCAATGAATGACAATCATTCCGCAAGTACGAGTGCCAGTGCTTCATTGAGTAGCAGTCAATCCACCAGCGATAGCTTATCGACAAGCGCTAGTGGCTCGATGAGCACTTCAATGAGTACAAATCATTCGGCAAGCACGAGTGCCAGTGAATCAACTAGCACTTCGATGAGTGATGTCAACTCGGCAAGTACCAGTGCAAGTTCCTCATTAAGTGGTTCTCAATCGACGAGCGATAGTCTGTCTATAAACACTAACGGTTCAACCAGCACTTCGATGAGTGACAACCATTCAACGAATACCTCAGAAGACAACGGTAATGCTACTAATAATCACGGTAACAAGGGTGAAAATACTGCGAAGAAGAATAATAAAGCAGACAAATTACCTCAAACCGGACAAAGTAACAATGACCTAGTAACTGCTGCAGGTGTCATTGAACTCGCAATGGTTGGACTTTGGGGAATTCTTAACGGACTTAAGAGACGCAAGAAGAACCAATAAGCAATTTAACTAGATGTTAAAACCATAAAAAGGGTTTTAGTATCTGTTAACATTAAGCGATCAAATTCGAAATGAATTTGGTCGCTTTTTGTGTATGTCGTAAGACTAAAAAGGGTCCTTGAAGTTTTTAACTTCAAGGACCCTTTTTAATTATTTACTTTTGAAAACGTTTGGTTTCATATGCTGAATGACTCTGTTATTCATTAACACGTACAGGATTACGATTTGAATCGGGGTTGCGATGATGTTTTTGACAATCCGGATTGGCAGGTAATAGAAAAACGACGTGTTGGACATGATTGAGATCCAGAGGGTGTTGAAAAAGACGTTAATCACTAACGTGACAATTACCATCGTGATCGTCAAGCGCACCCAACCAATTTTTTGGTGGTGATAAAAAGCAAAACTATATATCAGGGCGGCTAACACGGCGGTAAAAGTGTAACCAATGAAAAAGCCGTACCCATTAATAAATGATTGCAGAATATCTAAAATCACTGCCGAGATGGAGGCCCAGAACGGGCCAAACCACCATGCGATAAATACAGCGGCAATAAAGCCAAATCCAATCTCCAGATAACTAGTCTGAAACTGAATCTTACCTAAAACAATCTTGATGGCCATCAAGACCGCTAGATAGGTTAATCCCTTGGTGCTTAGGGGGAGCATCCCCCAATGTTCTAATTCTTTCTTCATACTGACATCTCCTTAGTGGAGCTGCCACCAAAATTGGCATAAATTAAAGTGGCGAATGCGGACCAAGCACCGCAAACTGTTAGTTTTTCGTTCAGCGTTCACATTCCGTTCCGCCGACACTTAACGCGCAAGGTCCTACTCCTAAATTTTTAGAACATTCTAAGTATACTCCTTTTAAGATAATTGTTTTGTTAAATATGGTCAGTCTGGGAATCGAACCCAGATTAACGAAGCCATCGCTGACCTACCATGACTAAGGTAAGAGAAAAAATAAGAAAATTGGTTTGATTAATAAGTAAGTATTAATCAAAGGTCCCTTTCCGATTAGTTCTCTTTGGAATTAACTACCTATGTATGATTTCTATTTATAAAAGCCCCGCCAGAGGAATGTACAAATCATATATATTAAAGATCGTAATTAAACTTTTAAAATTTAAACATAATAAGTAGTTAAGTGCAGAGGGAAGAATCGAACTCCCGTTGTTAAAAGTTACCAGACTCCGCAATAATTTACTCATCTAAGATACTAACAGGAACCAATTATTAATTGAGATCATATGTAAAAATAATACATTATTTTAAAAGAAAATTAAACGTATTTTTAGTTCATAATGAGGTACTATGAACCGTAAGAAAAAGACCAGTGCCCGTCTGTGGGCGCTAGTCTCTGGAAATTAAATTGTGATTACAAAATTAAATTATTGAAAACTGATGATTTTAAAATCGTCGTCATCGGCAAAAATTTCAAAGTTAAAGACCTGACCTAAGTCGTAGTGTTCGACGTGATAGGCAACGTTGTCGTCAATGGCGTTTTCAAGTTTGGAAAGATTAAGCGCGGAGATAAAACTGAGCGCATACTCTACTAACATGATTGGGTTGTCGATTAGGTCGTGGAACTGGCTCTCGTCGTCTGAGACCGTGGTGATGTTTCCTGAAAACTCGTCACCGATGGTGTTGACTCCGTTGTAGCACTTCTGTTTGAAGAATTGGTTGCGGATAAATCCTAGTCGGTTGGCCTCATCACGGTCTTTGACTTGGTCGGTTTGGACCTGAAAGTTATCATCTGTTTTGTTTAGTTGACTGTGATTTGGCACAAAGTCCCAAATTGAGCGTTTGTCTTTGAAGTTTGGGGTGACGTTGTATGGATTTAAGCGGATGATTTCATGATCGTTAAGTTCGCATACTGGAAGCGATGAGTACAGGCTTTCTTTTTGTTGCTTCTTGATATAGGCATCTTGATACATCAAGACGAGATCGATCACGTACTGAGCGTCTCTTAGTTCGTTTAGTTTCATGGTATTCCTCCTTTCTGTGCCACTCAATATAGCAGGATTAGAGCGTGAAAGTCTAACATATTGTTTATAAATTAACATGAAGTGGAGCTGAAATGTTTTATGTAAATATGATGATAAAGTGCTATTATAATAGTATTTATTAGAAAAGATGATTTGACAAAACAAAAGCTATTTTTATTAAATAGTTAATATTTGTTACTAAATTCACTATGTTACATCTTTTCTTAACCAATTAATTTTTGCGGGATTCTTTAACGAATCCAGCCGGAGGTTAAAATGAATATTCATAAATTAATTGCCCTAACGGAACCGAGTTCGCTCGTGTCAACCGTGATTCCCTTTTTACTGGGATTAATGTTTGTCAGTTATGATTACGGGGAAGTCGACGTCTTTAATTCTATTATTTTGTTACTAGCGTGTCTTTTAATCCAGCTGATGGCCAACTCGTTGGATAATCTGGCTGATTATCACTCCGCCCTTAAGACTTCGAAAAAGGCAGCCAGGAAGTTTCGGGAGCAGACCAATTCACTAGGGGTCAACAAGATTTCATTTAAGGCGGCAGTGATTACGACCATGATCTTTGCGTTTCTAACTGCCATCTTGGGCATTTATTTGCTCATTGCGACCACGATGTGGTTACTAGTGATTGGTGTAATTGGCTTTATTATTAGTTATTTGTATGCTAGCGGACCACTGCCAATCTCTCACACGCCCTTTGGTGAAATGGCATGTTCGCTAACGATGGGAGTGGGGATTACTTACACCGTCATCATGGTAAACGTGCCGGTAGTACAATTTAGTTGGCAACTGTTTTTAAATGGCCTTTTGGTGTCCACGCTCGCTCTGTTTCCACTCGCTAGTATCATGCTTGCCAATAACCTCTGTGACGTAAAAGAAGACATCCAGTTAAACCGTCATACCCTAGCGTCTTTCATCGGGAAAAAGTGGTCGTTAGTGGTTTTTACTGGCAATTATGTTGTGACTTACATCATGGTAATTGTAACCGTCTGGTTGCGGCTACTTCCGGTTAGTACGTTACTGGTATTGTTCACGATTCCAGTAATTTATCAGCATGTGCGTAAATTTATCCATGTTCAGGACAAAAAACGGACGTTCATTCTTTCCGTAAAGAGTAGTTTTGCGATTTTACTAGCGCTGATTTTGGCAGCACTGTGCCAGTTATTAATAGCTCTTTTTTAAATTAATCTCTATAAGGTGGAAAATGGATTCCACCTTTAAATTTGATGTCTTGGCGTTAGCCTCGCTAGCATCTTTTTTTTGCGGCAAAATTCCGCCATTTATCGGGATGGTGCTGATTCTTTTTCCACCTTATGCTAGTTCCTGATACAAAGGCCTTTGGATCAAACTACTTTAGGGAGATTCAATTTTATGAATAACGAGCAAACGGCATTTCGATTTTTAATGGAAGATGACCACGAGGTTGTGATTTTTGGCGTACTGAAATGTTTAGGAATCAAACCATTTCACGATCAATATCAGGACCTGGTATCAGAGGGACGCCTGGCATTTGTGAGTGCGTATCAACGCTATCTGGGTGATCCGACCGACGAAAAAAGTCGGTTAAACTTTATCTATCAGGGAGTTTACTGGCACATCTTGGATTTATTAAAGAAGGAAACCAGGCAGGCTTCCAGAATTGACGTTGAAAATAGTACCGACCTGGATGTTATTTCCGATGGCGGCGAAGATGTCGAAACGCGCATCATGTTTGAAGAAGTCTTGAACCGATTGAACGAAAGGGAGCGCCAGCTGGTAATACGACGGTATCGCGGCCAGTCGATGACGGCAATTGCGAAAGAACTTCACGTTTCACGGAAGACCCTCTACCAGTGGCGCAGGCACATTATCAAAAAAGTCAATCTAGGTAACACATTGACTAGTTGATTCGTTTCTAGTAGGTGTAAGGGGTTGGCCAACTGCCTTAACAAAATAAACTGAAGAGGATGGAAAAAATGAAAAGAAATTGGATGAAGACTAGCGCAACATACACACTTGCAGGAGAGGGTCATGCTGACGCCAAACACACCTTTAACAACCTGGTGCAGAACGTTTCAGAGGACCAAATCAAGCAGTTCGGTGTGATTTTAGCGGAATTATCCGGTGACTCATTTAAGAAGGCAACGTTGAGTTCCACTGATACTTTGGATGCTGAATAATTTAGGAGGATGAACATGAGAAATTTAGAATTAGTTTTTAAGTCAGATCAAAACAAGGTCAAGACCATTAAGTTGAGTTACGCTTCAAGTACTCTAGGTGAAGAAGTGGTCAAGAACGCCATGGACCGCATCGCCAAACTCGAGATGTTTCAAAAGGACGGCGTGAACTTGTACAACACACCGGTTTGTGCTCGTTACGTGGAAATTAAGAAATATCCGATCTACCAGGCACCGGTGGTCCCAGCTACCAAGTAAATTATGAGCTCAGAAAAGCGCTTCATTGTATATGAAGTGCTTTTTTTGTGCGTTATAATCGGTTTAATGGATGAACAAGTTCGAAAGGAGGAAGAGCATGAGTTTACGGTTTGTTTTAGCGCCAGATTCATTTAAGGACAGTATGTCAGCCAAACAAGTGGCAGGCGCAATGGCGGCGGGCATCATCAACGTTGATCCGTCGGCCCACATTGATAAAGTTCCAATGGCTGACGGTGGCGAAGGGACCGTTGACACGCTGGTTGATGCCACTCATGGAAGGAAGATTGACGTCACGGTTGATGGTCCGATTCCTGGTCAGAAGGTGGATTCATTCTTTGGAATACTCGGTGACGGCAAGACCGCGGTCATCGAGATGGCGAAGGCCAGTGGACTGGAGTTAATTCCTGAAAACCGTCGTAATCCGATGATCACGACCACGCTTGGGACTGGTGAGTTGATTAGAGCTGCCTTAGATTTTGGCGCCCAAAAAATCATTATCGGAATCGGTGGCAGTGCGACTGTTGACGGTGGAGCCGGGATGGCAACGGCCCTTGGAGTTAAGTTCATGGACGAAAACGGAAAGGTCATTATTCCAAATGGAGCCTCAATCGGTCGCATCTCCGACATTTCGGTGGCGGGACTCGATCATCGGATCGCCGAGACCGAATTTGTGGTGGCATCAGACGTAACTAACCCACTGGTTGGAAAGAACGGTGCGGCGCCGGTGTTCGGTCCCCAAAAAGGTGCCAACTCTAGTCAGGTCGTGCAACTGGACAATAATTTAAGAAGTTATGCGCACGTGATTAACGATAAATTAGGGATGGACGTTACAAGTGTTCCTGGCAGCGGTGCCGCTGGTGGTGTTGGTGCCGGACTGATGGTCTTTTTAAAAGCCAAATTGCGACCTGGCATTGAGATTGTGGAACAGACGGTCGGACTAGAAGAAAAGATTAAGCATGCCGACTGCGTTTTCACTGGTGAGGGCAGTATTGACTCCCAGACCAAGTTCGGTAAGGTGCCCTTTGGAGTCGCCAAGTTGGCCAAGAAATACCATAAACCGGTCTTTGTTGAGACGGGTCACATCGGTGAAGGGATTAGTGACCTGTACGATGCTGGAGTGTCGTCGGTGATTGACATCTTAGGCGGAGTGACGTCAATGGAAGAGGCCCTTAAAAGGGGACCCGAAAACATCGAACGTACCACCGAGAATATTATAAGAATTATCAAAGCCAGTTCGAAACTTTAGATTTTAAATAGAAATAAGGTAGAATAAGCGTATGTAGTAGTGGAGTACGTTTACGAAATGGCGGTAGGAAAATGAAAAAATTTTTTTGGAACCTTCTAATTGTGGTCCTGGTCGTTGTCGGGCTTGGTCTGGTCTTTAATTCTCAGATTACTTCATGGTGGGTTGGATACCAAGGCGGACAGAAGGCTAACAGTATCACCAAGCAGGAGGCTAAGCGTGGTAATCAACGTAAGGGTGATTATGATTTTAGTAACGTGAAGGCGGTCGACGAGAACGCCATTATGAAGAGTCAAAAGGCCAAACAGTCGCCCGCAATTGGCCGCATCAAGATTCCAGACTTAAACATTGATTTACCCATCTTTAAGGGGCTAAACGACGATGATCTAACGATTGGAGCCGGAACGATGAAGATGGACGAAAAGATGGGGGAGAAAAACTACGTCCTGGCGGGTCATCACATGAAGGACCCAAACGTGTTGTTTTCGCCGCTATCAAAAGCGAAGGTCGGACAGAAAATCTACCTTTCCAATCCTAGTAAGAAGTATACCTACAAGATTACCAGTAAGAAGATTGTCTCTGAAGATGACATCTCGGTGATTAATGATAATGGCGACCAAAAAGAAATCACGCTAGTCACGTGTGCTTCTGGGAATCCGGGTGAAACCAAACGGTTGATTGTGTCCGGTAAATTAATTAAATAGTTCAAAATAAAATACCGTGTCGTGAGTTGATAATATCAATTGTCTTGAAAGTATTCGCGAAGTTTCTTTTCAAAAGATTGGGGGTGCCTCTGGGATTGGACTGGTAATCCACATCTCCAAGATAAAGAAAAAGGACTGAGCCTGCAGATTCATGATCATATGTTTGGGAATCTTTTGTTTCACGTGAAAGTTGGGAGAATTGTTCATGATGTTACTTTTATACTTTTTCTCTAAAAAAGCCATGAAGATGCCCTTGAGACTCGGTTTGAGCAGGACGCGAATCTGATCGCGATACTTGTATACGAGATCCGGTAGACAGTTAATCAAATTATTGACGTAGGTATCGTCGGGATCACTTTCCTTATTAAATTCTTCGTCAATTTGATCGCATAATGTGGTTTGGATGTAAGTGATTAAATCATCAATGCTTTCGAAATTATTATAAAAGGACTTTCTTGATACGCCAGCCGAGTCTGTTAGTGACTTCACGTTGATATCAAAGATACTTTTATGACTAGCTTGAATTAGAAATTCGTTTGCAATTAAGTTCTTTGTTACATTGGTTGCCATATTTTTCTCCAGAATTTTGATATAAATCATTCTAAGAGAGTTACTCACTAGCGAGAGTTGTTCTAACTCTTTTGGATAATTAAGGCTTTTTACACATTAAGCGACCATTGAATGTGAATTATATTATAGTGATTACAATATGATGTCCTTTATAGTTCTCCTGCATGAGTCCCAATGTAAGCCTTGTAGATCAGTTTTTTTACGCATCACAAGAAACCATTTCGATCTTTTTAAATGATTCCTGATAATAAATTAATTTTGGAGTGTTTTCACATGCCTATTCTGACAGCGTTTAGCTGGTTATCTGATCTACTAGTTACGTTGGTGCTAGTTGTGGTTTGGATGACACAAAAATACCTATGTACTTTTTAACTTACTTCATAGAATGAAAGCGAGTTACATTACAGTTTCTAAATATATAGTATTAATGTTACAAAAATATTACATTTTTTGGTGATTATTTACACATAATGAGTAGTATGTGGGACCAAATCCGGGATATTCGACCAAATAAAAGCCTATCGTGACGTTGTTTTACACACATTGTGTAAAATACAATTGTGTTCAATTCAATTTCAGTTTGTGCAATAATTACTTCAGGCTTAGTTAGCTGGTAAGTATAGATTAATTTGAAATTAGAAGGGCAGGTTTTTATTTATATGTTTAATCGTGATAGCAAAACACATTATAAGATGTATAAAGCTGGTAAACGATGGCTGTTCAGTGCAATTACAGTCACGATGTTTTCAGCCGGGATTTCAGGCGGAATCCTTATGTCTAACCAACATAATGTGAAAGCGGATGTTACTAACAACACTCAGATGAATTCACAAAATAGTGATTCGTCTGATAAACAAGTTGTAGCACCGCAAAATCAGACTACCAATGATACGGCAGCTGATCAGAACGTCACCAAGAGCGATGACACGGCAAACGCACAAGCTGCCAGTGCTCAGGACACTACCAAAAATGATGACGCTTCAGCTAAGCAGTCCGACTCATCACAAAATCAGACAACTGATCAAAGTGCGACTAAGAGTGATGATGCGGCTAGTCAAAAAGCCGATTCAACCAATTCTGATCAAAACATAGCAAAAAACAATGACACCACATCAGATAAGCAGGCTGACGCTGATGCCACTAAAAATGACAACGATACAAGTCAAAAGGCCGATTCAGCAAAAGACCAAGCAACTAACAAACAGACTGACCAAGACGCCACTAAGAGTGACGATGCTTCAAACCAGAAGAATGATTCCGAACAGAACCAGGCTTCTGACAAGAAAGCTCCAGCAGCTAAGCCAGCTAAAAAGTCTGAAAAGAAGACAACGTTACCACAAACTGGTCAAAGTTCTGATAACTTCTTAAGCATTATCGGAACCATGCTTCTGTCACTTCTCAGTTTCTTTGGGTTAGGAAAATGGTTTAAAGACAAAAAAGAAACCAAGTAAGTAAGTTTGTGATTTAAAAAATATGCGAGATTAATAAGTTTAAAGGCTAACATCCATTTTGGGTGTTAGCCTTTTTTTATAGATTTTTAATAATTAAAAAATTCAGCAATTTATTAAGAAATGAATAAATTGCTGAAAACGTGTTGGCACTAGCTTAGTGAGATTTAGATTTAAAAATTCACAACTTGAATTACCTAATTAATTGACAAGTTTGATAAACAGGATGATTGAGTTATCGTATTTTTTGTGTATAATAAGTTTCCGTAATAATGAATAATAAGTATAGTTTGTGATTTATTATTTTGTAACCGCCAGGGTACTAAGGAGTGTTTATTTATGTTTAGGGATTCAAAGAAACGTTTTAAGATGTATAAGTCTGGGAAACGTTGGATGGTTGCTGCCCTTGTCACCACTTTCACAATTGGTGGAATGACGCTTGGGGCAAGTGCTGACACCACTGCCACTCAGGCCAATGCAGGAGTCGTTCCGTCTGAACAAAAAGCAGATCAGACGAGTGCGACGACACAACCGGGGACCACATCATCTAATCAAAATGATGCAAACCCAAGTAGTTCAGACCAACCTGCTAGTGCAACAGATGGTCAGATAAAGGATAACCAGAGCCAAACAGCTGATTCGCAAAAGCAGGCGGATCAACCAACTCAACCAGCGACTGATTCACAAACTCAGGCGCAAAATGACCAGTCAAAACAGGATGATAGTAAACAAGAATCACAATCATCCACGAATAATTATAATCAAGCAACTCAGGACCAAAAAACTGAGCAATCATCACAAAATAGTAAAACTGATCAATCAAAGACTGACCAGTCCAGTGATGTAAAGAAGCAGGATGATAATCAATCAAGCGCTACTTCTGATAATCAAAATCAGACTCAGGATTCATCAAACCAAAATGATGCAACAGCTAAATCTGATTCACAAACTGATCAGACAAAAACTGATGACCAGAATAATCAAGGAATTGATACCCAAACCAAACCGGATGATACTAATCTGGCTAAAAACGATGACGCCAAAAAGTCTAATCAGCCTAATCCTGATGTTGTAAGAAGTAATCAACAAATGAACGCTGATACTACTAGTGACAGTAGTACTTTACCAAATGGTATCGATATTACTAGTAATCCAGTTCCTGCCAACACTAACTTTAATCAATTTGGAACCATGTCAGTGAGAAATGACATTTCGGTGACTGACGCGGATGCTACGATCAATGCTGGTGACAGAATTGTCTTTAACATCGCCAATAGTACTGATCCTGGTAGTGATGACTTAATGAAGCAAGTTATCAATTGGAATAATATTTCAATGACCGGTGGTTCAGAATATGGCCACTTAGACATTGATGCCGCAAATGGTCGAGCTTACTATATCTTTGATAAGACCATTGAATTCACAACCGGTTCATTCTCATTTACTTTAAACATTCCGTTTCAAGCAAATACAAAAGTTAGTCTAGCTGGAGTTTATTTCACTTCAGAGTTTCAACATGGTAATTCAACTTATCTATTAAATACTTTTTATTATGGGTACACACCTGATAGCAACCAACCATCACCTGACCGAGTTCAAGCTCCTAACTTAGGATCTGGATTGGGAGGAGATGGTTACGCAGGTGTTGGTCCAAATTATGAGGGACCAAACGCCAACAACCCAATCTCAGGTACTTATTGGGATTCTGTATATGATCCAGCCAAGGGTGACAAACCTAGTTTCGCTAATGTGCTTTATCCTAATGCTAATCCAGACCAGGCCTTAAATAATTTAACTGGTAGAACCTGGACCGTTGAGATTCAAGGAAATGGTGCTTCATTTGATATGAGTGGACTGCGTTTTGGAATTCCAGAAGCTGGAACTCCATATACACCTAAGTGGGCTGGTCAATATGCTGGTCAGTGGATTACATTAGACCAGTTGAGACAGGTTTTGCCAGGTGTACAAGTTCGGATGGAACAGATCAATGCGAATGACGCTAAGTTATACATTACTTTCCCAGATGGAGTAACCATTCAATACTTACAGTTTACTGGTAATGTCATTGCTCCTGATCTTGGTGGAAAATATTCAGTTAATTTTGGATATTACGACGATCAAGGAACCTCATTAGATCCGCAAGGTAATCCAATAAATAAGAGTATTACCAAGTATTTCACTTACCAAAACAATGACCAACAGGGATTCTTCCCATCCATCACGGCCAGTGATAAGTCATTAAATGCTGACACCTTCAACATTGACAACTTAGACAGCTACTTGTTAGATGGTGTAAGTTCAAATGATGTTCAAGACGGGACCAGTGATAAAGTTGAAATCTCCGATGATGCCGCTTTAAGAGAAGCCATTGCTAACAAGCAAGCTGGCGTTTATAACGTGACCTATAAGACAACCAATTCGAAGGGATTGACGAGTTATAAGACGGTGAGTGTCACAGTCGTTCTTAGTCAAGTAGTTACAGACTCAACCACTGGAACGTTTACCATTCATTACGTTGATCAAAATGGTAATACCCTCCAACCAGATAAGGTCATCACCGCGCACTTCACCCGGACTGGTCAAAGAGATCCATTGACAAATAAGGTTATTAGCTGGGATAAGTGGACAAGTACCGATAACACTTATGACATTCCATCACCAAGTGTTCCTAACAGAACTCCTAGTCAGGATTCAGTCAGTGGAACCATCAATCCTGACGAAAATGGTTCAACAAAAGTGATTTACACTGATAATACTGAAGATTTAAAGGATGAAGCCAATGGGCAAGTAACCATTAACTATGTTGATCAAAATGGCAATCAGGTTGCCCCATCGAAGACAGTTGTTGCCCACTTTACTCGGACTGGAACTAAGGATTTGGTAACTGGTAAAGTTACTTGGAACGATTGGATAAGTACTGACAACACTTACGACGTGACATCGCCAAATGTTCCTAACAGAACTCCTAGTCAGAAATCAGTCAGCGGAACGATTAACCCAAATGATAACAGTGAAATAAATATTACTTATGCTGACGACACTACGGAAGTAAGTGAGCAAGCTACTGGTCAAACAACCATCAATTACATTGACAAAACTGGTGGCAACCAAGTGGCACCATCAAAGGTTATTACTGGTCATTTCACCCGGACTGGGACTAAGAATTTAGTAACGAATGATGTTACTTGGAATGATTGGACGAGTGATGATGCTCATTACAATGTTGATTCACCTAAGGTTTACAACATGGTACCCGATAAATATCAAGTTATTGGAAACGTTGTTCGTGGGGAAAATAATACAATTAATGTTTACTACACCCATGACACGGCTTCAGTAACTGGTAATGCAATTGGTCAAAGAACCATTCACTATGTTGATCAAAATGGTAACCAAGTGGCACCTTCAAAGACTATTTCCGTTAACTTCACTCGAAATGGGACGAAGGACTTTGCAACGGGTGAACTTACCTGGGGACCATGGATGAGCGATGGCAGTGATACTTACAACGTTGCCTCACCAGAAATTGCTAACATGACTCCTGATAAGGACTCAGTTAGCGGAACTATTACTCCAAATGAGTATGATTCAGTAAATGTTGTTTACACGCATAACACTGAAGCAGTATCAGATCAGACAACTGGTCAGGTTACCATTCACTATGTTGATAAGGATGGTAACCAAGTAGCACCATCAAAGACGATTACGGCTCACTTCACTCGAACTGGAACCAAAGATTTGGCAACGGGTGAAGTCACATGGAACGATTGGACGAGTGATGACAATACTTATAGTGTTAAATCACCAAGTGTTGCTGACATGACTCCCGATCAAGCGGTCGTCAATGGAACCATCGGTCCAGATGAGATGGGAACAGAAAAAGTTATCTATTCTCAAGAACAGACAGGTGAAACTAACCCAACACCAAATCATCCGGAGGACCACAATGGTGGAAACCCAACGGAACCAGAGAATCCAACTAATGGAAACAATGGTGAAAGTGGGAACAACGTTGAACCAAACACACCAAACAACAATGGTGGAAATGGTATAATGACACCAAATGATCACAATGGCAATGCGGTTCCTGAAAGTAATGGAAGTTCAAGTAAGAATAACTCGAATTCTTCAGAAACAACCACACCGAAATCTTCTACTTCAGAAAATAATCCCCATGTTAAGTCACAAAAACATGAGACTAATGAAGCTAAGGAAAATGCAACCAACACTAATAAGAAGGGTGAGTTGCCACAAACTGGTCAAGAAGATAACAGTTTCCTAAGTGTCATTGGAATTATGTTACTTTCAATTCTTGGTATCTTTGGATTAGGGAAATGGTTTAAAGATAAAAAAGAAACCAAATAAGCTTTAAATTGAATGGTCGACATCTATGAAATGGATGTTGACCATTTTTTTGTGGCTAATTTATGGAAAGCTATTTAACAAAAGCCGGGTTTAATCAAACTTTTAAAATTAATTTGGTGCGGGAATAAAAAAATTTTTGCAAATATTTTTGTGAATTTTACTCCCACAAAATCGGTCAAAAAAAGAATTGACAGTAGATAAATTGTGAACGATTGGATAAGACTCGTGTTATTTTAATCAATTAATGAAATAAGAAACGTTTTTTGGCAAGATTAGCTATAATTACTGGCAAATCAATGATAAATTGACTAATCATTCGTAAGAGGAAATTTAAATATCGGAAATTCGATAAAAATTACGGGTTGCTAGATTTCGTACGCTATTTTTACGTAGTAATTATTATTTTATAACCCCTCTCTGCTAGTACGTTTTACAAACATTGTGAAGCATATTAAAAGGTTGATTGCTGACATCGTCGTGTTTACAATGTCAATTGTGAATATATAAACAGCAGTTTTACTATATATTCTGATAATTCACAAGATGTATTTTAGAACGAGAGGGGAAACCTTATGCAGAACAATACCAAGAAACATTACAAGATGTATAAAGCCGGAAAGCGGTGGATGGTCGCAGCCATTGTGACCGTCGCTACCGTCGGAGGATTGACGGTTGGCGCAAGCGCCGATACTAACGGTCAATCTAATAATAATAATCATAATATACAAATTATTAAAAAAGCAGCGTCCAATCAACCAGTAAAGGGTGACCTAGTCACGACGTCTGCTAAATCGCAACCAGAAAATCAAAGTAAGTCGAATCCAGCCGTAACTCAAACGCAGGATAATGCGGCTCAAGCTAATACTAATCAGACCACTGGGACAGCTCCAATGGTCAGTGCTCAACCAGGACAAACTGATTCATCTAAACCGACGACTAACACTGCGCAGGTGGACCAATCGTCATCAAAGAATGGTAACGGTCAAACCGAAAGAGCAGCTCAAACAAATTCACAACCGACTAACAACCAAGCCACTGCTAGTCAGAACAATGCGCAAAGCAAAAATCAATCGACTCAACCAGAGCCAAATAACGGCCAACAAAACGCAACTGACCAAAAGACTGCCCCAGCACCCGCTAATCAAGCTAGTCAAAAAACTGATAATCAAGGTGCCAATTTTAATAAACAAGTAGTTGCGCCAGAAAAGCAGACACCGAAAACCACTAATAACGTTCAGACTAACCAACCAGCGGTAATTAATCAGCAAGCAAAACAGGTTAAAGATGACATTCAAGCTGATCATATAATTTCTAATTCGATTGCGGTTAAAGTCGGTGATCCAGTTCCTGATGATCCAAGTTCGTATGGAATTATTGCAACTGATGATCAGGGTAATCCTCTAAAAGTTACGTCTATTGATATTTCAGGAGTTAATAATCAGGTGCCCGGACGTTACTACGTCCCATTTACTCTTTCTGATGGCACGACTTCTCAAACATTTGTAGATATTGTTAGTTTTACAGCCAAAAATATTTCCATTTTTACAGGTAATCCTACTAATATCGATTTAGGAGATCCTGATAGTTATGATGCTCAAATGACGAATGGCACTATTCCATTTGCAGTTTATGGAGTTAATTATAATAGTGTTAACCTTAATAAACCTGGAAAATATGCAGTTGTAATCTACGGTCCTCTTGATACTTTATCAGGTCCAACCTTGATTGCTTATGTAACCGTTGTTCCCATTCCCGCTGATGCGGTTACCGGTCACGATATCAGCATTCGAATTGGGCAAGCCGTTCCAGACGACGCTAAATCCTATGGTGCGACCGCTCTGAACCCAGATGGCAGTCCGGCAACAATTACTGGGATTGACACTTCCAAAGTCAATAACACTAAGGCGGGAGATTATCCGGTTGTCATCAGTGCGTCAAACGGTTTAACCAAGACGGTTTACGTTCACGTGCTCTTTAACCACACTAGTTTGAGTGCGCATAACCTGACCATCTACACTGGCGACCAGGTTTCAACTGACCCAGCTGCGTATGACGCTAAGGCAACCGATTATGATGGTAATCCGGCTAAAATCACTAAGATTGATGTGTCGAAGGTAAATAATCACGTCCCTGGAGTATATCCAGTTTGGATTCACGCTGACAATGGTGAGACACTAGGTGTCACCGTCACGGTCGTTAAGAGTCGGATTAGCATTGCCGCTCATGGAACCAGCATCAGAATTGGGAGACAGGTTCCAACGTGGCCAAGTGCATACGGTGCTAAAGCAACCTACAAAAACGGTAAGCCCGCTAAGATTACCAAGATTGACGTTTCAAAGGTTAATAACCAAATCCCTGGTGATTATCCAGTCACCATCACTTCAGATAATGGCGAAAGTATCACTGTCACGGTTACTGTTTTAAAGAATCACACGCGCTTAAGTGCTAACAACATCAAGATTTACGTTGGTCAAAAAGTTCCAACCGACCCGGCAGCTTACGATGCTCAAGCAACTGATTACGACGGCAATCCAGCCCAGATCACAAACATTGACGTATCCAAAGTAAACAATGAGGTTCCTGGCGTTTATCCGGTAACGATTACCGCCAACAATGGTGAAAAACTGGGTGTCACGGTTACAGTGCTCCCTGACGAAGCAACTTTAGTTGGACACGGATTGACCATTTACGTTGGCGACCAGGTCCCAACTGACCCACAAGCTTATGGTGCCAGTTCCACTAACACGGACGGTACAGAAGCAAGTATCACTAACGTCGACACTTCCAAGGTTAATAATAAGGTGCCGGGTCAATATCCAGTCACCATTACTTCATCAAATGGCAAGAAACTAGTAGTAACGGTGACCGTCTTAGCGGATAAGACGAGTCTTGAAGGTCACGGAATTACCATTCACGTTGGTGATCTAGTTCCTACCAATGCCGCTGCCTACGGTGCTAGAGCAACTAATGCTGATGGTACAGAAGCAACGATCACAAGCATTGACACTTCCAAAGTAAATAATGAAGTTCCTGGTCAATACAAGGTCATCATCACCGCCTCAAACGGGGACACATTGGTTGTTACTGTCACGGTTTTGGCTAAGAATGTACCAACTCCGAACCACCCAAGCAATAATGGTGGCAACGGCACTAACCCGATTACACCAAGTCATAACGGTGGCAACGGTAATGGTGGCAGTTCGGTAACTCCAAACCAACCAAGTGGCAACTCTGTCATGCCCGGTCAACCAACTAACAATGGTGGCTCTACAGCAACTCCAAATAATGGCAGTCAGACCGGTACACCAGAAGCTTCAACAAAGCAGAACGGTAGTCTGGTAGTTGAACCGCAAATTACGCAAGCCATTCACCAGGCTTTCAATTCTTCAGAAAAGAATGCTAAGCAGAATTCCAAGAACTTGCCACAAACTGGTGAGAACGACTCGTTAATTCTCGAGTTAATCGGTCTTGGCTTTATTGCTTCAGCAATGGCTTTGGCACTTCATGATTTAAAACATCGGGTCAAATAACTCGGTATCATGGTTAAATACGAGAAGTTTGAAAAATTTGTTTAATTAAGTTAAATTAGTTCAAAAAAATAGCCTTCAGGAAATTTCCTGAAGGCTATTTTCATTGGTCCCACTTCGTCACTAATGAGTGGCCCACGGTCACGATTGGTTGATAGCTCAGCACTTGATTGGTCTTGGTGTTGTATAGCACGTCACCCAGCTTGTCGACGTTATCACCGCCGTTTTGGTTGTACTTGGTTGCGTACGTGACGATGACGCGAATCTTTTTAATCGTTTCGGGACTGTTGGGATTGTCGTACATCTGTAGCCCGACCATTTTACTCTTGATGCCCATGCTTTTGACCTTATCCTTGGTCTGCTTGTTTCCTTGTTTGCCAAAGACCTTTTGGTTGCTAGCGTAGTTTGGTCCGATGAGTCCAGCGTCTTTTAGGACTTGAGGACGTGCTAGGAATTGGTCGTCATTATCGTAGGTGTAGAAAATCTGGAAGAATTCGTTTAGGTTCTTGTAGGTCGTGTCGGCCATGTGTTGGTTTTGCAGAATACTGCCGACCTTTTGATTATCGGTGTTTAAAAGGCGATTCTTATAACGCTTGTTTAGGGAGTTAAACCGTTGGTTGTACGTTTTCTGCTCAGCAGAAAGGGTGGCCCGATTGGTTTTAACCTGGGTGTTAATGGTGTCATTATGAATCATCAGGGTGAAGATAGCGAGGAGCAAGACGACAATGATTACGAACATGATTGCTAGAACACTGACGTTTTTATTGAGGTGAAATTTGTTGTTTTTAGCCATTGATTTCTTGACCTCCTAACGCCACGAACGTGCTGGTCCATGAAGTCCCAACGAGGGTCGTCTTTCGTTTCTTAACGTTGTAGTTAACGACGTAATTCAAGACGTTTGGCTTCTTATTCTTCCTTGAGGCAAAGGTAATGGTGATCATCGAGTTGTAGGATTGAGACTGGCTGTCGTAACGAGCGTTGTTGACGGAGACGTCTTCAATCTTTTGGTTTAGGTATTTTTTATTGTGTCCCTTGGTACTTAGAACCGTTTTAGTAAAGGCTGGATCGAAACGATCCTTTTTAAACTGCTTACTAACGGCTTGACGCTGTTTGCTTGATTTGGCCATGTATGCCATCTTCATGGCCTTTTGGTAGACCTGGTCGTTATTTTTCTGAATGGATGTGATGTCGACTCCGGTCTGGTGCTGCTTTTGAACTTTTTGCGTGGTCTTTTTGGCGTTTAACGTATTGGTTTCCTGCCGGGTTGTCCTAATCTTAGTCATAAGTTGTTGGTTTTTAGCCTTGGCGTGATGAGTTGAGACTAACAGGCATCCCATAAGGATCACTAAGACGAAGATGATGCAGGATGCGACCGTCACGCAAACTAGGTTGACGTCATGTTTGGACTTGTTCATAAAATACCCTCGAATTCTGGAAAATGTAGTTACGTTAATTATAGCGGCTTTCCGTGAGAAGTGTAAATCAAATTTCCGTTAAGTTTCATTGGTTCTAAAATTGTGATAAATTGTTAAGCAAAATATTTTCCCTGAAATTTCATTCCATGTAAAATTATAGGTAAGGAAGTGATAAGAAATGGCTAAAGTAGCTGTACTTGTAACTAATGACGTTGAAGATGTTGAATTGACTTCACCAGTCGAAGCATTGAAAAAAGCTGGTCACGATATTACGATCATCGATAAGAAGGCTGGCGAAGAGATCACTGGTAAACACGGACACAAGACCAAGGTTGACGCTGGAATTGCCGATGTTATGCCGGAAAGCTTTGATGCTTTGCTAGTTCCCGGTGGCTTTTCACCAGATCAACTGCGGGGTGACCCACGGTTTGTTAAATTTGCGAGAAGTTTCTTGTTAGCTGACAAGCCAACGTTTGCGATCTGCCATGGTCCCCAATTGTTCATGCAGACGGGACTGGTTAAAGGTCGCACGATGACCGCTTATAAGACGGTTCAAACTGATATTTACTACGCTGGTGCCATTGTGAAAGATGAACCGGTTGTAAAGGATCATCACTTGATTACGAGTCGAACTCCGGATGATTTGGATCAGTTCAACGCTGCCATTGTTGAAGACTTAATTTAAACTAGCAATAGTAAAAATGCTTTACGTATTTAATTACGTAAAGCATTTTTTTAATTATGAGTGATAAACGATTTGGCCGTTAACAAAGGTCATGAGGTTCTGCGCGTCGACTTGCTTGCCAATAAACGGCGAATTAATTCCCTTTGATTTCATGTTTTTGGTTGTAATTTGATGCGGCGCATTTAGATTCCAGACTGAGAAATTGGCGTGATTACCAACCTTGATTTGGTTTTCTTTTGAGAGCTTGAAGGAGGCGGTTGGCTTGCTACTCATCCATTCTAGTAGTTGACTTAAAGTCACCTGACCGGTTTTAACTAGTCTGGTGTACAACAGCGGAAAGGCCGTTTCGATGCCGGTGATCCCGAAAGCTGAATCGTTAAAGGAATGCCCCTTATCAAAGACAGTGTGGGGAGCGTGGTCGGTCGCAATCATGTCAATTGTGCCGTCCAATAATCCATCTAGTAACGTTTGCCGGTCTTTTTTGGTTCTCAGTGGCGGATTCATCTTGTACATGGGGTTGTCACTGGTAATCATGGAATCGTCTAATAGCAAGTGATGGGGAGAGACCTCAGCGGTGACGTGCACGCCATCCGCTTTAGCCCGTCGAATCAGTTCCACGCTGCGCGCCGTTGAGACGTGACAGACGTGGTAGTGGACGCCACTCACACGTGCGAGTTCAAGGTCGCGGGCTAGTTGACTGGTTTCCGTCACTTCGGAAATACCCGTTAGGCCTAGTTTTTTAGCTGTTAATCCTTCATTAATGACGCCGCCGTTCATTAACGAGCGGTCTTCGACGTGGGCAGCCAGAGGCAATCCAGTTTGAGCGATCTTTTTCATGGCCTCGTACATGGTCTGGGCGCTCTGAATCCCAATCCCATCGTTACTGAAGGCCACGGCTCCAGCCTGTTTCATCTCGGCAAAGTTTACGAGTTGGTCACCACGTTCGTTGTAAGTGACGGGGGCGAACTGTTTCACGTTGACAACGCCCTGTTGTAGGTTATGTTCAATCATTGATTTTAGTTTATCAGGAGTATTGGGGACGGGCATGACGTTTGGCATGGCACAAACGGTCGTGTAACCACCGTGAGCGGACGCTTCACTACCGGTTTTTACGGTTTCCTTTTCCGTTTGACCGGGGTCTCTGAAGTGAACGTGCACGTCCACCAAACCGGGCAGTACCACCTTATTCTTGGCGTCAATGACCCTGTCGGCTCGCGTCGGCTCAATTTGAGGTTTGATTTGTTTAATAACACCATCATCTAACAGTAAATCACACCGTTTGAGCGCTTGATTTTGAAAAAGTTGCCCGTTTTGAATTAAAATTTTCATCGTTCGTCAATTCCCTCAATATCTGCTTTATTCACAATGCCCTTATTAACGAGGACGTCGGTCAAAATGGCCATGCGCATGTACATCCCATTCGTCATCTGTTTAAAGATTCGGGACTTGTCGGCTTCGACGAGGTCGGAATCAATCTCAATTCCCCGGTTGACGGGAGCGGGGTGCATGATGATGGCGTTATCCTTCATCGTTTGGTAGCGCTCCTTAGTTAAGCCAAATTGTTCGTGGTAACTGGTGGCGTCAAAGTTCGCCAGTTCTTTTCCGAGGCGTTCCTTTTGCACCCTGAGTAACATCACGATGTCGGATTTGTGGGCCAGTTCGTCAACGGTTAAATGCTTACCGTACTCCTCAAATTGCGGGTCGTACCACTGGTCGGGACCCGCAAACGACACGTGCGCTCCGAGTTTAGTTAAAAGTTCCATGTTGGAACGGGCCACTCTGGAGTGGTTTAAATCGCCAATGATGCCGACGTTTAAATCCTTGAAGGTGCCAAATTCCTGGTAGATGGTCATCATATCAAGCAGTGATTGCGACGGGTGTTGACCGCTTCCGTCACCACCGTTAACGACGCTGATTTTCAGGTTGTCGTCCAGTAGTTGTCGGTAGTACTCGTTTTCGGGATGCCGAATCACCGCGATGTCAACGCCAATCGCCTGAAGCGTTTTGATGGTGTCTAAGAGGGTCTCACCCTTGGTGACTGAACTAGTGTTGGCGTTAAACTGAAGGACCTGTATTCCGAGTCTGCGTTCCGCCATCTCAAAGCTGGTGTGCGTTCTGGTACTGTTCTCAAAGAAGAGGTTCATTACGTAGGTGGGGCGGTTTAGGTGCACCGACTTGCCCTCTTTGAATAGTTGCGCCAATTTAATCTTATGTAAAACTTGTTTCTCGTCCATGTCAGAGACTGTCACTAAATCATGCTTGTATGAATATGCCATTTGATCCTCCTAGATTTTCACTTGGTTGAATTGCATAAATAAAGGGCCTACTACAAATTAACGTAGCACGCCCATTTTTTGACATAACCAGTTAACTTTTCAATCTCTCTGGATTGAATTAAAGTAGTCTCGATTTATTTGATAAATACTCTAACTAAATTGACGTAGAAAGTCAATTATTTTTTAGGCAGGTTTTCTAAGTTGACAATTGAGGGTGGGGGTCGTTATGATAATGACAATCAATCTTTAATTGGTTCAGAGAATCCAAAAGATTATTCATCCTAATTAAACTAATCGCGGTCGCAACTATGACAAATGGGAACTTCTCTGAATGCCCACTAGTAGTTGTGACTTTTTATATACCAAAGGAGTTATTTACAATGGATCACATTTCAATTGCAGCACAGATCGGTAACGAGACGTTTGCCCATCCCTTTTTAAATGCCGCCGGAGTCTTTGACGAAACCGCCGAAGAGATGAATCAAATCCTGAAATCCGAAGCTGGTGGGGTGACGACTAAGAGTGCCACGTTAGAACCACGTGAGGGAAATCCCAAGCCGCGCTACGCTGAAACAGAATTTGGCAGTATCAATTCCATGGGATTACCAAACAAGGGACTGACATACTATCTTGATTACATTGAACAGAATCAGATTAACAAACCAATCGATTTATCAATCTCGGGAACCTCCCTTGGTGACAACATCACAGCTCTAAGAAAGATTCAAGACAGTAGCTTTACCGGTCTCTGTGAGCTTAACTTGTCGTGTCCGAATGTGATTGGCAAGCCTCAGATTGGTTACGATTTTGCGGCCGTTCATGCGGCCATGGAAGCCATCTTTAGTTTTTATACCAAGCCACTGGGTCTCAAGTTGCCACCGTATTTTGATCTACAACAATATGACGCCATAAGTAAGATTTTAAACCAGTACCCTCTGACCTACATCAACACCATCAACAGTGTTGGTAACGGCTTGGTTGTGGACGCTGACACCGAATCAGCGGTCATTGCACCCAAAGGTGGTTTTGGCGGCATCGGGGGTTCATATGTCAAGCCCGTGGCGTTAGCTAACGTGCGCGCCTTCAGAAAGCGTTTGAAGCCGGAAATCAAGATTATCGGAACTGGTGGCGTTCGCACCGGGAAGGACGCTTTTGAGTTAATCCTGTGTGGTGCTGATGTCGTTGAAGTCGGAACTGCACTTCAAAAGGAAGGTCCAAAAATCTTTTCACGCCTGGATTCTGAACTGACAGATATCATGCTTCATAAGGGCTATCACCAGTTGTCTGATTTTCGGGGGAAACTCAAGGAGCGGCAGGACTAGTTTGGTCCTAGAATGATTTTAAATACTGTTATTAACGAAAGGGTGACCACACGATCGAATCGCGTGATCACCTTTTTAGTTTGAACCTTAAACTGCGTTTGAAATTTCACCAATTGGACCGGGAATTAACAGTACTAACGCCATGCAGACGAGTAGTACGATTACAAGTACAACAGCGATGGCAATAATAATCTTAGTTGACTTGGACATAAATCTCCTCCTAATCATTTTTGATTAGATCAGTCAAAAAGATGAGCTCCCATGAATTGAAACACACAATCTCGATCTTTTTGAGTTTGATCTTGTGTTCCTCATTTAAAATGGGGTCAAACGGATCGTCAACGGCTCGTGAAATCAGTGAGAAATTGGACGGTTCTCGATTTTTCATGTAGCCGATGCGGTCTTTTTTCTGGTTCTTCTTGTTAATTGTGACGACTTCAAAATTCACTTCACTCCGTGACAGATAATCAAGGACCTCCTGAAGTGGATTCTTAAAAGGAAGGTCTTCAATTGTTTTAATTTGTGGTGTATCCTTAAGCCCATATTCAGTCGCAAGGGTCCGATACTCGATCATCTGTTTTAAGTATGGAGTTCCCGTGTTAAAAACCGGAACTTCTTTCGTCAGATCGATTAATTCGTAGTTATCAAGACGACCTTCGAGGTCAATGGTCCTCATCAGCGCATACTTGTCGTTATGTTTTAAAATGTAACCAACGTCGAATTTGTTTTTCCGTTCATTTTCAAAGTATTCCACCATCGTGGTGGGATTGAGTTCATCAATATCAATGTCTTCCATTTTATTCACCTCCTGGGCTCAATTTCATCATACCCAAACGCTCACGATAGTACAAACATTTAGAAAATTGAGTTTAATTGGGTGTAAAATAGATACCAGAAGAACTAATAAAGGGGAATTTCATGTTAAAAAAACTTGTCAAGACGCGTCAATTCAAAACGTTATCGCTGGAGTTCGTGGCGTATGCTTTCGTCATTTTAGACTTACTTTATTATGAAGCTTTTCACCTGTCGGCTGAGATTGGTCTAATCTTCATTTTTATGGCGGTTCCAATGGCTTTCTTTGAGTCAAAGGGGAAGGGTTATCAGTGGTCGTGGCTCGCGGCTTCGACCTTGATTTGTGGAGCAGCCGCTTCCGTAATGAATCGACCGTACTTTGTGTTGGCTGTGCTGTTCTTTACCGCCGTTTATGCCTTCATGATTTATCACCCGATTAGTCTGTATCCTAAGTTTTGGATGATGTTGATCTACTGGATGGTGTTCATCTTGGGATGCGACATCATCACGTGGACGGGACGCAAGATTAACATCGTGACCGAGAGTCATAAGCAACTTTTGAGTGCTAATCTTGAGATTATTGGAATTACCCTGTTAGTGATGGTAATCTTGACGGGAATTGGTTACTTCTTAATTCACCGGCAGTTAGAACCATTACTCATCAAAAATAGCATTATGTTCTGGATTAACGTGGTGTTGAGCGTTCTACTGGTCATTCAGTCGGCGGTCGTGGTTTTCTGGCTGAAATTTGGACCGTTTAACCTTCACCTTGGTCCGCATTCCGTCATTGGTGGTTTCACAATGGTCGGCGGTAGTTTTATTGCCCTGCTAATTTACATCGAACTGGTCTTTATTATCGTTAATGCGATTTGGTCAAGTCATACAATGGGAAAGTGGCAGGTCGTAAGTAGCTTTGTTTACTTGGACCTAGTGCTCGTGTTTATCATGCTGCTTTTGGGCAACTCATTAATTTAAATAAAATTGACAAAATAAAATGGCCTCACGTATTTGAGTACGTGAGGCCATTTTTGGATTGACTCTTTTAGCTAGAATTCATTAATTATTTTAAGTAAATTTGTGTTTGTAGGTATATTTGATATATTTAATATAGCAGACATATCTACAAATGTGATTATTTAAACAAATGAAATTGATCAGCTACATGTTTCCACCATTTTATAATATTAAATTTTTCTTTATTATTCATAGTTATTTACCCCTTTCAGCAAAATGAGTTATCTGAGGTGATTTGATTGGATCTTGCAACAAAATTAAAAAGTTCTAGAAAAAGAGTCAATATGACGCAGGAACAAGTTGCTAAAAAATTGAATGTTTCAAGAAAGACCATTTCTAGTTGGGAAAATGGTCGTAACTCACCAGATATAAATACTTTAAAATCGATATGTTCTATCTATAATATTAATATTAACTATTTACTATCTGATTCTACTCAGCAACATGGGGACAAAAAATTATCAAAAAATAGAACTATTTTTAGGTTAGTATATTTTATTAACATCTTTTTACTAATTTTTAGCTTTTTGAATTTTTTTCGACCTTTTGGAATTAAGTTTGTATGGGTAACACCATTATTAATATTAAATATATTTATATATAGAATTACATATCCAAAATGGAAAACAAAAATAAAACAGCTTTTAAAATCCAAAGAATTGTATGTTACGAGTATTATTTTTATTTTAGTAACTTTACCCATAGCAATACCGTCTGCTGCGCAAACATATGATGATAAATATTTGTCTGCTTTTATTTTAGGTGTTTTTATCCATGAAATAAGTATGACAATCAGTTTGGTTTTAGCACTCTACCTGCGTCCTTAATATATAGCTGCAGCTAGTATAAATAAAGCTATAAAATGTAGACAAACGTTTTACAGGCATTTAAGAATAGTCTTGTGATTAAAAGCTCTCTTATAAATTTGATATCGTTAAATAAAATGTATCAGTATATAGAGTTGCAAAAAATTTATTTTTTTATTGTTTAAGTTATTTATTTGATTATGAAAAAAATCTATTAGGTACGTAATACAAAACAAACTAGCTGATTGACATGATAAATTCGGTCAGCTAGTTTATTTGTATTTAAGTTGAATGTATCTATATTTACAATGTCTAGTTTAATGTTCTATTAATATATTTTGGTGATGCTATAATTCATAGCTTTATTGGAGTATATTTCCCATGTATATTAAATATGTAAGTTGGTAATGAGTAACTTACATATTACTTAATAAGACGGGAGGTGGATTGATATGTCAAATCCAATCGTTAATTTACAAAGTACCAAAGCATCAAAAGATTCAGCAAATTTAATCTTACGTAACAGTGGATTTAGTTTTAACTGTAAAGGACAAAGTACTTTTAGTATTAATTGTCATTAAAGTTAATTAGAGGGTAACGGATTATGAATAATTCGTTACCCTTTTTTAAAGACAGTTAGGAGGAAAGGAGTATTAATGGCAGTTAATGGTAGTGATTATATAAAATATTTACAAAATAAAAAAAGTCCGTTTTATTCTGATATAACTCAAATTAAATCACATTCAAAAGAAAATAATAAATTTCATGTTAATACGCGTAGTGCTAATTTAAATGATTGGAACGATTCAATAGATACTTATTGGCATTATATGATTTACAAAAAAGTAAGTTTGCCTAAACAAGGTTGGAAGATACACATATCAGCTAACCTTGATGATTCTCAAGAATTACTTAGTTCTGTTAGTAATTTTTTAATAGATAATAAGATTTCATTTAAATTTGTATCTAGTAAATACGATCTAATTCTTACTTACTCAAAAAATGCAGATCGAGTAGAAGCAGGAAAATTTATAACAATATATCCAAAAAATGAGAAAGAATTTTGCGATTTATTAGATCAATTATTAAAAATAACTTCAAGATTTAAAGAAGGACCTTATATTTTAAACGATCGTTCTTGGAAGCAAAGCAATGTTTATTTTAGATATGGTGCCTTCGAAAAGATGACTTATTGGGAAAATGGTAAGCAAATTTATGCTATTAAAGATCCAAATGGAAATTATATAGAAGATAAACGAGTACCATTTTACACACTTCCGTACTTTGTTCATGAACCGTCATATGTACATGGAAATAATATATTTCCAAGTAAAGATACTTTTAGTGAGTTAGAAGATCTACACATTAAAAGTGCAATTCATTTTAGTAATGGTGGTGGCATATATAACGGAATTTATAAAGATAAGCCAGTAGTTATTAAAGAGGGTAGACCATATATTGGATTGGGTAACGATGAAAATGATGGATTTTCTAGAGTTAAGTCTGAGTATAATATTCTTAAAAAACTTTCTAGTGTTTCTGGAATTCCAAGATTATTTTCATATAAAAAGATATGGAAACATAATTACTTAATAGAAGAAAAGATTAGTGGAGAAACACTTGGTGAGTTTATGGCCATTCAGTTTCCATTCTCAAATAACGCAAATGTAAATGAATATAAAAATAACTCGATGCTAATAATTAATCAACTAATAAAGTTGATCGAAAATATACATGAAAAAGGAATTGCAATGGTTGATTTGCAACCTGAAAATATCATGGTGGATCTTAATAAAAAACTTAATTTTATTAAGCTTATTGATTTTGAAAGTGCTAATAAAATGGATTTGCCTTATAATCCTAATCTTATAACTCAGGATTATGCCTCTTGGCAAAGCAAAACATTTGAAGATGGCGATTGGTATTCATTATATAGAATTGCTAGAGAAATGTTTTTGCCAGTAGAGTCAACTATGATTTTCAGCAAAGAACTTGAGGATAGACAAAATAATAATATTAAAGATAAGTTTGGAATTGAAGTAGTTGAATTTTTAGACAGAGTGAGATCTATATGTGAAAAACACACTGATATATATAGAAAAGCTCCTTTTTATGATAAGAATATTAGCGTCCCCAAGTATACTTTTGATTTCAAAAATATTGATAAAAATATTTATTCATTAAAAAACGGAATCATTAAAAACCTAGATTTTCAATTAAATGGATTGATTCACGGAGATATTAAACAATATAGTAATTCGCTTTCGGATTATGCAATTAATTATGGTGCTATGGGATCAATCATGGCATTGAATAGGTTAAATAGTATTGATATTAATGATATCAAGTTATCTAGGTGGTTGGATAGAACAGAAAATAATATATTAAATATTATTAAAAGTGATGATTATAATACTGGTTTATTTAATGGACTTAGTGGAATTGCATTAACATTTTATGATTTGCAAAGATCTAGTATTGCTAAGAAATTAATGGAAATTGTTAATAATAAACATAATGATAATGATATTTCATTGTATTCAGGGGTTTCCGGAATAGGATTTGCAAATTTGTCATTGTATGCAAGTACAAAAAACAATAGTTATAAATTACATGCAATTGATTCAGCAAAAAAGATAGTTGAATTATATCGTAGTAATGAATTTCGAAATCAACAAATCTACGAAGGAAAGTTAGGCCTATTAAAGGGTTGGACAGGTGCAGTTTTGTTTTTGTGGAAAATAGGTGAACTACTGAATTTTGATGAGTTTAAAAAAGTATCGATTAATATTTTAGATGACATTATAAATGAAGGAATAACTTGTGATGATAGAGGATTAGTTTTAATTGATAAAAGTAGGGGAATTCCGAGAATTTTACCTTATTTAGATACAGGTTTTTCTGGGTTAGTTTTACTTTTAATTGAGATGCTAGTAGACGATCCAAATCTTATTTACAAAAGATATAAGGAACTTATAAATGCAATGCAAAATGATAAAGGATCTTTTTGTACTTATCAGTGCTGTTTGTTTAGTGGAGTAGCTGGAATAATACCCAGTTCTACTGCTATATATAAATACTTCGGTAAAAGCACTTCTTTAGAAACATACATTAAATCATTGAATGATTTTGCACTTTCAATTAATGATGGTCAAACCATTTTTCCTGGAGTATTTGGTTTAAAGAGTTCAATGGACTATGAGACTGGAAATACTGGAATAATGTTATCTCTTGCTGACTTAAATGCAAACAGTGATTCTTGGTATTCTTGGTTTCCACTTTTAAAAAATAATAATTTAAATTTATTTAATCTGCGCAAAAGTGAAAAAATATTGTAAAGGTGATTTCAATGCTATCAGTAAAGAATATAAATGTTTCTTTTGGTAAAGAAAAAGTCATTAAAGATTTTTCGTTTAAAATCAATTCTGGACAAATTGTCGGGTTGATTGGACCAAATGGAGCTGGGAAAACTACAATTATGAAGACCATATTGGGTCTTACAAAATTTACTGGATCCATTAATGTTAATGGTAAAAATGTAACTGAAACTAATCATTTGGCATTAAAAAGCGTTGGTGCTTTAATTGAGCATCCGGCTATATACCCGTTTCTATCGGGACTTCAAAATTTAAAATTATATAGTAAAGATGAAGTAAACATGCAAGAAGTTATCTCTTTATTGAAAATGAATAATTATATTAATAATAAATCTAAGGATTATTCTTTAGGGATGAAGCAGAAACTAGGAATAGCCATTGCATTACTTAATCATCCAAAATTAATTATATTGGATGAACCAATGAATGGATTAGATATTGAGTCCACTATTTTAGTACGGAAAATAATTAAGAAGTATGCTCAAAAGGGATCTTCTTTCTTGATTTCTAGCCATATTCTTAGTGAGTTAGAAAAAGTTATGACTAATATTTTAATTATTAATCGTGGCAATTTAATTATTAATAAATCAATTAATGAAATGTATAAAAAAGGAGCAAATAAATATAGGTTAGAAACTTCAGATTTGGATAAAACCAAAATGATCTTAACAAAAGCTAAAATTACTTATTATGAAAAAAATAACACCTTTATTGTTAATCATGATGATTTATATAAGATTCAAAGATTATTAAAAGGCAAAGACATTTATATTCTTGAATTAAATCAAAAGCATGACAGTCTTGAAACTTTGGTTGTAAAAATTTTAGAAAGCCAAGGTGAATAGTTCATTATGAAATCTAGTCTGATAGAAGAATTTTACAAATTTATTCATAAAAAAACATCATTATATGGTTTAATTACACTTTTTGTTTTAATGATTTACACTGCTCTAACTTCACCTATCAATAATGAAACAATTTCTATGGGATTTGGATTAGGACAATGGTCAGTAATTGTTTTAATTGCTATTGGATCCGACTTTATTGCAATGGAGTATAACAATAATACAATTGTGACTTTATTTTATAAACATTCTAATAAATTAATTATTTATTTATCCAAATTTTTAGTAATAATTATATATGGATTTTTCTTAATATTATTAGGCACTTTATTTACATTTATTTTTACAAGTTTATTGTCTGCTAATAAATTTCCATGGTTCACTATTTGTCATAATCAACATACCTTATTATTGAGTTTATTATTAAATGTTTTTGGGATTATTATATATATGTTTTTTATTTCTGCTTTAGGATTTCTTCTAATATCTTGGTTTAAAAATATTTCCATAGTAATTGGAGTAAGTTTAATAATTACCTTTCTAGGAGCATCATTATCGAGTTCTTTCATGAATGTTTTTCCAGCGGGTATTACTTTTGTTAAATGGAATCCTTTAAATATGATTTATATTACTAACCAATTCTCTAATAATAATTATATTAAATTTTCTCATCTTAATAATGTTCAAATAACCTGTGGAACTATTATGTATACTTTAATATTTTTTGTAATAGGATATTTCGTTTTTAAGCATCGACAAGTATAAATCGTTTTTTAAGAAAGGAGTATCTAATGAAAAGTTGTTTATATCGCGAATTTTATAAGATGATTCATAAAAAAATAATTTATCTTGTTCCACTTCTAATTCCTATTTATATGATTATTGTCAAGTTAGCAATGGGTAATCAAGAACAAAATTTATTAGGAATGACAAGTTATAATGCCAATGAAGCGATTTTGCTTGTCTTGGTAGTAGTTGGATCTACCATTTTTTCAATGGAATATCAAAATAATGCAATTTTAACAGTGTTGTATAAGTCGCCGAATAGATCATATGTTTATTTGTCTAAAATGATAATTATTTTTGTTTATGCAATCATTTTACATGTAATGGCTGTTTTTATAGCTTTTATTTTTCAATTTATACCATTATTGTCTATAAATGTTAATTGGTTATCTATTTTTGAATATGGAAATACTTTACTTGAAAATATGATCAATTTTAATCTTATTGATATGATTACTTCATTACTAGTTATTAGTTTTGTTTTTGTCACTTCTTGTCTTATAAATGTAAATTCTATTGTGATTACACTAAACATATTAATTATTTTTATAGGTCAATTTGTATCTGGTAATTTAGTAAGAATGGATATGGGATTATCTAAAATATTAAAATGGAATCCATTGAATATGTGTAACTTAAGTAATCAGTATTATAACTATTCAAGTTACCATCCCGTTACATTATTAACTAATAATCAATTAATTTATGGATCTACAATTTATATTTTATTTTTCTTTATAATTGGATATTTAATTTTTAGAAAAAAGAAGTTTTAGAGGAGAAGACAATATTATGAATAAAATAAGATTGTTCCCTCTTAATTTTATATTTGTATTTGGAATCTTATTAAACGTTTTAAGCAGTTTTCTTAATTTGTATATACCTATGCAAATTCGTAAAACTATTGATTTGAATAAATTACTAGCTAGTTCTAATAATAAATTTTTAATACCTTTTATTATTGGATTACTAGTTTTGAGTACAATAATAAGTTCATTTGGAAACTTTATATTAAGTAGAGAAGGAGATAAGCAAATTGCATATATACGTATGCAAGTTCAAAAACATTTATTGTTTTTACCATTAAGCTTTTTTAATGGACAGAATAGCAGTCAGTTAGCGAGTCGTGTAATAAATGATTCTTTAGTCGTTAAAAATTTTACTACCCAAGTTATACCAACAGTACTTAGAAATTTAATTACAATATTTGGAACATTCTTTTTGTTAATGTTTTTGGACTGGAAATTAACTTGTCTAATTTTAATTGGTTTCCCATTATTATTTTTCATTTCATATCCAATTGGTAAACTCACTGAAAAAATATCGATTAATTCTCAGTTATTACTTAGTAAGTTGACAGGAATTACAACTGAAGGTCTTCAAAATATTAGATCGGTTAAGTTAAATATTGCCGAGTCAAGTGTTCTTAAGAAATTTGAAAATAATGTCAATTCCCTTTATAAATTATCAGTTAAAGCTGATAAGATAAACGCTATTTTAGATCCCATACAAGCCGTATTAACTTTTGGGATCGTTATTATTATAACGTATGGTGGATTACGAGTGAGTAAGGGAACTTTAACAATTGGTACACTTGTTTCTATCTTGCTCTATTTCTTTCAAGTTATGCCAGCTATGAGTTCATTATCCAATTTTTATAGTAGTTATGAACAGGCTGTTGGAGCGACAAGAAAAATAACTGAAATAGTAAATTTGCCCATTGAAAGATATAATCTACAATCATTAGATAACATTAATTTATCAAACTGCACATTATCTTTGAAAAATATTTCTTTTTCTTATGGGAATAAGGAAGTTTTAAATAACATTAATATGAAATTTCCTTCTCATAAAAAAATTGCAGTTATAGGACCATCAGGGGCAGGAAAGACAACTATAATAAATATCTTAACGCGATTGTACCCAGTTACTGATGGTAAATTACTGTTGGATAATATTGATGCAACACACTTTGATTTAGAAAAATGGAGAAGTTTATTTAGTGTGGTTACACAAGAGAACAGTATTATGTCTGGAACTATTGCAGATAATTTGATTTTTGGATTAAAAAAAGAATTAAGTTTGAGCACTTTAAATAAGGCGTTGATGGATGCAGATCTTTTTGATTACGTTCAGAATCTTCCAGAAAATATTGATACACTTGTAGGGGAAAGAGGAATTAAATTATCTGGAGGACAAAAGCAAAGACTTCAAATCGCTAGAGCATATTTGAAAGAATCAAAGTTTATCATTTTTGATGAATCTACTGCTAATTTAGATGCTAATGCTGAAAAGATTGTTACCAATTCAATGAACAAATTAACTAAAAGTAAAACAATCATTGCCATTGCGCATAGATTATCAACAATTATTGATGCCGACTGTATTTATTTTGTTGATAAAGGAACAGTACAGGCTTATGGGACACATAAAGAATTAATGAGAAACTTACCAGCTTATAGGGATTTTGTTATGACTCAAATGCTAACACCAAAAGATTAAAAGAAATAAATTTTAGTTATGTGTTTAATTAATATATACCTAGTGTTTATCATGTTGCTATTGGGAAACTCATTAATTTAAATAAAATTTACAAAAGAAAATGGCTTCACGTATTTGAGTACGTGAGGCCATTTTTGGTTTGCTTAACCTTTGAGATACCAATCAATTAGTGATTGGTCATCTGAATCGGGATCGATAATAATTTGACCCATATCATTAGTTTTAGTTTTTTGAGCCAGATTTTTATTCAACAGATTATTCCAAAAATGTTGGATTTCTTTATCATTATTTTTCATGTGAATCCTTTTTAATTAATATCTAATTTAAAATGCCATTACCAATAACTTAATTCCTTCAACGATGAAATAGATCCCGATGAAGATAATAACAACGGCGTTTGATAGGTATGGGGTAAACAAAAGGATAATTCCAATGATGATTCCGATAATACCGGCCGTTACGATTAACCAGTAGTAACGTTTGGCTGACTTCTGTTGTGCTTTGGTTGCCGAGTAGATGCTTAGACCAGAGTCAACGATGAACCAGATGGCAAAGGCGATGGCAATGAGGTAGAAGCCAAATGATCGGCTGAATAACAGGATCAGACCAATGATGATATCGATAATTCCATTAATGATAATCAAATATCCCGAAACATCAAAGTTCTTTTGCAGTTGATGATGAAGCACCAAGTGATACAGGCCAATGCAGAGTGCCACGATTCCTAAAATAACGGCTAGTGCCTGCAGTGTGGCAAATGGTTTGATGAAGACAAAGAGTCCAGCGGCAACAAAGATAATTCCCGCAATTAAGGCCCATCCATCAAAACCTTTTTCTTTTTCATTAAACATATAAAACGCTCCCTTTATTTAAAGCTATTACGTGGTCAATTATAACGTAGTTTGTGAGAAATGGTGAAAATAAAAAACAGCTGACTTCGTGCCAACTGTTAGAATTTAATTTTTAATAAAATGAAGGCTTGGAAAGATCCTCAGTACCGGGTTCAACCACGCCAATGTCTTCACGTTGGTACTTGCTTGGGTCTTCAATGATGCTGACAATTAACTTGGCAATGGCTTCCCGGGTGACTTGCGCACCCTTAAACGGTTTACCAGCGGGGATAACTTCGTATTTTTCGTTGTTCTTGTCGTTATAAAGCCAAGTCATCTTCAAGTAGGTGTAGTCAATGTCGGAATCAAGCAGTTCCTTATAGGCTTTCTTGGGATCGGCGTAGGTACTGCCAATCATCTCGTTGTTCCACTTCTTAAATGTCCCAACGACCGTATCGTCAACGTCGAGGAGACCAGCGACGATTAAACGTTTAACATCTGCCTGGTTCATGGCCTTGATAACGGAACTCATTGCCTCAGCGTGAGGGACATCCGAAAAGACGATGTCTTGACCTTTCATAACGTTTGTCAAGATTTCATCATCATTGATGTCACCGTCAACGACAGTTTCTCGTTTGGGGTCACTGACAGTTAACCGACTTTTAGCGTTACGAGCTAGGAGGGTCATGTCAACGTCGGTATCCTTTAATAACTTTTGAATTACGATGCTAGGAATTTGTCCTGCGGCACCTAAGATTAGTACTTTTTTTGCCATATGCAATTCCTCCGTTTCTATTCATCACTTTTGACGCCCTTAGTGTGACGCATTTCGTAACGAACTACAAATGTTATGAACGCCGAAAACAGCAAAATAATGGCGACAATCGTGTAGGGATAGTGCGGATTAATGTCCATTAAAACCCCGGAAAAAATGGGGCCGATGATGTTACCAACGCTGGTTAGTGACATATTTAAGCCGTTGATTAATCCCTGGTTATTTTTGCCAAAACGAGTCAGCAGTGTTGTGATGGCGGGCCTTAACACGTCAAAGGCACAGAAGACGACTAGAGTGGCAATGATGACTTCGATTTTGCTGTGAGCAAACAGAATCCAGACGATACAGATGGAACTGAGGATGAAACAGTCACGGATGAGACCGAGTTCACCGCGCATTCTGACCAAGCGGTCGAAGAAGACCACCTGAAGGACGAGAGAGATCATCCCGTTGATGATTAGGACGACGGCAATGTTATCAAGGGTAAAGTGAAAGACCTGGTTCACGTAGATCGTGTAGATGCTTTCAAAGCCCTGCAGGCCAAATGATGAGATTAAAATCATGGCAAAAAGGGCAATCATGGCACCATTTAGGATGGATTTCAGGCCCTTTTCGGTAATGTGAACCTCTTCCATGACGGGACTTTTTTGGTTGGTCTGTTTGATGTGCTTGGGAAGTCCCACCACGAAGAAGATGACGGCGATGATGCCAAGGACGCCCGCAAACCAGAACGGCGTCTTGTACCCAAACTTGGCAAGTGCACCACCAATCCCGGGACCGATGATTAAACCACCACTAAAAGCGGCCGATAGTAGGCCGATGACCTTGGCCCGTTGTTCTGAAGATGACAGGTCAGCGGCCATTGCCATGGACGTTGGCACCACCATGGCGGCCGAAATTCCACCAATTAGTCGGGAAATATCGAATAACATCAGCGTGTTAGAGGCCGCAAACATCATTTCCGAGACGGAATAAAGAACGAGTCCTCCAGCCAGAATCGGTGCTCGTCCAATCTTGTCTGAAATCCGGCCCACAAACGGCGATCCGATGAACTGAGCTAAGGCGTATAGTGAAGTCATGGTTCCCATCTGAGCGGTGGTTAGATGATATTCGTTTTTAATGAAGGGTTCGACTGGAATTACCAGACTCATCCCTAAACAAATGATAAAATTCGCAATAATCAGGATGAAAATTGCTCGTTTGGCAGCTTTTGACACGTCGTTCCCTCCCGTTTCGTTAAGTAATATCATCCATTTTAGCACGGTATCACGCGCTTGCTCCAGTCTCATTTTGAGAAATTGTGAAGTCAGATAAGTTGAAAAGCCGTGGCTTCGGACTTACATTCCGTAAGTTAAATTTTGATTGCAAAGCGTTACACTTATTAATTGTAATTGGAAATAAAAATCAATAGAATGGACGCAACGAGAGAAGAAGGGATGATTACATGAAGAAGGAAGAATTAGATCGTAATTTAAAAAAGTATGCGGAATTGATTGTCAAGGTCGGAGTAAACGTCCAACCGGGCCAGACGGTCGTTCTGTATATCTCTGATCATCACCAGGACTTGGCCCACATGATTGTGAAAGAAGCCTATGTAGCCGGGGCAGCCGATGTGATGGTTAAGTGGGACGATACCTTTGTGTCCCAACAATTTTTAGAACATGCCAGTGACGACCGGTTGGAAAACATTCCCCAGTACATGATTGATGAGGCCAACTACATCGTTGATAAGCACGCCGCTCGGATTTCGGTTCTATCTGAAGACCCGGCGGCGTTTGCCAAAATCGATCCCAAACGAGTGGCCAAGAACACGGCGGCTATGGGAAAGGCCACGAACGCGGTCCGGATTGCTACGCAGAATAACGACTTAACCTGGACGGTCGTGGGTGCCGCTGACACAGCCTGGGCGAAACAGGTTTTTCCTGACTTACCGGATGACGAAGCCGTTGACAAGTTGTGGCGCGAGATTTTCAAAACGGCTCGAGTTGATAACGACGACCCCATTCAGGCTTGGAAGGACCACAAAGACCAACTCCAAGAAAAGGCAGCTTGGTTAAATGAGGAACAGTTTGACACGTTGCAGTACCATTCCCCACGAACTGACATGGAGGTTGGATTGCCCAAGCACCACGTCTGGGTCGGGGCTGGCAGTACCAGTGTTGATGGCATTAAGTTCATGCCCAACATGCCGACCGAAGAGGTCTTCACCGCTCCTGACAAACGCCGGATTAACGGTCACGTCACTTCGACAAAGCCGTTAAGCTATTCTGGCACTTTGATTGAAGACATGGAGTTCACTTTTAAGGACGGACAGGTTGTAAAGGCTACCGCCAAGAAGGGGCAAAAGACACTTGACCACCTCCTTGCCACTGATCCAGGAGTTCGTTCGCTCGGAGAAGTTTCACTGGTGCCGGATCCCAGTCCAATTTCACAATCAGGCATCATTTTCTACAACACCCTGTACGACGAAAATGCCAGTGATCACATGGCCCTGGGCGCTGCTTATCCATTCAGTGTTGTTGGTGGGACCGAGATGAGTCCGGAAGAACAAGACCAGGCTGGCTTGAATAGCAGTCAAGAACACGTTGATTTCATGATGGGTTCTAACGACATGAACATCGACGGTGTTAAAGCTGATGGGACGGTCGTTCCCGTCTTTCGTAACGGAGACTGGGCCTAGTGAAAAAACCAACTGAAGTGGCTCATCCGCTCACGGTTGCGTCCACCACTGACAACAACATGGCACTGCCACTAGCGATTAATTACACTTCTATCCTTTTAAACAATCTCGATGCGGACTTTGAGTTTTTTGTCGTCAACGATTATCTAAATCCCAAAAATCAGAACTTAATTGCCACGCTTCCGAAGCTTTTTAGAAACTGTCGAACGGTGAAATTTTTAAAACCCCACGAGGACCGCTACCAGAAGGCCAACACGGACGCCCCAAACAGCATCATCAAACGCAATACTTACTACCGCATTGATATTCCAGAAGAAATTGACCGTCCCAGGATTCTCTATCTTGACGCTGATATGATTTGTGTGGGAAACATTGATGAACTTTATCACGCTGATTTAAATGGGAAAGTAATTGGGGCCGTTGAAAATGCGGGGTACTTGGACCGCTTGCGTGAGATGGGGGTCAGTGAGAAAACTGGTCATTACTTTAACGCCGGCTTGTTACTAATTGATACCAAGAAATGGCGTAGCGCTGGTATTTCACAAAAAGCACGCGGACTTGCGAATGACCATCCGGAAATGTTGCGGTTTCAGGACCAGGATGCCTTAAATGCCATCTTTAACGGTGATTGGCAGTCATTACCCTCCAAGTACAACGTGCAAAGTAACCTAGTGAAGGGCAAGTATCGCAAAAGTGAGACGACGGACGGTCAGTGTTCTCAAATTGAGGCGTTGGATCATCCCGTCATTGTGCATTACACAAACTTCGATAAGCCGTGGATTGTCAAGGTGGATCATCTGCATCCCTTGAGAAGTCTGTATGATGAGTACCAAAATAAATTACTGAATCAACTAGCGTGGTACGTTAGTAATCATCACTAGTTTTAAACCTAAAAAAGCACTTCAGAAAATTCTGAAGTGCTTTTAGTTTATTTAAAGAAGTGCTTTTGGTTTATTTAAATAGGTAGATGATAATGGTGCCAATCATATACGTCAAAATGTATAACATAACGATCAGTGAAACGTTTTTAACGATGACGTTATAAATTTCTCCCTTGTTTTGATTGAAGTTAAACACTTTGACTTTGGTCCAAACGTAGGGATAAATTAGAATGGTCAGTAGGGCAAAGTAGGGAACAATGCCGACTGCCAAAGAAAGAATTGGAATGACGATGATTGAGAGCCAGTAGACCAAGTCAAACATCTTGATGGCGTTCTTTTTCCCGATGTAGTCGACTAACGTATGACGGTTATTACCAATGTCTTGTTCGAGGTCACACGTGTCGTTTGCGAGTTGAATGATGAAGAAGAGGATAAACGGTAGTAGTGTCACCAAAAAGGCGTCCAGCACACTCATAAGGGTGAAGTTCCAGCGGTGGATGCTTCCCATGTACATGTAAATCAGCGGAACAAAGAACGGAATTAACGTGGCGACCGCTAACTCACAGAATGGGGTGGCGTCTAGAGGCTTCGGACCCGCCGAGTACGCCAGTCCCAATAGAAAACCAATCACACCAATGACCAGCGTGGGCCAGCCAGTAAAGTAACTGAGGATCAAACCGGCGATGATAATGAAAGCGGCAAAACCATACAACCAGTGCCGAATCATCGTGAGGCTCAGATGATTACTCCCAATGGTGCTCGTACTGTGCTTGTAGTCCGTCTTGTCGGTGGCGTGTTCGTAGTCTTCGAGGTTGTTCTGCATGTTTAAAAAGAGGTGCAGGGCGATGACAATCACGAAGGCACAGATGGCGTATAGCCAGTTAAACGAGCCGTAGTAATAATAAGAAAAACTAGCCGCAAGTATGAGCCAGGTCACGTCCAGCGGTGTTGTGTAAATCTCAGTTAGTTGATAAAAATACTTCCAGGTCATGATTTACCTCCAGTGTAAATGAATTAAAGAAAGATTTTGATGATGGTTCCGATCATGTAAGTAATGATATACAACCCCATTAACATTGTCACCCCACCAACGATTTGATGATAGACTTCTTGCTTGTTCTGGTTGGTTTGAAAAACTTTAACTTTCTTCCAGGCCAGCGGATAAGCCAAAATAATTAAATTTGAAATGATTGGGACGTATCCAAAGAAGGATAAAATTGGTATGATTAAGATTGTCAACCAGAAAACAATTGTAAATAATTTAATTGCGTCTGATGGTCCGATGTAATACACCAGGGTGTAACGGTGATTTCCGATGTCTTCTCTTAGGTCACAGGTGTTGTTGGCGAGTTGGGTGATGTAGGCAAGCACAAACAGGAACATGGTAACCAAGAAGACGTCGACGATACTGTCCCAGGAGAAGCGAAAGCGATGAATGCTTCCTAGATAGACGTAGACCAGCGGGTCAAAAAACATGATGAGCATTCCGGTTGCGAGTTCACAAAATGGGGTGGAGTCCACTGGTCTCGGACCCGCCGAGTAGGCTAGTCCGAGGCCAAAGCCGATGATGCCGATGATTAGCGTCGGCCAACCAGTGAGGTATGCGAGCGTGAGTCCAAGGACGGCGACAATTATCCCCATTATTACGACCCATTTCCAGATCATCCGGGTACTTAGGTGGTACTTACCAATGATACTGGTGGCGTGCTTGTAGTCGGTCACGTCGGTTGCGTGTTCGTAGTCTTCCAGGTTGTTATGTAGGTTTAAAAACAGGTGCATCAAGAACACGATGAAGAAGGCCCAGATGGCGTATAGCCAGTTAAAAGAACCGTAAAAGTAGTACGAAAAGCTGGCACAGAACAGTAGGATTAAGACGTCGACTGGGGTGGTGTACATCTCGGTTAGTTGATAAAAGTATTTCCACTTCATTGTTTTGCCTCCGAAAGTCATTGTTAATGTTATTATTATTAAGGATAATGCTGTTATTATAGTACCATGAAAATATCGTAAGGTTACCATAAAAAAGGAAAAGACATGAAAACAACCATTTGGAATAAATTTCCTGAAATTGAATCTGAACTGGTTCAAGTTCAATCACTCATAAGTAAAGAGATTCAGGTTCCTGAGGCCGAGTTTAAACGGGGAATCGAAGAACTAATTAACGGAAACGGCAAGATGCTAAGGGCGGCGCTCCTGTTAATCGCGGGTAACTTTGGCACAGAAGCAGTTGAGCGAGAGAAACTCCTCCAGGCCGCCGCTTCAATTGAGGTCATTCATTTGGCTTCTTTGGTCCACGATGACGTCATTGACCAATCGGACCTAAGACGGGGAGAAGATACGTTAAACGCTCAATTTGGCCAGCGCGAAGCCATCTACCTGGGTGATTACCTGTTCACGAAATACTTTGAAATGCTTTTGGACTATGCCCCAAGTTTTGATAATTTGCGTTACAACGTTGAAAGCATGAAGGACGTCCTATTTGGCGAGTTGGCCCAAGACGAAAGTAAGTATGATTTAGACCGAAGTGAACAGGACTACTTTGATTCAATTCAGGGAAAGACGGCGGAACTCTTCAAAGTGGCAATGGGGGAGGGCGCCATCCTTTCAATGGCTGACAATAACACCGTCCAGATTGCTGAGCAGATTGGTTTGAACTTTGGGATGGCGTTTCAGATTCGAGACGACCTCCTGGACTTTGAGCCAGACGTTGAAACCGAAAAGCCCACCCTGCACGATGCCAGTGAGGGCGTGTATACCTTGCCCGTCATTGAGACTTTCAAGACCGCTGACGGTCCAAAGTTAAAAAAAATCCTAAAAAAAGACCAGCTTAAAAAAGCTGATCTAAAAGAAATTGCTAAAATTGTGAGTGACAGTGGCGGAATGCAAGCGGCGCGTCAGATTTATACTCAGTATTTAGACGACGCTTTTGACCTAATTGCGCAATTACCACAATCTGAGAGTACCGCTGTCCTTAAAACCATCATTTCGGAATTGTTTCAGTATTCTAAATAACCGAATAATTATTTCCCAACGTCCATTGCGTACAATCTACGATAACGGGCGTTATTTTTATACAATGCTTGCGGGTTTCCTTCCATCTTGATGACGCCGTTTTCAAGGAAGATGACCTCATTCATTTCGTCTAAGCCCTGAAGGTGATGGGTAACCCAAATCATGGTTTTGTCTTTTAAAACTCGACTGATGGTGTTAATCAGGTTATTTTCGGTAATCGGGTCCAGTCCCACCGTGGGTTCATCTAGTAGGACAATTGGATTGTCCTGCAAGAGGATGCGGGCGAGCGCAATTCGTTGCCGTTGTCCGCCAGAGAATCTGATTCCGTTTTCCTTGACGTTCGTTTCATAGCCGTCTGGTAGTGATTCAATGTAATCAGACAATCCTACGGCCTTGATGGCCCTTTTGACGTCTTCGTCAGTAGCGGTTTCGTTTCCGATTCGGACGTTGTTTAAGACCGACGTGTCAAATAGAAACGGACTCTGATCCAGCACACTGAACCATTTATAGCTGTCAGACTCAAACTTGTAGGCGTCGATGTTGTTGATTAAGACGTGTCCAGTCGTTGGCGTAAGCGCTCCGGTTAAAAGCTGCAAGAGGGTCGTCTTTCCAACTCCGCTGGGTCCGATGATTGCTAACTTGTGGTGTTTATCAATCTTAAAAGAGACGTCTTTGATGATGTCATTTGCGTCGTCCTGGTAGTGAAAAGTCACGTGATCGAGTTTAATGGAGTTAAAGTCAGCTGGTACGGGCAACTTTTCGTCTGAGACGTACGGTTTCCTCTCTTCGTCTGAAAGTTGATTCAAGTGGACCACCGAATCACTGTACATTGGCCACTCTTCTAAGGCTTGAGAGACCGGTACGAAGGCATCCATCAGCGGGAAGATTCCCATGACGAAGGCGGCCGCGTAGTTAACGAGTTCCTGTGACCCCTTGAAGTACAGGTTAGACCAAAGCAGGGTCCCGATGATGACGATTGCGAAGACCACTTT
This sequence comes from Fructilactobacillus sp. X7R7C1, assembly GCF_059901065.1. Taxonomy (NCBI): domain Bacteria; kingdom Bacillati; phylum Bacillota; class Bacilli; order Lactobacillales; family Lactobacillaceae; genus Fructilactobacillus; species Fructilactobacillus sp. X7R7C1. The sequence goes on from NZ_JBWXVF010000001.1 coordinate 240,446, forward strand.
AATGAGAAATTCACGATTCCACTCAAATAAGTGGGTCTGATCGTTAGACTTGGCAATCTTCGGGTCGTTTTTTCTGACATGATTAAGAAAGCCCTTTTCTCGACCGGAAATCATCCAGTCCGCGATTCCAAGGGTTGAATCCGTCAGATTTTCATAAGACTGGTGGAGAAGCGACTTCTGGTATTCCTTAGAAGCCCCCCGCATGGCCTCAGAGGCAAGTGGAACAAAGAACAAGATGATGGTAAACGCAACGAACATGAAGATGGCGTAGGGCCAACTAATGATGCCTAAGGCCACAATGATGATGATACCCGTGATGTAGGCCACAAGGGTTGGAAATATGGTTCTCAGGTACAGGTTTTCAAGGTGGTCAATGTCGTCGGCTAGGACACCCAGTAAATCACCGGTCTGAAATTTCTCACTCAAAAAAAGGGCGGATGATTCCAGGGTAGTGTAGAGCCGTTTTCGAAGGGCAGACGTGACCTTTAAGACCCAGTTATGACTGTTTAGTCGCTCTAAGTACTTAAAGACCGGTCGGCCAATTCCGAAGGCCCGCGTTAAGATGACCGGGACGTAAACGATCAGGATGTTGTAGGGATGAGTGGCCGAACGACTAATTAAGTAGCCGGCAACGAACATCAATCCAATCCCACACCCAAAGGTCAAGACGCCGAGAAAGAAGACCCAGAATAACAGGACCTTGTACTTGGTCAGGTACGGTTTAATCCACGTATCGTTTTTAAGTAGTTTACGCATTGTTTCCACCTCGAATCTCACTAATCAATTGCTTGTAGGCTCCGTTTTGGTTGGATAATTCAGTTTGAGTTCCCTGTTCAACGATTTTGCCGTCTTCCATGACTAGAATGTAGTCCATTTCGTTCATCCAATGAAGTCTGTGGGTCGCAAAGATGACGAGGTGGTCTTTGAAGATCGGAACCATGGTTTGTTTCAGTTGATATTCGGTTTCAATGTCCAAATGGGCGGTTGGTTCATCTAACAGGAGAATGGTTCGCTCGGTATCAAGCAAGGTTCGAGCCAGGGCAATCCGTTGGGCCTGACCACCACTAATTCCCCTTCCACCTTCACCAATCTTGGTGTTCGCCTTATCTGGGAGACTGTCAACAAACTTGGATAGGCCCGCTTTTTCGATGGCCGAGTCAATGGCGTAAGCTTTAGCATCGGGTTTATAAAAGGCGACGTTTTGGGCAATGCTTCCGGCAAAGATGTATGGATCCTGGGGGATGTAACTGATGTGCTTCTGCCATTCCGATTGAGCGAGACTGTCAACTGCTTGACCGTCAACGTTGAATGGGAGATGACCGTTTTCGTTGGTTGGAGACAGCCAGCCTCCAAGTAGGTTTAAAAGCGTGGACTTCCCTGAACCAGATCGACCCACGATTCCGATGTTAACGAATCCGTTCAGATTGAAATTGGCATCGGCGATGTTGTCCTCTTTTTGGTCGTAACTGAAGTTTAAGTCGCTGACCTTTAAGGTACTGTCCTTAGTCCAGTTGTGAAAGTTGGTTAGTTTAATTTTGCTGGTTGGACTTGGTAAATCCAGAATCTTGTTAATGTCAATCAGGGCATTTTTGCCGTCCAACGTGGCATGGTAGTCATTTCCGTAATCTCTGACCGGTAAAAAGTAGTCCGGGCAGAGAATTAAGATGATTAGGGCTGGGAGCAAGGTCACCGTTCCATTAATTAATTTCACACCTAATAAGACGGCCACGATGGCAATTGACATGGTCGTAAAGAAGTCGAGGGCAAACGTCGATAGTAAAGCGACTCTTAACACGCTCATCGTGCTCTTTCGGTAATTTTCACTAACCCGATAGATGTTATCTCCGTAGGATTTACTGAGGCCAAAGAGTTTGAGGGTCTTAAGTCCCCGCATGCTGTCGATGAAGTTATTGGACATCTCTTTAAAGCCGGAGTACTGTCGGTCAGATTTAGCCTGAGCGGCGAGTCCTAGAATAATCATGAACAAGATGATTACCGGAAAGACCAGTAGCATCACGACCGCTGAGAGCCAGTTAACGAAGAAACAGTACAGAAGGATGATCCATGGAATGATCGCCAGGTTAATGGTCTTCTGCAAGATGAGGTTAAGGTAGTTCTCCACCTTATCGATTCCCTCAAGGGCGAGCGTTACCATGTGACCGGATCCGATGTTTGAGACCATGGCTGGTCCTAGTTCGAATTCTTTTTGTAGGAGTTGTTCTTTTAACTGACTACTAGCCTGACTGGCAAATTTATCGGTAATTTGATTTTCAATTCTTGTGATCAGGTATCTTAATGCGAAAGCAACAAAAAAAGATAGCACAGGTATGGTTAACGCTGCTATCTTTTTTTGTTCCCAAGTAAGCACCATTGCCTGTGAGAGAAAAAGGGCTTCTAGAATGATAGCGACCGATTGAACGACTGCTAGAATACTTAGCTTGGCAATTAATTTTTTGACCCCAGGAATTGATAGAAGTTGTTTATCAAACATGTTTTATCAATCCTTAATTTTTAATATCCAGAATTGGCATCTTCCATATCTTTAAGCGAAATGCGATGCCATTGTGAGACGTAACTCCAAGTAAAGTAGATCGCGATGAGCGGTAGGAGGATACATGCCACGATGGTCATTACAACTAACGTATATGGTGATGAAGAAGCGTTTGCGATTGAAATCGTGTGAACTGGATCATTGGCACCCAATACGTTAGGGAATAAACCAATAAAGATCAGGATTACTAGTAAGGCGAGGGTACTGGTACTTGCAAGATAAGCTTGTACTTCATGACCAGAGCCACTAGCAATTTGACCCCAAATAGTTGTAGCAACGATTAATGCTAATACTACTACAGTTGAGACCAAATGTGTCTCGAAAAAGTTGGTTTGGAAATATAAGGCAATCACAACTAGAATTTCCACTGGGTATGCCAACCAGTACAGGTTGGATGCCATTGCTGAGGCGTGGTATCGAATTAAGCCCGCCGTGTGCAAGGAAATGTAGTGAAGGCCTTGGTAGAGACATAATGCAGTTACCGTGATTCCACCAAGAATTGAAAGTGGGTTAACAACGTCGAAGAAGGTGACGTAGATGTTACCCTGACCGTCCATTGGCAAACTTTGAATCATGTCGGTAAAAAGCATTCCGAACAGGAAGGGGATGAAGACACTTCCGAAGAAGTTGGCCCACATCCATCGATTTCGGCCCTTTTTGGTCTCTGCGTTTTCGGAGAATTCAAACGAGACTCCCCGAAAAATTAGAGCCACCAAGATAAAGAACAGCAGGAGATAGAATCCGGAGAACAACGAGGCGTACCACATTGGCATCGCCGCAAACATTGAACCACCAGCGGCAACCAAAAAGACTTCGTTTCCACTCCAGTGGGGTCCAATCGTTCGAAGTACCAAAGCTGCTTCGTCGTAATTACTAGCCAGCAGTCTTGTTGACATTCCGGCCCCAAAATCAGCTCCATCGAGAATTAAGAACAGTGCGAACAGTAATCCGATTAAGAAATACCATAAAAGTTGTAATAAACTCATTTCTCAAAAGCCTCCTTTGAAAATGGATCTTCGGTATCGTAGCTCTCGTGATCGCCGACACCTTCAGGCCCCTTGTAAAGTGATTTTCGTGCGTAAATAAACATGAAGACACCCAAAGTGGCAAATAAGAAGAAGTAAATAATAATGGTAAAGAGCACGGAAGCCGCCGTCGTACTTGGCGAAACCGCTTTGGCAATTGGCAGTAATCCGTAGACAACCCATGGGTCACGACCTCTTTCGGTAACCAGCCAACCACAGGTGTTAATAATGAATGGTCCAAAGGTTCCAACCGTCAGCAGTAGTGTCAACCACCACTGCTTCCCAATTGTATTCTTCTTTTTCCGTGAGAACCAAAGGCCACAGATGGCTAAGAAAGCTAGTGTCATTGCACCAAATACCATGATTCTAAATGAGTAGAACAAGGTGTTTACTGGTGGGTAGTAGTTCATATCTTTGCCAAACTGACTATTCCACTTCTTGTGTAATTTTGCATTAGTTTCATTCATACCAGTAACCGATCCACTTAGCTTGTGGTAGGTCAAGATGTCCATCATGTATGGAATCTCAATCTTAAAACTAGCACGGTGTTCGTTAGTATGAGCGAATTCAACGGCCGTCCAAGCAGCTGGACTTTTAACGTTTTCAAATTCACCTTCAGCGGCGGCAAATTTCATTGGTTGTTGATGGCTTAAGTAAAGCATCTGTTGGTCTCCACTAAGGAAACTACCGCAGACAGCAATCAAACCAACAACTAAACCAATTCGCATTGATTTTCTGAAGAAGTCGGGCCACTTCTTTCTAAAGATCATCCAAGCCGATGCACCAGCGACGATGAAACCACCGGTAACACAGGCTCCGAAGATCACGTGGGGAAATTCGTACCAGAGTTGTTGGTTGGTCAGGATGGCGCTAAAACTAGTCATTAAAGCGTGACCGGTCTTAGGGTCAATCCGGTAACCAACGGGATGTTGCATGAAACTGTTGGCTGATAGAATCCAAAGTGCTGAAATGGCTGACCCAAAGAAGACCAACCAAATCATCAGGGCGTGCCAAGCAGGTTTTAATTTGTCCCAGGTGAACATCCAAACCCCGATAAACGTTGATTCCAAGAAGAAGGCCAACAGAGCTTCGATGGCTAACGGCGCCCCGAAGATGTCACCCATAAATCTTGAGTAATCAGACCAGTTCATCCCGAACTGGAATTCTTGAATCAAACCAGTTACAACTCCGACCGCGAAACTAAGCAAGAAAATCTTACTCCAAAATCTCGTCATCGTCTTATAGACTGGTTTTTTGGTCACCGCATAGAAGGTTTCCATGATTGCAACGATCAATGCCAATCCAATTGACATTGGGACGAAGAAGAAATGGAAAATCGTGGTTTCAGCGAACTGAATTCGCGCTAGCGGCAAAACACTTAAACCTAAATTAAGCATTGTGAATAGTTCCTCCTTAAATCAATTTAACTTTCTAACATGGTCCGAATGTTTCCGAGTTCAAGTCCGTTCTTCTTGAAGATCATGTTCTTAAAGATTGGGACAATCCATCCCTTTAACTTAAAGGTCATGCCGAACATGTAAATTTCGGCAATTCCACTGTATGGGCCAAGTGAACAAACGGTTCCCATTGATTTGTAGTCGAACTTAATGGCGGGTTTACCATTTAGTTTATTTAAGAAATCATTAACGGCAACGTCCGCTTCGTAGATGGAAATCTGACCAGTCGTTGGAAACATCCGACCGGACTTGTCATCTTTAACGGCTGAGACGTCACCAATGATGTACTGGTTAGGAAAGTCGTCTAAGCTCATGTTCGTGTTAACGGCGACCCGGTTTCGTTTCTCGTTTGGATACTGTGAATCGGGAATAACGTCAGATCCTTTTACTCCAGCAGTCCAGAAGACTAAGTGAGATGGGATAAACTTGTTATCTTTACCATAGTAAGCACCATCAGCCGTAATCTTTGACACCGTGTCACCCATGATGAACTTAACGCCCTTCTTTTCAAGGAAGTGTTGCGCGTAGTCACCGAGTTTTTTGTTAAACATTGGCAAAAAGCCCGGAGCGATACAGGTAATTTTGAACTCTTCTTTTTTGAAACCATACTTTTTGGCCCATTTTGGCACCATGTGCACGAGATCCCCTAAAAGTTCGATGCCAGTAAAACCACCACCGACAACCACGATGTTCAAGAGCTTAGCATCCTTAAACTCATCGTAGGCATCTAGGGTGGTTTGAATCTTCTTGTAGTCAGCGACTGAGTTATCAATGTCACTGATCTGAAGCCCAAACTCGTCCGCACCCGGGGTGCCAAACGTTTCGGGTTCAAATCCAAGCGCATTGAACAGGTAGTCGTAACTTAAATCTCCGTTGTTTTTCGTTTGGACCGTGTTATCTTTACCATTTACTTTAATAACTTCATCCTCTATGAAATGAATCTTAGGATTGATCATGTCGGTAATTCTAAACATGAGTCGTTCTGGTGCTTCATCTCCTGATGCGACCTTGTAGAGGCCGGTCGAGTCATAATGATAAGCATTTTTATTAACCAAGGTAATGTCTAGATTGGCTTTACTCTTAGCTAAAAGCTTGCAAGCCCTTAATCCAGCGAATCCACCGCCTAGTATTAAGACTTTTTTCATTATTAGGATCTCCTTTCAATACACACCTATTATTGTGTAAATCTTAACATTATTTTAACGCTAATGCTGACATTGTGTCACTCTTTTTATGAGGAAATTTTAATAAAATATTTATTGATTGATAAGAAAGGGAGATAAAATCGTTTTAGTACCGTCATTTGGGCATTAATAAGTGATGTTCCTTGCAAGTAATTTTGAGTTAGGCGATTATGAACGTAGTCTCAAAAGCAAAATAAATTTTCCGCTTATAGGAGGCAAAAAATGGCTAAAATTGACAAAGTTTTAAATCAAGAGGGGATTGATCGTATTGCGATTAGTCCCTATCAAAAATATTCGCGGGGTTACATGGAGCCAGGGAATCTCGGAACAGGCTATGTTACTGGCCTAAAAGTTGACGCTGGGACCCGCGAAAAGACGGACGATGGCGTCTTGGATGGAATCGTGTCTTACGACCGAGCCGAGTGTAAGAACGCCTACATCGGCCAGATTAACATGATGACGGCGTCCAGCTTTACGGGCGTTCAGGGCCACATTCTGGGATATGATCTCCTGAGAAATCCAGAAGTCGATCGGGCACAACCGTTGTTTAAGGTGACCCAGTGGGATGGTTCGAAACTACCAATTTACGATGGGAAACCACTGCAGGATTCGCTGGTAGAATTCTTTGGAACGGCTGACAATCGTCGGCACTATCCAGCTCCGGGGAGTTTCATTATTTGTGCTAACAAGGGCGTCACTGCCGAACGACCAATTGAAGACCGCCCGCTAAAACCGGGTGAAAGTTACGGCGTTTGGTCCGCCATTGCCATTTCAATTGCGAAGGATCCCGTTCATAATTCCTCCATGTTCATTGAGGATGCTGGAACCTGGAACACTCCCAACGAGGACGACCTCGGCGAATTCTTGGCCAGAAGAAGAGAAGCCATCGCGCGTTCGATTGCCCAGTGTGGTCAAGATGCGGGCACTTCGTTTGCCAGTTCGTGGATTGGCTTTGCCCACGTCATGATGAAACCGGGTGAGATTGGTAACGCGATTACCGTTGGACCCTACTTTTCGATTCCAGTTGATGCGGTTCCTGGCGGTTCGATTTTGACTCCAGACGTTGACATGAACATTATGGAGAACCTGAGTTTACCAAAATGGCTTGAAAAGATGAATTACCAGTCAATTGTCGCAGACCAAAATATTCAGTATTAATGTTGCGGTTATTTGAGAATCCGACTTAAAGATTGAGGAACGTGGCGCGGACCTCTGACGGCTTTGACACCGTGCTTTTTTAGGACGGCCACGTTAAATTCATTGGGATTAAATCTGCTAAGTAAATGAAGTAACATAACGTAGTGCATGGTGATGTTTTCATCGTGGTAGTAGTGCGGTTGATTCACCTTGATGGCCACACATTTATACGTGATGGCGGCAACTGGTGCCGTCACGTAGATGTAAACTAAATCATCAACATGAATGTGAGTGGTTTGTTTCCACATGATGGTACCGGTTTTGGCGAAGTCTTTTTCTAAGTCAAAGTATTTTGGATTGGCGGGGATGAGCCACTTCGTTCCCATGTTGTCTGGAACGTAGTCGAAACATTGCTGCGCAATGTTTTTTAAGATGGCAGTGTATCTCTGCTTGATGGTGCTGGCGAAGCCGCCCTCTGGGTTAGCGACCCGGAAGTTCGTATATTCGGCGTGATAATCATCGTCGATTACCTTTCCACTGACTTCGCCATTTTGCTTAACGGTAATGGTGACCGAAAAGTTGGTTTGTGGGAGGTGAGTGGTGTACGTTAAGACGTGATTTTGTTTCCTAAAACCAAACCGAATCAATTTAGAAATATCAGGTTTCAGGTTAGTAAAAATTTGTTCTTCGATGCTCATTACTGACTCCTTAACATTCTTTTTAATGGAACTGGTTTTATTGTACCCAAAAATATGAGTGAAGAAACGTTATAACATAATTACAACTAACTAAGAGGAAAGGTGAAGCAAAATGCATGCCAAGTTAGGTAAATTTCATGGGCTACCAAAAGTGATTGGGACTGAGTTCGATCAATATTTAAGTAACCGTTTACCCAAAGAAAAAGTAAGGGAATTGTTGGTTAACGCGATTGGCCGACAAAGAACGGTTCTGATGATCACCAAAAACGAACTACTTGTTTTTCATGATGAAGGCGGTGATGATTCCGTCATCCACTATCCCCAAAACGAGATTGACTCAATGACCTTTGTGCGCGGTGTTCCACACGGTGCCATCAAGTTTCAGGTTAATGGTCAGCAATTTAATTATCAAAACATTGTTTATGGTCGGGTTTATGACTTTACTCAGTCAGTGTTAAAACGCCGATTAACGGATGCTAAGTACGATAACACTGTTCGTGGTGAAAATAATTACATTACGAATGCCGATCATGGTGCAGAGGTTGATCGACTACGATTAGCCATGCAAAAGGGAAAAATGAGTCGCTATGAATACGATGATATGAATGGTTCGGTTTCAAAAACCGGAAAGTAGGGAAGTGATGAAATGAGGACGGAACGTGTTGACAGTGAGATTGAGTTACGCCTTCCTGACCAGCCAGAAGACGCAAAATTGGTCTATCAGTTAGTAAAAGACTCACGTACCACCCTTTCAAAGTGGTTGCCATGGGCGGATGCGATGCAATCAGTTGCACATGAGCAGCAATTTTTACACCAAACTTTAACCCATTATCGATTAGGAAAGTCAGTCAACTTATTAATTATTTATCAGGATCAAATTGCTGGGATGATCAGTTTTAATTCGTTTGATCATGACCAAAAAAGCACGGAGATTGGCTATTGGCTGGGTAATCAATTTACCAGAAAGAGGATCGTTTACCGGGCGCTTAACTTCATGATTAGCTTGGGTTTTCGTGATTATCAGTTGAATCAGATCCACATTAAAGTAGCCGTTGATAATAAACGGAGTAATCACGTTACTGAACGTGCTGGATTTCGGCTGGAACGAGTCATTACCAATGGAATTGTCATTAACGGCGTATGCCATGACGAAAATGATTGGGTGAAAAATCGCAACGAATCTAAAGTTTGAGACACCGCACACATTAGGTCATTTAGATACGTGATAGCGACGCATTCAAGCTGAATGTACTATACTAATAATAAGGTAATGCTTTGATTACAGTGAACTGTTAAATAACTATTAAATGTTTAGTACGGTGAGGCGATTAAAATGGAATTTAGATACGCAAGCGGTGTGCCAGCTCATGTTAGTACGGTAACTTCAGATCTTTTTAAGGCGGCTTCCGATCCCAAGGTGATTTCATTAGGTGGTGGAATGCCAGCTCCCGAGTTGTTTCCGGTTTCAGAGATCCAAAAGGCCGCAAACCAGGTTTTTGAACAGTATGGGCAAACGGTTTTGCAGTACTCGCAGTCGCTTGGTTACGAAAAATTAAGACGGCAGATTGTGGCCATTATGAAAGAACGCCACGTTAATACAACGGTTGCTAACGTTGGCATCGTGACGGGGTCGGAACAGGCCATTGACATTGTTTCCAGGATGTTGATTAATCCTGGTGATGTGGTTTTGACCGAGGATCCAACCTACCTCTCAGCTATCGACGTTTTTAAGTCCTATGGTGCCAGAATCGTTGGCATTCCCATGGACGAGGACGGGATGGAGACAGATGCCTTAGAACAGTTAATCAAAAAGTATCCGCAGGCCAAATTTATCTACACGATTCCTAACTTTCAGAATCCAACCGGACGGACCATGACGGAAGAGCGGCGGAAGAAGTTAGTTCAGATTGGTAAAGAGGCTGGGATTCCAATTCTGGAAGACGACCCATACGGTGCCATTCGTTACGCTGGCAAATACTTACCGCCACTCAAGCACTTTGACCATGACGGTGGGGTAATCTATCTGAGCTCTTTTTCCAAGATTTTAGCACCAGGACTCCGTTTGGGGTGGATCGATGCACCATTAAACTTTATGGACAAGTTCATCTTGTTTAAACAAAATGCCGATTTACATACGGATAACTTAACCCAGTACATCGTGTCCCAGTACTTAGATGACGTGGATATTAACGACCACATCAAGAAGATTACCGATACCTACGAGCATCGGGCTAATCTGATGATGAACCGCATTGATAAGTACTTCCCAAAGAACGTGCGCCACAGTCATCCTGAAGGTGGGATGTTCATCTGGGTTGAAGTTCCCGGAGTGAACACGGAGGAACTGTATCAGACTTGTTTAAAAAACAACGTGGTGTTTGTTCCTGGGTCCTCCTTTTACGCGGGTAAGGTAAAACCAGGGACCTTCCGCTTAAACTTTTCCAACATGAATGACGATGAGATCGATGAAGGAATTAAACGGATGGCAACGGCCATTTCACAGGTATTAAATAAAAGACTAAAATAGCACCTAACTCATGTGAGTTAAGTGCTATTTTTATTTGTCCAAGGAAGCTAGACTCGTTGACTTTTGGCCCAACTGCTTCTCAAGGCTTTTTTCGCGGTTCAATTCATGATTATAGTGGTAATCTTTTGGATTAACTGGCTTAAAGCCCTTGGGATGATAGAAACGCAATAGGTTATCCTTGTTTAACTTGTCCGACAGTTCCAGTTCGTGGTTGACCTGGTGCTGATTCTGATTGATTTGGTTTTGCTGCTTCTGACTTGGATGAAGCTGACGTTTGGTCTGATTATCGTAAACCGTTCCGTTCGTGGAGGTGAACTTGGGTGAGACCCAGTCACGGTTTCTAAAGGCAATCACCTGGTCGTGTTGCTTGGAGAAGAGGTCGGTCCCAAACTGAATGTATGGCTTGGAATTAATTCCGAGAAGATGGAGAACCGTTGGTAACACGTCGATTTCACCGCCGTATGTGTGGTCGATTTTCCCACCAGTGGTTCCTGGCATGTTGATCATAAACGGGACCTTCTGGATTTGGTTGTGGTCAAAAGCATTCCAGTCATTTGGCTTGACGCCTAAAAGCGGTGCCAAACTCCGTTCATCCTGGTCCATCAAACCATAGTGGTCACCGTAGATGATAATCATTGAGTTCTTGTCAAGTCCCGTCTGATGCAGGTAGTCGTAAAATTCTTTGACGGACTGGTCGAGGTAGTTGGCGGTAACAAAGTAGTTATTGACCTCCGGATTGTCAGTACTGGTGGTCTTAAAGTGCATCTGCTTCTGGTCTTTTTGGTCCAGAACGTACGGGAGATGATTGGTGACCGTTAAATATTTGACGTAAAAGGGCTGTTGAAGGTTCTCTAAGTACTTGTTGGAATCTTGAAAAAGATACTTGTCCTTTAAGCCCATGCCTTCGGTCCGATCACCCTTCATGTTGTAGTCCTTGGAACTGAAGAAGTACTGGAATCCGAGCCGTTTGTAGGTGTTGTTACGGTTGTAGAAATTGGCGTCGTTACCGTGGAAAACGGCGGACGTGTAGTTTCGCTGCTGTTTCAAAATAGCGGGAGCTGCCTGAAAGGTATTGTCGTTTCCGTACTGAGAGAACAAGGAGCCTTCGGGAAGTCCGTACGTGCTGGTTTCAAGCATGTTTTCGGCATCGGCCGTTCGTCCCTGTCCCACTTGGTGGTAGAAGTTATCAAACGAGTCAGTTGACTGACTATGGTAGATTTTATTTAGAAAGGGCGTCACTTCCTTGCCGTTGACCTTTTTGTCGATCAAGAACTGTTGAAAACTTTCTAGGTGAATGACAATCACGTTTTTACCGCGCGCTTTTCCGTACATTACTTGGTTCGGGGCAGCGTAGTGTTTCCTCGTAAAGCCTAAAATGTCATTTAAATCGGACTTCTTGGCGGTCGAGCGCGCAATGTTGGTCTGAATGGACTTGGTCCAGTCGTAGACGGTGTAGTTGTCAATTCCGATGTATTTCACGATGTCATTCTGCTTGCTTTGCGTACTTGACTGAGCGAACAGGTTGGGATTATCGATGTGAGTAAGAAAAAGGTTGAGAAACAAAAAGATAATTCCGACCAGGGTGGTTAGTAAGCTAAACCTAAGCTTCAAAGGCTTTTTGTCGATTTTAATAACGCGAAATACCAGCAGAAGGATAATCACGATTAGATCAAGCCAGTATAAGGCGTCCCATTTGTTGATAAGGGCGGTCGCACTGGTAATCAAGCCACCGTTTAAGTTGGAATGACCGGTCGTCATGGTGTCGGCGGTCATAAATCCCAGAAAACCCCGGAAGTAGACGATGTTTATGTACAGTAAGACGGTGTTTAAGAAGTCAATGAAAATGATAAAGGGATAAAAGAGCTTGGCGGGCTTTAAATACAGTGCCAGACTCAGCGTAATGATGGTTGCGGCCAGCGGATTTATCAGTAAGATGATGTGCTGCATGCGACTCGCTGAGATGAGGTAAAAGACGTGGTAGTAAGCGTAGACGGTCTTGAACCAGAACAGAGCCACTAGTAACAAGAAGAACCCGATGCGGGTATTAAAGATATTGAGAATTTTCTTAATGATTTTCAAATTGAACGTTCCTTTGTAAGAATTTATGTAATTTATCACATAGGAAACATCTTATCACATTAAGAATTAGCAAAGCAGAATAAAAAAGCTTCAAATGGATGATAGACACGCCACTTGAAGCTTTTTATTAAGATTTATTTTTGAAAATCCTGCATCATTTCATCCACCACACCTTGAACACTCTTGATGTCATGAATGTTATCAATACCAACGTCAGTGGAAATCACACCGTCATCAAGTTTGCCGTCAAGCATTGCAGGACGAACACCACCGGCCTTGCGGGTTTGTTCGTAGGTGTCTTTGACGCCATTTTCAAATTCCTTGGCCCACTTATCAGCTAGCGGATTCTTAATTGAACGTTGGTTAGAAGAGACTAGTACTACGTCATCAACCGTCGAGTCGATGATTTTTTGTTTGGCAGCGGCTGAAGTCCGGTTTTCGTCAGTCACAATGAACCGAGTTCCTACGTAGACTCCTTGTGCTCCAAGGGCAAGGGCAGCACGTACACCACGAACGTCCGTGATGCCACCAGCGCCAACGACGGGAATGGAAACGGCATCCACAATGCGCGGAATAGTGGTAAACGTTCCAAGGCCGGTCGTTGGAATGATGCCACCTTCGTCGTAACCAGTGGCAATCAGGATGTCGACGCCCAACTCCTCGGCTTTTTTAGCGCCCTTAACGGACGGATTGAGCTCCCGAAAGATTAAGGTACTCCCTGAATCCTTGATTTCTTTAAAAAGTTTTGGATTGATGACACCAGAAATGATGAAGATGTTAACTCCAGCGTCAAAAGCAGCTCTAAAGGTCTTATCTGGGTAATCAAACTCATCTTCACTTCCGACAATCATGTTGACGGCAAAGGGTTTGTCGGTGAGCTGTTTGGCTTCTTTAATCTGCCTTTTCAGCGTTTCCGTGGCATCCTGATTGGGACTCGTCTTACCAGCATTGGGTCCGAACGTTCCCAGACCACCAGCATTTGAGACCGCGGCAACAAACTTAGCGTCAGTTAACCAGTTGAGTGACGCCTGAATGATTGGATACTTAATTCCAAGCATTTTAGTTATTGGACTTGTTTTCAATTTAATTACTCCCTACTTATTATTAGTTAGTTATATCTTACATTTTAGTTGAAAGTTAGCTTGAAGCAAACTAAAACGATTTGTGATTAATATAATGACATTCAAATTAATCTGTAACTCGTCTGAAGCTGGCTAGTTACCGGTACCACGCGACGCTTAAAAATTAATCATGATTTGAATCGCTCTGCCCGTATAATGGCAAGTGTTGCAAAAAGGAGCGAAATTATGAAAAAAGGAAAGCTGAAGCGCTGGCACAAAGTTACAATTGCCATCGTAATTACCGTGATTATTTTAATCTTTGTGGGAACCTACTTCCTGTTTAACTTCGCGTTTAAACGGGGTGGATACAGCACGCAGGTCGGCGAAAAGGTTAACACCACCTGGATTAAAGAACAAAAGCCTCAGATTTGGCACCAAACGAACAAGAGTGGCTTAAAACTCACGGCTTACTACTTACCAGCTAAGCAAGCGACGAATAAGACCGTGATCGTAATCCACGGTTACGGGAGCACCGGGCACAAGATGAATAACTACATTAGAATGTTTCATGATGATGGTTATAACGTTCTCGCACCCGATGACGAATCATTTGGGAACAGTCAGGGTGAGTACGCTGGTTATGGGTGGAAAGATCGGTCTGACATTGTGACATGGATGAACATGATTAACCAGAAAATACCGAATGGACGACTCGGCATGTTTGGGATCAGTATGGGAGCAGCTGCCGTTCTCTTTACCTTGCCGAAGGTCCCGCACAACGTTGACTTTGCGATTGCCGACTGTGGTTATAACAGTATCTATGACGAGTTGAAATATGAACTGGGAACGTTGTTTCATTTGCCGACCTTCCCAATCTTACCCATTGCCCGCATCTACGGTGATGTTTTTGCCAAGTACGATTTCTACGACGCCAACACGAAGCAGACGTTAGCGCACAATCAAATTCCGCTATTCATCATTCATGGCAATGCCGATAAGTTTGTCCCTGTTAAAGACGCCTATATCAATTATAAAAACGACCACGGTCCTAAGAAATTGTGGATTGTGAACCACGCGACACACGCTGATTCTTTGAACAAGGAGGGACAGGTTTACGTTAATAAGACCAAGGCGTTCGCTGAAGAGTATTTTAAATAAACAAAAAAACTAGCAAATTATATTTATAAATAATTTGCTAGTTTTGATTCAGAAGCTAATGGCATGACATTAATGACTAATAATTTAATGCCTTTTTTCATGGTTATCTTCTTCTCTTTTTAAGAACCTATTTAGTTTTATTCCTAGGCGGATACACAAGTACAGTACTAAGATAACTAGTAAAATTAGAAGTACTGTTAACAACAAAGTACCAATCATAAAGAATAAATCAAACCAATTAAGCATCTAATTTCCTCCTTAAACTATGCAATAACTTAAGCTTATTTCTTAAATCATTTTAATTATAATATATTTTCACATAACGAGAAGAAATCTATAATATTATGAGTTTTATTTGTCATCTTGGCATTACTTTATTCTATTGTATATACTCGTGATAACAAAAATGCGGTGTAGATAGGGGTTGATTAAGTATTACCAAAAATCCAAAAGAAAAAACCCTGGCTTCGCTGAAGAAGTCAGAGCAATTAGGAAGATTCGGCTAGTCAAGTTAACAGTACATTAGTTTGTGGATGCCTGACGCTTGTGAGTTATCGAGGTTTAAAAAGTATCTATATTAGTTAGGGAGTCCGATAAAAATGTTTCTTAACTAGTCGATGAAAGGAGTATATCACCAAAATAATAAAAAGAGACTAATTATGATTTTGAAATAATCATTAAACAAGAGTTAGGATAGCCGAAGTGATTGGCACGGATGAGCTTGGCGCTGGTCTAAAGTTTTTTTGAGCTTCGATTAGGCTTAAGATAAGTTTCGTAAACGATTAACTAAACGTGATAGGTGGCGTTTTGGCAGTAAATCTTTCATTATTACTTTGAGTGGAGTTTAAACGACCTATGGTAAGGCATTTTACCGTGTTATTCTTTAGTCGCTCCAAAAAAGATACTTTCACAATGCTTCCTACTTCTGGAGCACACATAGCTTCAAACTCCAAAAAATGCTGCTTCTCAGAAGTGGCACTTTTTATTTATTAGACAAAAACCGGCTAAGCATGGACTTAGTCGGTTACAGATATTATTCAAATTTGGCGTGGACCATGTAGCGTTTTTTACTTGGGTCCACTTTTTTGTTTAAGATGTCGTACATGAGTTGCGCGGCGTATTTTCCCATGGTGTATGCGTCTGTCCTGATACACTTCGTTTTTGGCTGAATTAGGTTAACGATGTTGGAACTCACAAATCCAGTGATGTTTGGAATCTTGTCGCGGTCAATAATGTTGTTACGCAACAACCGGGGCAAAAAGCTTAACAGCCACTTTTCCGTTAGACAGAAAATCAAACTGTTGGGTTGCTTTTTTAATTGGCGAACGATTTCATGATAGGCACGATGAAGTGACGTTTTGGAATAACCGGGCTTGACAATTGTAATATCAGGTTCGGGGTAGACGTATTTAATCCCGGCAACGCGTTCTCTGACGACCTTCATCTCGCTTTCGGCGTTAGTAACTAAGATTAACTTGGAAAGCCCCAGGTTGTTTTTAAAGTAGGCGGCGGCTTTCTGAGAAATCGCAAAGTTGTTGATGACGATATTATAAAAAAAGCCATCGTTAATGGATTTATCGGTCAAAATAACGGGGAAACGCGGTTTTAAAAGTTCGGCAATGTCCTTGATGTGGCTGTTGACGGGATGAATGATGGCGCCCCTGATGAGGCTAGTATCTAAGGCTAGAAAGAGGTCGCGTTCGTTTTTGTACTTACTGGCGGAATTAATCAGTAAGGGGATGTACTTGTAAATGGACAGTTGGTCCTGGATTCCCTCAAACATTCTGATTGAAAAGGGATCCTCGATGTCTGACACTCCCACCGCAATGATGCTCCCACTGTCATTTTGGCGGCTTAAGCCACGTGCCATTGAGTTAGGAACGTACCCGAGGTGTTTGATTGATCGTTTAATGCGATTCGCCGTGTTCTTGGACATTGAGTTCAAATGGTTGTTTAAGAACCGTGACACGGTGGCCGTTGAAACTTTGGCGTGTTTGGCAACTTCTCTAATGGTGACTCGTTTTTTGTTCATTTCTCATTTCCTCAAATTTTATTTCATAACTGCTAACTGCATGGAATTATCATATCTAATAAAATTATAAAAAGCAAAACGATCTCAATTAAGATTGAAATTAAGGTTATTGTTGTTATAAAATTGAGAAAACGGTTAACCGAGCATGCCTGTATGAGGATTAATGAGAAACATGTTTATTTTAAAAAATAAACATGAAATCAATTGAAGGGCTGGTATGACAGGCAACGGGGCCATTATTTTTAACCGTTCTTAAAGATTAGTGGGATTGTTTACAGTTTGAATAACATGTATCGCTTGTAGAAGGGGTCAAGAAGTTTGAGTGACTTTAGCTGTAATTGATCAACTTAATTTAAACAATTTGCGCAAACGCTTAACCACTTAATTAATCAGATTTTTACGCCATAAAAGGCCGTTATTTATGAAATAACTTGTGGAATTAAAGATTGAGAAGGTGGTTTCATCTCTATAATTAAAGATAAATCAAGTTTCGTTTGCGGGAATTTTGAATGTGAGAAAAGTATTTCATATTAATCAAAAATAACTAATAACAACAACTTAGATTGTCGTATGTATACATGTCAGGCCACAAGTATTGAGGGATATAAACATAAATAAATATTAAACACATAATGATAAAAAGATCCTGGCGGTTTCTTTAATATCAAATGAGTTAATTTTCGGGTGGGCCATTTCGGAATTAATACTTGTGGAAGATGTATATCAATCACCGACAATTGGGCATTTATGGCCTGATTGTTTTAATAGTAGGATTGCTGTCACTGATTAGTTTGGTAGCGATTGTTGGAGTTTTTTCGGTTTGCGCGGGGTGGTGGGAAATGCATTGCTTAAGCAGGTTTCACGGCCAATAACACTCCCAGTAACAGGTGGAATCTGCGAGACATTTGAGCGAATTGACAGGTTAGTCAATGGTGCTGGTATGCAAAAGAAGAAACGAAAGTAGTCAGAAGCAAATTAAGTCACGATTACGTAGTTCTACTGAATAGTGGTATCTAACGAAATAAGTCGAAAACTAATAAGTCACATTATATGTAAGACACTCTAACGTTAGGTATCCAAAAAGGACTCCCAAGTCGAAAGATTTGGGAGTTCCTTTTTTAGTTATCTTAATTTTTAATTGTTAGTGTCTAAAATGATGTGCTTTTCTTACGCGATACCAGACAAAAGCTCCAATTCCGACAATTAGAATGACAATAATACCACCGATCATCCATCCAGTGTGATCTTTTTTGGCTGATTTGTGGTTCCGCTTGTCTCTTTTAGCCTTTTGATTCTTGTCATTATGATGCTTGTTCTTCTGCTTTTGTTGGTCTTTTTTGGTTTTATTTTGTTGCTTAGCTTTATTTGCTTGCTTAGGTTCGTTACCGTTAGCGGCTTGTCCCTGGTTATTATTTGCTTGAGAGTTACCGTTTTTATTTATCGCTGCGTTTCCGCCACTTGAACCGTTATTCTGTCCATTTGCCGTCGTGCCGTTTGAAGGAGACGTTGCGTTTCCGCCCTGATAATTTCCACTCTGTTGTGGCTTATTGAGTGGTTGGTACGCAATGGTGACCGTCATTGACTGACCAGCAGCTGGATAAGTGTTACCACCGTTATCAGCTCGGTTACTTCTGGCAACGTAGCCAGGAATGTTTGGAACGTCGTTTGATAGGTCAAGCATACTGTTAGGAGCACCATAGATAACTTTACTGGCACGAATTGGTTGACCAGTTAAAGCATTGACGTACTGGACGACAACTTGACCTTGCGCAGTATCGGCCGCGACATTTGAGTCAGCGTGAACCATGTTTGGATGGGTTACAAACAGTCCACCGGCAAACATGGTAGTACCGACTAGAAGTGAAAGAGCGATTTTCTTGATATTCATAATAACCATCCTCGTTATGTATTTTGATATAAAATCCAAGGATAAGTATACATCAAAATAGGGGGGTAACTAGTACAATCATCAAAAGAACCATTTCCAATTAAATATGGAAAAATTATTTTTTGAAATTTATTTAATTGTGATTGATACGTCATTTCTTAGAGCACTTCTTTGAATGTCTTTTATTAATTGCTTTGCATTTTCTTTATCCAAATATGATTCATCATAAAAATCTCTTAAATTCTCGTCTTTTAGGTCTTCCTTGACGTACCACACATCTATGTTTTTTAACATTGCACTAGGGTTATACTTACTATTTATTGCATCTAGATAACATTTACATACATTCCCTAACATTGCATCAGGAAAACCTTTACAAATATCTGTTAACACCGGATTAGTGTAATGAGAGCCAGGATAAATGTAATTATTATTTTCGATATATATTAAGGCATGCAAGATTGTATGCTCAATGAAATTACAATAAACAAGTTTACTTGGAGTTTGAGTAGAAAAAGGGGGACATTGGTTTTTGATGGATTTTGGTTTAGATAAATTATTATATGTATCTTCGTCAATATGATGACAATATAATCCTGGTTCTTCCTTGTTTTTGTAGTGTCCCTTATTAATTCTTTTTCTGGTACCATTATTATCATTTAAAAAGTTATTATACGAAATTTCTCCAAAATAATTACCCTTTACTTGTCCATACTTGTCCAACAGTTTTTTAACTGCATCGTTATAAGAAATTTTTAATAGTTGCTGGTATTCACTTAAATTATCGATGATATTCATCCTCCTAATAGTAGTTATGTATTCGTTGATTATGGTACTTTAGTTTTCGTTTAGTTTATCTACCCAAGCATCAAAATCACTTAATGATCCAATTGTGGTTACGTTATTAGTTTCAGCATCTTTTTTCGCATTTTGTGCCACAGGTGTATCTAAAAAATTATTGTTTGTTGTTTTGTTCACTGAATCTTTCATTATCAAATCTCCAAATGCCACATGTATTTGCTTACATCTTCATTATCCCCGCAATGATAATGATTTTAAAGCTTTTAATTATTTTAAATTTCAAACACAAAAAATGCTCTATAACCACTAGATTATCTACTAGTTATAGAGCATTTTATTTTAAAAGTTATTTTTATTGATACTCAATGGTTGCCGGTGGCTTCCCGGTAATGTCGTAGAGTACGCGGTTAATCCCGGGAACTTCATCGACGATTCGTGATGAGACCTTACTCAAAACGTCCCACGGAATTTCCGCAAATTCAGCGGTCATCCCATCAACCGAATTGACGGCTCGGATGTTGATGGCTTCATCATAAGTTCGTTCGTCACCCATGACACCAACGGTCCGAATGCCAGGTAGGGCAGTGAAATACTGCCAAACCTTCTTGTCCAGACCGGCCTTTTTGAACTCATCACGCAGAATGGCATCAGAATCTCTGACCTTCTTTAATCGTTCGGGAGTCACGTCACCGATAATGCGAATGGCAAGGCCGGGACCAGGGAAAGGTTGGCGCCAAACCATCTCGTCTGGCATTCCCAGTTTTTCACCGATTTCTCTGACCTCATCCTTGAAGAGTTTGTTTAATGGTTCAATTAACTTGAACTTGAGGTCTTTAGGTAGTCCACCAACGTTATGGTGGGACTTAATCGTTTGCGCAGTATCCGTTCCGGATTCAATCACATCGGTGTACAAGGTTCCCTGGGCCAAGAAATCAACGTCCTTGAATTTGCGGGCTTCCTTTGAGAAGGTGTCGACGAATTCTTTCCCGATGATTTTACGTTTCTTTTCGGGATCGGTGACGCCTTTTAGTTTGGATAAGAATTCGTCACTAGCATCGACAAAGTCAATGTTTAAGCCAAATTCATCGCCCAAAGTGTGTAAGACCTGTTGGGCTTCATTCTTTCGCAACAGACCGTGGTCAACGAAGACGGAGATGAGTTGGTCCCCAATTGCCCGGTGTAAGAGAACGGCGACCACACTGGAATCAACTCCGCCAGAGAGACCCAGTAAGACACGTTTGTCGCCAACTTCTTCCTTGATGTTTGTAATGGCATCTTCAATGAAGTCGTCCATTGACCAGTTATCCTTAGCGTGGGCAATATCAAAGACGAAGTTGTGCAGCATTTGGTTCCCCTGTTTTGTGAGGTTAACTTCGGGATGGAATTGGACGGCATAGATGTCTTTGTCATGGTCTTCCATGGCAGAAATGGCACACTGTTCACTAGTGGCAGTGACTTTGAAACCGTCTGGAACTTTGGTCACAAAGTCTCCGTGACTCATTAAAACGGTTTGATTGGGGTCCAGTCCTTTAAAGGTACCGGAGTCATTACTTGTGACCTTGATTTGAGCGGGACCGTACTGACTGTCGTCAGCGGTGGTGGTCTGACCACCCTTTAAGTCGTGGGCCAATAGTTGCATGCCGTAACAGATTCCCAGAATCGGAATGCCCATGTTTAAAATCTCGGGGTCGACGTCTAGGGCGTCTTTTCCGTTGACACTGTTGGGACCGCCAGAAAAGATGATGCCCTTAGGTGCGATCGCTTTTATTTCTTTGGCAGTGATGGTGTGCGGTTTTAGTTCTGAATAAACGCCCATGTCACGAATGCGACGGGTGATTAATTGGTTGTATTGACTCCCAAAGTCGAGAACTAAAATCTCATCATAATCACGTTTTTTTGTACCAGTTGCCATCAAATTCCTCCTATTTATCGATTGAATAGTTTGGTGCGGATTTGGTGATTTGCACATCGTGGGGATGTGATTCGCGTAGTCCTGCATTAGTAATTCTAACAAATTGAGCGTTATTAATTAAGTCGGAAATGGTGTGAGAGCCGGTGTAACCCATTCCAGAACGAAGGCCACCCGCAATCTGAAAGAGAACGGTTGAGACGTCACCCTTGTATGGGGTTTGACCCTCAATTCCTTCTGGGACGAGTTTCTTTTCTTCTTTGACCTTGCCCTGAAAGTATCGGTCAGAAGAGCCATTTTCCATGGCTGCCAGTGAGCCCATGCCACGGTAAGCCTTGTACTTCTTGCCATCAGCACCCGTATAAACGTCTCCAGGAGCTTCCGTTGTACCTGCCAGCATACTTCCTAGCATGACGGCACTGCCACCCGCTGCGAGCGCCTTAACGATGTCTCCGGTGTATTGCATCCCACCGTCAACGATGATTTGCTTGCCGTAATCGGCGGCCACCTGGGCGGCATCGAAGGCAGCGGTAATTTGGGGAACTCCCACACCGGCCACGATCCGGGTGGTACAAATTGAACCGGGGCCAATGCCGACTTTGGCAATGTCAACACCAGCGTCAAAGAGAGCTTTAGCACCAGCACCGGTCGCAATGTTTCCGGCAATCAAAGTCTTGTCTGGAAACTTGTTTCTGATTTCAGCGATTTTTTCTAATACACCCTTGGAGTGACCGTGGGCGGTATCGATGATGACGGCGTCTGCCCCGGCATCAAATAATAATTGAGTTCGATCGAAGGTATCGTTAGTTACCCCAACGGCCCCCGCTACTAATAGATGACCATTGTCATCAACCGCAGCATTGGCACCGGTAACTTCAGCATTTTTAACCGTTTTAACTTCAGCTGCTTGTTTTTTGGCGCTCATGTTTTTGTGAACTACGCCGAGTCCACCGTTTTGAGCCATCGCAATCGCTAAAGGTGCCTCTGTGACAGTATCCATACTTGCGCTTAGAACGGGTAGGTTTAATTTTAAGTTTTTACCTAAGGTCGTTCTTAAGTCAACTTGGTTTGGTAACACGTCACTTGCTGCAGGAATTAAGAGAACATCGTCAAATGTTAATCCTTGTTTCCCGAATTTATAATTCCAATCCTTCATCGTACTCCTCCTATTGTTCAGTTTTATATAAATTGTTAATAGAATACCATAAAAAACGTTGCAACATCAATGACAACTCGAACAATTTTTCTTTGGTTAACTTTAATCATATGTAGTTGGCGCTTGACTGATTTATAAAGACGGACAAGACAGAGTAATTCAATAATGGTAAAATCTACGTATATCTATTTGACAGAATTTTAATTAAACAATTAATAGAAAGATGGGAATATTATGGATGACAAATTTAAGAAAGTACGAGGAATGTCAGACATTTTGCCTGATGAGACCAGTGTTTGGCAACGAATCGAAGATACGGCGCGGGACGTTTTCGCTCGATACGACTTTCATGAAATGCGCACTCCGCTAGTTGAGAAAACCCCCGTCTTTACCAGAACTTCTGGTGATAGTTCGGATATCGTCACCAAGCAAATGTACAGTTTCCAGGATAAAAGTGGGCGAGATATCTCACTACGACCAGAGGGAACCGCTGGAGTAGTCCGTTCCTTCGTTGAAAACAAGCTGTTTGGACCAGAACATCCCAAGCCCGTTAAGGTTTTCTACATGGGAGCCATGTTTAGATACGAACGTCCGGGTGCAACTCATAACCGGGAGTTCCATCAGATTGGGTGTGAATCAATCGGAGCTACCAGTCCCCAGATTGACGCTGAAACGATTGCATTAGCCCTGGACATCTTCAAGGGCGTCGACATCAACGATTTAAAGGTTGAAATCAACACGTTAGGTGATGAAGAGAGTCGGAAACGTTACCATGACGTCCTAGTAGCCTACTTCTCAAAGTATGAGGACCAATTAAGTGAAGACTCCAAACGGCGCTTAAAACAGAATCCACTCCGGATTTTAGACAGTAAGGACAAGGGGGACCAACAATTAGTTGCTGACGCTCCGAAATTAGAAGACAGTTTAACGGATGAATCCAAACAATACTTTAATGATGTTTTATCGGCCCTTGATGCTTTAGACATTCCGTACACCATTGATGATCGGTTGGTTCGCGGGCTTGATTATTACACCGATACGGTGTTTGAAATCATGGCCAAGGATCCGAGTTTTGGTGACGATTACACCACGATTTGTGCTGGTGGCCGATACAATCACATGGTGGAAGAGTTCGGGGGACCAGAAGATACCGGAGGCGTGGGCTTTGCTTTTGGTGAGGAACGGTTGGCAACCATCGTGAACTCTAACGATGACAGTGATTCGATTGACTACTTCATTGCGACCGACGTGAAAGATAAGGAAGCTGACGTTAAGAATCAGATTCTTGATAAGGCCCTAAAAACCGCTGAAGACTTGCGTAACGACGGGAATTCCGTTGAAGTCAACTTTCAGAGTCGAAGCATGAAGAGTCAGATTAAAGAAGCCAAGAAATTAAATAGTAAAAACATTATGCGAATGGATTAATTATCAAGAAGAGGGCGAATAATATCGCCTTTTTCTTTTAATTCAAGATGAAAGAAGTGAAGATTTGAGTAGTAAAAAAGAAAAGGTTGGAACTATTGGTCTGACCGCGTTTGTACTATCAGCGATGGTTGGTGGTGGAATCTACGATTTGCCCCAAAACATGGCGCTCCATGCCGGCGCAATTGCCCAAATCATCGCTTGGGTGCTATCGGGATTAATTATCTGGTTTATTGTGCGTTCGTTTATGACCCTATCGGAGGTTCGACCACAGTACACCACTGGTTTGTATCATTATGCCCACGCTGGCTTTGGCAACTTTACCGCCTTCTTTGTAAGTTGGGGGTACTGGATCTGTCAGTCGTTTGCCGTTGCCGCGTATTCGGTCCTCTTGATGTCGACGTTAAACGCGTTTTGGCCTGGGACGTTTACTGGTGGCAATAACTGGATTTCAATTATTGGGGGAACCATCGTGTTATGGCTGATGACCTACCTAATTTTAAAGGGAATCCGGGTTACCAGCCACGTCGATATTTTTGGGACGATTTGTATGCTGACAATTGTAGCCATCTTCATCATTACCATGATTGTGGTCTTCAACTGGCACGCCTTTACCACCAACATGTTTGCGTCCCAGACGTTACCAAAGGTTAATGATGAGGCCATGGGGAGTTTGTTTTCCCAAGTCCGAAATGCCATGATGACCACAATGTGGGTCTTTTCTGGGGTTGAAGGAGCCGTGGTACTGTCAAGTAACGCCAAGAGTCAAAAGGACGTGCGGCAGGCCACTAAATATGGCTTCTTAATCTGTTTGGTACTGTATGCGCTGGTTTCAATTTTGCCACTAGGCTTACGCAGTTACGGTCAACTGGCGAACCTGCAGAGTCCGTCAACCGGAGCTTTGATGCAGATTGTTTTGGGACCACTGGGACGCTTAATCATCACCTTTGGCGTCATTGTCGCCGTCTTATCCAGTTGGTTGACGTGGGTCTTAGTTTTATCTGAAATGCCCCGAGCAGCCTCCATGGACGGGACCTTCCCGAAGTTCTTTAGAAAGATGGGCAAGAACAACGTTCCGATTCACTCGCTGTTCATGACGGTTATCGTCATTCAATTAATCATTATCTTTACCCATTTTGCGGGGCGGGCCTTTAATTTCACGCTGACGATCGTGGGAACGATGACGGTGCCACCGTACCTGATTTCGATGATGTATCTGTTCAAGATTAGTCGCAATGAGAAAACGTTCAATCCTGAAGGGCATAAGCTATCCGTTTCTAGAAAGAGTGCCTATTTGGTTTCAGCGCTCGCAATTTTAGGAACCATCTTCATGGGATACGCCGCCGGATTGGAATACCTGACGATTGCCTTCGTGATCTACGCTTTGGGAATCCCACTGTTTATGTACGCTCGAAAACAGTACGCACCGGGTCAACCAATCTTTGGTAAGTACGAACGCTACTTTGCCATTGCCATTCTAGTGGTGGCCGTCATTGGGGTCATCTTACTGATTCAACCGAAATTGTAATTAAATTTGGAAAAATTAAAAGACGATTGAACTTTCAGATAGTTCGGTCGTCTTTTTGATATTCATTAATTTTAGTTTAAATAGAAGCCGATAGGTGCTCCGTGGCTATCCTTACTAGCGGCATTTTGGTAAAATTAGAAAATAACTAAATTTAAGTGGGGATTAATTATATGAGTTTTTTAGTCGATTTTGTGCTTCACATTGACCACCACCTAGTCACACTCGTCAACATGTTTGGCAATTGGACCTATCTGATCCTGTTTGCGGTTATCTTCATCGAAACCGGCGCCGTGATCATGCCATTTCTGCCGGGTGATTCACTTTTGTTTGCGGCCGCCGCCTTGGCCGCCGCTAGTACCAATGATTTAAACGTTTGGATTTTTGTGATTTTGTTCTTTCTGGCGTCCGCCTTGGGGGACTCACTGGATTTCTTCTTGGGAAGAAAAGTTGGCCTAGCCATTACTGACAATAAGTATTTGAGTCGGTTAATTAAGCCCAAGGATTTTGAGAAAGCCCATCAGTTCTTTGATAAGTATGGTTCATGGGCCATCCTACTTGGTCGCTTCATGCCGATTGTGCGGACGTTCGTTCCGTTCGTCGCTGCCAGCAGTGACTACAGTTACCAAAAGTTCGTGAAGTATGACATTACCGCATGTGTGGCATGGGTCGCACTATGTTGTGGTGGCGGATACTTCTTTGGCAACATTCCGTTCGTTAAGGAACACTTTTCGGCCGTGATTTTATCAATTATCTTGATTACGTTACTTCCGGCTCTGATCGGATTAATTAAAACCCGTTTCACTAGTAAAAAGGACGCAGCCTAGGCTGCATCCTTTTATTTTGGGGTTTGAATTAACGTAAATCCTGTAATTCATGACTAATTTTTTTCGTTTGGGGATAAATTTGTTGATAGATTTTAAAAATCTTAGCGTATTTATCAGCGTTAGCGGCAATTGGTTCGTAGGTCTTACCGAACTTGATGAACTGATCGGCACAGGCGGGAAAGCCGGTGAACCAACCAAGTCCGACAGCCGCAATCATGGCTGCTCCAATGCCAGGTCCCTGTTCGTTTGCGAGGGTGATGACGGGTTTGTCGAAGATGTCCGCCTGCATTTGGGTCCAGACGGAACTTTTAGCGCCGCCACCAATGGAAGTAACGTGATCAATGGTCGCACCCATTTCGGCGTAAATGGTAAGGATATCTTGGAGACTGAAGGTGATCCCTTCCATCACGGCTCTAGTGAAGTCGCGTCGGACCTGGGTGCGGTCAATTCCAATGAAGCTCCCGCGAATTTGCGAATCAGCGTGAGGCATTCGTTCCCCTGCAATGTAAGGGGTAAATAACAGACCGTTGGATCCAATCGGAGATTTACCTGCTTCATTAGTCATCTCGGTAAAGTCTTCGTCTTTAACGAAGGTGTTCTTGTACCAGGTCAAAGAATCACCAGCGGCCAGCGTGACACCCATTGAATAGTAGGTGTTCGGAATGGAATGGTCTTCCATTTGCAGGCGACCACCATAGTCGGTTGAGAGGTCGACCTCATGATGTAGGACCACGCCCGAGGTTCCGACGCTGACCAGCGCGTTATTGGGTGACATGATGCCCGCTCCAACTGCTCCCGCTGAGTTGTCGGCGGCTCCACCGTAGACCTTGGTAATGGTTGACATATCGGCTTGATCGGCGAAGTCGGGGATGACGTTTCCCGCGTAGTCAATGGACTGAATTAGTGGCGGCAGGATTTTCTCGGGAATTCCCAAGGCCTTACAGATTTCGAGGCTCCACTTGTTATCGTGAATGTCTAAGAGGGTGGTTCCGGTAGCGTCAGAAAAGTCGACCGCAATGTTACCAGTCATCTTGAAGCGCAGGTAATCTTTTGGTAGGAGGAAGGTTTTTACTTTTGCCCAGTTCTCCGGTTCGTTTTCCTTGACCCAGAGAAGTTTGGTAATGGTAAAGCCCTCCAGTGGTTGATTACCGGTGATTTCGACGAATCGCTTCCCTAGTTTATCCTCAATCTCTTTGCGTTGTTTAGTGGTTCTAGTGTCGTTCCACAAGATGGCTGGTCTGATGACCTGATTATCTTTGTCCAACAAGACTAGTCCATGCATTTGACCTGAGAAACTAGCTCCACTAATGGACTCTGGATCAACATTATCGTCGTTGATTAATTTTCTGATGGCCGCAATCGTGCCATTGACCCAATCATTGGGATTTTGTTCACTCCATCCGGGTTTTGGCTGCGGGTTTGGATACGACGTTGACTCCTGTCCCACAATGTCGCCCAGCTTATTGACGGCAGTGACTTTAACCGATCCCGTGCCGAGGTCGATTCCTAAAACGTTTTTTTCCATGTGTGCACCAACTTTCATAAATGTTCCTTGTAGTTACAACTCTTAATTTAAGGTTAGCAGGTTATGTAATCGTTTTCAATGAATATTAATTTAATGATGACAAAGAAAAAACAACTAACCATTTTGGTTAGTTGTTAAAGAGATAAGGAATATATGTTTTGGTTAATCATTTACTATATTTTGATATATAACTGTAGTGAATTTATAAAATATTGCATATAGTAAAGTTAAAATTAATATCATTAATATACTAGTGTATACAAGAATATTTTTATTATACATTGAAAAAACCGATAAAATATTTTTTATTGCGGGAAGTGCAAATCCAAAATTAATGATGGCTCCTAATATTGGTAGCATAAATATCATTATCATTTGACTATTGATGGCACTTTTTGTTTCTTTGAAACTTAATCCAACTTTTCTCATTGTAATAAAATTGTCTTTATCCGAAATTCCCTCAGACAATTGCTTGTAATATATAACTAAAGCAGCAGCTAAAACCATAACAATGCTTATGAGCAATCCCACAAATAATAAGCTTCCAAAGGTTTCTTTAAACATTTTTTGCATTTTTGGTTTAGATGAATATAAGCCGGGATCAATGTTTAATTTTTTTTGCAATGAAGATGAAAAAGTCATTTTATTCTTGTTAGATCCTTCAATATCAAATCCTTCTGTGTAGATCCATGGTTTATTATTTATGTTTGTGGCTATTTGCTTATTTTGAACAATTAAAAAGATAGGATTGAATGTTGAATGTTGATAATTAAATGACATATTAAATCGCTTTATATGTTTTACTTTATATTTTTTATTATGGACAATAATATTATTTAAGTTTTGCGAAATTCCTGGTGAATATATTAAGGCATGACCTTTCTGTAGAGTAATATGTTTGTTGGATAATTTATTATAATTATTAATTGTAAGGGTGGATAATGAAGTTGTTGCTTTATTAATAGTTTGGGGCTTGAATTTGTTTTTGGATAACGATCCAATTGTTGGTATAGTGGAAGTTAAAATATTAATATGATGTATCTTTACATTATTTTTTTTGGCATTATCATAAATTTGAAGTTTAGATTGTTTATCTGGCTTTTCAGTTGAAGTTATCATAATATCATATGGGTTCCATTCTTTTAGTAAAGTTTTTTGTCCCATATAAAGACTAATTGTTGTGACTGTGACAACAAGAATTGATGAACACAATAAGCATATTGTTGCTAGTCCTATTCCATTTTGTTTCATTCTATACAACATCCCAGAAATAGGAATGAATTTATTTGGTGAATAATAAATTTTACTATTACTCTTTAGAACTTTTAATAGGGTTATAATTCCAACTGTGAATGTTATATAGGTTCCCATTATGACTAGTATTATTGCAAAGATATATTTTATAAATGCTCCTGTATTTGGAACAGTTGTTATAGAAATAAAATAGCCACTACTAAGTAATAGAAGTCCAATAAGTCCCAATACTAAATGATTTTTTGGCTCTTTTTCAATTGATGATGATGATTTGAGTAATTCAATTGGCTGTAGATGCTTTATATGAATCCAATTATATGTGAATATTATTAAATATAAGAAAATGAAGAAAACTGCTACACATAATAGTGAGCATATTATGTCCAGAATTGAGATATTAATGGAATCAATATTTATAAGTTTCTTTAGAGATAAGAATGATAATTTAACGAATGTAATTCCGATAAGTCCACCTAATACGATATTAATTAAAAATAAAATAATATCTTCAATCAATAGCATTGACGCAAGATTCTTTTTGGTTAAACCTAGAATATTATACAAGCCCAATTCTTTAACTTGATTTTTCATTAAGAAACTATTTGAATACAAAACAAACACGACAGAAATAAAAAAAATAAAAATAGTTCCAAGCTTGATCATATCTTGTAAAATATTACCATTTTCTCCATCTGTTAAATTTTTATCATTTAAAATACATAAAAATATAAAATTAATACTAAATAAGATAGACCCAGATAATGTAAAAATTGAATATTGTTTTATATTATTTGAAATGCTATTGATAGCTAATTTTATGTATAGCATAACTATTTTTCACCTCTCTTGGTTAAAAGTGAGGTGATAGTATCAGTGATTTTTTTTGTATATTCGTCTTGTGATAAATCTCCCTTGTTTATTTTGTGATAGATGATTCCGTCTTTTATAAATAAAACTTTTTTTGAATGACTAGCTGTAATGGCACTATGTGTGACTAATAGGATAGTTTGTCCATTATTATTGATTTTATCTAATATATTCATTAGTCGTGATGAATTGTGTGAATCTAATGCTCCGGTGGGTTCATCAGCCAATACTAATTCTGGATGAGTAATTAAGGCTCTTGCAGTGGCTATTCTTTGCTTTTGTCCTCCAGAAATTTCATATGGGAATTGGTTTAGGATGTCTTTTATTTCCAGTCCCTTTTCTATTGGTATTAATCTCTTTGTCATTGTGGCATAGTCAACTTTTGATAGTACTAAGGGTAAGAAGATATTATCGCGATTATTAAGAGTGTCTAATAAGTCAAAATTTTGGAATATGAATCCTAAATTTTGTCTTCTAAATTTTGCAGACGATTCTTCAGATAATTTGGAAGTTAATGTTCCGTTTAATCTAATTGTTCCACTAGTTGGTTTTTCTAAAGTTGCAATTATATTTAATAGTGTAGATTTACCTGCTCCGGACTCACCCATTATAGCTACGTAGTCACCATTATTTACCTTTAATGAGATGTCTTTTAATGCAATCTTTTGTTTTTTTCCTTCATTAAATGTTTTTGATATATTTTTTAACTGTAACAAGCACATATTAATCTCCTTCAAGTTAAGTGATATAAATAATTATAAATCATTGTTTTTATGGAGTAATCTTACATTTCAGTAATATGTTTACAGTATTATTTAATTCGTATTTGTGAGTTTAAAAAAGACATTTTAACTATAGTTTTCTTATATTTAGATTCGATTGATAAATTAATATTTAATATCTTGGATATTTTTCTTGATAGATACAATCCCATTCCAGTAGAAGATTGGTTAATTCTTCCATTTTTACCGGTAAATCCAGGTTCAAATAATCTTAATAAATCACTTTTTTCAATAATTTTACCCTGATCCGTTATAGAGAGAGTATTGTTTTTAAAACTAAATATGATTGTAGTAGAACAATCGCTATATTTTATAGCGTTGTATACTATTTGTTTTATTATAAATTCAAGCCATTTTTTATCTGTTAATATTGATAATTTTTTTGAAACAAGAATTTTAGGTGTTATATCTTTGTTAATAAAAAATACAGAATATTCTTTTAATATTTCTAAAATGATCTTATATAAGTTTATCCAACAAAATCTTAAATCATGGTTAAATGTATTTAGTCTTTCATATGTTAGTAGTGAGTCTAAATCATTTTTTATAATTGATATCTTTAAAATGGTGTCATTGCTATCGATATGGTCATTTTTTTCTGCGAGCAAATTTAATTCTGTAAGCGGAGTTTTCATTTCATGACTCCACATCATTATGTAGTCATTATTATTTTTAATTAAATTTATAGTGTCATTTTTAATTGAAGATTTTTCTGATTCTATTTTATAGATAAGTTCCTTGTATCTTTTTAGAACAAGAGTATCTCCCTTTTGTTCTAATTTTTTATTAGAAGAATAATTTTGTGCTTTTTTTATTTGCTTGTTTTCGATAATTATTCTATAAAAAATGACAATTAGTATAGGAATCCAAGTAAATCGAACAAGATCTAATATTATTTTTAATGTAATATCATATAAATTACATAATAAAGCCATCATTATGATTATGAATAAATATGTTAAAATTATTGATTTTTGTTCAAATAATAATTTTATCCAATAAAATAGATAATTTTTCATTTGCAATTACCTATAATCATGTAACCATGATTTCTTTCAGTAATAATTATGTTTTTTAATCCAATATCTTTTAATTTTGTTCTTAAACGACTCATATTAACATTTAAAATATTATCATTTATAAAATTTCCATCTTCCCATAATAATCTAAATATTTTTCTTTTATCTACAACACTATTGTTATTTATAATTAATATCTTCAAAATATAACCTTCTGTTGGGGTTAGTTTTGTTGTTAATTTTTCTTTGCTAATTTCATTTGTAAGTGGATTAAAAATATAGTTGTTGATCTTATACTTTCTGTTTAATTCAGTATCATGATGTTTTGTTTGACATCTCTTTAGAACTGCTTGAACTTTTGCCATTAATAAATTTAATGAAAATGGCTTGGAAATATAATCATCAGCACCATCTTCAATAGCTCTAATTGCATTTGGTTCAAGTTCAGAAGCTGAGACAAAAATGATCGGTACATCTGAGTTTTGACGAATTTTTTTTGTCCAATAAAAACCATTAAATTTTGGAAGAGTTATATCCATTATTATTAATTCAGGTTTAAAACTGCTTTCTTCTTTAATTATATTATCCCAGTTGTCTACGGATGCTACTTTATAATTCCATTTGACGAGTTCATCTTTCATCATAGAACATACCAATTTATCATCTTCAACTATAAATATGTTGTTCATGATTGTTACCTCCTTAATTAGTATCTTATATTAATTGTATACATAAACTATTTTATATAACAAATTGTAATGTTTATGCATAAATCGTAAGTTTTAATAACGATTTAGTGTAATACAATTAATTTGTATTAAAAGTAAGGGAGGTGAGATTAATGGAAGCCTTAAAGAATGCGTTAGGCGATATTAATGTTGATACAGATTTAGATTTGAATTTAAATTCTTCAGATGTAACAGTTGTTGAGTCAACTGATTCAGATCCACGAATTAAATCAGCATTTTTATGTACACCAGGATGTGCTCATACAGGAAGCTTTAATAGCTATTGCTGTTAATTAATACATTTTGAAAGAAAAGGTAAGATGCCAACATTTAATTCAGTGTTAGTATCTTACCTTTTTTAGGAAGGTATAGAAATGAAATATGTTCCAGCAAATTTTTTTATGATGCGTAACAATGTTTTGCCTATTTGTATGAATAACGCTAAAAAAAGTCATAACAACGTATTTAAAGAGAGCATACTAGTTGCCTCTCAGAATTTGTTTAAAAATGCATATATTGTAAATAAAGAAAATTTAAAGCCAAAACAATTAAATAAAATTGATTCTAGCTTATTTAAATATTCTAAGCGTATTAGTGATCGTCCAACTCCCTTTGGATTATTTTCGGGGGTATCATTAGGATACTTATCTGAAAATAATGAATTTTATTTTAAAACAGTTCACTATATTAAAAATGTTACGGTTGATTTTAAATGGTTAATGTCGATTATTAAGATGGTCGATTCAGATATAGTTTCAAAGGACTCTTGTATTAAGATTCAAAAGAATAATCAAGTTTACCAAGATAGCAATATATTTATTATTGATGAAAAATCAAATTATGGGGAGACTTCTTTATCTAAAATAGATAGACGATTTATTACTAAAAGCAATAAAATATTAAGCATGATTTTAAGAATAACCAGAAATCCCATTAGTATCAGTAAAGTGATCAATAAATTGACGTCTTTAACTCAATATGATTGTAATGAAATTGAATTGTACTTACAAAATTTAATAAATAACGAAATTTTGATAACAGAGTTAAGACCTAAATTTTTTGATCATGATTCTCTTATTCGGTTAGTTAAAATATTGGAGACCAATAATATTAATATTACCCTAGTAAAAAAATTAAAGGTGATTTTAAAATTAATTGATAAATACGAAAAAAATGAAGTTGGAAATGGAATCAATACTTATATAGAAATTATTGAACAAATGAAATTTTTATATTCAAAAGATTCAACATTAAAAGTTGACTTACGTTCTGACTATGTAAGAAGTCCTAAGTTAAGTTATGATTTAGCAAATGAAATTACAGCATTAGCTAGTAATATGATATCTATTTCTCCAACAATTAATGACAAGTGGATTTCTAAATATTTAATGTCCTTCATAGAAAAATATGGAGTAGGTCAGTTAGTAAATGTTACACGAGTTTTAGATGAAACTTTTGGATTAGGGTATCCATCTGAATTTGCCCTTCATAAAGAAAGTAAGATAAGTAAAAATAATAAAATCCAAGAATATTTAAATAATTTGGGAATAAAGAAAATTGTTAATGGAAGTAATTCCTTAGTGTTATGTGATAATGATTGGCGAATTATGAGAAGGATGGTATCTAAAAATTATAAAGTGCCACGGTCTGGAGAAATTTATTTTAAACTATTAAAAAATAAAAATAATGAATATAAGATCTTATTAAGTGGAGTTATGGGATCATTTGGTGTTGGAAATTCATTCGGTCGCTTTTGGTCGCTTTTTAATGATAAAGAAAACAACACTATCACATTTGGTCAGAATAAGGTGAATTATCCTAATGATGAAATTAACGTAGAGTTATCAGAATTTCCCTTGTACGGAAAAAATGGAAATGTAATGAATAACCATAGTAATTTAAAATATAAATTACAACTTCAAGGAATTAATCATTTGGATAATAGCATAGATGTTAATGATATATATGTAGGAGCAACTTTAAAGGGTTTATATTTTTATTCGAAAAGAAACAAAAAACGATTAAAATTTTCTGCAAATAATATGCTTAATTTTAATTATGCATCACGTTTATATAGATTTCTTATTGAGATTTCATTAGCAAATACTAAGTACCTTAGTCCCGTTTGTACTAATTTTAATAATAAGATTGAGCAAAGAATTGAATGGAATAATATAATTATAAATTTGGCTTCCTGGAATTTGTCAAAAAATGAAATAATTAATAATGAAAAACTAGATGTAGACCTTTTAATGAAAGAAGTTAAATCTTTAAAAATTCCTAGATATGTATTTATTTCAAAAAATGATAATGAATTAAATATAGATCTATTTAATAAACATGATAGAGCATTGTTATTTCAATGTTTTCAAAAATATGAAAAAGTAAAATTAACAGAAGATTATTTAAAAAATCATCCTGAGTATTCTCCAACATTACAAATTAATAATAATTATTATCAATCGGAACTTGTATTACCATTTATAAACACTGAAGATGAGAAAGTAAATGGTACCTATGGACAGATTGATAATTACGATTGGGATGAATATAGTCAGTTTATTAGATCTGAATGGTTTTATGTTGAAATTAATGTTCCCAAAGGATTGCAAAACAAAGTAATAAGGGAATATTTAACTAGATTTATTCAATATTTATCTAAAATAAATGGAAAAAATATAGAATGGTTTTTTATTAAATATAAGAATGGCGATAATAACACTGTTAGATTGAGAATTAATAGTGGATTAATGAGTAAGGAAAGAATAAACAAATATTTTGAAATTTTATTTAAAGCTATGTATAACAATGGATTAGTTAGTGATTTTGTATATAAGCGATATATTCCAGAAGTATATCGATATGGGGGCAAAAAGGCTTTAAATTTAGCAGAAAATATTTTTATGTTAGACAGTGAACTTGTAACTGAAGTACTTAATTATAACTTAAGTTATAACAAGTTAATAATTTTAAGTGCAATATATTCTATGGAAGTTTATTCTTCATTTGGATTTTCATATGCCGAAATTGCTAAGCATACGGATCAATTTACTACGTCAGATCGTAAAAAATCAGTTCACACTGTGTCAAAACTTGCTTTTAAGTATTTTAAAGATGGTAAAAAAATGTTGAGTAAAAACTATCCATTAATATTTTTAAAAATTAAAGAATCATCTAATAAGATTCAATCTAATCAAAGTTCATTCAATAGTTTAAATAGAGACAGAATTGTAAGAATTATTGATAGTTATATTCACATGCATAATAATAGGTTATTTGGCATAGATCAAAACGCCGAAGGAAAAGTTTTAACTCTTATTAATGTGCTTTCTCGGGGTATGAAATATGTTAAATAAAAAAATTATAGCATCTCAGATCATAGATGAATGTTCTCATCAAATATGGAACGAAATAAAAAGTAATTCGCATAATATAGATTTATCACTGTCATATGGATTCAGTGGTGAACTAGTTTTGTATTCTACATTAGGAGATCATGAGAAATCTTTATTAATACAGAAGTATATTTTGGGAAAGCTTGTTAGAAAACAATTAGATCTTTCATTGTTTTCGGGTATTAGTGGTATTGCTTATGCGTTTCTAATTTCTGATGGATTGAATCATAATACTTCTAAAATTTTAAAAACATTAAATCAACTAATAACTAGTAATCTTGATTGTAAATTAAAGCAAATGTCAAATCATTCTATTAAATCACAGTCATTTGACTTAATTCAAGGAATAACTGGAATAGGTAATTATTTATTATCTTATATTAATTACTATTCTCATGATTATAATATTCAAGAAACTAAAGCGTTAAAGAAAATAGTTGTATGCCTTTGTAATGAACAATCGAATTTTAATAGAAATAGAATGCCATTTTGGATAAGTAGTGAGAATCAGTTTTTGGATGTAGATAAAAAGATGTATAAAGAAGGTAATTATAATTTAGGCTTAGCTCATGGAATACTAGGACCACTTTCTTTATTGTGTCTAATTTATAAATCAAGAATAATGCCACAATTAGAGTTAAAAATTAAAGATAGTATATATTCTATGATAAAAGAGATCATGAAATTTAAACGTTATGATAATGGTAACATGTACTTTTTTCCTAGAGAACCTCCAAATATGAACGTTTATGTAGATAAAGAATTCGTTTATAGAAATGGGTGGTGCTATGGAAACTCTGTAATTTCCTATACTTTACTACTAGCTGGAAAAATCCTTCATGACAATGAAGTTTTTAATAATGGAGTTGAAGTTCTTAAGTTTGTTCTCAATCATTACAATGAATATTTAAATTCTCCAATAGTATGTCACGGAAAAGCAGGGCTTCTTATGGTATTAAAAAGTATTAACGATAATTTATATCATAATAAAGAAACTGAAGTTGTTATTGATAAATTAACTTCCGATCTACTTAATTGTTATTCGGGTAAATATGAATTTGGTTTTTTAAATTTAGATGGAAGTGTCAAAAAGAATAATATCAGTTTACTGGAGGGAAGTGCAGGTATTATTTTATTGCTAAGTGAGCTGATTGATCAATCTTGTAAGACCACCAAATGGAGCAACATTTTTTTAATAATTTAACTTTATGAAAGGATCATTATGAAATATAAGAACTTGCTAGTAGGTATTACTGGTTCTGCCGACGTTTTAAAAATTAACGATTATCTAGCACAATTAGGATTTGTTTTTCCACATATAAGAGTTATTTCTACAAGATCTGCTTGTACTATGATTAATAAGAGTACATTAAAGTTGTTTTCAGAGAAAGTTTATTTGGATGGTAATGAAGATCTGAGTGAAAATAATCATATTAGTATTTGTGAATGGGCAGATGCATTCATTATTATACCTGCCACGGCTAATTTTATTGGTAAGTTAGCCAATGGAATTGCAGATGATTTACTTTCTACGGTAGCTTTATCTTTTGGAAGTAATTTAATAATTTGTCCTAATATGAACAAAAGAATGTGGTTAAATCCAATTGTTCAAGACAATTATAAAAAATTAAAAAGGTTAAATTATAATTTCATTGGGCCTGTCTCAATGGATGCATATGAAGTGGCGGCTCATTCTATTAATAAGCAGTTTGTGGTTCCTAATATTGAATTATTATGCAACGATTTGAAAGGTATATTGATTGATAGTGAAAGTTAGCAAGGGATTAGGATTATTTATTTGTTCACTGGTTGTTTTTTTAATATTACAATTAAACGTTTTAGGATCAGAAAATGATGCTTATTCTGTTAGTAGTAAGAGTTCCAGTAATAATGTTGAATTAGGTACGTTACTTTCTACTGCCGATAAACAAAATAAAGTTGTAATTAATAATTCTTCACCACAGATTGGATACTATAATATTAAGTTCACTAATAGTGATTTTATCAAGAGAATTAAAAATATAGCATTTATATCAAAAGTTCAAACTAATAAAATTTCGAATGAAACAAATTATGGTAAGGCCAATTTAAAAAATAATGTTCCTGATTTAACTAATTATCAATGGGATATGAAACAAATCACTGACAATGGAATGGGATATAAATTAATACCTAGAAGTTTAAAAAATAATAAAGTCGCTATTATTGATTCTGGAATCGATTTTGATAATCCATCTTTAAAAGAGTGTAAAAGTAATATCAATAGAAATTTTGTTAGGAAAGGTGGAGTAAATGGAAATGATCCAAAAGAAACTGGAAATAAAAGTGATTTTCAGGATGATTTTGGGCACGGAACAGAAGTTGCTGGACAAATTGCAGCAAATGGTAGCATAAAGGGAACAGCTCCTGGAGTTAAATTGAGTTCATATCGAGTTTTTGATAGTAATGGGAAAGGGGAAACTTCTTGGATAACTCAAGCTATACTGTCTGCGACAAAAGACCATGTAAAGCTAATAAATTTAAGTCTTGGTGAATACGTAGATAGTGGAAACCTAAATAAAGCTGATCGGATTGGATATGAACGTTCTATTAGATATGCTATCCATCACCATGTTTTAGTTGTAGCTGCTATGGGAAATGATGGAATAAACGAGGATGATTCCCGACAACTTGAACTGTTGTATAAGAAACAAAATCCCATGAAAAATGTAATTGGTAGAGTACAAGATTATCCATCGAATATAAATGGAGTTGTAAAAGTAACTTCATCGTCAAGAGATGGCTTGCTATCTTCATTTTCTAATTACTATTCTAATAATAAAAGATATTATTTGGTTGCTCCGGGAGGGGATGAAAGACTTTTAGATAAAGTTGGGCCTAAAGTGTTTTACGATAAAAAATTATTTATGAATGAATTCGTTTTAACAACCACTAATGATAATAATTATTCTTATTTTGATGGAACATCGTTATCAGCTCCAAAAGTTTCTGGAATTTTAATGGATACATTGTGTAAATATAAATTATATAATAATCCCAAAAAAGCAATCAGGATTGTTTCAGATACATCTACTAATAATTCTAATCAATTAAAAATAGTGAATATGGAGAGGGCACTAAATAACAAATAAATTGAGTGTGTTTATTCATCAATTTCCATCGCCATTTTTACCAGCTGTTTCTTAACGGGTCCGATGTTATCTCGATGGGCGAGGACGATCAGCGTGTCACCGGCTTTAATCTTAGTGTTTCCATTAGGGATGATGTGGAGATTACCCCGACTAATTGTGATTAGAATGGAGTGGTTCGGCCAGTGGATGTTTTTGACTAATTTGTTTTCAATTGAACTGAATTCGTAGACCGGGACCTGAATCTTGTCCGTCTTGCTGTCAGCGTTGAAATACGTCTTAATGGCTGTCAATCGTTCCGCTAAGGCTTGATAGATTGGTTGACCACCCAGCATGTCGACAACGACGTACGAAATGAGGACCACGAGCGCTAACGCCATGAAGTTCTTGGTGTTACCGACCAGTTCGGTTATTAGCATAATCGAGGTAAAAGGCGCCTTACTGACAGCCGCAAAGTAGCCGGCCATCCCGAAAATCAGCAAGTTATTGACGTACCCGGAACCAAGTAGTCCAGTCTGTGACATAAAGCCACCGTAAGCGGCACCAATCAGTGATCCAACTGCTAAGACCGGCATGAAGAAGCCACCTGGAATTCCAGCACCATACGTAATTAATCCGAAGACAAACCGGACGATTAAGAAGACAAAGATGGCGGTTAAGGGCACGTTGTGGGTAGCAACGGTCATGATGACCCGACTACCACTTCCGATGGTGGTCGGAAAGAACATTCCAACGGGAATAACTAGTAAAATCGGAATCGCACACATAAAGTACCATGGAATAATTTTAATCTTAGCGAACCACTTTGGCAGGTCCAGTAGACCTAGGTTATAGACGTAGCCTAGGACACCCAGAATAATACCTAGGATAATCAGTTGCCAGTAGTTCTGCAGTTGAAAAATGTGACTGTAGAAAATGGGCAGAATGGGTTTTAAGCCGAAAACTTTTAAGGAAACAAAGTTTGCACAGATTGACCCCGTGAGTGACGAAAGCCAAACGGCGGGGGAGAAATTGCGGTAAACGCCCTCCATGACGAAGAACGTCCCTGCTAGTGGTGCACTAAAGGTGGCCGACAGTCCTGAGGCTGCTCCGGTCGCAATCATCAATCGCCGCTCAGAACCGTCTTCTTTAAATCCCTGGGCAATTCCTTGACCAATGGCACCACCTAACTGAACGGAAGGTCCTTCTCGTCCAACGAAAATTCCGGTTCCAACGGTTAGGACACCAGTGACAAATTTCCGCCATAAGACAGAGACCCAATTAGTTTCAATGTTGCCCGCAAGTTGAGCTTCAACCTGTGGAATCCCGGAGCCTTTAACGTCAGGATCGCCCTTCATGATAAGACCGGTCACGATTGAGATGAGTAAGAAAGTGGGAATTACCAACCACAGAAGATTGAGATTGTGGTCAAGTCCATGATAAATTGTAAGCGACCATTTTAAAGCGACCTGGATTAGGTAACGAAAAGACGCAATTACGGCACCCGTCAGCGTTCCAATAATGGTTGCAAAGAGAACGTATCGAATGTCTGAAAAATCAATGTGGTGTGTGCGTTTCGGCAAGTTGTTCATCTCCATTAAGCAATTACACCAATTGTATCACGATTAATTTCCCCAAATGAATTCGATTTTAGGGTAAAATAATAATATAGAAAAGATTTAATTGGAGGAATTTATGAAGAAATCAGATATTGTTCAAAAGTTAGACTTCTTGTATGTTCTAACCCTAGTAATTTCAATTATTGAAACGGTTTTGTTGTTTCCAATCCTCGGTGGGATCATCATTGTCAGCATGCTTTGGGTTCCACTCTTGGTGCTATTAGGACTCTACATTACTTGTTTCATCATCAGTTCGCAGATGGTGAGTTCTTTAAGTGATGGTAAAGTTAAGGCTGAGATGGATAACATCAAACCAAGATTTATCGTTGGGATTGTCTTGTCGATAATCGCGGTCATTCCAATTGTGGGATGGATTTCACACATTGTGATGGCCATTATCATGTGGCAGGTATTTACTAACATTAGTACGCTTAAGACGGACTTGATTAACGATGATGGAACTAAGGGTGATTGGAAGGATGTTACACCAGACTCTGAGAAGCAGAATTCGAGCCAGCAAGGTTCAGGTAGCAATTCTAATTAATAAACATATTAGCTAATTAATAATTTTATCCTTATACAAGCACAAATACACCTATGGTTTTCATAGGTGTATTTTATTTTCATTAATTTTTCACTAAACTAAACCTTTTTTGTGTCATTGTGTCTGACCTCCACTAAGATAGTACATAGACTTATTAAAATCATTTTTAAAAGTGAAAATCAATTAGAAAGGAGCAAGGCCAATGAAAAGAATACTGAAATGGACTGGAGTGACGGCTTTCTTCTTTGTCATTTTCGCAGTCATCCTTGATTTGGCGGTTGGCTATCTCCTGTTTAACTTTGCCTTTGGGAAGACGGGACTAGCCAGCTTGTACAACGAAAATGCTGGAACGCCCGATACCGAGTGGTTTAGTGATAATCACGCACAGGTTCTACACGAAAAGGCGAGTGATGGGACCAATCTAGTTGCTAGATACGTCCCATCGGAAAAACCAACCAACAAGACGATGATTGTCGTTCACGGGTACGGTAGTAATAGTGAAGAGATGGAATCCTTTATAAAAATCTTTCATGATGCCGGTTATAATGTTCTTGCACCGGATAACCAGTCGTTTGGCGGCAGTGGTGGTAAATACATCGGGTACGGTGTCAAAGACGCCACTAACCTGGAAAAATGGGCTCGAGTGCTCAATTATGACCACCCCGATGGCGAATTAGGGTTATTTGGGACAAGCATGGGGGCGTCGGCCGTCATGTACTCTTTACCAAAAATGCCAAGTAACGTGAAATTTGCGATTGAAGACAGTGGTTATGCCAGTGTCGAAGGGGAGTTGGGTGGCCAATTGAAGCGGCTATTTAACATTCCGAGTTTTCCACTGGTTCCGACCGTTAATCTCTATGTAAGAATGTTTGCGAAGTATAACATGAATGATGGGAACACGAAGAAGACCCTGAAGCACAACCAGATTCCGTTGTTTATCATTCACGGTGATGTTGACAAGTTTGTCCCCGTTAAAAATGCCTATGAGAACTACAAGAACGATGCTGGTCCAAAACAAATCTGGATCATTAAGGGTGCTGGCCATATTGAAGGTCGGAGTCAGGATCCAGATGCGTATACGCAAAAAGTCGTCAACTTTTCTCAGCAGTATTTTAAGTAGTTGAATTTGGTGAAATGATTGGTAAAATTAAAACACGAATGCTGAGGAGATGAGGACCAATTAAAGCCAAAATTAGACTAACAGTTGCGTGTTTACTTGTAATCGGGGTAATTGCTGCGTATTTTATCCTGGATCAAAGAGAACGATTGGTCCTCTTTTTTGAAGGAGTTGGATTAGTTGTCGCATGCGTCCTGTTTGGATGGCACGGAATTAATGAGTTAATCAAAAGAATTTTAAAGGTATTTTAGACAAAAAAAGACTACGAATTTGAATTCGTAGTCTTTTTGGTTGATAATTTTAACCGTTACCATTTTGAAATGATGGGTATAAGGTCATTCCACCGTCAACGTAAAGTGAGATTCCAGTAACGTAGCTAGCTTGGTCAGAAGCTAACCAAACGGCAGCAGCTGCAACTTCGGAAGGTTTACCAATCCGGTGCATTGGAACCATGTTAACAGTTGATTCGTAAGTCTTAGGATTAGCAAACTTCTTGGCGTTGATTGGGGTGTTAATGGCACCAGGACAAATCGAGTTAATTCGAATGTTTTGTTGAGCAAATTCCATTGCGGCAGTTTCGGTGAATAATTTAACGCCACCCTTACTTGCAGCGTAACTTGCAAATGTCGGCCATGGAATTTGTTGGTGAACTGATGAAGTTTGAACGATACTACCCTTCTTGTTGTGCTTTAAGAAGTAGTTTAAAGCAGCTTTAGTACCCAAGAAAGTACCAGTCAAATCAACGTTAACGACTGCTTCCCATTCTTCAAGGGTAACTTCGTTTGTAGGGGTCTTCTTTTCCATCCCAGCGTTGTTGAACCAAACGTCCAAATCACCAAAGGAATCAACGGCGGCTTGTACTAATGATTCAGCACCAGCATCATCGCCAATGTCGCCTTGCTTAGTA
This sequence comes from Fructilactobacillus sp. X7R7C1, assembly GCF_059901065.1. Lineage (NCBI taxonomy): Bacteria > Bacillati > Bacillota > Bacilli > Lactobacillales > Lactobacillaceae > Fructilactobacillus > Fructilactobacillus sp. X7R7C1. The sequence goes on from NZ_JBWXVF010000001.1 coordinate 283,747, forward strand.
ACGGCGTGGCCACCGTTTTTTTCAACGATTTCAACAACTTGGTTAGCTGCATCTTCGTTTTTGTGGTAGTTAATAACCACGTTCATGTGTTCTTGACCCAAACGTTCAGCAATGGCAGCACCAATCCCTGAGTCTCCTCCAGTGATTACGGCCGTCTTGCCTTCAAGATCTTTATACATAACCATATAATATACACCTCTACATTTCTAATCCTGTTAAGCGGATTGGACTTGTTTCTGACACTATAATAACCCATTAAGAGACTAATATAAAGGGGAAAGAACTGATTGACCCTTTAAAATTAAGTTGTGTACATTTTACTTGCGTTATGGTGAATTCCTGCTATCATAAATAGTGAAGATTTGAAGAGGTTCATTTCTGAATCACTTATAGGAGGTTATAAATATGAAACTAACAATTACTGATGACGCAATGGCCTACATGAAGAAAAGATTAGCAGGTGCTAACGCATACCTGTTGGCCGCAAATGACGGATCAAATAACTTCTCTGAAGGTGCCGGCGGTGCTTGCACCGTTGGAGATGCCTTTCAAGTTGTTGGTGTTTCAAAAGCACCATCAGACTATGATGTTAAACTTGAAAACAATCAAGGTGCTGACGTTTTAACCAGCAAGAATGATATGACTTTCTTCGGACCAGGTCTAAAACTTGATTTCAAGAATAACTTCTTACAGTTAAAAGATGACGGTGAAATGATTGATGGTCAAGTTACGACCAACAATCAAGTTGAAAAATAGAATAAGAGATTAATAAGCCAGGGAAGAACCGGAGTAATTGCTTCGGTTCTTTTTTATTAAAAAATGGGATTCACGTCACGTGAGTCCCATTTTCGTTTATTTAAAATGTTTTTTGTAAAATGCCAGCCCAAGGTATCCCAGTAAAAGTAACCAAGAAATAACGCTGATCCAAATCCCAATGATGTGAACGCGGGTGCGGTGATACGTCAATTTGATGGTGTTTGCTCCCTTTTTGACGGGAATGTGGATGGCACGCTTTTGGTCTACTTTAATTGGAACGGCCTGATTGTTAACGGTCACTACGTAGCCAGGGAAGTAAACATTTGGCAAACGAACCCTGGTGGCACTTTCAGCGTCTAACTGGTACTCAATTTGATTGTACGAGGTAGTCCGTTGCTTTTGTTTTAAGCCCTTCTGATTTGGATTCATTTTTAAAATAGAGTGTTCTTTGAGTAGCGGTTCTAGTGAATCGGAAGCATGAGGGAGGTAGTCCCAATAAACGGCCGATTTTCCCACCTTTTCAAATTCCTGTGGTGAAGAAGCCTGAGGTTCCCACGATTTGAGCTGCAAATTGGTGGCAAGTGATGAACACAGGCTAAGTCCTAAGACGCCTAAAAGCAAGAGAGCTCCCGTAGAATTGTTTTTGGCAAAAATCTTGGTGATGATTTCTCCGCCTAAAAACGCTAATAGAACGGTGGTGATGATCAGAAAACGGAATGGGAATTGGATCATTCCCACCCACTTTTGCAAAAGGTCCCACGGAAAAAGATTCGAACTAAAAAGCAGAAAGAGCAGTGAGAGGACCGTCATTGATCTAGAGAACAGGTCGATTCGATGCCAGAAGACGAACAGCAAAATGATGATCATTAGTCCGACAATGCCAATGCCAGCGCCGTACTGCCACGGTCCGTTCGGAGTGGGACCAAAAAACAGATTGGTGACCGGGATACTCATGTCTTGGAGGCGACACTTCATGATGGAAATTTCTTGGTCGTAGTGGTAATTCTGAATTAATGGCAGTAAAAAGAAAGTTGACAGAAAAAAGGTTCCGACGGCAGCGGCGATTAGCGCTAGGCCTCGCTTCACCTTAAGTTTCAATGAATCATGGTTTAACATGATAATAATGATCGTCATGGCGGCAAAGGTACCGGCAATTAAAAACGACAAGAGGTGGGTTAAGACTAAAAATGTTAATCCAATACTTAAGACCCACCACTGACGATCGTTTTTGATACATACTTGATAAATTCCGTAGAGAACCACTGGCAGAAAGACAAACGCCATTCCTTCAGCCACATCAAAGCGCACAAAGAGGTCGAACGTTAGATACGTCGATAAACCGTAGATGATGGCGGATGCGAGCCCAGTCAGTTTCCGATTGGTAATTTTCCAGGTTGCTAGATACATGGAGATAAATACCAGAAAGTTGATTAGTATTAGGTAAAGTAAGTAGGATGTGTACGGATTTTTAATGGCCAGATGAATCATGGCCTCAGGTAAGACGGCAAAAATCGGATAGAACCCGTTTAGCGGATAACCAACTTTGACAAAAGTTTTCGTCATCATCCCTGGTATCATATGTAGGATGCCACCGTGTTGAACCTGGATGTAACTCTCGTACGCCCGGGCCAGATGAAACTGCATGTCTTCGCGTGGTAGGATTGGATTGCCAAAGAAATACGGACTGCTGATTGCCACACTTAGAATTAAAAATAAAATCATTGAAAATAGCGTAAAATGTTTATGTATGAACTTCGAGATGGTAATTCCCCCTTGTGAGTTAATATCGTTATTATAGAATAACTTTAAAAGTTATTCTATTTTTTCTTAAAAATGATTGACATTGAGTTTTAAAGCATGTAAAGTAACGACCATTAAAAACAATAAATTAACTAAACGGAAAAGTTGAGTAGGCAGAAGAAACTCAAAGAGAGTCTCAGGCTGGTGCGATGAGATGAGTTAACGTTGTTGAAGATGGACTTGGAGTTTTCACCAGTGAATCGTGAGCTGGTGACGGGATGCCGCCGATATCATGGACCGGTTATTTTTACAAGTAACCGTTGAGGTAGTCGTTGTGAGACGACTATGAACTAAGGTGGTACCGCGAAAGCATTCGTCCTTTTTACAGGATGGATGCTTTTTTTGTTTGGTTAATAAATGGGAGGAACGCAGATGAGAAGATGGGTTAAATACTTAATTTGGATTGGAATTATATTGTTTATTGGAATCGCCGGATACTTCAGCTTTTTCCACCAATCAGAAGCGGAAGCGAACACCATTACCGTTGGCATCATGGCCGGATCCAAACAGGAACAGGCCATCTGGAACGAAGTAGCTAAAGACGCCAAGGATAAGTACGGCCTAAACGTTCAGTTTCAGACGTTTACCGATTATTCACAGCCTAACAACGCTCTGACTAACGGAGACATTGATGTGAATGCCTACCAAAACTACCCATTTTTGGACAATTGGAATGACGTCCACCACACTGATATTGTTCCGGTTGGGGATACCGTGATTGAGCCAATGAGAATTTATTCCAATCAGTTTAAGTCAGTCAGTGAAATTTCCAGTGGAACTTCCATTGCGGTGCCAAACGACACTAACAACGAGTCCCGGGCTTTACACGTCCTCCAGAGTGCGGGATTAATTAAGTTAAATCCGAAAAAGGCGTTCACCACCGTCAAGGACATTACTAGTAATCCGAAGAACCTGAAGATTAAGGAAGTTGACGCCTCGCAAACGCCACGATTACTGAATTCAGCGGGAGCTTCCGTTGTGAACGGGAACTTCGCTGAGAGTTCGAACCTGAGTCCCAAGAAGGCCATTTATACGGCGCCATTTACCAAGGATTCGCATAAGTGGGTCAACTTCATTGCCGCAAAGAAGCGCGACGAACATAGCAAGAAAATCAAGGAATTAGTGAAAGCCTATCAGACCGAAAAGACCGCTAAACTGATTAAGAAAGAGTCCGGGATTAATCAACAAGCGGCTTGGAACCTTAAATTTAAGTAACTCAATAAGAATTCATCAATTAATTGATGAATTCTTTTATTGGTCTGAAACAATGGTTTAATAAATGGTAGAATGAAAAAAACGATGGGAGGGGTCCAAATGGGTTCAGTAGCTACGATTAGAGACGTTGCGTCAGAAGCAGGAGTGTCAACTGCCACCATCTCACGCTACTTAAACGGAAAGACCAACCACATGTCCGATGCTACTGCCAAGCGGGTTACCGAAGCGATCAAGAAGTTGAACTACGTGCCAAACGAATCCGCCAGACAGCTCATTACCAAGCAAAGTCGATTGGTGGCGGTCATTGCGGCGGATGTTGATGATTACTTTTCCACGGAGATTTTTAAGGGTGTTAATTCGGTTTTAAAAAAGAACAACTTCATCGCGGTCTTAATGGACTCCGATAGTGATGAACGGCGGGAACTTGACACGTTATCGTCACTTAACCAACAAATGTTTGGTGGCGTCTTGATTCAGCCGTTAAGTAACGACCTGGACGCCTTTCAAAGCTCAATTCCCACAAATGTACCGGTGGTCATGTTAGATCGGCAGATTAAGGGCAGTCCGTGGCCGAGTGTGGTTACCAATAACTATGAGGTCAGTAAGAAAGCGGCGCGATACTTTAAAGACCAGGGATTAAGCCACGTCTTTGTGATTACAAATAATGTAAAAAACGTTTCCACCCGAGAACAACGACTGAACGGGATTAAAGCAGTCTATGGGAACCACGTCACGATCATTCAACCGGGAAACGATGAGGCTTCATTTCGTCAGGCATACTCCAAACTGAAAAATGACATCAAAGAAACAAATGGGGGGCTGATTTTTGCTTTAAAGGAACGGTGGCTCTTGAAGTTTTTGCCCAAGTTGATTCGGGATGGGGTAATTCGGAAGTCCGATGGGGTGCACATGACGGGATTTTCTGACACTTCACTGGTAGATAATATTGACCCAGGAATCAAGGTTATTAATCAGGATCCGTTTCAGATTGGGGTGAATGCCGCTCAGATCCTGATTGAAGGGATTGAGAGTGATTCCCAACCGATTGCGAAAAAAATTGAGATTCCAGCCCAATTTTAAGTCTCGAGGCTAGCCTAGTGAGGCTAGTCTTTTTTTATGGCGTCATGGAAAACGATTACATATTTTTAGAAAAAAGATTGCCAAACAGTATTGACTACTTTTATGTAAACGTTTACCATAAATATCAATATGAAAGCGTTATCAAATAGACAAAGGAGTGGATACTGATGCGATTATTTTTAAACACATGGATCTTTGTAAATGACATCGAGGCCGGTACGAGTCAGGCAGCGTTATTCCCGCGCGTGAAACAAATGAACGTTGACGGAATTGAAGTTCGACGAGAATACATCAAGGATTTTTCAAAGGAACTAGATGAGATTGATAATGCCAGATTGAGAACGGGACTCCTTGTTAATTATAGTGTTCCCGATGAGCTGTTTTTAAAGGATGGTTCGGTTAATCCGAAATTGAAGCAGTACTTCAACGAGGGGCAACGAATGGGAATTACTAAAATTAAATTTAACGTGGGAAACTTCAGGGCTTTTCATGGTGACTTAGCTCACGCGTTTGATGGTTTATCACTCGATCAGATTCAAATGAACGTGGAAAACGATCAAACCAAATTGAGTGGCAAAATGGCTAATGTTAAACACTTTTTAAACCAAGCGAAAAAGAATGGGCTGCCCATTAAGTACGTGTACGACCTTGGCAACTGGGCGTTTACCCATCAAAGTGCGGACTATGCGGCTGATTCTTTGTACCAGTATACCGATTACATTCATCTAAAGAACGTCAACCAGTTTGACGAAGATGACTTACAGACCGCGGACGATCTAAACGACGGCATGTTTGATTGGAAAAACATCCTGAACGAGTTACCGAAAACGGCGGATTTGGCGCTTGAATTCCCGATGGAAGATGATGAACACGTTGAACGTCAGGTTAAGTTGCTGAGAGATGAGGTGATGTAGCTGATGAATACCATTATTGCAATTCTGTTACTGATTACCTTTGCTGGCTTTATCTTTTACATTGTTAAGGGTGGGGACCTGACCATTGGGTTCTTTGTCATGGCGATTCTTTGGACCGTCATTGGTCTGATCCCATATCACACCGCTTTGACGGCGGTCTTCTCAACGCCCGCCTTGAAGTACGGTTCGACGATTATCTACATCGTCTTTGGTTCGTGGTTCGGACGAGTGCTGGTTGACAGTGGCATTGCGCCATCGATTTCGCAGAAAACGAATAAGGTTGGAAAATCGCATCCCTTACTAGCCGCCATCCTGATTGTCTTAGTTACGGCCCTGCTGTTTGTTAGTTCCTACGGAGTGGGTTCGGTCATTGCCATCGGTGTCATTTTGTTACCAATCCTCTTGTCATTGGGGATTCCTCGAGATGTGGCCCTAACGACGTTTGCCTTGTCGATTGGTTCGGCCATGTACGTTAACGTCGTGTTGTTCAACCAAATCAAGGCCTTCTTTCCCAAAGCTCAGTACAATCTGCACTACCTCGAGTTTGGATGGGCTGCTATGGCGGTGCAACTAATCGCGGTGATCTTGTTCCTAGTGATGAAACGCCACACGTTCAATCCAAAGAATGCCGAGGCCAACCTGAAGAAAATCGGGGCAACTGATCCAGGAGACGTCGACAAGATTCCGTACATTGCGTACGCCATCCCAGTTGTTCCCGTTATTTTGAACATGGCGCTCGGCTGGGATGCCATTCCAGCCTTGATCCTTTCTAGTATCCTAGCGATGCTTGTGACTGGTAAGATGAACGGCTACAAAAAATTCAAAGAATTTCTTAATACCACGATTAAACAGTCCATTAACGACATTTCGGGCTTAATCATGTTCTTGATGGCACTGGTTATGTTTGCCGGGGCGGCTCAGTTAAACGCTGGTCGTTTCAAGGGAATCTTCAGCGCCATCCTGCCAAACAGTCACTTACTGCTAGCACTTGGAATCGGAGTTCTTGCTCCCTTAGCATTGTTTAGAGGACCACTTCAAGTCTGGGGTGCAGGAGCTGCGACGGCTGCCGTCCTTTCCGCCACTGGAATGTTTAACGACATGTTCCTCTTACCATTAATGTACGTTCCAACCCTGATGGCGGTTTCAACTGATATCACTCAGTCATGGAACGTCTGGGGTCTTGACTACATGAAGGTTCGTCCTCAGCAACTGTTGAAACTGGGAGTTCCGGTCATGTGGATTGTCTCCATTTTAAACGAAATATTAGTGTACTTATTCTTCGGATAGATGATTAAAGAAAGGTGAAAATTATGAGTGAATTTCTGACAATTGGTGAACCAGTGGTAACGTTCGCCTCAACCGATCCTGACGCTACTTTAGCTGATTCGACCCACTATCTAAAAATCCTCGGAGGGGCAGAACTAAACGTGGCCATTGGTGCTAAACGACTGGGACATTCCACCCAGTATGTGTCTCAGGTAGGAACCGATCCGCTGGGTAAATACGCCAAAGACGTGATTATCGACCACGGTGTTGGCATTGACTACGTTAAAGACGATCCCGATCACTGGACGGGTCATCAATTGAAACAGATGGTGACGCACGGTGATCCCCAGACGTTCAACTATCGCACGGGATCGGCCGCTTCTCATCTAAATCAAGATGTAATTGACGAGATTAATCTTGACGATGTTAAAATGGCTCATCTAACGGGGATCTTCCCGGCTTTGTCAGCTGAAGCGGAAGGCTCATATCGTGCATTAATGGACCGATTGATTAATAATGAAATCAAGATAACGTTTGATCCAAACCTGCGTCCCGGACTGTGGGGTGATCATGATCGAATGATTAAGACGATTAACGAATTGGCTAAAAATGCTGACATTGTGATGCCAGGTGTAAACGAGGGCAAGGTCCTCATGGGAAGTGATGACCCGGAAAAAATCGCTGACTTTTACCTCCAAAATGGCGAACGCACGAACGCGGTGCTCATTAAGTTGGGCCCTGATGGTGCGTATGTGAAGACCAAGGATGGTGATTCATACACGGTCTCCGGTTTTAAGGTCGATCACGTCGTTGACACGGTTGGTGCCGGTGATGGGTTTGCACTCGGGGTAATTACCGCACTATTAGAGGGCAAAAATCTAAAGAGTGCGGTCATGCGGGGAAATGCCGTTGGGGCGCTTCAAGTTCAGACGCCCGGTGATAACGACGGCTATCCTACTCCAAGTGAATTAAATGAATTTTATAAAAAAGAACACGTTAGTGAATCGTAAGTAGATGGGAGAGATTATGATGGCTAAAAAAGTTGCAGTACAAGCAAGTTTGGCTCCAGATGGAAAACAGCTACTGAAAGACAGTGGCTTTGATGTTGTGGAATTACCTGACAAGAAGATTTCAACGTTGCTAGACATGGCCGCCGATGCTTATGGCATCCTGATTGGCACGACCCCGTTTCCAAATGACACCATTGAAAAGATGCCGAACTTAAAAATCATTGCTAGAAACGGTGTGGGTTATGACAATATCGATGTTCCCTTTATGTTACAACATGGCATATATGTAACAATTACGCCGCTCGCCAATGCCTCAACGGTTGCGGAGACGACGTTAGCCGAAATCTTTGACGTATCAAAGAACGTTACCAATGATTCGCACGAGATGCGTAAGGGGAACTGGAACTACAAGAAAGATCATATGGGTTTTGATTTAGAAGGCAAGGTCCTCGGAATTCTCGGTTATGGCCGAATCGGCAAGATGGTCGCTAAGAAGGTGAGTGGACTGGGGATGAATGTCATCTACAATTCACCACATGCTGAAGACTCTGAATACGGTAAAGCGGTTAATCGCGATGCCATCTTTACTGATTCAGATATCGTCACTTTACACATGCCAGTGCTACCCTCTACTAAACAAAGCGTTGGTAAACGTGAATTTGAGATGATGGACAACTCGGCGGTTCTCATTAATTTGGCTCGTGGAGCACTCATTAATACGAATGATCTAATCGACGCTTTAAAGAGTCACGAAATTAAGGCCGCTGCCCTGGATGTGTTTGATTCTGAACCGCTACCAATGGACAGTCCACTCTACAAGCTGGATAACGTCTTGTTGACACCGCACATTGCCTCTAACACGGTGGAATGCATGAACCGGATGGCGCATGACGCTGCCAGTGAAATTGTAAAAGTCCTAAAGGGTGAACAACCACAGTGGGCGGTTAAAAAGTAAAAAAAATTAATTAAGAACTGGGATGCAATGGTCTCAGTTCTTTTTTATTTAAGAAAATCTTTAAAAAGTAATTGTCATCATCTTTTTTTCACGGTACAATTCAATGCAATACAAATGAAAAGGAGTGATGCATATGCATAATATGTTCAAGAAAGAATCGGTTGCTAGTTTCGTCAAAGCCGATGCTGGCTTAAAGCGAACACTGACCGCTAAAGATCTAATCGGTCTGGGCGTCGGAGCCGTTGTCGGAACTGGGATCTTTATTCTTCCAGGACACGAAGCAGCTTTACACGCAGGACCAGCAGTCGCACTGGCATTCTTGCTTGCTGCCATCTTAGCTGGGGTCGTGGGTATGGCGTATGCCGAGTTTTCGTCGGCGATGCCCGTTGCTGGTTCAGCATACTCCTTTGGAAGCGTCGTTTACGGCGAGATTATCGGGTGGATTCTTGGTTGGGGACTAATCCTAGAGTACTTCTTGGCAGTCTCCGCTGAGGCCACTGGATTTGCTTCGTACTTTAATAACAATATTTTAGCCGCCATTGGGATTAACATTCCGAAGTTTCTTCAAAGTGGGCCAATGGAAGGTGGCATCGTCAACATCAGTGCCGTTGTCATTACCCTGTTAGTTGGATTACTCGCTTTAATGGGAACTAATTTTTCCAAGAAGATTGAGAACGTTGCCGTGCTGGTCAAGATTGGCATCATTGTTTTGTTTATCGTTGTGGGTGTTTTTTACATCAAGTCAAGTAACTACGTTCCGTTTTACCCGAAGCAATTTCACACCCCACCGTTTGGTTTAGGTGGAATTTCGACCGCCGCTGCGACCGTATTTTTTGCCTTCATGGGCTTTGACGCGTTGGCATCGAACTCTGCTGAAACCATTAATCCTAATAAGAATATGGCCAAGGGAATCCTTGGAACCGTTTTGATTGCGGCCGTCCTATACGTCGGGTTCTCTTTGGTCCTGACCGGAATGGTTCATTACTCACTACTAAACGTTGACGATCCAGCCGCTTTGGCATTCTCCATGGTGCACCTGAACTTTATGAACAAGGCTATCACGATTGGAGCGCTATTTGGAATCTTCACCGCCATGGTTACCATGGTCATCGGGAGTTCCCGACTGGTTTACTCGCTTGGACGTGACGGACTAATTTCTAAGAAAATGGGGAAGATTAACCACAAGACTGGAATTCCAACCTACGCGGTTTGGTTGGCTGTTATCATTCAGGCCATCTTTGCTGGAGTTGTTCCATTGACTCAACTAGTTTCATTGATTAACGCTGGAACTTTGGTTGCGTTTGCTTTTATCTCATTTGGGATCATTCCATTGAGACGAAGAAAGGACATCAAGAATACTGGTTACAAGATGCCACTTTACCCATACCTGCCAATTCTAGCCGGACTGATGAGTATCTACTTCATTATCATGTTACCGAACGTGACCAAGATTGCGGTAATTGGTTGGTTAGCACTGGGAATTGTGATCTACTTTGTCTACGGGATTCATCATTCTCGATTGCAAAATGAAGAATAATTGATAAATGGGAAGCCGTGAGATGGCTTCCCATTATTTATACATAATTGTTGAGAAATATATTCAAATGTGGTGAAATAATATCAAATAAATTATGGGAGTAAAATATGACTACAAAACAACCAATTGAAATTCTTGTAACTATCAATCAAGGGTACATTAATCCATTAAAAATTATGTTATATTCACTTAGACTTAACAATCCAGATGTTAATTTTAGAATTTGGGTTTTACAAGCTGATTTTACACCAGAAAATGATCAACAACTTATTAATTATGCTGGTGAACTACATATGGAACTTCAATCAATCCAAACGGGTCAAAATTTAAAAATTCCAGATTCTTTTTTAAGTGTTTATCATTATCCAAAAGAAATGTATTTTAGATTGTTATGTGGTAATGTTCTACCAAAAGATTTAAAAAAAGTAATTTATTTGGATCCTGATCTTTTAGTTATTAACGACATTCAACCTCTTTGGAATCTCCCCTTAGATGGAAAAATGTTTGCGGCTGCAGTTCATAAAGGGCTCACTGACATGATGAGATCTATTAATAATCTACGTCTTGATACCGATGGGGGTTATTATAATTCAGGAGTTATGGTGATGGATTTGGATCAAATGCGTAAAAAAATTAGGCTTCAAGACATTATTGATACTATTAAAAAGTACAATGATTATCTAATTTTACCAGATCAAGATATTCTAAATTATTTATATGGCAATGATACCAAGGAAATCTCTGAAGATATCTGGAATTTTGATGCGCGTCAATCTTTAAATTATTTAACTCGTAGTGGGGGAAAAGAAGACCTTGATTGGGTTATGAAAAATACGGTTATAATTCATTTCTGTGGTAAACCCAAACCATGGCAGCTTAATAGTAATTCTCCGTATACAGCACTTTGGCTTAATTACCAACAAATTGTTACCAATCAATTAAATTAAAATACAAAATATATAGATTATATACTGGGTAATCATGATTTATTTTTGAACTGGCATTTAATAAGTAAGAATGGAAAACTAAGAATAGTTTTCCGTTTTTTATATCTTAGAAGCATTTAGCTGTGATAAAATTAACATAAAGATTGATTATTATAGTAAGTGAGGAAATTGAACGATGGATAAGAAAGTGGCTCTAGTGACAGGTGCTGGACAAGGAATCGGAGAGGCTATTGCCAAACGATTGAGTAAAGATGGCTTTTCCGTGGCACTGGTTGGTCGTCATTTGGATAAGGTGGAAGAGGTTGCTAAAGAGATTCAAAGTGACAATGGGGACGCCATTGCCATTAAAGCTGACGTTGCCAATCGTGACGAAGTTTTTGCAGCCGTTGAAAAGGCCGCTAAACATTTTGGTGACTTCAACGTGATTGTGAACAACGCTGGAATTGCGCCAACCACACCAATTCAGACCGTTACTCCAGAGGTCTTGGAACAAGCCGAAAAAATTAACGTGGGTGGTACTATTTGGGGAATTCAGGCTGCCGCTAAGAAATTCAAAGAACTTGGTCATTGCGGTAAGATTATTAATGCTTCATCTCAAGCTGGGATGACCGGTAATGAGAACTTGACCGTTTATGGTTCAACTAAGTTCGCTATCAGAGGAATTACTGAAACAACCGCCAAGGAACTTGCCGATGACGGGATTACCGTTAATGCATACTGCCCTGGCATTGTGGTCACTCCCATGATGAATGATATTGCCCAAAATGTGGCTGATGAAGCCGGGAAACCATTTGAATGGGGAATGGAACAGTTTGCAAAAAACATTGCCTTGAAACGACTTTCAAAACCTGAAGACGTGGCTGGCTGTGTTTCATTCTTAGCTGGTCCTGACTCTAACTACATGACTGGTCAGTCATTGTTAATTGATGGTGGAATGGTATTTAACTAAATAGATCGGAACTCTAGCTTTAGCTGGAGTTCTTTTAATACATACGAAAAGGTGAAAGAAAAATGGTATTAAAAACAAGGTTTTGTCCTAACTGTGGAGCTGAAATTCCAGTTGACGTGAAGTTCTGTACGAAATGTGGGTACAAACAACCTACTATTGATGAGTTGGAAGAAATGAATCAGGAAGAGGAAACAACTACTGTTGAGGTTGACCCAAATGAAAAACAAGACGAGGGTCAACCTGAAATTGTGATTCCTGTTTCAGCTGGTGCAATTCCTGATGGATATGAATTCAATCAAAACGGGTCAGTGGCATTAAGTGACCACTATATTCCAGATGATGATCAGATTTTGCGGGATTTTCAACAGGAAGCTTTTAATAAAATTAGAGATATTGTGAAAGAAAATAATTGTGATGGTGCCTTTAACTTGGCAATTCAGACTCAGATTGACGGAGATAGTTCAAAAATGTTCATTTTCGCCTATTTTGATATGGCAAATAGTGTAAAATAAAAGTAGATGTTACATTAACATCGATTTAAATACATACTATGGAGGTTTTACGATGGATGACACCAAGCACTGTCCCAATTGTGGCAAGTTGTTAAAGGCGGATGTTAAATTCTGTCCTTATTGCGGTCAAGCTCAACCCGAGATGGCTGATGCCCAAAGTAATCAAAGCACTGATAATCAACAGGCTAATTATGGTTATCAAGAAACTAATAATGAGCAGCAGACTTATCGTCCAGAATCTGATAATGGAGCGGATATTCGTTCTGAATATTCATCACCTAACATGATTACATCGTTTAAGGATTTATTTGGGAACATGTTTCATATTTCTGGAAGAATGAGCAGGGCGTCGTATTGGTGGTCATACTTAGATGTATGTTTAATTACAGTTGCTTTTTATTTCTTGATGTTTGTGTTCGGTAGTATAGATTCTTCGGTGGCATACGCGATTACAATATTGATTGGAATTGCATTTCTTGTTTTTGGTGTTGCCGCGGGTATTGCACAAATCACTTCTACCTGTCGTAGATTTCATGACATCAATTATTCAGCTGGTTTCTGGTGGTTACAACTGATTCCATTTGTTGGAAGTATCATTGTTTTCATTTTCATGCTGTTTAGTTCTGTGGACGAAGGCAATCGCTTTGGTGGACCAGATGTTAGCTACTTGAAGAAATTAAAATAGTTAGTAAAAAAAACACTGCTTAATGGGCAGTGTTTTTTTTACTAACTATTATTGTTGTGGACCCATAACAAAGTGTTTTCCCGATTTCATATTATTTCCCCAATTGATATTAATAGCGGTTTTAGTTAGGTGGAAAGTATCAGTGAGACTACTAGCTAATTGTAAGGGGAGTTTTTTAGGATCTTCGTTAGAATCGTCATTGTTTAGAACTTTATACATGTAAAATGACTGATTTTGGTGTGGTAATTTGGCCTTGATCAAGTAGAAGCTACCATAATTTGCATTCTTTTTATCGTTTGGATGCTTTATGTAAAATTTATATGATTTGTCTTTCGTATTATACATTAACGTGGCATGTGCTTCACTAAGTTCATCACTTAATGAAAATCCATTTGGTGCATCGTTGTCGGGACGGGCTGTGTGATTAATCGACTTAATCACGCTATTAGCATTCGTATCCTGATTAGGGAAAACATGGCGCGCCCTAAAGTAGAAATTCAAACCGAAAATAACGGCAAGGATAATGGTTCCAATCCCACCTAGCAGTTTCTTCAAGTTACTTTTATTGTTTTGGGGATAATTCTCAGTCGGAGCGGTTTTGGTTTGTTGCTGGGTAGTCTTGGGCTGCTCAACTCCACAATACGGACAAAAGCTCGCGTCTTTTTTGATCTTTTTACCACAGTTGACACAAAACTTTGTATTATTCATTAGATTTCATCCTACTTTCAAAATACTTGTGAACCCATGACCATCCCGAAAATAATTCCAATGATCATCAAAACGACTGACGCAATTATCAAAATAATTCCAGCATTTTGGTGGTATTTAAGTTCGATTGCGCCAAGCACAATTCCAATAATTCCAAACACGATGGGGACAAAGAGGGTCGACAAAACGGCGGAAATCCAACCGAACACCAGTAGAAGGGTACTGATGGTTTCAGGATTGCCCTGATTGCTAGTAGTCTGGGGTTGCATGCTTGCTGGACTTGGTTGTGACTCATTATGCGGGGTCGAATTGATTTCTGGTTGTTTGGCACCACAATACTGACAGAACTTTGTTTCCTTTGGGATCTTCTTGCCACATTTAACGCAGAATTTTTCGTTAGTGTTATTCATTGAGATAAGCCTCCATCTTGTGATTGAATTCATTATTCACATTAATAATACCATTCCCTTGTTACTCCCGCAATTGAAGGCTGAATTAAGAGAAATAAAAAACGTTCGACTGAATTTATTTTCAATCGAACGTTTTTGAAACGGCTATTTGTATTGTTTGGCTTCCTCATCACTACAGTAGAGCCAGTGACCAGGACGGACTTCCTGAAGGTATTGGTCTTCTTTAAATGGTTGACTGTGGTCGAACTTGATAATCTTGTGCTGTTTCTCTGAGTGTGGGTCAGGAACTGGCACTGCTGACAACAAGCTTTGGGTGTACTTGTGAAGTGGATGGTTGTATAACTCATCGGTATCAGCCATTTCCACGATTTTACCAGCGTACATGACGGCGATTCGGTCACTAATGTACTTCACCATTGAAAGGTCATGAGCGATGAATAGGTACGTTAGACCCTCTTTTTCTTGAATGTCCTGCATTAGGTTTACGACCTGAGCCTGAACGGAAACGTCCAGGGCGGAAATTGGTTCATCAGCGATGATGAACTTCGGCTTAACCGCTAGGGCTCTAGCGATTCCAATTCGTTGTCTCTGACCACCAGAGAACTCGTAGGGGTAACGACTGGCATGTTCTTCGTTTAGGTTAACGAGGTGAAGGAGCTCTCGAACTCGGTTATCTCGTTCATCAGAATCTTTAACCAGGTGATTGATATCAAGGCCTTCGGCGATGATATCCTCCACTTTCATTCGGGGGTTCAGTGAGGCATACGGATCCTGAAAGATCATCTGCATCTGACTTCGGAGGTTTTTCATCTGTTTGCGTTTTAGCTTCGAGATGTTTTGCCCCTCAAAGTCAATTTCACCATCAGTTGGGTCGTATAAACGAATGATGTCTCTTCCGGTCGTACTTTTACCAGAACCAGATTCACCAACCAAACCTAGCGTTTCGCCAGGATAAATGTTGAATGAGATGTCGTCAACGGCCTTAACTTCGTCGGGCTTACCGACGTTAAAGTATTGTTTTAAATGTTTAACTGAAACAATTGGGTCCTTTTTAGTCATGGTCGTTTTCACCTCGTTTCTTAAATTCAGCCTGACGCTTTTGAATTGATTCTGGTGGAGTAACCTTTGGAGCTCGCTTATCTAACAACCAGGTGGCGGCGTAGTGACTGTCACTGACCTTGAAGAAGGGTGGTTGTTGTTCATGGTCAATCTTTAAAGCGTACTTGTTACGGGCATAGAAAGCGTCACCCTTTGGTGGATTAATCAAGTTTGGTGGGGTACCCGGAATCGTGTTTAATCGATCACTCTTCATGGATAAAGTTGGCATGGAATCAAGTAGTCCCCACGTGTAGGGATGTTGTGGATTGTAGAAAATGTCGTCAACGGTTCCATACTCGACAATCTTACCGGCGTACATGACGGCTACTCGATCGGCGATGTTGGCAACCACTCCTAAGTCATGAGTGATGAAGATAATCGACGTTCCAATTCTGTCCTTTAACTCTCTTAGTAGCTTAATGATTTGAGCTTGAACCGTAACGTCCAATGCGGTAGTCGGTTCGTCGGCGATTAGAACATCAGGATGGTCAATAATAGCCATTGCAATCACGATTCTTTGTCGTTGACCACCAGAAAATTGGTGGGGATAGTCGCGCATCCGTTCTCTCGCGTTGGGAATGCCGACTTCTTCTAGTACCTCAGCCGCCCGCTTTAAGGCTTTTCCTTTGGACATCCCCTCGTGAACTCGTAGTGGTTCGGCCACTTGATTACCAATGTTCATGGTGGGGTCCAGTGAGGTCATGGGATCCTGAGAAATCATGGCAATCTTGCCACCACGAATCTTGTCCATTTGTTTTTTGGATTCTTTTAAAATATCTTTGCCTTCAAAATCAATTGTACCGTTGGTGATGGTTTCGTTATCAGCTAGGAGACGCATGATCGTTCTCACGGTGATTGACTTACCTGAGCCAGATTCACCAACGAGCGCTAACGTTTCTCCCTTGTCAAGGTGAAAGCTAACGTCACGAATGGCCTTCACGGTTCCGTTTAAGGTAGCAAAATCAATTGACAGGTTTTTAACGTCTAAAACTTTTTGAGCCATCTTATCTGTCTCCTTTACTTAGATTTTGGATCGAACGCATCTCTTAATCCATCTCCAAGCAGGTTGGTCGTAATCATAATGACTGACAGTACGATTGCTGGAACCCACATTTGATATGGCAAGAAATGAAAGGCCTTCTGACCATCGTTTAGAAGTGTACCAAGGGATGCGTTTGGTGCTGGGATCCCAATCCCAATGAAACTTAGGAAGGCTTCAAAGAAGATGGCCGATGGAATGGTAAACATGGTTTGAATAATGATAGTAGAACTGAGGTTTGGAATCAGGTGTTTCATCGCAATCTTGAATGGTGATTCACCAAGGGTTCTGGCGGCTAGGACGTATTCGGATTCCTTTAGTTTAAAGGTCTGAGCACGAACTAAACGTGACATGGTGATCCATCCGGTAAAGGCAATGGCGATGATGATTGAAGTGATTCCGGGTTTAAGGATTAGTAGTAATAAAACAACGACGATTAGGTTAGGAATTGATGAGAGGATTTCAACGATTCTCTGCATGAAGGTGTCAACGGCACCACCGACCCAACCAGAGATTAAACCGTAAGGAACACCGACTAAGAGGTCAACTGCTGTCGCAACGACCGCGATAAACAGTGATAACCGAGTCCCGTAGAGAATTCTTGAGAAGAGGTCACGTCCTAAGTAGTCGGTCCCCATGATGTAGTAGGTTCCCTTTGGAACGTGTTCTGCTTGATATGCGTTGACCATGTGGCCACCGGCTTCGTGAATACCGTTTAAACCGGGGATGTTAAGTGAACCCCACTTTGGTGGGAGGTTGGCGTACAAAACGTTTTGAGCGTTTGGATCGTGTGGTGAAAGAATCGGGGCGAAGATTGCGACTAGGGCGATAATGACTAAGAGAATCAAAGAAGTCATGGCAACTTTATTTCGAACTAGTCTTCGTTTAACGTCTTGAAAGTACGTTAAAGATGGGGTGTTAATTGATTCCGATTCAGTGTCCAAGTTTGAAAGGTCGTCACTTGCGAACTGGAACTGATCTTCAAGTGGTGGTAAGTTTTCGGCCATTATTCTTTACCTCCGTTTCCTAGTCTGATTCGTGGATCGATGATTCCGTAAAGAATATCGACAACTAAGATAATGACAACTAATAAGAATGAGTAGAAGATTGTGAGTCCCATGATGGTGGGGTAATCGTTCGTCAGAATGGACTGAACGAATTGATTACCAATTCCAGGAATTGAGAAGATGTTTTCAACAACTAGTGAACCCGTCATGATTGAAACGGCCATGGGACCAACGATGGTTATAACGGGAATCAGTGAGTTTCTTAGCGCATGATGCGTAATCGTCTTTCTTTCCGAATCACCCTTGGCTTTTGCCAGTTCAATGTAGTCACTGTCTAAGACATCAACCATTTCAGTTCTCATGAACCGGGCGACATTTGCAAGTGGAAAGGCCGCAAGCGCTAGCGTCGGTAGGATACTGGAACTGAAGTTCTGCCAGAGGGCAACTGGGAACCATTGTAGTTTGTAACCGAAGTAGTACTGAAGCAGAACGGCTAAAACGAAACTTGGGATTGAGATCCCAAGGATTGAGATGAAGGTGGCACTTGAATCAACCCAGGTATTTTTCTTGATGGCGGCAACGGCACCAAGGATGATTCCAAGAACTGAACCAACGACCATGGCTTGGGTACCAATTTGCATTGAAGGACCAATGTCATGGGCAATCAATTGAGTAACTGGTTGGTTGTTAAATTGAAATGAAGTACCTAGATTTCCGTGGAGTAAATTTCCCATGTAGATTAAGTACTGATCCCAAAGTGATTTGTTTAATCCGTACTTTTGGTTCATTATTGCGATTTGACTTGGCTGGAGTTTTGCCTGGTTTGAGTAAGGCGTACCGGGTAAAAATTTCATCAGGAAGAAGGTAACCGAAGCAACAATGAATAAAGTGAGGATTAGGTAGAAAATTCGACGGATGATGTATTTAGTCATTTTAATTTACCTCTCTTTATTTCTTGTAGGTAGCCGCGAGATTGAAATTCCCGTTTGGTGACAGGTTGTAATTGTGAACGTCGCTTCTGGTAAGAGCTGCGGTGTTTTGTTGATAAAGCGGAACGACTCCCTCTTGCTTAGTCAAGATGGTCTGGGCGTTCAGGAGGTTCTGCCAACGAGCTTGATAGTTACCGGCGTTTTTATCAGATGCTTGTTTGATCTGTTGGTCGAACGCTTTGTTGGACCAGTGACCATCGTTCATAGCGCCACCGGTTTCAAAGAGGTTCAAGAAAGTCACTGGATCTGGGAAGTCGGCGTTCCAAGCTGAGACAACCATGTCGAAGTCACCACTAGATGAACGTTGAAGTCGGTTCTTAAACGGAACGTTTGAAAGGGTGACCTTCAATCCAGGTAGTTTCTGTAGTTCAGCCTGCAAGAATTCGGATTGCTTTAGGGACGAATCGGTATCGTCACCTAACAAGGTTAAGTTGAGGTTCTTCTTCCCAGTCTCTTTTAGACCCTCAGTCCAAAGCTTTTTAGCTAACTTGGGATTGTAGTCGTTATAACTTGCGTCCTGTTTACTTTGGGCTTCGTTTTTGAAATCAACTCCCGTTTGTTTGTTCCAACTCATCTTAGCTGGAACGACACTTGAATCCGGTGTAGCAGTCTTACCTAACACTTGGTTAGAGAGGAGTTGGCGATTGATGGAATGACCAATGGCCTGTCTAATCTTGGTGTTCTTGAAGAACGGATCCTTCTTCTCGTTCATCTCAATGTAGAAAGTACTTGAAGTTGGTTTCGTTGAGAAGTCTTTTTCGTTTTTCAGTTGGTTAGCTGAATCACCGGTTAGGCCGTTGTACTGGTCAATTACGTGACTAGAGTACAAGTTAAGTCCGGTATTGGGATCTTTAACAACGTAGTATTTAACGGCGTTCAATCTAATGTTCTTTTGGTTCCAGTACGAGTTATTCTTGCTCTCGGTCCAGGCGGTGTTTCCAACCTGCCATTTATCTAACTTGAATGGTCCATCGAATACCATGTCCTTACTGTTTAATCCATACTGACTTCCCGCTTTTTCAACGACCTTCTGATTAAGTGGCAAGTATGATGCTCCGGTTAATAGGGCGTTGAAGTAGGGAATTGGTTGCGACAGGTTAACTTGTAACTTATGGGGACCAATGGCCTTAACGCCTAAGGTCTTTGGTGAAGCCTTCCCGTTGGTAATCTTGTCAGCGTTTTTAACTCCCTCAAAAATGTAGGAGTATTGAGAAGCCGTCTTTGGAGCAACGATTCTTCTCCATGCGTAGACAAAGTCATACGCGGTCACGGGGTCTCCATTTGACCATTTGGCGTTTCTCAGATCGAAATTATACTGAGTTCCACCTTTGGTTGGGGTAACGACTTTGGTCGCAATGCCAGGTTCAATCTTGCGGTTATTGTAGCGGTAAAGACCTTCCATCGTGTTGTTTAGGTTTTGCGCTCCAATACTATCCGTTACCATACTTGAGTCCATCGTAGAAATAATATCGCTGGAGTTGACTGCCATGTCCTTACTCCCCGATTTACTACTTCCAGAAGAACAACCAGTAAGCATTAGCGCTAAAGCGGCACCAATGAATGCTACTGAAAATATCTTCTTATGGTTCAAATGAAACACCTCCATGTTTGCTGTTTTGCTTTTTGTCGAATATACGCGCGTGTTTCACAAAAGTAAATACGTTTTTTATATTTTTCTTAAGAATCTTAATAAATCTTTAAAGCAAGTGACGTTATATCAACGTTTTTGCTTGACGTTACAAAACTTGTGACATGAGTAAGGGGAGCTAAATAATGAAAATGATACATATCTTTGATTATGTAACTTTTAGCGGATGAGAATCCCTTTGTGATGGGGTTTGGTTATGCAAGTTTTTGATTAACGATTGAAATTGAGATTTGATTAGGATTGGTCAAGTTAAAAGTGTCTCAAAGGAGAGGACAAGTGATACAATACTGACAAGAAAAATATTAAGGAGTGATCATTTTGGATAAGAAAGCAATTAATCCGCAAGACCTGGAATGGTATGAAAAAAGTTATGAAGACAAAGACGACAGTCTGGTCTTAGAACGGGCCGTTTCTCATAATGGGATTAACAACAGTGCTGCTGATTACAAGGCTGATGAAAAAATGAAACGAGTTTTCTCAGTCGAAGTTCCCGAACAACACGTTGCTGATCAGAAACAAAGTGGAAGGTGCTGGATGTTTTCAGCACTTAACACCATGCGTTTTAAGATTGCCGAAAACTACAAGGTTTCACCAAAATTTGAATTATCACAAAACTATGTTAACTTCTGGGATAAGTTTGAAAAATCAAACTACTTCTTAGAAAACGTGATTAAAACCGCTGATCAACCCTTAGGTTCACGCAAGATCGACTTCTTAATGGAAACCCCACAACAAGACGGGGGCCAATGGGACATGTTGTGCGCCATCATTGAAAAGTACGGAGTTGTTCCAAGTTCAACCATGGTTGAAACTTACAATAGTAATCGTTCTGACGAATTGAATCAGACTTTAAACCTGAAATTACGTCGGGATGCGGAAGAATTGCGTAAAATGGTGAAGGACGGTGCGACCGAAGAAAAGCTTGAATCAACTAAGAGTGAGATGCTAAACGATGTTTACCGCATTTTGGCATACTCGCTGGGCCGTCCAACGAAGCGCTTTGATTTCGAGTATCGCGACACTGACAACAAGTACCACATAGACAAAGATCTGACTCCGAAAGAGTTCTTTGATAAATACGTCAACATCAACCTGGAAGACTACGTTTCATTGATTAACTCACCAACTGGTGACAAGCCCTTTGACCAGACCTATACGATTGAAATGTTAGGCAACGTGGTTGGTGGCAGACAGGTTAAGCATTTAAACCTGAAGATTGATGAATTGAAAGACTTAGCCGTAAAACAGTTAAAGAACGGCGAAGCGGTTTGGTTCGGCTGTGACGTTGTCCAAGATTCTGACCGTAAAAAGGGCATCATGGATACGCACTTGTACCACAAGGATGCTTTGTTCAGCACTGACCTGAAGATGAGTAAGGGTGCAAGACTTGACTACAAGGAAAGCATGATGACTCACGCCATGGTGATTACCGGCGTTGACCTAGTCGATGATCAACCAACCAAGTGGAAGGTTGAAAACAGCTGGGGTGAAAAGGTCGGTGAAAAAGGTTACTTTGTCATGAGTGACGACTGGTTCAACGAATTTGTTTACCAGACCGTTATCAACAAGAAGTACATGTCTGACAAGCAACTTGAGGAACAAAAACAGGCACCTAAGATGCTTGAACCTTGGGACCCAATGGGTTCACTAGCTAGTTTTAAAAAATAATTAAAATTTTTGTTGACAGATATTGGTCGACGGATTAGTATACTTACAACAAATTAAATAAACGAGATGGAAAAGCTGAGTACCCGTTGAATTTTCTAAGAGAGTCTCTGGTCGGTGTGAAGGGATGAGATGAATTCGGGGAATATGGACTTTTAATCATTTACTGGCAAGAGTTTCGAACCAGTGACGGGGTTGCTACCGATATCATCGCAAGGCTCTTCTAGTTCAGACGTCGACTAGAGTAGTCTTTGAGGCAGTTACTTGAAAGGGTAACTGTAAACTAAGGTGGTAACACGAAAGCATTCGTCCTTTTTAATTAAAGGGCGGATGCTTTTTTTATTTAATTTAATGAATTAAGCAATCAAATAAAAATTAGGAAGTGGACATCATGAGGAGAAGTACTAAGTGGATTATTGGAATTATCATTGTGGTTGTGATCGTTGGGTTAGGTTGGTTTAGTTTTGCCAGACACTCGGCTGAGAGTAAAAAGACCGTTAACGTCGGTCTAATGAGCGGCTCTAAATCAGACGATGAGATTTGGAAGTCAGTCGCTGAGACTGCCAAGAAGAAGTATGGGGTTAACATTAAGTTCACCCACTTCACTGATTACACGCAACCGAACAAGGCTTTGACTCAACACGAGATTGATTTGAACTCATTTCAACATTATGCCTTCTTAGATAACTGGAATAAGCAAAATCATTCTGACATTGTTTCCGTTGGTAACACTTACATCGCTCCTATCAGACTTTATTCAAAGAAGTACAAGAACGTTAAGGATATTCCGGATGGTGGGACGATTGCCGTTCCAAACGATACTTCCAATGAGAGTCGTTCGCTTTACCTCCTTAAGAACGCGGGACTTATCACTTTGAAAAACCAGAAGGGCTTTTTAGGATTAAACGCCATTCAGAGTAATCCCAAGCACTTGAATTTTAAGGAAGTGGACGCATCACAAACCCCACGAGTACTAAACAGTGTCGATGGTGCTGTTATTAATAACACCTACGCTGTTCCCGCTCACTTAGGTGATAAGGAAACGATCTTTACCGAACCACTCAACAATGATTCGAAACAGTGGATCAATTTGATTGCTGCTAACAAGGACCAGAAGAATAACAAGAACTACAAAGACGTTGTAAAATCATTCCAGACCAAGAAGACCGAGCAACTGGTCAAGAAGTATTATGGAAACACCGAAATTCCTGCTTGGAATCGTAAATTTTAGGAGGAACTAATGAGTAATAATATTGTTCAATTCAAGGACGTCTCAGTTACGTTCAAACAAAAAAAGAATGTGATTCACGCCGTTTCAGACGTATCGTTGAAAATTCCCAAAGGTGAAATCTTCGGAATTGCTGGCTACTCCGGTGCCGGTAAATCGACGTTAGTTCGAACCATTAACCTGCTACAAAAACCAACCGACGGGGAAGTCGATGTGTTTGGGAAAACCTTCTATAAAAAAGAAGGCGACCAAGTTTCTTCAATTAATACTAAAGAGTTGCGTGATGAACGGCGTCAAATTGGAATGATTTTTCAGCATTTTAATCTGCTAGAAGAACAAAACGTCCAACGCAACGTTGAGTTCGGATTGAAGCACAGTGGTTTAAAGGAAAAAGAACGTGAGGCCAAAGCCAAGAAGATGCTCGACATTGTTGGTTTGGGTGATTACTTAAAAGCCTATCCATCCCAACTCTCTGGTGGTCAACAGCAACGAGTAGCGATTGCTAGAGCGCTCGCTAATGATCCCAAGATTTTGATCTCTGACGAAGCCACATCTGCACTTGACCCCAAGAACACCGATCAAATCTTGGATTTACTGAAAGAATTGAACGAGAAATATGGCTTAACGATTATTCTGATCACCCATGAAATGGAAGCCATCAAACGGATTTGTCAGGAAGTTGCCATCATGAGTCAAGGAAAAGTGGTTGATGTTGGCAATCTACTTGATATCTTCGTTGATTCGAAGAATCCAACTACCAGAAAGATTGTTGGAAACAGTTTTAACGCACTTGAAATTTTGAAGTCGATGAACATTGACGTTAACAAGCGAAATCTAGTTCAGTTGACGTATCTATCAGATGACATTAGCGATCCAATCATCGTTAGCCTGTACGAGAAGTTCCATATTTCTGCAAGTATCATCTACAGTAATATTGAAAAATTGGGTGAGCAGGTCGTTGGAACGTTGATTGTTGATTTACTTGGAAGTCAAGAGGATCAAGAAGCAGCGGTTAAATACCTTAATGGTCAAGACATCAAGGTCACTGAATTGAAGGAGGCAGAATAATGGGAGCTTGGTTTGCAACTCATTTTCCCAACGTGGTTTCGCAGGGATTAAATGGTGAAGAAGGCTGGATCACAGCCGTTAATCAGACAATTTACATGACGTTTTGGTCCGCAATCTTTGGTGGCATTGCGGGGATCATCTTCGGAGTTTGTTTAGTAATATTTGCGGATAACGGGATTATGCCATGTCATCCACTGTTCTGGATTATCGACAAAGTTGTTTCGCTATTCCGAGCCGTTCCATTTATCATCTTACTGGCCTTCATTGCCCCAGTGACGCAAAAGATCGTTGGAACCCAAATCGGGACGACGGCCGCTTTAGTACCTCTATCAGTCGGAGTCTTTCCGTTTTATGCGCGGCAGGTCCAAGTCGCCCTTGAAAGTGTCGATCATGGCATCATTGAATCAGCGGAATCACTAGGGGCCACGAACTGGGACTTAATCTTCGGCGTGTACCTTAGTGAAGCGCGTTCAGAGTTGATTCGAGTATCAACCGTAACTTTGATTAGTTTAGTTGGTTTAACCGCAATGGCCGGTGCCATTGGTGCTGGTGGCCTTGGTAACATGGCCATCTCATACGGGTACAACCGTTTCGCAAACGACACGACCTTGGTCGCAACGATCCTAGTTGTTATCATGGTTCTGATTATTCAAGTTGTTGGTGATGTCTGGGCCAAGTTCGCTAACCACGCCGATCGCGGTTAATAAATAAGAATTTAAAGAAGGGTGTTTAAGAATGGAAAAAGCAGAGAAAATCAAAATTTTACAGGATTTAATTCAGATTAAGTCCGTCAACGGTAATGAAATTGAGATCTCAGAGTACTTGTCAAAGCTGCTGAAAAAGCACGGTATTGACAGTAAGATTTTTCCGTTTGGCGACGGTCGTGCCAACTTGATTGCTGAACTTGGAACTGGTGAATCTGGGAAAGTACTGGCTTTAGAGGGACACCAAGATACGGTGGCAGTTGCTCATCCGGAAAATTGGAAACACGATCCGTTTAAGGGTGAAATCGTGGGTGATAAGATCTACGGTCGTGGTGCCGCTGACATGAAGAGTGGGCTAGCGGCCGAGGTGATTGCGCTCTGTGAACTAGCTGATAAGGGCGAGGTTCCTGATGGAAAGATTCGTTTGATTGCGACTTCAGGAGAAGAATTCGGTGCACCTGGTGCTTATAAGATTGAACCAAAGTATATTGACGATGTGGATGCTATGATTGTCGGTGAACCCTCCGATGGGGATGTCACCTATGCCCACTCTGGAAGTTTGAACTATCAGATTACTAGTACTGGAAAACCAGCGCACAGTTCGACTCCTGACTTGGGATTGAACGCCATTACTGGTTTGGTTAAATACATTCAAGCTGAGCCGGATTTCTTCAACGATTTACCAGTTGATCCAGTGCTTGGCAAAGTCCAACACAGTATCACCGTCATTAACGGTGGGGAACAGGTTAATATCATTCCTGGTTCGGCTAGTTTGCTTGGAAATGTCCGTCCGACCCCTTCATTTAATAACGACAACGTGATTGAATTGATTCAAACAATCGTTGATAAAGTGAACGACGAGACCCCATATCACCTCGAATTTAAGTTGGTTCACAACTTTTATCCAATTGAAACCGATAAGGACAATCAGTTCGTCCAGGATGCTTACGAGGTTACTAAAAAGGACTATCAGAATCGCAAGCCCGAGTTGATTGTCAATAACGGTGCGACTGATGCGAGTGTTTACGTTCAGGAAAACGACAAAATGGCCGTGATCTTGTTAGGTCCCAATAAGAACAACACGTCACACCAGATTAACGAGTATACGACACTTTCGAGTTATCTTGATACGATTAATGCTTATCAGGATATTGCGAACGATTTCTTTGAAAAGTAGTAAAAATAAAGGCCTTGAACTGTGGAGTTCAAGGCCCTTTTTGTGTGGTTAGTTATATTTTAGAAGTGGTAAACTAATACCAATGTAAAGATATGGAGGTTTCTTAGATGAATGATAAAATATCAAAGTCAGAAATTATAAAGGCACAAAAAGTATATAAACATTTGGTGGATCCTAAAACAAGAGAAAAATTCGACGAAGAGGCCAATAAAAGTATCGTCAAGAATCCAGAAGTGATCAAAGCATTGAAAATGCTTTCTAAAATATAATAATTTAATGGTATAAAAAAAGAAGCCTCATAAGAGACTTCTTTTTTTACTATTTTAAATTACCATCTTAAGATAGCCGCAACTTTCTTGTCAGTTGGCATATCGTCAGCAGGCAATACAGTAACATCACCATCAAGGCCAAGAACCGTCAATGCTAATGAGTTTAATTCGTTAGCTGGACGTGAACCTTCGGCGTTAACTTCAACGTCTTCACCGTTGTCCTTGCTTTGAACGTAAGCATCTTGTTGGATGATTAAGTTAGCAATCCGGTCGTCAATGGCAGCCTTCAAGATTTCATCGTAGTCATCAGTGGTTTTCTTAGCACCGTCGGCTTTGTCATAGACGTCTTTCATTGATTTCTCACCATCTGAAACGAAGTTATCATGGATGGTTTGAGCAATTTCTTGAACGTTTTCGCCAGCGTTTTTAACAGCAGCATCCATTTCAACGTGCTTGTCTTCAACCACGTATGGGTTGTGAGTAGCACGGTTGAAACGACCTTCGTCTTCAGCGTTTGCAACAACTACTAATGGATTGTGGTCCTTGTTTGAAACATGTTTTTGAACATATTTGTCAACCAATTCGTAGTATTCGTGAGTGTCCCACTTAGCTCCGTTCTTTCTAGGATCATCTTGGGTCTCAGTCTCAGTCTTGTCTGAGTCAAATGGATCTGGAGTATCGGTATCGTCATCAACAACGCTCAAGTCGTTAACGTGGAATACTTTGAAGTCGTCACGTTGTAAGAACAACATGTCAAAGTCAGGAACAAATTGGTATTGTCTTACGATTGGTAAGATTTGGAGTCTGTCTGAGAATGAGAATGCTGTTTGTGGAGCGTAGTTCAATTGAGCAACTTCGATGGAATCGTTAGTTACGTACATGATGATCCCCTTAGCAATGGTTGCCTTAGGTTGTAAAGTCTTTAGGTAGTTCTTAATTTGAAAATCATAGGCGTTCCAAAGTTCTGGTTTGTATTGTTTTTGAAATGCTTTTTTAGCAGTGTCAACCAAACTGTTGATTTGGGTGTTGTCTCTACGAGTATTGTCTTCCTTAGGATCCAAGGGTACAGTGATTGTTAAAACTGGGCCGTTATCGGATTCCAAGTCAAGCAAGTTTTTAATTTGATCTTTTTTGTCATGCTTAGCCATGGTAAAACCTCCATTAATAAATTGTTACTATACTCTACTATATTACCATTTTTAAAAACAATTGGAAACGGGTACCTCGATTAGAGTTTATCGGTTACCAGTCGTTTAATTAAAAAGAACACAATGAGGGCAAAAACGACGATGATACCGATTAGCACCATCAGTTTCTTGAAACTCCCCTGCAAAATCGTGTCACCACCAAGTGAATAGATGATTGAGATGGGGATGCTTCCTAGAATCGTCGCAATCTTCACTTTCTTGTCTGGAAACCGTTTCTTATCCTGATTGGCCTGAAAACTGACTAGAAACGTCGGGATAAAAGGGATCGAATATCCGATAATCAGACCGAGGAGGGGATGTTTTAAGTGTTTAAAGTGTTTGGCGTACTTATTGTTCTCGTATTTTCTAGCAATCCCTTTAAATGATGAAACAATCTTAGTCGTCCCGAAGTTACCAGCCGAAAGTCCAATCACGTTGATGATAATGCCAAGCCATTTCCCAAAACAAATCCCAGTGATGACACCGACAACTGCGACTGGTGCTCCTGGAATCATGGTCAAGATGTACAACAAGAAGATCAATAAGACAGCATCAATTAGACCGTGGTCACGGATTTCTTGAATCGCCGTGCCGCGGGTAGCGGGATTGAACATCATCTTAATCTCTGGCCAGTAATCCATGAATAGGATGTAAAAGAAGAGGACAGCGATGACAATGCCAAGGTATTTTAAAATGTCCATGCGATGTTCTTTAATGAATTCTACGATGATAAAAGACTCCTCCAAATGTTATAGCTATATCTTATAAGAAAATCTTAGCCACGTCTATTCTTTCGAAAAAAATAAACCAACCCCTAAACGGTTGGTTTATTGATTATTTTTCGGCGTGCTTCAAAACGTTTTGAGCGATGAAGGAAGCATACTTTGGCGTTCCTTGCACGTTAGGGTGCGTCTGGTCTTGATAGAGGTACTGTGGATGTGACTTAGCATAATCATACCAGTCGATCACATACAGGTTCTTATACTTCTTTTGAGCCTTCTTTAGAAACGAATTAACCTGGTTCTGCCATGGCTGGGTCGGAACGTAGGTGTTAATCCAGAAGACGTGCCGGTTCTTTCCCGCAATTTCCATATACTGTTTCATTGTCTCATCACTAATGGCACCGTTAGTTCCAAGGCCGATAATGACGTTTTTACCCAACAAACCTTGTTGTTGCATACTCTTCATGATGGCAACTCCATCTTGAGGGTGACGCGAGGTGGCAGCATCAATGTACAGTTTTGGAAAGATCTTTTGCAGATTATCGCGTCCAGATAGCATGACTGAGTCACCAATGGCACTTCCAGAGAGGTTCTGAGCTTCTTGGAGTTGTTGCTTGGTTAGTCCGTCTTTTTCCAGCTTCTTATTGACTTTCGTGTTCTTTGATTTTTTACCGGATTTGATTTCTTTGGCTAGTTTTTCGTTGTGCTTATCTTGCGCCTTAGAGTTCTTTTGAATTCGGGTGGCCAGTTGCGTGTGATTGGCGGCCTTCGGATTAACCGTGGTTGATTGGAAGATACCAACCGTGCCAATGGTTAATACAATAATTGCTAGGACCTTTAGGACCATGTGGTGCTTAAAGCACGAGGTCAGCCAATCTTTAATCTGGTCAAGACTCATCTTGTAAACGTTGAAGAGGGTCTTGAAGAATTCAGGGACCCGATGGTAATCGTATTTTGCGAGCGGAACCTCAATGAAGCGGTACGATAATTCTGAGATAATGATGATAATCGCAATTTCGATAAGAGCGTACAACCATTGATGATCAGCTACATCTTTAAATTTGTCGGCAAAGAAAACAAAAACAGGGAACTGATAAACATAGATTTCATAACTTCTAGAACCAATCCAATCAAATAACTTGTTGGTTAGGATGCGGTTCCAGTGACTATTAGGATGAACAACCGCCATCATGGCCATTATGGTAAAGATCGAGAACAGTGCCATGCCACCACGATACAAAAACGGTGATTGTGAACCAGTGGTAACGATGATCCAACCCATTCCTACCATTCCGATTAGACCAAAGACGTCCAGTAAAAACGATTTTTGGTTGTCATGATCGCGTTTCTGGGTACTCGGCCAGAAGACGGCCAGGGCAGCACCAAAAAGAATTGAGAACATCCGGGTGTCAGTCCCGTAGTAAACTCGACTAGGATCACTACCAGGATGATACAGAACGGCCATTAAAATGACTGAAAGAACTGATAGTAGAATGGCAGTGTAGAAAATGGGATGTTTGTTTCCGTGAAATTTCTTAAGTAAGAAGTAGGCAATCAGGGGCCAAACTAGGTAGAATTGACCTTCAATCGCAAGGGTCCAAAGGTGAGTAAATGGGGAAGCACTTCCAGCAAAGTTCTGGAAGTACGATTGACCATTCATGATTTCCCACCAGTTATATACGTAAGCTAAGTTAGATACGACGCTCTGCCATAGATTCGCGAGTAGATTACGTTGAAACAATGTTATGTATGCAGCGGTCGCAAATAACATCGTAATGAGGGTGGGATACAGCCGCTTTAATCGTTTTGACCAAAAGTAGCCGTAGCGGAAATGGTTCGTTTCATGGTACTCGGTAATCAGATGATCGGTAACCAAATATCCTGACAACGTCAAAAACACCGGAACCCCTAGGTATCCTCCAGTAAATACGCTAGGTGACAGGTGATATAAGATGACACAGATAACGGCAAGTGCCCGTAAGCCGGTGAAGCCGGTAATAAACCGACGTTTTGTAGTTTTATTATTCATATTATTGGATCCCTAATTATTAGTTTGTATAATAGCCAGTCTAGCACGCAAAGACCGCACTGTATACGGGTTTCAGCAAATCTTAAGAAAAAGATTTTGGGCACAAAAAAACATCTACCATAATTGGTAGATGTTTTTAAAAATATAACTAACTTAATTAGTCACCACTAGCAAGTTTAGTCTTGTCAGTATTCTTAGTGATTTCGATAGTGTCTTTTCTAAGGTCAGCCTTAAGATGTTTAACATCTTGGTGATCCAAGTAGTACATCGCAATCTTATCTCTTAATTGTTGTTCGATTACTCGACGTAATGGACGAGCACCCATGGCTTCGTCGTAACCTTGATCCATCAACCATTTCTTAGCATCTGGAGTTACGTAAAGTTCCATGTCTTTTTGAGCTAAGGTGTCGTTTAAGTTACCGATCATCAGGTCAACAATCTTGCTTAAGTCGTCCTTAGTCAAGTGTGAGAACTCAACAATGGCATTGAATCGGTTCAAGAATTCAGGTCTGAAGTATGGAGCCAAACGGTCCATAATTGACATGTCCTTCTTGTTGTTCTTGCTCATTGAATCGTTTCCGAATCCGGCGTTTGAAGTAGCAATGATAACGGTGTTCTTAAAGTCGACCACGTTACCTTGACCATCAGTCAAACGACCATCGTCCATAACTTGAAGTAATAGGGTAATTACTTGTGGGTTAGCCTTTTCAATTTCATCAAGCAATACGATTGAGTATGGGTTTCTTCTTACTTGTTCAGTAAGGGTATTACCATTGTCACCGTAACCAACGTAACCAGCTGAAGTACCAATCATCTTGGATACAGCAGTTACATCTTGGTATTCTGACATATCAAGTCTGATGATTGAGTTTTCATCGTTGAACATGTCTTTAGCCAATTGCTTAACTAATTCAGTCTTACCAACACCAGTAGGTCCAACGAATAAGAATGAACCAATTGGACGGTTACCCTCGTCAAAACCGGCACGGTTTCTACGGATAGCGTTAACAACTAGGTCAACAGCTTGGTCTTGACCAATGACACGGCCCTTAAGACGAGTATCCATACCTTTCAATCTTTCAAGGTCGTTAGCACTCATTTGTGAAACTGGAATACCAGTTAATCTTTCAACTGAGTCAGCAATGTCTGATACCTTTGCAACAGGACGGTCAGTGTTAGTGTCGTCACTCTTAAGTTTCTTTTCGATATCTTCGATCTTAGTCTTTGCTTTAGCTGCATCTTCGTACTTTTCAGCTTTAGCTGCGTCTTCTTTTTCCTTCTTAGCGTCCTTTAATTCACTTTCAAGGGTAACCTTGTCAGTAACAGGGTGCTTTGCGGCTAAGTGAGCAGCGGTCATATCGATCAAGTCAATGGCCTTGTCAGGTAATGAACGTTGAGGGATGTATTGAACTGAGTAGTCAACGGCAGCTTTTAAAACATCGTCAGGTAAGGTAACTTGGTGATGGTCTTCGTAAGCTTTCTTGATGCCCTTCAAGATTTCAAGGGTAGTAGCTTTACTTGGAGCGTCAACAGTAACGTCATTGAAACGACGTGCAAGTGCAGAGTCTTTCATAATGGTGTTTCTGTATTCGTCTTGAGTAGTGGCACCAATAACTGAGATTTCACCACGGCTCAAAGCTGGTTTGATCATGTCAGCTAACCCTTTGCTTCCAGATTCGTCACCAGAAGCACCGGCACCGACGATTTGATGAATTTCATCAAAGAATAGGATAACGTTTTTACGTTCTTCAACTTCTTTGATTAATTTTTGAATATTTTCTTCGTATGAACCACGGTATTGAGTACCGGCTTCAAGAGAAGATAAATCGATTGAAATGATTTGCTTGTCTTTGATTGCGCCAGGGACATCACCCTTAACGATCTTTTGAGCTAAACCTTCAACGATGGCAGTCTTACCAACACCAGCGTCACCAACTAAAATTGGGTTGTTTTTGATGCGACGACTCAAAATTTCAGCGGTTTCTTGGATTTCTTTGTCACGTCCAATAACTGGGTCAAGTAAACCTTGTTTAGCTTCATCAGTTAGGTTTCGACCAACTTTGTCCAAGTAACTTTCAGCTTTCTTTTGTTGCTTGGCGTTGTTGCCTCCGCCGTTTCTACCACGACGACCAGGGATTTGACCTGATTTTCTCATTGCTTCAACTTCTTCAGGAGTAAGTTCGTGACCGTTAACAACGTAACGAGCATTAGGGTTTTGACCCATTCCTCCATTCATTAGACTATTAAATAAATCGTCCATTCCGTTTCCGAATGGATCATTTCCAAAATTGTCTGCCATGTGCAATTTCCCTCTTTCCTATTTTCACCACTTGGTGAGTTTATAACTACATAAGATAAACAATAGGAACATATCTCAAGTTCCAATTCTAATTATACCAGTTTTGAATTGAATGCATAGTAATTAGCTCATATCTACCGGGTTTGGTCAACGTTGGTCAAACTATTTCCCTTGACTGGTGCCGATTTGCAAGATTTTTAATTTATAGTTTACTTCAGGGGCTTTTACTGAAATTGTTTCATTAAGATGATGACCTAGTAATGATTTTCCAAGTGGAGAATCGTAAAAAATTTTGTTTTCATCTAATTTAGAGAATTCAGCTTCTTGTTTCCCCACAATAAGGAAGGAATCTAAATCACCGTCTTCTAAAAATTGCACTTTAACCTCGCTACCAATGCCGATTCGGTCATTATCAGGTTTTCTAACAATCTCAGCATATTGTTCCTGTTTTCTAAAATAACGCAAGCGACTTTCTAATCGATGGAGTTCTCTTTTAGAGGTACTGTATTCCGCGTTTTCAGAACGGTCACCCAGAGCAGCGGCATCGTGTAAGGCTTGGATTTTTCCCGGACGATTTTTTTGCAGCTTTTTGATTTCATTTTGAATCTGTTTGTAGCCGTTGCGTGTCATTTTATTAAAGTATGTCGCCAACTTAGTTCACCTCAGTCTTTTTCCTATTTTCGACCAAATTTTAACATAATGTAGTTTAAATAATGGTAACAAAAGGTAACTTATTGCCTTATAAAGTTTTCATCGTTAGCAGCTTATGATATTATTACACTATGATTAATTCAAAATCGATTTTATTCTAAGGAGAAATAATATGAGAAGCCGTCACATGGAGAAGAAATCTCATAAGACTCGTAACATCATTATTCTAGTTGTGATCGTGATTGTAGCGATTGTTTTAGCGTTTTTAGGATATGGTGCTTACAAGTATAAATCTGCATCAAATGAAATTAACAAAGCTTATAAGAGTGCAGGAATCAAGAAACAACGAGATACTGACGCGCTGTTAAATCATAAAAAACCAATTTCAATCCTATTACTTGGGACTGATACGGGTGCTCTTGATCGTGATTATAAAGGTCGAACCGATACTTTAATGGTTGCCACCCTTAATCCAGAGACCAAGAAAATGACGCTCACAAGTATCCCACGTGATACTGCCGTTAATATTCCCGGATACCCACAGTATTCACCATCTAAGATTAATGCCGCTTACACTTACGGAAGTGCTGGGACCGCCATTAAGACCGTTGAAAAACTGTTAAACGTTCCAATTGATTTCTATGTCTTAATTAACATGGGTGGCTTAAAGGAAATCGTTGACCAAGTAGGTGGAGTCACTATCACACCAACGTTGTCCTTTAGTTATGAAGGCTATAACTTCAAGAAGGGTCAACCAACTAAGATGGACGGAAAAGAAGCACTTTCTTATTCAAGAATGAGATATTCTGACCCAGCTGGTGATTACGGAAGAACAATGCGGCAACGTCAGGTTCTTCAAGCAATTGCAGCTAAAGGTGGTTCGGTATCACATCTCATGAACAACGACTTCATTAGTTCAATTGCCAAGTCCAGTCAGACTGATTTGGACTCAAGTGATTTGACGAAACTTGCTACTAGTTACCGTGAACACGGTGACTTTGTTGATAATCATCTTCAGGGTGAAAACCAGATGATTGAGAACTCAGCAATGCAGGTGCCAACGGAAAGTCAATTGCAACAGACTACCAACTTCATTCGGAAGAATCTAGGTTTGCCTGCCGCTAAGACTGGAACCGCAGCTTATCACTAGATTTAAATAGCAACGAGATGTTCTCCTAAGTTTATGAGGAGAACATTTTAGCGTAAAGGGTAATTAGAACTAAGTATGAGGGAGTCATGATGAATGGAAGAGAACCTAAAGAGAAAGACGATCTGGCTTGATCCCAAAAAAGTCCAGAATCGCCCAGTCTACTTTACGTGTAAAAGAATATTTGACATCACTGCCAGTCTAATTGGGCTTATCTTACTAAGTCCTTTATTCTTAGTGCTTAGCATTCTAATCAAGTGTGATGGGTCGCATGGTAAGGTTTTTTACACGCAAAAACGAGTTGGTTGTAATGGGGACGTTTTCAACATGTATAAGTTTCGGTCGATGATCCCTAACGCTGACAAAAAATTAGCTGAACTTAAAAAATTTAATGAAGTTGATGGGGCCATGTTTAAGATGAAGGATGACCCCCGAGTTACCAAGGTCGGGCGTTTCATTCGAAAGTATAGTTTAGACGAACTGCCTCAGTTAGTGAACGTCTTGATTGGTGAAATGTCACTGGTTGGGCCACGTCCACCGCTTCCAAAAGAAGTCGCCGAATACACGGACTATGATCGCCAGAGACTGTTAGTCAAACCTGGCTGTACTGGTTTGTGGCAGGTGACGGGGAGAAATAACGTCGGTTTTGATGACATGGTTTATTTGGACATCGTCTACATTATGAACAGTGGTTTCTGGTTTGATCTGAAGATCATATGCAAGACGGTTCAGATTATGGTGGTTCCAAACGCTGCTTATTAAAGAGGTTGAAGGATGAAAATTGCAATTCTGGTGGCGTCCCATAAAGATGCGCCGATGCCAAAAGATCAAGATTTGTACCGACCAGTTTTAGTTGGTGCTGACAAAAATTATAAGGGCCAAAAGGGTTTTCAACTGGATAATCAAGGTGACAACATCTCGGCCAAAAATCCCAATTACAATGAACTAACTGCCGTTTACTGGGCATGGAAGAACTTACATGATGTCGATGCCATTGGGCTGGTTCACTATCGTCGTCTTTTTAGCAAACACCTTGATCGTTCGCTTGATAAGGTGCTGACTAATGAGCAAGCCGAAAAGATGCTAGAAAAGGCTCCAGTCGTGTTACCACGAAAGCGGTACTACGTCGTTGAAACCATTTATTCGCATTATGTACACTCTCACTACAAAGAGCCGTTAGAGGAGACTCGTAAGGCCATTTCAGAAATCGATCCCGATTACTTAGCCAGTTTTGACCAGGTCATGCACAGTCGTTCAGCCCACATGTTTAACATGTTCATCATGAAAACAAATTACTTTGACGACTATTGTAAATGGCTCTTTAACATTCTTTTTAACGTCGAAAAACAAATTGACATTTCCAATTATTCGGTTCAAGAGGCGCGGGTCTTCGGTTATTTATCCGAAGTTTTGATGGACGTTTGGATTAATAAAAATCACGTTAAATATACCGAATGCAACTGGATTCAAATCGGTGATCGTCATTTAGTTAAAAAGGCGTGGGGCTTTGTAAAACGAAAGTTCTCCAGTAACGTCGGAAAAGACGAAACGCACTACTAGAAAGAGGAGCCATTAATGACTGACTATGACATTAGTATCATCATGCCCAGTTTTAATTCGGAAAAATCAATTGGAAACGCCATTGATTCGATTTTCAATCAGAAAACCGATTTTAGCTTTGAGCTTTTAATTATTGATGATGGATCCTCCGACGACACTGTAAATATTATCAAGTCACGGATGCTCCATCACAAGAGCATCCAACTTTTTTATACTGACCATCAGTATCAAGCTGAGGCCAGAAACAAGGGGCTCAGTCATGCTGCTGGGAAATACATCATGTTTTCTGATGATGATGATGAATATTTACCCGGATACATTCAAACGATGGGTGAGAAGATTCAAGACATGCAACTAGTAATTGCGGGAATCGAGAAGAAATTTCCGAATGGTCGGGTCGAGGTTGAGGATCATTCGGTAATGGAGGATGCTACTAGTGATGCTCAGCTGCTTGGGGATTACCTTACTAAAAATCAAGAAATGGACGTCGGCCTTTGGAATAAGATTTTTGTTAAAGCCATTATTGAGGAACATCAGATTAAGATGAGCAACAAAAACTTCTTTGAAGACAGTTTGTTTGTACTTCAATACCTGTTGTCGATTAATTGGGAACAGATTGGCTACATTAATCAACCGATGTATTTGTTGTATAAGCATGAGGGATCAACTACGAATACGTATGATCCTCAATTACTTGATAAGTGTAATGAGTACATTGATAAGGTCGATAAATTAATCGCTAACCACCCAGAATTAGCGAAATACTTCAGAAGCTTCAAGGCGCGGATTGACTTGTTTTACGTTCACCGCAACATCTTGAATAATCCGAATTGGGACGCTCAATCGCAGCGTTTGATCTTGCGGCCTTTAATTAGTTCGTCCGCTTTAAAGGAATTGAGCAAGAAGTATGTTGTTGCAATTGTTTTGGCTTTCATGATGCCAAAGACTTACATTAAGTTGTATTCAAAACGAAAGTGAGAAATAGATTTGAACTTAAAGTCTTTTGTGTATAAGGCGTTTAACGATGCTCTTTATATTCCAATCTATCAAATTAAATATAAGAAACAATTTCAAGCTTTGAAAGTTAAATCCATTGAACAAACCATCGACGCGATTACTGGCGATCATATTTCCCTTAGCCGATTTGGTGATGGCGAGTTTAAATGGATTAACATGACGGGTCAGAAATCGTTTGAACGCGATTCAAAAGAATTGAGCGAACGGCTTTTAGAAGTGCTGCACTCAAATCTTAATGGTCATGAGATTGGACTTCCTCAAGCTTTTAGAGATCCAAGTATCATGAACGCTGACATGTACTGGGAACGTGAAATGGGGAAATTTGGTTCTGAGTGGCTTAAAAATTTAGATCAAAATCGAATTTATTATAATGCCAGCGTTACCCGCATTTACATGGATTTAAAAGACAAGAATATTACTAAGTACGTTTTTGATGAGTTTAAGAAATACGTTTCAAATAAAAAGGTTTTAGTAATTGAGGGTGACCAGACGCACTTTGGTGAAGGGAACGACCTATTAGAAAGTGCAAGGGGGATACTTCGGCTGGAATGTCCAAGTCATAATGCTTTTGAACAGTATGATGACATTTTAATTCGATCTAAAGATTTAATTGTAAAAGAAAATCCAGATTTAGTCCTGGCCGCACTGGGCCCAACGGCTACCATTCTTTCGTATGACCTGACTAAAACGTTAAACAAACAGGTTCTTGATATTGGTCACTTTGATGTGGAGTATACTTGGTTTTTAAACGGAGATAAGAAGAGAACCAAAATTGATGGGAAAGCCGTTAATGAAGTTAAAAGTAATTAAAATTATCTGATTATCGTATTTGTAAAATGTAGGAGTTGTTTTTAATGGGCCAAATTAATAATCGGCGATGGTTTAAGGTCATAAATTATGTGTTTATATTTTTCTTAGTATTAAGTTGTAAGAGTGTGTTTTGGGTTTCGACGTATCAACCTTTTAAAATTGTTAAAATTGGAGCGTTTTTTTTACCATTATTAATCGTTTTTGAATATGTTTTTTATTATCGTGATACTATCATGGAGCGGTTTAAAAGAGTAAAAGTACCTCTGGTTATTTTTATAGTATTTATGAGTATCTTTTTGATTTGTAATTTTTTTGTTTATCAGTACTCATTGCCTAGAATTATATTTTTTTGTTTATATCTACCAATAATTCTTTACTTATATAGTTGTATTGTGATTTATGAAAAGCAAAATGTAATTGTTTACTTTATTAATATTGTTACCTGTCTATCAGTAATGTCGTTGTTCTTTTGGTTACTTTCTGAGTTTGATATTCCCACTAATACTGAATTTATTGCCCAATGGGGACATGATATTAAAGTTCCTGGTTATTTTATTTTTCAATTTGTGACTCAAGGTTCTGTTCCATTTTTAGGTATTAATCTAGTGAGAAATACAGGCTTATTCATTGAAGCTCCGATGTTCTCATTTGTGTTATCTAGTGCAATTATCTTTACCTTATTTTTATGTCCAGACCTTAAACAACGAAAATTAAAGTTGGTAATTCTTTATATGACAATCATTACCACTACTTCTACTACAGGAATCATTATTTCATTATTATCATTAGTGATTTATATTTTTGCGGTAGAATGGAAAGGGATTGTCAAGAAAATTTCAAAGTTTGATAGATATATTATTGGATTTTTCTTGGTTGCTTTTGCTTGTTTTTTTGCTGGATTTGTAATTTCTAGTAAGATGCAGTCAATGAAGAGTTCTACTACCATTAGAAGTAATGATATTTCAGCTGGTTTCCATGCTTTTATGCTCCATCCAATTATTGGAAATGGAATTGGTAACTTTGATATATTAAAGAAATTTATGTCTGCATCCAGACTAAAAGCGGGTGGAAATGATGGCTTTTCAGCTGGATTAATGCAAGTACTTGCATATGGGGGAATCGTACTTTTACTAATTTATCTCGTTCCTTTGATTTATTCTATTGTTAAAAAAGACTTAAATACTATAATTGTATCTTCACTATTGCTAGTATTATTGTTTTTTACTATTGTTAATGAAGTAGAATTATATTTCTTTTTATCAATTTATTTAGTAAGCTATTTATACTTGACGGGTGGAACCCAAAACAATTTAAGTGGGGCTCGCCCTAATAAACTATTACATTTTGGAGGATAACATGACTGATTATTTAGTGGTTGGTTCTGGATTATTTGGATCAACCTTTGCATATGAAGCTGCTAAACGCGGCAATCACGTTGAGGTGATTGAGAAGCGTGATCACGTTGGTGGCAATATCTATACCAAAGAAGTAGAGGGCATCCAAGTTCACGAATATGGAGCTCATATTTTTCATACCAAAATGAAGGACATCTGGAATTATGTGCATCAATTTGCGGACTTTAACAATTATGTTAACAGTCCGATTGCTAACTATCACGGTGAAATCTATAACATGCCGTTCAACATGAACACTTTTAATAAACTATGGGGTGTTAGAACACCAGAAGAAGCTAAGGCTAAGATTGAGGAACAAAAGCGGAGTGCTAATATTCCGGATAAGCCAACTAACTTGGAAGAACAGGCTATCTCACTGGTTGGTCCTGACTTGTACGAAAAATTGGTAAAGGGATACACTGAGAAACAGTGGGGCAGAAAAGCCACTGATCTCCCAGCCTTTATCATTAGAAGAATCCCAGTCCGATTCATTTATGATAACAACTACTTTAGCGATCCATACCAGGGAATTCCCATTGGTGGATACACTCAAATTATCGAAAAGATGCTTGCTAGTGACTTAATCGATGTTAAAACTAACACTGACTTCTTTGATAAAAAGGATGAATATTTGAAGTCTGGTAAGCGTATCATCTTTACCGGAATGATTGACCAGTTCTTTGAATATGAATTGGGAGCTCTGGAGTACCGTAGCTTGAAGTTTGATACTGAAGTGAAAGACGTTGATAACTACCAAGGGAACGCGGTAGTCAACTATACCGATGCTGAGACGCCTTACACCAGAGTTATTGAACACAAACACTTTGAGTTCGGTAAGGGTAATAAGAATAAGACCGTCATCACCCATGAGTATCCAAAGACATGGCACCGTGGGGATGAACCATACTACCCAATCGATGATAAAAAGAATCGTTCTTTGTACAAGAATTACGTAGAATTAGCTGAAAAAGATGCGCCAAACGTTGTCTTTGGTGGCCGGTTAGGTCAGTACCGTTACTACAACATGGATCAGACCATCATGTCAGCTTTGAGACTAGTTAAAAACGAATTTGGTGAATAAATTTGGGTAAAGTAATTAAGAATTATTTGTATAATGCGTCCTATCAACTATTTGTGTTGATAGTTCCTTTAATCACCACTCCATACTTGTCCCGTGTTTTGGGACCACAAGGGGTTGGTATTAATTCGTATACAAATGCTAATATTCAATATTTCATTATCTTTGGAAGTGTTGGGGTCGCACTCTATGGTAATCGGCAGATTGCGTATGTGCGAAATAATAAGCAAAAACTAACCAACACCTTTTATGAAATATTCTTTATGCGAATGGTAACGATTGGAGTGGCGTACATTGCCTTCTTTATTTTTTTGGCATTTGTGCATCGCTTTCACAGTTATTACATTGCCCAATCTTTTTCATTGCTTGCGGCTGCGTTTGATATCTCCTGGTTCTTTCAGGGGGTGGAAAACTTTGCTGTGACCGTTTTAAGAAACTTTGTTGTTAAAATAATCACGCTTTTCAGTATTTTTGCGTTCGTCAAGTCATATAGTGACTTGTGGTTATACATATTTATACTGTCTATGTCGCTATTGATTGGAAATCTGACCTTATTCCCAAGTTTAAGAAGATATTTAGGAAAAGTGGACTGGAAAAACTTTCACTGGTTTAGGCATTTTTGGCCGTCGATGGTTCTTTTTGTTCCAGAAATTGCCACTCAGATTTATTTAGTGGTTAATAAGACGATGCTGGGGGCAATGACCTCCGTTACGGCAGCTGGTTACTTTGATCAGTCGGATAAGATCGTCAAGCTATCATTAGCGGTCGTTACTGCGACGGGAACCGTCATGCTTCCGCACGTGGCAAATGCCTTCATGCAAGGAAAACACGAGAAGGTTAAAGACTACTTGTATCAGAGTTTTGAGTTTGTGACGGCGTTGTCCATTCCCATTGCGTTTGGGATTGCGGCTGTTGCTCCGAGCTTTGTTCCACTTTTTTTCAGTCCGAAATTTATGGCAGTTGTTCCGCTAATGATGATCGAGTCAATTGTGGTAGTCATGATTGCGTGGAGTAATGCGATTGGAGTCCAATACTTGGTTCCGACCAACCAAAACAAGGCCTATAATTATTCGGTCATTATTGGTGCAATTGTTAACATCGTAACTAACGTTCCCTTAATTTTACTGTGGGGAGCAGTGGGAACCGCGATTGCGACGGTTCTTTCAGAAGCCATTGTCACTCTAGTCCAACTATATGCTGTTAAGGATGAAATTGACTTTAGAAAGTTGTACCACGGATTCTTTAAGTACTTTATTGCTGGTCTCATAATGTTTGCGATCGTTTCTGTCCTAGACATTACTCTAAATGTTAAATGGATTGATCTGATCATCGAAGTGATGGTTGGAATTGTTGTGTATGTATCTTTAATCTTTGTGTTTAGAACAAAAGTTTCAAAGGATATCGTTAACGTTGTTAAAAGTAGATTTTAATTAATAATTAAAAAGTAAGAGGTTATGCCCAATGAAAATTGCTTTTATTAGTGAGGACAAATTAAGTGATGTTTCTGTATGGTCTGGTACAACTAGTAACATTTATAATGTCATTGATGAACAAAACCAAGTTGTTTCAGTTCGTCCATCTGGTATTAAACTGTTTTTAGGAAAGGTTTTTCGAAAGTTTACTAAGTGGCTTAAGTTGCCTGATTTAAAAGCTTTCTCTGACGAGTGGATTGCAAAGGTTGAGGGTCAATCTTTACAGCGGAAATTGAAGCATGAATCTGATATTGATTTTATCTTCGTTGCGGCTGAGGATAATCTCGTTGAATTTTTGCAAACTGACTTACCAATCGTTTTTTTAAATGATGCGACGTTTACCGAATTGATTGATTATTATTGGTTCCATTTAACTAAAAAACAAATCAGTATTCATACTCAAATGAATAAAATTACCTTTGAAAAAGCTTCCTTGATTTTAATGGCCAGTGAATGGGCCAAAGAAGGAGCTGTCAACACTTATGGAGTTGATAACAATAAGGTTAAGGTGTTACCCTTTGGCGCTAATTTACCCGATAAATTTGTAGCTCACAAAGCTGATCCAGACGGTAAGATTAGATTATTGTTTGTGGGTGTTGAGTGGAAACGAAAGGGAATGGACCTCATTTGTTCCATGATGGACGAGTTGAACGAACGATTTCCCGATAAGTTTATGATTAATGTCATTGGTCTTAATCAACCAGCTGACCAAGATTTATCAGACAATATTAAGTTTCATGGCTTTGTTTCCAAACACACGGATTCCGGTCTTAACAAGATGATTCAACTCTATAATGAGAGTGACCTGTTTGTTCTGCCAACAAAGGCGGAGTGTGCGGGGATTGCGTTTGCGGAAGCCGCTGAATACGGGCTGCCTTCCATCACATATGACACCGGTGGGATTGGCACTTATGTCATTAATGATTACAGTGGCTATCGGCTCAATAAGAACGCTACGGCAATGGATTTTGCCGATGCAGTGATCGATCTGACGCAGTCACCAGAAAAGTTGGAAGCGATGGCGCAAAACGCGCGAAAACTATATGAAACTAAATTGAACTGGAGGGCGTGGGAACGCGGCTTCAATGAATTAACTCGAAAGTTTAATGATTAGGTAAACCTTGAAGGAGTTTAGTGGAACTGATGAAAAAATTGATTATTGATGTGGTCCGGTCAAAAGCAAATGACGGGATTGGCAAGCCCAAAGAGGACATTAATGAAGTTCTTGAAAACGATTATGGTTTTCAAATGGCATACTTAAAGCAATATAAGTATGGCAAATTCGATCGTCATTTTTTGATCAATTATCGAATTAATAAACTTGACAAGTATCACCTTAAATCAACTGATGTAATTGTTATTCAGTATCCAATTTATTCTGGAAAACAATTTGAAGAAACACTTTTAAAGTATCTTAATGACCGTCACGTCAAGACGGTGGCAGTGATCCATGATATTGATTCATTACGTTTTCCTAACAGTACCTTTTCCACCGTCAAGGAAGAAGCCGAGTTTTTAAATAACTTTACGGCCGTTATTTCACCGAATAGTACGATGTCAGATACGTTAAAAGAAAATGGATTAAACGTTCCATGTGTGGACCTTGAAATCTTTGACTATTTTTCTGACGTTCAAAGTCAAAAAAACGGGATAAAATACAAAGATAACGTGACGTTTGCGGGAAACTTGAATAAGTCAGTCTTTTTAAAATATCTAAACGTTTCAAGGGCAGTTAAATGCGAAGTCTTTGGAAATATTAATGATCCAAATACACTGAATTCCTCATTAGAGTACATGGGAAGTGTGTCACCGGACGTGTTATCAAAGAAGTTAGGCCATGGTTACGGATTAGTGTGGGATGGCAATAGTGTTGATACTGTTGATGGCAAGATTGGCGACTATTTGCGCTACAATAACCCCTATAAGGCATCGTCATATCTGAGTGCTGGAATGCCAGTGATTGTCTGGGAAGAATCAGCCGTAGCGAAATTTGTAAAACAGCATCACGTTGGGTTATCAGTGGATTCTATCTCTAACCTAGCTTCATCACTTAAAAAAGTAACTAATGAAGATTTTACCCAAATGGTTGATAATGCACATGAAATTTCAAAAAAACTTCATGATGGCTTTTACACTAAACAAGCCTTTAACCAGGTGCTTGAGAAAATTAAATAAAACAAATTAGAAACGACGTGTTAATCTATTAGTTAATATTATTAGCTAATGATCATCGCGTTGTTATTTTTTATGGGAGTGATTTTATGATGAAAGTATTGGTACTGGGTTCAACAGGTAAGCTAGGTCATGGATTGGTTGACCTATTAAACGAGAAACAAATCGAATTTGATGCACCTTCGTCAAAAGAAGTTGATGTAACTAATCAGAAGCAAGTGATGGATTATTTTAAAGTTCATCATCCTGAAATCGTTTTTGATTGTGCTGAATATACGGATATTGATAGTGCAGAAAATGGTCCAGAAAAGTTAATTAACAAGAAAGTAAATTTTCTAGGAACAGAGTATGTTGCCCTATCTACACGAGAAATAAATGCAACTTTAGTGTACGTTAGTACTGATCAAGTTTTTGATGGTAAA
This sequence comes from Fructilactobacillus sp. X7R7C1, assembly GCF_059901065.1. Taxonomy (NCBI): domain Bacteria; kingdom Bacillati; phylum Bacillota; class Bacilli; order Lactobacillales; family Lactobacillaceae; genus Fructilactobacillus; species Fructilactobacillus sp. X7R7C1. The sequence continues at coordinate 328,343 of NZ_JBWXVF010000001.1, forward strand.
AAGAAAACTGCATATAAAACGAATGATTTTCCTAATCCAATTAACGAATATGGGAAGCAAAAACGAATGGGGGAACGTGCAATTGAAGAAATATGTACTAAGTATTATATAATTCGTACTTCATGGTTATTTGGTAAGTATGGGAATGATTTAATAAATAAAGTACTAAAAAATAATTCTTATCAATTGAGCAGACCTACTTGGACTAAGACATTAGCTGAATTTATGCTTTATACAGTTCAAAATAGACCCCCCTATGGCATTTATCATTTGGCTAATCAAGGGACAGCGACACCATATGATTTTGCAAAAAAGCTGTTGGAAGATAAGAATTACGGTATGTTATTGATTAAAGCTGGGGAAGCGGATTACCAAGCACCTAAACCTAAATATTCGGTTTTAGACTTAAGTAAGGCAGAAAATATCGGCTTTAAAATTCCATCTTGGCAAGAAGCATTGAATCAATTTTTGAATACTATATAATACTAAATTCCCATTTCTGCAATGTTTTTTAACATCCGTGTAATATTTTACTAATATTATTGAAATTTTTTCCCCTTAATGTATTGACTGTTGAGAGGAGGAACAAAATGGAGTGGAAACATATTATTCTTACAGCAGTTAGCGTTACAGCTATTTTTACCACGGGCATAGCAGTCGCAAATAGCTCACGCGCTAATGTTAATGCTGATTCATCGCGCTACACCACCGTTAATAAGCTAGTCAAATTTCGAAAAGCACCACACGCCAATAAACCTGTCAAAGTTATAAAATCAGAAAGTTCAGTGTCGAAATTAAGTCCGTCAGAGATGACAGCTAAGAATTGGATTGCTTATCATGAATCACGTGGTGAGTATCATGCTGAGAATCCAACTAATCCACAAGTGTATGGAAAGTATCAATTGACTAAGACTTACCTTCACGGGGATTACTCGAAGGAGAATCAGGAACGTACGGCTGACAACTACGTTCATGATCGTTATGGTTCATGGCAAAATGCTAAGAAGCATTGGGAAAGTAATAACTGGTACTAAATTAGTTTTAGCGCGGAAGGCTCATGATGAAAGTCATGAGCCTTTTTGTGTGCGTTTATAAGGGTTCATGATACAGTTAAGTCGGTAAATGACTAAGTAATGGAGGGATAAATATGACAAACAGATTAAAGAACAAAGTTGCAGTTGTTACTGGTGGAACTCATGGCATTGGTTACGCCATTGCTAAGATGTTTGCAAAAGAAGGGGCCAAGGTTACCATTACCGGACGTAATGAGGATAAAGGCCGTCAAGCCGCTGATGAAATTAATAAAATTTATCCTAATTCAGTAAAATTTATTACCCAAGATGTTTCTGACCCAGATCGTTGGCCAGAGGTGTTTGAAGAAACTGAAAAAGATTTCGGACAAGTAACTACCCTAGTTAACAATGCTGGGATTGCTATCGGGAAATCCATTGAAGATACTACGACCGAAGAATGGCACAAAGTTTTAAGTATTGATCTTGACGGAGTCTTTTACGGAATGCGTGAAGGCATCAAGCAAATGAAAAACAAGAACGTTGGTGCTTCAATTGTGAATATGTCATCGATCGAAGGCTTAGTTGGTGACCCTGGTTTAGGAGCATACTGTGCGGCTAAAGGTGGCGTTCGGATGATGTCGAAATCCGCAGCAATTGATTGTGGACTAAAAGATTATGGCATTCGGGTCAATTCAATTCATCCGGGTGGCATTCAAACCCCACTAATTAAGCCTGATTTTGCTAAATATGTGTCTCAACGTTCTAAAACCCCAATGGGACACTTAGGTAAACCAGAAGACATCGCATACGCAGCAGTTTACTTGGCGTCTGATGAATCTGAATTTACGACTGGTAGTGAGTTAGTGGTCGATGGTGGCTACACGGCTCAATAAAAATTTACGTGAAAAAAGACGACTTTTTTAAAGAGTCGCCTTTTTATTTCGTTAAGATTGCGTAAATGCCAGCGATGACCAAGATGATCATGACAACTGCCATTACTACGATTCGTTTAACTTGAGTTTTGTGAAAATTATTAAATTTGTTTGCCATACTATTCTCCTCTGATTGGTTATGAACATTTTAGCATTTAATAAGAGAAAAGAATTGCATTTTAACCACGATTTAATTCATAATTGGGTTGTTAAGATAAGGAGATAGTTTAATGTTTAAAATAACAATATACCATGCTAATGAAATGCAGAAGCAATACTTTGAAGATTATAATCAAACAGAATTCGACTTAAAGTTTGTCAATGAAAAGTTAACGATGGCCAATGTAAGTCAGGCTCAGGGATCAAACGGGGTTTTGATTGATGGGATGTGCGACGCTGATGGTACAATCGTTGACCACTTAGCCGATTATGGCGTTGAGTACTTGTTTACTCGTTCGGTTGGAGTTAATAATATTGACATTAAGCGGGCGACTGAAAAGGGCATTAAAGTTGCTAACGTGCCCGACTATTCACCACATTCGGTAGCAGGATTGGCGTTTACCCTTGGAATGACGCTTTTTAGACATGTTGCTCAAGCAACCGCCAACACGCATGATGCTGATTTTCGTATCTTACCACTGTACTTTAGTCGTGAGATTCACGATTCAACGGTTGGAATCATCGGTGCTGGCAGGATTGGAACGGCTGAAGCCCAGATGTATGATGCGGTTGGAGCGGACGTCTTAGCTTATCAACGTCACGCTGATCCCGATAATCATTCCGTTAAGTTTGTTGACATGGATGAGTTACTTACAAAATCGGATATTGTTTCCATTCACGTTCCACTCACTTCTTGTACGGAGAAGTTAATTGGCAAGACCGAACTCAATCAGATGAAGAACGATGCCATCCTGGTCAATACAGCTCGGGGCGGCGTGGTTGATAACAACGCCGTTGCTGACGCCGTTGAAAACTTTGAAATTGGTGGTTATGGAACCGATGTCCTACTAGATGAAGGTCAGATTATGGGTAAAGAATTCAATAGTTTGGATGATGTTCCTAATGCTGAAGACAAGAAGCTCATGAAGAACTATCCCAATGTGATCGTCACGCCACACATGGGTTCGTTCACCGAGGAAGCCAATAAGGATATGGTTCGCATCAGTTTTGAGAACTTTCAAAAGGTGATTGAGACCGGAAAACCACTTCATCCATTAAACTAAGGAGAGATATAATGGCAAAGATTACTGCTTATGACGTAAGGCCATTTGAAAAAGAATACTTTGTGGATTTAAATTCATATGACTTTGATTTAAATTTGGTTGAAAGACCATTAAAGATAGATACGGTTGACGAGGCAATGGGCACGGATGCCATCCTGATTGACGGTTCCTGTGTTGCTGATAAAGATGTCTTGGATAAGGTCAAGGATATGGGAATTAAGTATCTGTTTACCCGTTTTGTTGGTTACAACAACATTGATCTAGATGCTGCTGAGGCGGACGGAATCATGGTTGCTAACGTTCCTAGTTATTCACCATATTCCGTTGCCGAATTAGCACTTACGATGGGAATGGACTTATTCAGACACGTTGCGCAGGCAACGGTAAATACAAATAACGCTGACTTTCGGGTTCTGCCAACGTATTTCAGTAATGAAATTCATGATGCAACCGTCGGAATTATCGGAGTTGGTCACATGGGGAGTGCTGAGGCTAAGTTGTATCACAATCTTGGTGCCAACGTGCTTGGCTATCAACGTCATCCAAATGACAATCCCGATGTAACCTTCGTTGATGAAGATGAGTTGTTAAAGAAGTCTGACATTGTTTCACTTCACGTTCCTTATGTACCGGGTGAAAATGATGAAATGATTGGAGCTCCAGAATTAGCCAAGATGAAACGGAACGCTATTTTAGTCAACACTGCGCGTGGTGAGTTGGTTGATACTAAGGCCGTTACAATTGCATTGTCTGGTAGTAATATTGGTGGCTACGCTGCTGACGTGATTATTGATGAGAATCAGATTGACGGTAACGAGTTCAACTCATTAGATGACCTTCCTAATAAAGACGTGTTAGAATTGATGAAGCGTTATCCAAATGTTATTATTACTCCGCACATTGGTTATCTGACTAAGCCAGCCACGGTCGACATGATCAAGGTTAGCTATGATAATTTCCACGAAGCAATGACAACGGGAAAGACCAAGAATCAAATTTGACGAAAGAAGTTTTGGAACATGGAATTAAAGAAACAATTCTTAGATCTTGAGAAGAATCGACGAACTATCTATGACTTGGGTAAGGATGTACCTTTCTCACAGGACGATCTATATACTTATATCAAGGAATTAATTAAATACACACCAAGTGCCTTCAACGGTCAGACGGTTCGAGCTGTGGTACTTTTCAACGAGAATCACGATAAGTTATGGGATATCGTTGAAGATGCCCTTAGAGAAAAGGTGCCAGCAGATGGCTTCCTTCGCACCAAGGCAAAAATCTCAACTTTTAGGGATGCCTACGCATCAATCTTATTCTTTACTGATATGGACAAGGTTAAAGAATTGCAGGGTCAATTTAAGACTTATCAATACGAGATGTACAACTGGTCTGAAGAAGGACAAGGAAACGCGCAGTTCGCGGTTTGGACCGGTCTTGAAGAAAATGGCTTAGGTGTTAACATTCAACACTATGATCCATTGATTAATGCTCAGGTGGCTTCAACGTTTGATATTCCGGATCACTGGCAGTTACGTGCTGAGATGAACTTCGGTTCAATCAACACTCTTGCTAGCGAAAAAGATTTCATGGATGATAGCAAGCGATTTAGAGTACTTAAATAGAATAATACGTAAAGAGCGTGAAGATAAAATCATCACGCTCTTTTTGTTGGATAATTTTGTTTTTACAAATAATTTCAAATGATTATTTAAAATTAAATTTAATAGCTGGATTTTACCTTCAAGTGATCTAAACATTTTGTCATTAATGCCTAATGTAGATTTGTACTGCTTAGAATTATCTAGGGTCCTATTTAAGCCATGAGTAATGTCTCTTGCTGGATAGCCTGGAACTTTACCTGCTAGATCTCTCATTCTATCCAAAAGTGTTAGCATCGTGTTAATTTAAGCACGATTTCTTTTTGTTTCCAAAAAGTTCAGACTATATCTTCATCTTTATAAAGATGTTGTGCATAAAGATGTTGGGCGCTCGTGTCTATATTATTGTTTTCACTCAATAGTTAGTCGTTGCACTTTCAGTCAATTATTTCAGAGTATTGACTGCTTAGCTCAGAGTTGCCATGCTAATGTTTAGGTTTTCTCTGAATTCACCCAATGCTAAGTTTAATGTTGCCATTAAACAGGGCAATACCAGCTAGTGTTTTATGTCCACCGACAATATTATAATATTAGCATAGTTATCTCATATTTCCTATTTAAATTATGATGTTTTACTTATAAAACAAGATTTGGATGATATTTTTTCAAAACTAGACATTTTGATTTAACTGTTGTATTTTTCACTCTTATTGATATACTATTCCTTTTTTTAAAAGTTCTGATATGATTATATATGTATTTAATATTTATTGACCATGAGGTGCTATTATCACAAAGTGTAAAAGAATCATTCAAAAACATCCAAATTTAGTTATTATTTTGTTATTCATACTATTGAGTATTTTGATTCTACTTCCGTATCGTTCCACACCAATTGTTTCGTGGGATTTGCCATTTCATTTGGCACCATTAAATGAAGCTTTTGGTTATATAAAACATGGTAATTTAGCTAAACTATTTCCCGATATTTTAACTAAGACAGGTGGGAAAATAGGGTATCCATTGAATCTATTTTATCCATCTTTTATGTTAATTCCTGACTTGTTGCTTAGGATGATCGGATTTAACTCTTATAATGCATATTTTATATTTTTATTTTTCATTACTTTAGCAACTTTTATTTCTATGTATTTAGTTTCTGCTAAAATTAGCGGAAGTAAATTTGCTGGAATTGTAAGCTCATTAATATATGTATTCTCTCAATATAGAACTTTTGATATGTTTCTCCGACAAGATATTTCAGAAGTTATGATCTTTATTTTCTTGCCAATATGTTTTTACGGACTATATCAAATTTTATGTAAAGATTATAAAAAATGGTGGGTTCTATCTATTGGAATGACGTTAGTAGTTTTGACACACATAGTGTCTGCTATGACGGTTAGTCTGTTACTCTTTTTGAGTTTAGGATTAGTTTTGTTCAATTCTGATAATTACAAATCCAGGATCAAAAGATTTTTGTACCTTATTTTTTCCGGACTAATTGCTATTTTTAGTAGTTCAATATTTTTATTACCATTATTAATAAATCATCACCAATATAGTCCATTACTTATAGAAACAGAAGATATTAATTTATTGGGAAGAGCTCCAAATTTAGAAACAATGATTTTTGGTGGATTTTCAAGTTGGCAAATGGGATTAGGATTAATTACAATTGTAGCTTTCATTTTCACCATTTTTTGTTTTAAAAAAATGGATTCATTTTACAAATATTTGTTTGTAGAAAGTATTATATTTGTTTTAATTGCTTCTAATTTATTCCCTTGGCATGCATTACAGCCGATATTTAGGATGATCCAATTTCCCAATCGATTTTATCTTATTATTGTTTTTCTTGTTTCCATGGTTGGGGGAGAATGTATTAATGATGTTTTAATAACTCAAAATGTAGATATTAATTTAAGAAATAAAAGCTTTTTTTTGGTCTTATTCTTATTACTTTGTCTTGGATTGTCGTTATCTTCTTCTGAAAAGATTAAAAGTGATCCTGCGGGTTTGAATGGACAATCATTTATTGTTTCTAAAGAGACATTTGATAAAGAAACTTCTGAATTTCATAATGTTTATGATTATTTTCCCGCTGAATCTAAAAATTCCGTTCCTTCACTTCTGAAACACTCAATTCCTGAGATTAATGGTAAGAAGTCCCACATTAAACAAATAAGTAGATCTACATCATATAACCAAATTAATTATGATTTAGTAAGTAAGAATAGTACTGATTGGATCAAAGTTCCTAATATTTATTACAATGGCTTTCATGTTTATAACAATGATAAGGAAGTTCCGATTAAGGTTAGTCCCGAAAAAGTGATTCAAGTTAAATTACACAAGGGACGTAATAATCTTAAGGTTATTTATAGGAAGACAGCTCTACAAATCGTTTCAATTTGGATTAGTTTAGTCACATGGATTTTTCTTTTGTTTTTACTTGTTAGAAACTTCTTAGTTAACCGAAGAAATAAACTGAATAACTAGTTTTAAAGGAGTGGAGAAATATTTCTTCACTCCTTTATTTGATTAAAATTATATTTTTTGTTAGTTAAAAATCTGATACCATTGTAATTGTGTTAAAAATTACATAATTAGGAGATAGTATGAAAAAAAGATTAACTTATATTGATGTAATCAATATTATTGCAATTATATTTGTTTTATTTATTCATTCATCTTGGGATTTTACTCCAAGTGCCTTAGGAATATTTGATTCAGCGGTAAGAGCAATTGTTGCGCCAGCTGTATTTCTGTTTTTAATGAATTCTGGAGCAACGTTACTTGGGTATCGTGATAAGTATGACACGCAAGTATTTTTTAAAAAGAGATTTTTTAGGGTTGTAGTTCCATTGCTTGTGTGGAGTATTGTCTATTATATCGTTGACTCGATGCTTAAAAATCCGCTTCCAGATGTTAATTATGTTCACCCCAATCCTAGTATTGGTGATTTTATTATGAGCTTTTTCTCTGGAAACATTAATGGGGCTTTCTGGTTCTTTTACTGCATTATTGCGTTGTATTTACTTACACCAATTTTATCGGTACTTTCTAAAAATCATAAAAATGTTTTATTTTACATTGTAGTATTAGACTTTCTATTTAATAGTTTGTTTTTATATTTGAATAATAACTTATTCCATATGGATTTATCTCCATATATTTTCCCAATTGCTTCTACCAGTTATGTTGGATTTTTCATTATGGGATATTTAATCAAAGTAGGTTACTTCGATCGAAAATGGCTAAAGATTATGAAATGGGTTGCACTTTTATCATTAATCATTTCTTTTGTCATTGCATTACTTATATTTAAGGGATTACCACCAGTTATCAATAACTTAAAAGAATATGGTGGACCATTATTGTTCATATATGTAATTGGACTTTATCTTTGGATTAAAGATTTTGTTGAGTCACACAAAATCTTTGTTAAGCCTAAGTTTCAAACTTTGTTAGCTAAAGTTGCTTCAGTTAGTTTAGGAATTTATATCTTGCATCCCTTCTTTTTAAAGTTGTTTATGTACGTGACAAAAACAACCTTTAGTAGTTGGCTTGATATTCTGGTCATGCCATTATTTACTTACGTAGTTTGTGGATTAGTGGTTTACGTAATTAAAAAGGTTCCGTTTGTAAAAGATATTTTGCCTTAACGATATATATATATACAAAAATAAGCCCAATCCATCTGGATTGGGCTTATTTATTTACAATCTATTTAGTTTTCTTCAAACTCTTTCTCTTCCTTGGATACAACACGAGGTCTAAATCACCCTTAGATCCAAATTGACCTAAGTAGACATCCTGAATGGTGCATCCCTGTTTCTCACACATTTGTTCAACTTGGTCGTCATTTAATTTACGACGTTTAGCAACGTTTTCGTTTAATTGACCATCGGTAATAATCGGGTAGTTCATAGTAGGTTCATCGTTTAACGTCACGGTCAACTGACCGTTTTCTTCAAGGGTGGCGTTCTTAACGTCCTTGAAGTCGTTAACTCCATGAGTTCTTAGTTTGAAAGCAAGCTGATTAGCAGTTAAACCGTTCCGCAGTGCACGGTTGACGTTTACGACACCATTTAAAATCAGTATCTGCGGACTTCCATTGATCAGCTTATTCAGCGTATTACTCGTTCCGGTTAAGAACTTACTTGCAAAGACGATAACAGACCAGATTAACAGAATGATGACAAATTGAATTGGAGTGATGTCTTGGTTGTAAATAACACCACCAATAATTCCACCAAGAATATAGTTCTGGAGTTGATCGACGGCGTTTGACGGAGCCAGGTTACCCTTACCAGAAAGGTTAATCTGTAAGACAATCATGATGAATCCAATCAGGAACTTCAAGAAGATGGTCCAATATTGAGAGTCACTACTACTCCACGTGAAGCCACCCTTGTTGATATGCTTGGGTTTAGATACTAATTTAGTTGGGGTGACCGTGTAGTTGGTCATGTCAGTATTGAAATGAACCACGTAGGCGTCTTTTCCTGCTTGAATCGTCATCCCATCAACCAGATTATTGCTACTAGCATACATCTGGTTTAGCGGAACTTTTTTCTGTTTACTGATGTTTTTCATGATTTGGACGGTCTGAGTGGTTTGACTATCAGCGTTTTTTTGCTGAAAGACTCGGCCCGTCTGCATCGCGATAATCAGTGCCCCTAACATCGTAACTAGGATGAATAGGCTTCGAAATCTTAGATTACTTCTATTTCGATAATAGAAGATCCCAGTTCCAATGATGACCAACGCAATCACAATGATTAAACCAATAAAGATGTAGTTGGTAAAATTGAAATTGTGGGAAATAAATGAATATGAATAAAGCTTCACTACTCTCACTCCAGTTCTGTATTAGTTATGTAACAATTATACTCAATTCGGGCGGTTTGTGTTTCAAAATTATAAAGAAATTAATTTTTATAATTTTGAAATACATTAATTACTATTGATAATTCCAAGCAAAAGTACGGTTAATTTTTTGACTTAAAATTATATTATAAATTAGTTAATTTAACGTATATCTAAAGTGATATAATATACGTAATATAAGGTTATTCTTATGAATTTTATTAATTAATAATTATAAGCTATATCATTTATATTTTATATTTTTGTAAGGAGAGGTTTTATTATCGAATATTCAAGTGCGCAGGGGTTTATATATAGAGTATCTGAACTTTTATCTAATAAAATAATAATAATTTTTGTATTGCTGGCAGCTTTTATTGTTTTAATAACTGGCTATTTTTTAGTTAGAGATAGTTTATATAATAAAAATGTAAAAAATAGGAGATTAAAGGGCAATCATAAAAAAACTGGTATGTGGCTAATCTGTTCGGGAGTAATATTTATAGTCCTTTTTTTGTCATTTACAAATATGTTAAGAAAGTTGCTATTGATCCGAATGAAATTGTAAGAACTAATAAAGTTAATTTTAGCGCAACCGGAACTATTGATAATATTGATCAATCAAATGGAAATTATGTATATGAAATTAAATTTAATAAAGATAATAGAAATCAAGCAGTTTTTATTTCGATGAATGATAAGCCAATAAGTGTTGATGTCCAACCTCCTTTACATCCCTTTAGTGGTACAGTAATTGAGCAACCTGTAATTACTAATGCATTCGTTGGTAGTAAGGTGAAATTAAAATCATATGAGTACGACTTTAAATATAAAAATCATAGGACACTCGATACTAATGATGGTTATTCCAGTAAACAATTGAAATTATTAAATGATAATTATGTGAATGGTGTCGTAACTCAAAAGTGATAGCGAAGTAAATTTATAAAAAAATGTGTTTTCTTTATAAATTATTATAGTTAATTGCTTTGTCAAATTATCTAGTAACTAATAAAATATTGTTCAAGAATAAAATGATTAGTGAATTAATAGCTGCATGTGAAACGATTGTTGTCTACTTTAATTACATTCTTCAGAATCGGTATTTGTTAAAGATAATGATATTTCCGCATATTTAGCCTTGATTATTATCATTACACTAATCGAAGGGGTCTTTACCGACCACATGTTTTACGCTAATAACGTCGCTTTGTTTATGATTGCCGGTCAGATCATGGAACTAATCAGTCAACGTGGTGCTAGTGAGAACCTTTTGAAGGGTGCCATATAAAGTTTATTGAAGTGTTTTGTAATTACTAGGGTGAATCTAGGAGTTACAAAGCGCTTTTTTTGTGAGTAAATTTGTTTCAAGCATGCTTAATCGGATTGAAAATGATAAAATAGTTCAAACGAAACAACAGGATAATTTATTTAAAGCGGCTCAAAATTCAGCAATTTTTAACACGTGGACGACTGATCATCACGATTTTGATATCAAAACGGGAAAACTAAAGGAGTCTTTTTAATGGAGTCAAAAAGTAAAGAGGAAGCACTAAACAAAAAGATTAAGAATCTGCATAACTTTGCCAACTGGGGCTTAACGCCGCTGGTTGTGATCTTTATCGTGGTTTACTTTTTAACTAAACCAACCTCAATCTGGACGATTTTATTGGCGTTACTAGTGGTCTTTACGACGTTTATTGTTTGTGTAATGGCGCTAGTTTACATTCACCAGAAGAAGAAACTCCAAAAGGAATCCGATCAACAGAATTCTGATCAAAAATAACGAGATAATGGCGGTACGATAGGTAACCGTCTTTTTTTGTGGCAATTAATTAGTGTATAATCGATGATAATTAAGAAGTTAATCACAATTACTTATAAGAGGAAATCATGAAGAAAAATAAATATGCTAAAACGACGCTAGCGGTTCTTTTAATTTTGTTGGCGGCCTTTTTCTTAGTTGCGCTTCAGTACTTTTCACACAGTATCCTACTAGGAAATGACTCGCTCTTTCATTTTAATCGCATTTATGACGTTGAAAAACAGCTTCAGACTGGCAACTTCAACTATTTCATGACTAACTACGGCTTCAATCAGACTGGGCGAATCGTCAATGCGGTCTATGGACCTTACATGGCATTTATTTTGGGCGTAGTTTTGCTAGCGACTAAGAGTTGGTTTAGCTTCCAACTGGTAACGAGTTTTGTTCTGTATGTCATCGCCGGACTGGGTTCGTACGGCTTGTTTCGCCGAGTTAAAGTCAATCGTTTTTTTGCCACAGCCGGCGCCATTATTTATTTGCCACAAAACTTCATCACTGGCTGGCAGACTGATGCGCAGTTCCTAGCTTGGGGCGCAGCCGTCCTGCCCTTTGCGGTGATGGTGGCTCTTAATTTAATGGACGGTTCACCGAAGAAGATCCACGTGACATTAGCGTTAGTCGTTGCGATTTTACTTGAGATGCACATCCTAAGCGCTTTGTTCACAGTCATTATGTTAGTTCCGTTTGCGATCGTTGGTCTTTGGCGTTCTCGATCCAAGTGGAAGTATCTGGGTAAGATTGCGTTGAACGTGGTCCTAACGTTAATTTTGGCTGGAAATTACTTCGTCGGTTTCTTGAACATTTTTGGGAAAAACGAACTCATGCCACCATTTATGATGAAGGATATGAGTACGTATTCGGCTAATTTTAATTTCTATAATAACTTACCCAATGAAGTTGGAATCGTACTGACATTGATTTGTGTCTTCCAACTGGGTTACATGATTATTGCCAAAAAGAAGAATCTGACTAACATTCTGGTCACGATTGTGGGTGGCTTGTTTCTCCTAGTATCATCGGCGATGCTACCCTGGAACGCAATGGGTGAGAAGTGGACCTACATGCAGAACTTTATCCAGTTCCCGTACCGTTTCTTGCCGTACGCGGCCATTTTGTTGATGGTGGGTTTCTTCATGTCAATCAGTCAGATTAATAGTGATTGGTACGAAAAAATCAGCGCATCGCACGGCGATATTCGCTACAACTACGTGAAGATTTTTATGGGAATCGTGGTAGCTGTCATGGCGGTTGTTGCCCTCTGGTTTGCATATTCAAACGTTCAGTATGGTGTAGATGTTTGGCATAACCCGACGAGTTCCCCGATTAAACGTAACATGATTCGCGCCCTTCCAAACGTGGAGACGCCACGCAAGTATCTGCCACCTGCTAAAAGTCCATTTAAGAAGGATTTGAGCGTGAAACAGGTTCGCTTAGACTTTATAAGTGGCAACCTTGATAAGCCATTGCGCGACGTTTCTGAGTCAAACGGGGACTACTTGCCAAATGATTCTGGTAATCCCAACTTTAATTCGGTTGGATCGCAGTACCATGCTGATGTCATGAATAATCATGGTTTTAAAAAACAAGTGGACCATAATGGTGATTTAACCGTTAAGTGGAACACTGATACCAGTCAGACGAAGAATGATTATCGAACCGTTCCGGTAATTTTGTACCATAGTTCGACGGTTAAACTGAATGGGGCCAAACTTAGTCGTAATCAATATCGCGTTTCCGATATTGGAGCAGCAATGGTTAAAGAAAAAGCTGGTCAGAATCAGTTGACGGTTGGATACCAAAAGCCAGCACATTTCATGGCAGTGGTTGCTCTGTCGGTATTGGCATGGATTGTGACGGTCGGATGTGTGATTGTTAGGGGAATTTATAAGAGGATTAAAAAATAATAGACATACAAAAAGGATTGAGCCATTGAGAAAGGTTCAATCCTTTTTAGTGTTAAAGATTATTCCAGTTAATTCCTTTACTAATATCAGAATAGTGATTAGGATTCTGTTCTTTTTGTCCCTCAAGTGCTTCTTTGAGTTGACCATTCTTTTTTAGGTCTTCGGTTTCTTTTGTGGCACTATTATTTTTCATTTTCATCATTAGCCACCACAACTTTTCCAATCATTTGTTTACTTTCGACTAACTTGGTAGCTTTTCGTAAGTTTTCGGCATTGATGGGACCAAATTGTTTGGTCATGGTGCTTACTAAATTTCCCTCATCGAGCATGATACTAATCTTATCCAGGATTTCGTGTTGGGTGATCATGTCAGGAGTATGGAATTCGGATTTGGTAAACATGTATTCCCAGGCGAAGCGAGCACGTTTTTCCTTTAATTTACTCATGTCGAGTGACTTACCAGAGCCGGTGATTGATACAATTGTGCCAGATGGGGCAATTAACTCACAGATTTCGTCCCAGTACGCGTCGATGTTACGTAAATCTAAGATGTAGTCAACGTATTTGAAGCCCTGGTCGTGAATCTTTGAAACGATGTCATCGTGGTAGTCAACAACGATGTCGGCGCCGTGATCGAGTTCCCACTGTTTCGTCTCATCTTTTCCGGCAGTGGCAATGACTTTGAGGTTAGCGCGGTGGGCCAATTGGGTCGCAATTGAACCAACTCCACCAGCACCATTGATAATTAAGATTGATTTATTGTGGTTCTGTTCGTCACGGTCGTAAAAGTCAATGTTCATCTGTTCAAACATGGCCTCCCACGCCGTTAGGCTAGTGAGTGGCATGGCGGCAGCGTGAGCATTGTCTAACTTCTTCGGGGCAATGCCAACGATGCGTTCGTCAACCACCTGATACTCACTATCGCTACCTGGACGAACGTGTGAACCGGCGTAGAAGACGCGGTCACCAACACTGAAACGATTGGTCTTAGAACCAACTGCCTCAACGATTCCAACGGCATCCCATCCGATAATTTTCGGTTCTTTTAGTGGCTCTTTTTGAGCTTCACGGGTGAAAACGTCCACTGGGTTAACCGAAACGGCAGCCACTTTTACTAACAGGTCGTGTGGTTCCGGTTTGGGCACTTCGGTGGTGAAATCAAACAGACTCTTGGGGTCATCAATTGGTAGATATTTTGTGTAACCAACGGCATTCATTTCTTTAGTCATAAGCGTTCTCCTTTTTCGTATTCTACCCCTAGGATACCACGCAGACGGCGATAATTGTTTCCCTGGAGTTAGGTTACCATCACATTTTATGATAAAATGATGATATGGAAAGAGTGGGATGAGGTAAAAAAATGCAAAGATTGTATTGGGATTCCGTTCATGTTAACGGGGATAAAGTCTTCTTCACGATTGACGATCATGGATTGAATTTCGTAAGCAGTCCAGGTCAAGGAGTGTCTCAACTACTTGATTTTTATACGAATGATCATTTTGAGTACGCCAAAAATAGTGAGCACAGCTTGCAGTATCGTAAAACAATTAAAAATTATTTGAGAGGTAAATCAACTAGTCTTGATTTACCAACTGATTTTATGGGCTACGGTTCCGATGAAGACCGGTTGGTTTGGAACGAAATCGCCCAGATCCCGTTTGGTGAACTGGTCACGGTTTCTGATTTGGCAGACCGTTCTGGTGTGAGTCAGGATAAAGTGGAAGCTGCCATTTCAAAAAGTCCCATCTGGATCGTGTTGCCGCTTCACCGGGTGACGGATCGAAACGGACGGTATCCATACCGGACAAACGAAATGACCCGTGATTTCTTGGTAAATCTTGAGCATCCTAAAAAGTAAATAATGAAATCGAGATTTCAGTCGTGAAGTCTCTTTTATTTTCGATAAATTGATGTGAAATGACTTTTGTAAAAATGTGTGATGTTGTATAGTCATAATCACAATCAATTAATGAATGGAGTATTTAAAATGAAACATATTATTAAGGCAGATAACGGGCGAGTGTTTAAACGATTGGTAGCGACAGGAGTCAACGATAACAGTAATCAGTTTGATTTCAACAAGGTCAGACCGATTCCGCAACAAATTAGGGACGTAATCGTCGACAACTATTTGTCAAACGCTGCGATCGGAGTGTACATGGTCAACGTTGACTTCAATCGGGATGATATTCCGTCGACGGTGGAGGCGCTCGCGGCTGATATGAACCACAATGGGGATGAATTTTACGACCACGTCCAGCGTGACCAGCAGAAGTTCCTTTCAACTTTCATGGAGGTCTACGGTCAATTTGAGCAACCTATGGATGATAAGATGAAAGAGGCCACCATTGCCTCACTTCAACGTGGCTACATTGGGGCTAAAAAGTATTTGATTAAGGACAACATTGATTTAGAGGTCTTTCAACCCTACGACCCAGAGAAAATTTTGCAACCAGACTTAAGGGAAGGCTTTCAGGGAATTGACTTGAATGTGCTCGCTTGGTTATCCAAACAGGGTGAGATGTTGATTAATAACTACATTGCCTTTCAGGCCTTTAATCAGGAAGACTGGACCAACGAGAACTGGCGCATTACCGAAAATGCGTTTGATACTGAGATTGATAAAAAAGAAAATACCATTACGTTTCACACTTACGAAATTGTCGGCTTAACCGATTTATTTGAGACCTTGTTGATTAAGTCCGATGCCCAGGCGGACGATGTGAAGTATTCGTATGAGTTGTAGGATGTAACAGAAAAGTATTTTTTATGAAAAAGTCTCTGTGAAGATAAGTAATTAATGCGTATATGCACGATGTAAACCATTTAGTTAATTAGTTTAACTGAATGGTTTTTTATTATGGTTAATTTATTATTATGTTTCTGATTAGAAACGAATGGTATAATGACATTAGCCAAGGAAGATATGGTGATAAACGCTGTGAATAATGCGTCTAAGTGTAAAGCTAAAAGTGTTTTAAAGGAGATCAAAAAGAATCGATCAACTTGGCAGGTAAGCAGACGTTCTAAAAACCTGGAAACTCAAATTAAATTAGAGATGGATTCAGTAGGAATCATGAATTTTATTTATGACAATCTTTCTTGGAAGGATTATGTTTGTGGTCCAGAAAGTGATAACCACATTCCACCAATTTCTGGAGACATTTGGGTATTCGGGTTAACTAGATTAAATTATGATTTGTATTTAAAATTTCAATTGAAGAAGAATTCAGTATATTGGATTTCAATTCATATTGCTGAATATCCAATACAGTATCGTTATAAGTAGGAAGGAGAAAATAATGACGAAATTATTATATAATCCAGAAACAGACCAAACTGGTCAATACCGAGATGTTTACGAGAATAAAACTGTCAATTTTAAAGGCGTAGATGTTAATGTTAACGAACATTTTCTCGTCGATAATGCTGGTGAAAAATGGCTAGATTTTAATAATCCAGACGAAAATATTCATAAGATATTTGATGTTTACCGTAAATTAAAGGGGTTTATGGTGCCAACAGATGTTAGAAAACTCAGGAAAAGTTATGGATTGTCTAGTAGGGAGTTTGCTAAAACATTGGGGATGGGATATGGAACACTGAACCAAATTGAAAATAATCACATTGTCCAAAGTACCCAACAGGATGCGCTGTTTCAGATGGCTAAGAACAAGAGTGCTTTTGAGAGATTAGTGATTGAACATCATGATAATCACAAGCTAGCGATTGAGATGGAATTGTAATACTTATTTTTGAGATACATTGTTTTATGTTCACTCATTAACAAATTACTCTCAATAAGCTAAACCTAAGTCATCAAAACAGCTCACTTTATTTCGCAAAGGAGACTTCCCATGACCCAATACATTTTAGGAATTGACATCGGCACCTCAAGCACCAAGGCCATCTTGATGACGACTACGGGTGAAATTATTGCTCAAGACAAAGCTTCGTATCAGTTAGAAACACCACATCCAGAATGGGCGCAAGAGAATGCTGACGACTGGCTTCAGGCAGTGACGTCATTGATTAAAAAATTAGCCCCAAAAGTCGATAGTACCCGCATCATTGGCGTTGGCATCGACGGTCTCTATGGTGGTTCTGGAGTTCCGATTGACAGAAGTGGTCAGCCACTCGGTCCCGCGTTAATTTGGATGGATCCGCCGGGCTACGAAAGAAACCGAAGAAGCACTGAAACTTGTCAGTAAATCAGAACTGATGGACGTCACTGGTAACTTGGCTGACCCATACTACGGTTACACTAAAATTATGTGGTTGAAACAAAACAAACCCGAGTTGTACCGCGACACTTATCAATTTTTGCCACCAGAATCGTACGTCATTTACAAGTTAACGGGGAACATCAGCATTAACTACTCTGCGGCTGGTAACTTAGCTGGAATTTTCAACATTAATGATGATGAGTGGTCACCTGAATTGGCTGATAAATTAGGCATTGATTTAAATAAATTACCGCATAAAATGATTGCTAGCACGGATGTCGCCGGTCAAGTCACTGACGAGTGGGCGCAAAAACTGGGCATCAAAGCTGGAACACCAATCTTTAATACTGGGGTTGACGTTGGACCAGCAACGGTCGGAACGGGAGTGCTTGGTACCGGTCGCATGACGATTGCGTTAGGAACGTCAATGAATGCGGCACTTGTGACCGACAAGCCACTTAAAGATGACAATCTGATTATTTGGCCGTATGCTTACAAACCAAAGGAATACTACTATAACTTCGCCGGAGCTAACACGGTTGGCGCGGTAATTGCGTGGTTCACCCGTGAATTCGCTCAGGAAGTTGATAATAATAACAGTACGAAAATGCTGGACGAAGAGAGTGAGCACGTTCCCGCTGGTAGTAATGGCTTGATTGTTCTACCGTACTTTATGGGAGAACGCAGTCCGGTCTGGGACTCCAACGTTCGGGGAACCATCTTTGGGATTTCAATGACAACGAAGCGTTACGAGTTATTTAAGGCATTTCAGGAAGCCATTGCCTACTCTGTTCGTCAGAGTATTGAACAGTTTGGGGATCACATTGGCGACTCGTTTACCCTGGTGGGTGGCGTTAGCAGTTCTAGAAAAATAGTCCAAATTATTGCGGACGTGACGGGTAAGACCGTCAAAACGACTGATTCTGGTGGTGAAGCCGACCTCGGAAGTGCCATTCTGGCTGGAATTGGATTGAATCAAATTCAACCACAAGCAGTCCAGAAATGGGTCAAGATTAATGAAAAGATTGATCCCAATCCTGAAAGACACGAAGAGTATAACAAGTACTATGAATTGTATCGTTTGGCGTATACTGATACGAAGGGCTTTTATAAGAAGTATAGTGAGTTAGTTGAAAAACAAGGCTAATATAATGTGAGTGCTAACTATTTAAGTGGTTTAGCATTTTTTATAAGCTCACATTTTTGACATTCCCGCTTTACAGCTACATACTTCCCATGTATTCCAAAAAAAGAAAGAAGTATGGTAATAATGAAAATTGCAGTCTATGGCGCTGGTTCACTTGGGACCATTATTGGTGCTTATCTTACCAAAGCATACGGCAAAGACAACGTGGATTTGATTGCCGACAATCCCCAGCACGTTAAGGATTTAAATGATCAGGGTGCGACGGTCACTGGTACGGCTAACTTTACCGTTCCTGTCACTGCCAAGACTCCAGATGAATTAAAATCGGATGAGTATGATCTCGTCTTACTTTTAACCAAGCAGACCCATAATGATGAAGTTCTCCCTAAGGTTAAAGAAGTGTTGAAACCGGATGGAACTTTAGTTTCACTTCAAAACGGGGTTCCAGAAATTGCGATTTCAAAGGTCATTGATCCCGCAAATATCATTGCTGGTTCGGTTGAATTTGGTGGTACCCAACTGAATCACACGGAGTCAGAATTGACCACGGCACTTCCAGCTTTTGAAAATGCGGCGTTTCAGATTGGTGAACTTGACGGGAAAGATACCGACCGCATTAAGAAGGTCAAAGACGTGTTGAGTCACGTTGGTGGCACCGCCATTTCCGATAACTTACTTGGAACCAAATGGTCTAAACTTTTGGTTAACTCATCGTTTAGTGGGTTATCAGCCGCAAGTGATGCTACGTTTGGCCAGGTTGCTGATAGTGAGGTTGGCTTAAAGAGTGCGCTAAATATCATCAAAGAAGGATTAAAGGTGGGTCATGCTGACGGTGTTAAATTTGCCAAATTGGGAAATCATGACCTCAGTTCACTTACTAGTGAACATCCCAATGATGAACCAGCACAGTTGGCCTACCTGAAGTCCGCGATGAACAATAGTAAGAACCTAAAGGCCAGTATGCTGCAAGATTTGGAGAAGGGCAGAAAGACTGAAGTTCATGACATCAATGGAGTGATCTCCGAGACGGGCAAGAAATATGGAATCAAGACTCCATTCAACGACTTGGTCATTAAGATTGTTGAAAATGCCCAGGATACGGGTAAATTACCGAAGTTTGATGATACCATGGACCAGTTTCAACAATTACTTGATAGCAAATTGTAATTATTGTAATGAGGATTCTTACAGTACGTTATAATTATTCGTTGTTTACTTTTAAAATATGTAATATTATGAATCTCTAAAGGAACTTTGAGAGGTTCATTTTTTGTGTTTAAATATAAAGTGTATGAATTAATCGTATCTTAGAAAGGCGAAAAATGACTGTTGCAATATCAATCTTTATTTTTTTGTTTCTGGTCTGGTTACTGTTTGAGTTTATCAGCAGTGCCGCTTGTGGTTGTCTTTTGTTGATGTTTCTATTAGCCGCAACGATTGGTTTGTTTGCGGCTAATTTCTGGATTCTCGGACTGATTATGTTGGTACTAGTGGTGTTTGGGGCGTTATTTAATTATTAGTAGCGTCGATTCTTTTTTAAATTACAGTAAATTAAAATTGCCAACTCTGATTAAATTATCGGGTTGGCAATTTTTGGACTTAATTTTTATTATCGTGTTGTTCATGCCACTTCTTGATCTGTTCCAGGCGTTCCTTGAACCGGATTTCATGGCCTTCACTCGTGGGTTTGTAGTAGACGTGGCCATCAACCGATGGTGGCATTGTTTTCATCGTCGTTAGTTTGTCTTGATAGTTATGCGCGAGTTCATATCCTTTCCCGTAGCCCAAGTTTTTCATTAACTTAGTGGGAGCGTTTCTGATTTGCAGTGGAACGGGATCATCAGCAGTTTCCTGGACGTCTTTCTTGGCCGCCAGTCGGGCTTTATAAAGGGCGTTTGATTTTGGTGCGAGTGAGAGGTACGTAACGGCCTCTACGAGGTGGACGTCACACTCTGGCATTCCTAGAAACTGGCAGGCCTGAAACACGTTAATGGCAACGTTTAAGGCGTTGGTATCAGCTAAGCCAACGTCTTCACTGGCAAACCGCACCAGTCGTCTTGCAATGTAAAGCGGGTCTTCTCCACCGTCTAGCATACGAGAAAGCCAGTAAATGGCTGCGTCAACGTCACTATTACGCATCGATTTATGCAAAGCTGAGATAATGTTGTAGTGTTCTTCGCCATTTTTGTCGTACAGCACAAATTTGTTACCAATCAGTTGTTTCAGACCATCTAACGTTATTTTAGTGACACCGTCTTTTTTGTCACCGTTGAGGACGGCCATTTCCAGGGTGTTTAAAGCTTTTCGGGCGTCACCGTTAGCAAAATTAGCAATCTCGTTAATTTCATCCTGGCCGATTTTGATATTTTGCTTGCCAAAGCCATCCGGATTCTTTAAGGCGTTGTTTAAAAGCGTCACCACGTCGGACGGTTTTAGGGCGTGCAGGACAAAGACCTTACAGCGTGATAGTAACGCCGAATTGACTTCAAACGACGGATTCTCGGTGGTGGCTCCAATCAAGATGATGCTCCCTTGCTCGACGTAAGGTAAAAAGGCGTCCTGTTGGGCTTTGTTGAAACGATGAATTTCGTCGACGAAGACAATCGTTTTTTGCCCAATTGCTTGATCTTGCTCAGCCTGACGCATGATTTTTTTAATTTTGCTGATGCTGCTGTCGGCCGCACTGAAACTATAAAAGTTTGATTGCGTTTTTCTGGCGATAATTTCGGCCAAAGTGGTTTTACCAACCCCAGGTGTTCCCCAGAAAATCATGGAAGAAACCTGGTCGTTTTCAATTAGTTCTCTTAAAATTTTTCCCTCTCCAAGGAGATTTTGCTGTCCCACAAATTGGTCTAAAGTCTTGGGACGAACCCGACTGGCCAAGGGGACGTTTTGATCTTGATTATTAAAAAGTGATTCTTGCCGCATGGTTACTCACTTCGATTCTGCTAGAAAGTTTAGTCTTTAATTAAGTTTAAGTTAATACACTTGGGGAAATCATGCAATCAATGGGTTTAAAAAAGCTCTCTGACTAAAATTTTAATCAAAGAACTTCTTTTGCTTAGATTTCGTATGATGGTTTAGTGGATAATAAATCTTTAACCTGTTCATCAAGGGTTGGTAATGGTCTACCAATGACCTGCGGCAGGTCCGGATCGTTGTCAGTATTGTTTTCTAGGATTTCTTGATGAGTCATGCCAAATTTGACGGCCTGTTCGTCGATGTTTTCATCTAAGACCCCGGCCCTGATCATGTCTTGAACGCCGACCATGAAATTAATTGAACCCTTGTCATAGCCACGTTTTGCTAAAGCTTGGCGGTAGTTGTCATCGTTTAACAAGTTAACCTTAAAGTCCCTGTTGGTGTTGGCAATGACTGAGGCTGCTAAGTCAGCGTAGGTGTGTTCGTTTCCATAGAACTCATAGACATCCTTGGTCTTTTCGTCGCTTGCCATGACCTTGGCCGCCGCAAACGCGTAGTATTTCTCTTCGGCCCAGCCAACTTTGCCGTCACCAGCGGAGAAGATAAAAGCCGCTCCCTTAGCGGAACGTTTGATGAGGTCGAGGTCGTTTTCTAGGTACCAGTTGTTTCTAAGAAAGGAATGGTTGATGCCAGTTGCCTCAATTAATTTTTCGGTCTTGGCGTGGTCCTCTGCTAGTGGCACCTTGGCGATGTCAGCATGAGGGAAGCTCGTATAAGCGATAAACTTGACCTTAGCTTTGACGGCGGCGTTGACCACGTTTTCGTGTTGGACGTAGCGGGGATGTTCTGGATCAGGTTGAGATGAGACAAACAGGAGCTTGTCAATTCCATCAAAGGCCTGATTCAGACTTACAGTGTCATTGTAGTCACCCTTTCTGATTTCCACTCCCGCAGGATACATCTTTTTGGCTTTCTCAGTATTTCTGGCAATTACGACGATGTCTTCGACAGGGACCAGTCGAATCAAGCCCAAGATAGCACGCTCACCGAAACGACCCGTTCCAGCAGTAACTCCATATTTCATAATATTTTCTCCTTAGTTTTCATTATCTAAAAACTAGCATTAATCTTTTCAAAAGGCAATTAAACCATTTTTGGAAATGATTCTTTATGAAAGCCGTGGTGATAATGATATAATAGGAACGTATAAACAGAAGAGGAGGGTTTAGTATGAGTGACAGAAGACCTAGTGAAAAACAAGAAAAGGATTTATTGCATAAGTTAGAAAAAGACGATCACAAAAAGGATCGTGGCCATGAAAACCGTTCAACCGATGGAAAAGAGATTCATAAACACATCGAACGTAGTGACCGTCCTGAAGAACCGAATAAGGATCGCAAATAATTAATGGTACAAAAAAAAGATCGCGAATCCGCGATCTTTTTTTTTGATTAGAATGAACGAACAATTAACAAAATTCCAAAGAACATGAAGTAAAATGCCACTAAGAATAATGCAACTGACATTGCCATGGCTGGTTGGAATAATAGAACAATTCCTAAGATCAAGCCAATAATACCAAGAATGACTTCAAACCAGAAGTAACCCTTGTGGTTTCTTTCGGCAAATCGACTGTACCATAGTTCAAACAATGAATCGATGATGAACCAGATTGATAACATCAACCAGATGTAGATTCCACCAACGGCAGGGTCTAAGAAGATCAAGATACCAATGATGATATCAAGCACACCGTTAATGACAAGCCAAATTGGTGACATCCCTAATGATTTGTCTAGTTGAGAAATTTCAGCAATCTTGAAGATCCCTTCAACGATTGACAAGATGGCAATGACGAAAACTAATGCCTTAAATGAGTTCAATGGATTCTTCAAAATGAAGAGTGATAAGATCACACTCAAGATTCCGATAACCAGTGAAAACGGGTCAAAGCCCTTTGTTTTACTAAACATATGAACACTCCTTTTTATTTATTAGCCTAAGCTTAAATTCATTTTACCAAAATTTAAGAAATAAACCACCATTGAAATGTTAAATGACGTAATTTAGGGAGATATTTAACTTTAAGGGAAGTTAATTGGAATAATTGACGTATCCTAGTTATGAAGGCTAGCTGGTTTTGTCAAAGACACTAGCGTTAAATGATTGAACTAACAAATTATTCCTAAAGAATTGTCACATTTGTTAGGTTACGTCACAAAAATATAATACAATGAACTGTGGTTACATAATTTTACAAATATTAATATCGAGGGATTTTTTAGCTATGAAAAAGAAAATGCATGTTTGGAAATACTACGTGGCCGCTTTTATCATTCCGGTCGTAGTGGCTTCCATCGTCTTCGCAATTTACGGAATAACACCATTTGGTAACCATAATCTACTTATCAGTGATTTGCTCACGCAGTACATGCCATTTTTTAAGTTACTTCGTGATCAGATGCTCCATCATACCTTTAGTGCATACTCGTTTTTGGTCTCGATTGGTGATAATACCGTTCCGATCTACACTTACTATTTAATGAGTCCTCTGAACTTATTGGTTTCATGGTTCAGTGTGGTTCACATGCCAATTCTGATCTCAATCATCATTTTAATTAAGATCGGACTAATTGGTTGGTCAATGGCCTTCTTTTTGAAAGTGAAGTATCACAGACAGGACATGATGCAAATCATGGCTGCCGTAGCATACAGTTTGAGTGGTTACGTTGCCCTCTACTTCTATGATTTCATGTGGCTTGAGGCCTTAATGATTCTACCGCTTTTAACCCTTGGAATTGAGCGACTGTTTTATAAGGGGAAATGGGGTGGATACGTTGTCGCTTTGACGGCCATCATTATCATGAATTACTACATGGGCTATATGCTATGTATTTACTCTGTGATCTATTTTGTTTACCTCGTCTTTTTGAACCGTCCAGCTAAAACTGGGTTTTGGCATTACTTAAAGGTTCATGGTTCCATGACATGTAAGTACGTCGTTAGTTCGATCATTGCCGGCCTGTTGTCGTGTTTCATGTTGATTCCATCAATTGTGGGGATGCTTTCAACCAGTAAGGGATTATTCAAGATCTGGGACTTTCTGCCTTATCCAAGGTTTAGTCCTGCTGTTTTTGTTAATCTTGGGGTGGGAGCCAATAACTTTATGGGTCGTTTGTCTCATGATCCAAGTATCTTTGTGGGCACGATCTTCATCATGGGCCTCTTAGTGTTCTGGTTATCGAAGAAGATTACGAAACGACAGAAACACGCTTCCTTCTGGCTAGTTGGGGCAATTTTCGTCGGGATGTGGATTACCACTTTTAACACTATTTGGCACATGTTCCAAAATCCAGCTGGATTTCCGTATCGAGAAGCCTTCATGTTCGGTTTTGTGACCATCATGTTTGCCTATGAAGCTTACATTAACGGAGCGTTTAAGGACAATCGAGTTGTTAAAAACGCTGGTTTAATCGTTTCCTTCCTGTTAGTAATTGGTTATGGTTGTGGCGATTTGGTTGCCTTATTTAACCACATGCATCAGTATGGCATTCAACTTATTGCTGGAAATTCTCATTTGATCTACGCCTTAATCTTTGTCTTAATAACCACGTTGTTGTTAATGGCAACGAATCGCTACGGCAAAAAGATTTGGTACCTGCTTTTCGCAGTCCTGTGCGTTGAGATGGGAGTTAACCTCTATCTCTCACTTCAGGGACGACGGATTGATGCGTTTAGGAATGCTCCTGCAATGTTTGGGAATCAGAAAAAATTTGAAAATGCCTATAACCAGTCTAAAGGCATTATTGACCAAAAAGTTGATAATAAGAAGAATCAAACGACGTTCCATCGTAATGACGTGAATAATCAACTGTACAGTGGGATCTTTGATCAGGATTACAACCAGTATAATGATGGAATTATCTTTAATTACCGTGGGGTAAGTGGCTATAGTTCAACTTTAAACATGCATACTCAAGCAGTCCTTTCTAATCTGGGATTATCGTCAAGAAACGTGCGCCGGGTTAGCGTGATTGGTAGTTCGCCGATTACCGACCAACTACTTGGAGTTACTAACCGGTTAACCATTTTGAAAAATGGTCAGACGATCAATAAAAAGAATGAACGCTATAGTGGACTGGGCTATGCGGTTTCTGATCGGATTGTTAAGACCAAACTAAACAAGGGTCATGTTTTTAAGAACCTGAATCGTTTCGTTCAAGACGAGTCCGGAACCAAGAAGAAGTTCATGCATAAGGCTCAGGTTACCGTTAATAATTCTGGTAAGTACCGTTATCAGACGGTTGATCCATACGATACTAGACAAATGGATACGGTGGACGGATACAAGTATAATTTGACGGTTAATCCGGTTATTTCCGGTAACCAATACATGTATCTGAGTCAGGCCAACCTCTACAAGGATAAAATCTTTGTGAATGGCAAGAAGATTCCTGAAAGATACCGGATGATCGGGACTGAAAACGTTAAGTTAGGTCATTTTGATAAAGGACAGAAATTTACGGTTAAGATTATTTCTTCTAATAGTCTGAAGGAGAAGAGTCTATTAAAGAGCTTCTCTGGCTTAGACGGTGTGGCTTTCAATCAATTTGTTGACGAAACTCAGCCATACAAGCTGAGAGTGGATCATCCTGAGAACCTGAAACTTTCAGGAGCCGATTTCACTGGTCACGTTAAGACGAGTTCAAAGCGCAACGTGCTCTTATTGAGTATTCCTTATGACAAGGGATGGCACGTGACTGAGAATGGTAAGAAAGTCAAGACCTTGATGGTTGCTGACGGCCTTACTGGGGTAAAATTAAAGCCCGGTAAACACACCCTTCACTTCCATTACCGCACTCCAGGATTAATCCTGGGATTGCTTTTGACCCTAGTTGGAATTTTGGGGGCATTCTGCGAGTGGCTATTCTACCGAAAACGAAATAAATAGAAATTAGCATTCCCAAAATACTTTGGGAATGTTTTTTGTTATAATTGGGTTAGAGTTAAGGAAACGAGTGAGGTAATAAATTATGAAAGTAACTGCATACTTAGTACGACACGGACAAACCTATATGAATCTTTATAACAAGGTACAAGGTTGGATTGATTCGCCTTTGACCAAAAAGGGACTTGAGGACGCCGATAACGCTGGTGAACGATTGAAGGACATCAATTTTGATGCGGCCTTTAGTAGTGATTCTGGTCGAGCCATTCAAACCGCCCACCATATTTTGCAAGCCAACAACAATAACATTAACATCATTAGTTATCAGTTCCCCGAATTACGGGAACAGTTCCACGGCTACTTTGAGGGTGAAAACTTGGAGCAGATGTGGCAGTTTGTTGGTGAGCAGGTCAAGACGACTTCTGAAGCCGGGGTTCTCAAAAACTTTGGTCTTGAAAAGGCTCGTGATTTGATTGCCAGAGCCGATTTGTACAATAATGCAGAGGACAACAAGACGTTTTGGAAGCGAGTTGACCGTGGAATTGATCGAATCCGAAAAAACACCAAGGATGGTGACAAGATCCTGATTGTTTCTCATGGGATGACCATTCGTTCCATCGTTGATCGTTATAATCCAGCGTTGGATATTGGTGAACCAGCTAAGAACGGTAGTATCACTAAGCTGATTATTACTGATAAAGATATCAAGGTTGAGTATTTTAATAGTTTAGATGAACAAGTCTAAAAAGTCGGGACAAGCGTCTCGGCTTTTTCTTATGCCTTTTTCAAATGGTTTACTTCTTAATTTGTGAATAATATAATTATGACAGTTTAAAGGAGGAGTAAAAAATGGTTGAATTATATGCAAGTCCTAGTAATTATGTCCAAGGTTCAGATGTATTAATGAACAGTGCGGACCGAATTGGTAAGTTTGGGAAAAAGGTGCTACTTCTATCAAGTGGGACGGCACTAAGAATGGTTGGAAATGACTTTGCTGATTACTTGAAACAACATGACTTTGAAGTAACCGTCGTTGATTTTGCCGGGGAATCATCTGAAAGTGAGATTGATCGGGTCACTAAGATTGGGCAAAATAACGATGATGACATTGTCATTGGTCTGGGCGGTGGCAAGGTTTCCGATAGTGCCAAAGCGATTGCTGACAACTTAAACACGACCGTAGTGATTGCCCCAACGATTGCCTCGACGGATGCGCCATGTTCGCGGTTATCGGTAATCTACACTGATAGTGGTCAATTTGACCACTATCGTTTTTATAAGAAGAATCCCGACATGGTGATTCTTGATACCAAGGTGATTAGTCAGGCGCCAGTCAAGTTTCTGATTTCAGGAATGGCTGATGCCATGGCGACTAACATTGAGGCGACAGATACCCGCAAGTCGAACGGGACGAACATGCTGGTTGGAAAATCCACCCTTGCTGGCGAAGCGATTGGACAAATGTGTGAACAAACGTTGTTTAAGTATGGCAGTTTAGCAGTGGCTTCAAACGTGGTTGGATCGGCTACTTCCGAACTTGATAAAGTCGCTGAAGCCAACACGCTTCTTAGTGGAATTGGTTTTGAAAGTGGTGGATTAGCAGCTGCTCACGCCATTTATAATGGTTTTACGGCTTTAAGTGGTGAGATTGACCAGCTATCTCACGGACAGAAGGTCGCCTTTGGAACCCTATGTGAGTTGGTTCTGACTGGTTCTGATCACCGTCAATTTGAGAAGTATTTGAAATTTGATCTTGAATTTGGCCTTCCAACGACGTTAGCGGATCTGAAGTTAGGGGACGCTAGTGATGAAGAGTTAATGAAGGCAGCTACTCAAGCATGTGATCCAAAGGATACCATGGCTAATTTGCCAGTATCGGTAACTCCAATAGATGTGATGAACGCTATGAAAGCTGTTTCTGAATTCAGTCATGAGTATCAGGTTAAGAATGGGTTAGGTAATTAAAATGAATAATCGTGATGATGTAGTTGAATACATTAAAAAGAAGTTTGATGTTGAACCAGATCGACCTTTTAAAGAATATCCGAAGTACTTGGCTTTTCGTCACAAAGATGACCAGAAGTGGTTTGGCTTGGTCATGAACGTGCCTCAAAATAAGTTAGGATTAAACGGGACTGATGAGATTGATGTCTTAGACGTGAAAGTTGATCCAGATGTTGCCGGACTTTTGAAACAGTCTAAGGGATATTTACCGGCTTATCACATGAACAAGGAGCACTGGATTACGGTTGTGCTTGGTGAAGTTGATTCAAAACAGGTCCAAAAGATGATTCAAGATAGTTTTAAAATGACTTTAAAGTAAGAATTAAAGCTAAGTAGATGATGACACAGCCGTCAAAGATAGTATCTCGCATACTAAACTGGGTTTCGTGATATCTAGTTGATTGGGATTTAGGCGTGTAGCCACGGGCATCTAAAGTATTGGCTAGCTTATTAGCGTGGTTTGTGACCGCGTACAACAGTGGAATAATGAGTTGAACGTGGAGCTTGATTTTCTTGGTCAATTTTGATGAAGTAAAGTCAACTCCACGACTGGCTTGGGCAATTTTCAGATCGTTTAATTCACCTAAAATGATGGGAATGAACTGCAGGGTGAGAGTAATCATTAACGAAAACTCAGATACAGGTAGATGCAGATAAGTTAATGGTCTCAGTAGTCGTGAGATTGCCTGCGATAAATCGGATGGACTGGTCGTAAACGATAAAAGGGCGGCCACCAGAATCAGGAGAATGATTTTAACGCAAAGCTTGCTTCCATAAAGCCAACCACCCACGTTCATCTGATTTATATCCAAGTCGTGATTGGTTGGAAAAATTCCATGATAAATTAAAATAAACACTAAAATGAACAAAATGGGCTTGATGGAACTAAGTGCCATGCTTACTTTGATGTGTGCCAAGTGATACAGTCCAATTAGTCCTAAAGCACCGATTCCAATTTGAATGGTCGTGGTTGACCACATGAACGTGATCGTTACAAGCGTGATACCGATGAGCTTAGTTCGCGGATCTAATTGTTGCATGAAGGAATGATTGTTTGCGTATGTGCCGAAGATAAAATTATTCATGTTTGAGGTGTGATACCAGACTAATTTTCTTGGTGGAAGCACAGATTAAACTAACGATCACGGCTTTGATGATATCACCAGGGATGAAGGCTAAGTTTGAAACTAGTGAGGCCGTTACTGACATGTGGGCAATCACTGAGAGGTACATGGCCCCAAAAACGTCGATTAAAATCACACCACCGATAATATTGGCGATGAGATACTTCCAGAAATTAATCTTCTTCCATGATATTTCGACCAAAAATCCAATGAGAAGGGCGGCAATGGGCCAAATGATGAAGTAACCACCGGTCGGCCCCACTAAAATTCCTAAACCGCCACGTCCGCCAGAAAGGACTGGCAGACCAATTAAGACCAGCATAACTACCAGTAGGGCACTTAGAAAGCCGTTTTTCTTACCTAGAAAACTTCCCTGAAGCATGATACCCATACTTTGTAGCGTAATTGGAACTGGGATAAACGGCAGTGTCAGCGGTGGAAAGAGGCCTAACACAACGACGATTGCGGCAAATAGCGCGTCATAAACAAGTTCTTTGGTCTTCATGATTGTTGTTCTCCTTAATTAATTACTTAAATGTCTTTATTTAAGATTATCGATTAAATTACCGTTATACAATCTTCTTTTGAAATTATTATCTTGATATAATGTTACGTGAGCATTTTAGATATTTAATATTGTAAACACTTAATTAAGTATGCAACTTTTATAGTTTTTCTGATTTCATTTTAATAATGATATCTATGGTATTCTGAATATTGTTGAATTATACTTCTTTTATTTAAAATGTGAGGAATTTAAATGAATAATAATAAAGATGCATTTTTTTGTACTTTTTGTGAACAAAATTTTTCTTTAGTTGGTGGGTCAAGCTATTTTGAGGGGTATTTTGATATATCATGCTTTGTTAGATCAAGTGAAAGAGACGGTCTATTGGAAAATGTAATACTAAGTGGAGGAGTACTAAGTGGGGGAGTACTAAGAGGACAAGGGTTACCATCTTTAAAGGAATGTTTACATCTAATGATGTATAAGTGTCCCAATTGTAAAAAAGTTAGTGTCATTCTTGATACAAAGGGAACAAAATATGGGGATAGGAAAATAATGGTTAATCCTGTGTCCGAAGCAAAACAATTTCCTGCTTATATACCTAAAAATATTAGAGAAGATTACGAAGAAGCATATTCAATATTAAATTTGAGTCCTAAAGCTTCTGCTACTTTATCAAGGAGAGCATTAGCAGAACTCATAAGAGATCATTTTGATATAGCTGAAACAAATTTATATAGAGCAATTAATGATGTAAAAGATAAAATGACACCCGTGATATGGAAGGCAATTGATGGATTACGAAACATTGGTAATGTTGGTGCGCATATGAAAGAAAAAAATGGAGAAATAGTTGATATAGATTCCGGAGAAGCTGAAAAATTATTAAAACTATTAGAGTTCTTGATTCAAAATTGGTATGTTCAAGAACATGAAAATGAAAAATTACTTAAAGATATTAATAATATATCAAAAGAAAAATAATTAAAAAACAGTTGGTAAAAAATTTACTGTTTTCATTTCATTCTTAATTTATTAAATTAAGAATGAAATTATAAATAATAGGACTTATAACAGTAATAAGACCTACTATTTATATATAAAATTATATATAAAAATTATGAAATTGCATTAGAGTTATCCAATTGCATGTGACTTTTGTGGAGTCGTTATCATGCAATGAAGCTCGGTGTCTTCTTTTCTAGTCAATTGACCAGAAAGGGATCCATATAAAAAAGAGGTCACACCTTCGTGTGACCTCTTTTTCGTACCCTTTAAAAGAACTGTTTAATGTTATTAGTAATTTTCCGCATGTCCCGATCGTCTAACTTTGCGACCAACTTGGTTTCACTTCGAACTTCCATGTCCACGGTTCGGACGTGCTGAAGCATGGCAGTCCCATGAACGTTTTTGTTATTAACCTGAAAGTATAGTGGTGATTTCACGTACTTCTTTTCTTCCAGGTACTTAGCGGAAGAACTGATTGGAATTACAATCACCGTGTTCATTAGATGATTATAGTGATTATTACTAACAACCAGACACGGACGTTTTTTCTTGGTTTCGGTGCCAAGTGCCGGTTCAAGATTAACGAAGTAAATCTCACCTTGTTTATAATTCATTAATCGATAACCTCCGACCCCTGATCAGGGCCCCAATCTTGTTCCGAACTGCTGACGTTACCGTATTTCTTTTCCTGATCTTCAACGATTTTCCAAAACCCTTCAAAGGATTCTTTAGGTGCCATTGTTACCGAACCATCTTTTTGAATTGTAAATTCCAGTTGGTCGTTTTGCTTAAGATTGAGAATGTCACGGACGGTTTTTGGAATCGTAATTTGATTCTTACTCGTCATTGTTGCTGTGATTTTAATTTTGTTTGTCAACATGCATTAACCTCCCATATGCCCTCATCCAATGTAGCTCAAAATCAAGGGAAAGGGAAGCAATTTGTGCAGGCTAAACCATTCTTTTGTCGAACCATTTTGCAAGTAAGGAGAGTCCGTAGTTAATAATGAAGTACATAATGGCAATCGTGACAAACATCGGGATCATGTAATTAGGGTTCTGACCGTAGATGACCTGAGACCTAAAGGTTAGTTCTGGAAGGACAATGGCGGTTGCTAACG
Organism: Fructilactobacillus sp. X7R7C1; assembly: GCF_059901065.1. NCBI lineage: Bacteria > Bacillati > Bacillota > Bacilli > Lactobacillales > Lactobacillaceae > Fructilactobacillus > Fructilactobacillus sp. X7R7C1. The sequence continues at coordinate 360,723 of NZ_JBWXVF010000001.1, forward strand.
AAGTATCCTTAACTAGTGAAATGAATTGGGAAATCAGTGGTGGAATGGACTTCTTTAGGGCCTGTGGCAACAGGATGTGCCATAACGTTTGGGCCTTATTCATTCCGGTAGAAAGGGCACCTTCAGCTTGGTCAACTCCAACTGAGAGTAAGCCACCACGGATAATCTCGCCAACCATACTGGCTTCAAAGACCGACATGGCAACGACCGTGGCCGCAAAGGAATTCAACTCGACCCCTAACTTTGGTAAAGCGAAGAAGGTGAAGAAGATAAGAAGCAGTAAGGGAAGATTCCTGATGGTGTTGGAAATGAAACGAACCGTTTTGGTAAAGTAGGGAACTTTTTCAAATAGGATAATTCCGATTAGAGTTCCTAGGATAAAACTAATAATAATTGAAATCACTGATACCAGAATGGTAACCACTAGACCACCCAGTAAATAGTGCATGTTAATTAAACTAAATGCTCCACTCATTGTGTGACACCTCCGTTCACTTTGCGCTCAATCACGCTCATGCATTTGGAAACGGAGACGGTGATGATGAGGTACAAAATTCCAACGATGATGTAGGTGTTAAATGGGTCAAGATTTTCACCAGAGATAACGTTGGCCTGGTACATTAAATCGAATCCGGCCACAAATGACAGAATTGATGAGTTTTTCACCAAGTTAATGAACTGGTTTCCAAGCGATGGAATGGCTAGCTTGAATCCTTGGGGTAAGACCACTTGAATCATGGCCTGAGTGTACGTTAATCCGTTCGCTCTGGCACCTTCCATCTGGCCCGGATCAACTGAATCAACGCCACCTCTAATACACTCAGCGATAAACGCAGACGTATAGAGGATTAATCCAATGGTCCCAGACCAAAATCCAGAAATGTGAAAATCAGCTGCGACCACCACGTAGAAGAATAAGGTGATGACCAGAAGTGGGATGTTTCTAAAGAATTCGACAAACGCACTTCCGATGAATTTAAGTAATTTATTTGGAGCCATTTCTAGAAGGGCAAAGATGGTCCCCAAGACTAGTGATCCAACTAATCCAATGATTGAGGATAGGATGGTAATCCAGAAGCCGTCTAGAAGAGTTTTCCAATTTTCAAGAAAGATATTTATCATTTTTCAAGACTCCTCCAATCTAATCCAGGCACGTTTGAGAACCATTTCTTAATCAGCTTGTTGTAAGTCCCGTCGGAAATGACCTGTTCTAAAGCTTTGTCCATAGCGGATTTCAGTTCAGGTTGGTGCTTGTTCATTGCTAGTCCGTAGGGTTGATTAGTGAATGGTTTTCCAACAACCTTGGTGGAACGATTTTGATCAGCTAGACCATATAGAATGGCGTTATCGGTAGTCACGGCCACTCCCTGACCAGATTCAAGAGCACTTAAAGCCTGGGAGTTATCTGGCATCGAGATGACCTTTGCCTTGGGAGCAAACTGTTTCATGGTTTGAATCGCAGTGGTTCCGATCGTCGTGATCACGGTGTATTTAGGATTGTTTAACTGACGAATGTCCTTAATTGGGGAATCTTTTTTAACCAGGATTGATTGGCCAGCTGGAAAATACGGTTTGGTAAAGTCAATCACTTTGGCTCTCTCGGGTGTGATGGTCATCGTTGCGGCTACTGCTTCAACCTGATTGTTTTTTAGTAATTGGATTTTAGAGTTAGTGGTGACCGAAGTGAATTCGGGCTTGATTTTCGTTCCGGCGTCCTTGGCCATTTGGGCGGTGACGGCGCGTGCCATGTCGACATCAAATCCTTCACTTTGACCGGTCTTGGGACTAATTAAGCCAAACAGTCTGGTATCACCCTTAACTCCCCAGTGCATGACGTGGCTGTCCTTGATCCTGGCGTAGTCATTGGTTGCGACCGATTGATGTTTCTTGGCCTCAAGTCCGGTGAAAATGCCGCCAATGATTATGACAATTAGGATGACGGAGGCAATCAAACCCACTCGTTTTAACTTAAATTTACTCATGGAATCTACCTCACTTTTTATTTATGTTCAACTTGTGATAGGAATTTGCGAGCTCGTTCGGTCTTAGGGTGATCGAAAAATTCATCGGTTTTAGAATTTTCCAGGATTTTCCCGTCAGCCATGAAAATAACGCGATCAGCAACGGATCTGGCAAAGCCCATTTCGTGAGTAACAACGAGGGTCGTCATGTCCGATGTGTTAGCAATGTCCTGCATGATGTCTAACACACTTCCGACCATCTCGGGATCAAGGGCAGAGGTTGGTTCGTCAAACAGCAACACCTTGGGATTCATTGCTAGGGAGCGAGCAATAGCAATTCGCTGTTGTTGACCACCGGATAATTGAGCTGGGTATTTGGCTCCCTGTTCTGGTAGGTTAACTCGTTCAAGTAGTTTTTTTGCTACCTTTTCGTTTTCAGCTTGAGGACGTTTTAAGACGATTCGTGGAGCCAACGTGATGTTTTCGGTGATGGTTTTGTTGTTGTAAAGGTTGAAATGTTGAAAGACCATCCCAACGTCAGTTCTAAGTTTATTGAGGTTGGTTTTGTTGCTTGACAGATCTTTGCCGTCAACAATGAGTTGTCCCTGTTGAATGGTCTCTAGTCCATTAATGGTTCTAAGTAAAGTTGATTTACCCGATCCAGATGGTCCGATTAACACAACGTTTTCACCTTCATGAATATCAAGGTTAATGTTGGTTAACGCGTGAAATTTGCCGTAGTACTTTTCTACGTCTTTGAATTGAATGATTGATCCCATTAAATTGTCCTCCTTATCATAAGCTCCAAAAAATGTATTTTGGGGTTATGACTAGATTATACGCATTGAAAGGAAATTACTAGCACTGATGGTACATTTTGTTACACAAAAGTAAATTTTTTTATCAGAACAACAAAAAAGGTCCCAAAATACGAACATTATGGGGCCTCTTAGCTTAATTATCTTTAAAATGGAACTTACTTAGTGGTTGATCTTTTGAAATGATTTCATCAATGCTTCTCTAAGCTTCGGATCGTGAGCAAAGATGAAAGTCCCAAAGACACCGCGCTTCATCAACACGTTCACGGAGTTCAGGATGATTTGCCGCCTTATTTGTGCAAATTTTTTTGGATCCGTGATGTCTTTGCGGTGTTTTTTGCTTTCAACATCGGTTTGCTTTTTTAAATCGACCTTTACGCGATGATCCTTAGGGTCAAGATAGATTGGCGGACCTAAAATAATGCCAACGTAGTTCAAATCAAATCCCTGACAGGTGTAAATGGAGCCAACTTCATTGATGGTTTGAGGAATTTCCGCCCACGGAGTACTGGTGTAATTGTACTGATCCCACGGCATTTTGAAACCTCCGAGCTCTTTGATGTAATGTTTTCCGCCATCTAAAGTCGATGGATAGCCAGTAGTTGAAACAATTCGAGATAAACCCACCTCATCGTTCTTCTTCATAATCGCTTGACGCATTTTTTCAGCGTCATCAAAGATTTGAAAGTCGTAACCAGTATCGGCGTCCTTGGGGATTGGCAACAACTTGCCCGCCGTAAATTCATTGATCCAATGAACAAGGTCTGGTTTAGCGGTCATGCGAAACTGATGGGTCAGTTGATAGCTTTCGTGATAGTAGGGCTCAAGTAGTTTGTTTAAACGTTGTTTGTCCCAGTAACACTTGGTCCGTAGTACCTGATTCATATCAAAAACGGCGATGATGACCTTGCTTGACTTAATGATTTCTTCTAACTGGTTTTCCTGGTAGAAATTATTGTAGTGGTCCGGTGAAGACAGTAGAAGATGGGCCTCATCAACAATCACCACGTCAGCACGTTCGTTTCGCTTGTGCATTTGGTTAATAAATGAGGTGGGACGCATAAAGTTCTTTTTTAAAACGTTATCCTCGGATCCAGCAATTTGTTTGTAAACCTTCAAAATTTCCGGGTGGTTAACTAAGAAGTAATTTTTTGTACCATGAAGCTTGCCACTTTTCGTTGCGGCTTGCTGAAGGTTGAAAAAAAGTTGGCTTAAAATGACACTTTTACCCGTACCGGCATCTCCAAAGATCGTGAAAACGGACGGTTGTTTTTGATCGATTCGTTGCTTAGTAAATTGTTCAATTTGATTGATTAATTGTTCCTGTTCCTTAGTTAAATGGTGAAGGTTCGGAGCAAGTTTCTTAATTGCTTGATTGTTATGCATTTTTTGCGAGGTGCTTTCTTTGAATTGTCCAGTTAACTAGCGCAAGGATTAAGCCGAAAACGGCCAGTACGAACAGGAGTAAGAAGTCCATGTGACCACCCATGACCGTCTTTGAGACGTATTGGGCAGCACTGTGAGCCTGGTTCTGGTTAAAGGCGTAGATCGTTGCCAGGACACTAGTACCGATTGAACCAGCATATTGTTGGAGCATGTTGAATAACGAGTTCACGTCGGCTGAATCAGATTGTGGAGCGGTTTCTTGAGCGTTGGTAATGGTACAGGAGAACGCGCAGTTAAATCCAATTCGTAAAAGTGCGAATAACAGCGTCAACACGACCACCGTGAAGGCCGCGGTCATGGAACTAAACAAGAACGTGGCGATTGAGAGAAGAACCATCCCAATCATGATTGGTTTAAAGGCTCCGAACCGGTCGTAAGCGCCTCCCGCAAATGGCGAAATGAGTCCACCAATGATTGAACCTGGAAGCAGGATCAGTCCGGCAACCATGGCACTGGTATGAAGAACCGTTTCAGCGTAAATTGGAATTACGAATGACGCCCCGATGTTAATGAACATCAACAAGAAGTAGTTCACGGCGTTCAGTGAAACCGTGGGGATTTTGAGTGGGTGAAGCGACATTAGCTGGGAATCACCATGACCATTGAGGTAGATAAATAAGACCAGGGTGATTAATCCAATGACGATGGGAATGAGGCCACTCATAAACGTTGCACCTTTGACGCCAAACTGGTTAGCACCCCAAACAAATGAGAATAGGGTCACGATCAAGAGGGCAAAGCTAACGAAATCAAATCGTTTGGAGATTCCCGGAGCTTTAAGATCAATGCTCTTAAGTCCGATAAACAGGGTAATTAGGACGATTGGGAAAGCCACGATGAAGATGTAACGCCATGAAAGTAGTGATGATAGCGTTCCCCCGTAAGTTGGTCCCAGTGCGGGAGCTAGTGAGATAACCATTGAAGCAATTCCAGTATAAAAGCCGATTTTTGGTCGGGGTACTTCAGCAAAAATGATTTGATACATCATCGGAAGTGAGATTCCGGTGGCAGCTGCTTGAATTAGTCGTCCGACTAATAGGAGCCAGAAGTTGGGTGCGACCGCACACAAAATATCACCAAGGATAAACGCGGTGACCGCAAAGACGAAAATGTTTTTTAGTGGGAATTTCTTTAGGAGGTATGCCGTCGTTGCCATGGTAATGGTAACGACTAGTAGGTATCCAGTTGAAATCCACTGAACTAAGTTTAACGAAATGTGAAAAATTTGTGAGAGTTCTGGAAACGTAACGTTCATTGAAGTTTCTAATAGAATTCCACAAAATGATAGTAACGCGGTGGCGAGGATCGCGATTTTGGTTTTTAAGCTTACTTTTGAATCCAAATAATTTCCTCCATTACCGTATTTTATTTGTTGGCGTCGTTAACCGCCTTGTTGACGGCATTTCTAAAGCCGGTGGCGTCTAAAGCAACCACCCCACGAATAGTAGAACCACCAGGTGAGGTAACTTGGTCTTTCAAAGTTGCCGGTGAAATGCCAGTATCGAGTGCTAATTTGCCACTGCCTTGAACCATACTTGCAGCGACCTTAAAGGCGGTCTCACGGTCAAGGCCATTTTGAACGGCGGCGTCAGCTAAGGCGTCCATGAAGACGTCGACAAAAGCTGGGCCACATCCAGCAACCGTTCCCACGATGCCAAGGTTTTGGTTACTGGTCTTAATGAGCGTTCCTAGGTTAGTGACAACGTCTAAAGCCGACTTAACGTCTGCTTCATTAGCATTCTTAGATTTACCAACGGCGATGCAACCGGCGTTCACGGCAACCGGGATGTTAGGTACGATACAAACCACTGAGTTGTTTTGGTGCACGTCATTAATGGCTTGTTCACTAACCCCCTGGGCCGCTGAAACGATCACAGTTTGGTCTGGCAATTTGGTGTTCTTCAGCACTGCCACTGTGATTGGTGCGGGAGTTGTTACAAATAGGACGTTTAAGTCACTTGGAAAATCATCGGTGACAATTGTGAAGCCAAGGTCTTTTGAGAAGTTTTTGAGCTCGTCGGTTACGTGATGTCCCTTTACTAAAATGTCACTTGCGTTATATTTGTTGACAAGTCCTTTAATGATGGCGCTGCCCATATGGCCGGCACCTAATACTCCAATTTTCATGTGATTCACTCCTTAATTTATCATTATGATAATAATGATACATCATTGTTAATTGGTTATGTAAGCAGGAATTAACAAACCAATGATTTTACCGAGAGAAAGTTACTATTGGTAAGCGCTTACAGCTAATGATATAATGAAAGTAATAATTCACAAACCAAACATCAGAAAGGGGTTGGCAATTTGAGCTTAAAAAGTTGGTTTAGTAATTTGACGGATAAGGAGACCCCGAGCCTTTCGGATTCGAAACTGGCCGATAACGTTCAATTCATTGATAACGAAGGAAAATACCTTGAAACGGTTGTTAATAGTTTTAAAGATAACTCCGGGTTAGTTCATTATCGTGGTGATGGTTACACCGTTGAGAATTCATTTGCGTTTGCGATTGGTGACCTAGTCAATGACGATAACTTGCTTGAAAAATGCGCTTATTCGATTAAATTGTTAAAAAGAATGGACGCACCCAAAAAATCAAAGTTGGCCTCCTTAATTGCGCAGTTGATTAAGATGATTACGTATGTTTCTGATTATGTTACGGGAATGCGGCGTGATATGCGCCAGGGAACAACTGGTCATGCTGCGATCCAGATGTTCTGGCGTAGTGAGAAGGCCATTAAGGAATTTAAAGTTGAAAAAGTGTACACGGTCGCACTTGTTAATGCTGATGAACCAGTAACTAAATGAAAGTATCAAAAAACTGGACTCAAACGAGTCCAGTTTTTGTTTGCTTAAAATTATTTATTTAATAGTTCATCGTCAACGGCTTGAGTGTAGCTCTCGAGTTTTTGATCAGCTGCCTTTGCTGTATCAGCTTTAACACCGATGTAAAGCTTGATCTTGGGTTCAGTTCCAGAAGGACGAATTGCAAGCCAAGTCCCATCATCAAGCCAATACTTTAAAACGTTCGATTGTGGTAACTCAATCTTTTGGGTTGAACCATCAGCCATCGTCGTGGTGGAAGTCTGGAAGTCTTCAAGCTTAATCACCTTGGCGCCATTGAATGTTGTCATGGGATGGTCTCTAAAGTCTTTCATGATTGCGGCCATCTTGGATTTACCCTCTAGACCATCGAATTCCTTGGAGATGGTCTTTTCTCTAAAGTAACCGTACTTCTTGTAGATATCCTGAAGACCGTCGTACAGGGTCATCCCCTTTTCCCGGTAGTAAGCAGCAACTTCAGCAAGCAGTAGGGTTGACTGAATGGCGTCCTTATCTCTTACAAACGGTTTGATAAGATAACCGTAGCTTTCTTCAAATCCAAAGAGGAAGGTATGATCGTGATTTTGTTCAAAGTTTTTGATTTGTTCCGCAATAAACTTGAACCCGGTTAGGACGTTCTTCATCTCGATCCCGTAATTCTTGGCAATATCGGTAGCGAGTTCAGTTGAAACGATTGATTTGACCACTACTCCATCCTTTGGAAGAGTACCAGCGTCTTTTTTGGCTTGAAGAATATAATTTAAAAGAACACTGGCAATTTGGTTTCCAGTCATGAGTTTGTACTCACCGTCAGGTTGTCTAACGGCGGCTCCCAAACGGTCAGCGTCAGGGTCGGTCGCAATCAGAACGTCCGCGTCTTCTTTTTTACCCAATTTGATGGCGAGATCAAAGGTTTGCGGGAATTCTGGATTAGGAAATGGTGTAGTAGGAAATTCAGGGTCGGCGATGGTTTGTTCTACAACCGCGTCATAGTTCTTGAATCCAGCGTCTGAGAGTGCCCGTCTAGCAATGATTTTGCCAGTGCCATGAAGGGGAGTGTAGACAAACTTCAGGTCTTTTCCTACCTTATTAATCAGGTCATGGTTCACGTTGACCGTTTGAACTGCTTCTAGATAAGGAACGTCGACGTTTTCACCAACGATACTCATGAGCCCATCCTTTCTAAGGTCCTTTTCCTCTGAAACTGGAATTTTAAAGAGGTCGTTGACCTTGCGGATGTAAGTAGTTATTAGATCGGATTCTTTGGGTGGCATTTGGCCACCATCTTCACCGTAAATTTTGTAACCATTGTATTGTTTTGGATTGTGACTAGCGGTAATCATGATTCCGGCGTAAGTGTGTAAGTGACGCACAGCAAATGAAAGTTCCGGAGTTGGGCGAATGTCATCAAAAACAAACGTCTTGATGCCGTGAGCACCAAGTACCCGAGCCGCTTCATGAGCAAAGAGTTGCGAGTTGTATCGGGGATCAAAACTAATAACAACTCCACGCTTTTTTACCTCAGGATCAAGGGTGTCCATCAATTGGGCGAGACCCTCAGTGGCCTGTCTAACGGTATAAATGTTCATCCGGTTCGTTCCAGCACCGAGCGTTCCACGCATTCCGGCCGTTCCAAATGAAAGTGATGACCCAAAAGCGTCTTCAATTTGTTCCGAATCGTTTCTCATTTTGGCTAAATCGATTTTTAATTCTGCCGGCATATCTTCTTGAGAAACCCAGTTATCATATTCCTGTTTAGTATCTGTTGCACTCATAATTTTCCTCCTGGAAATAATTTTTCCACGTCGAATAGTTTGAATTGTAACTTCTAATATGGATTATAATTAAAGTCTGACACTCCGTCAATGTAAGCGCCTTTATATTGATGTTAAGACTGTGATATACTTACGCTAAGGTGGTGAGACAAATGAAATTTGATTATGAACCAGGCCGTTTCTATGCTAACGATGTCCATGGTGATTTAATTGCTGAAGTTACTTTTACTGAAGATAATGGAGTAGTCTCCATTAACGAAACATTTGTGAACCCCAGTTATCGTGGCCAGGGTTTAGCTGGACAGTTAATTATGGTAATGATTGATTACGCCAAAGAAAACCATGATTTAATCAAACCAGTTTGTTCCTTTGCCGTTAAATTTTTCGAAAAAAACATTCAATATGATGATTTATTAGATAAATAGGAGGTAATTAAGATGGCTGTATTAGTTGCTGGAGGAGCTGGATACATTGGCTCACACATGGTCGATCAATTAATTAATAAAGGTTACGATGTTGTAGTGGTTGACAATTTGTCAACAGGACACCGCAAGGCCGTTAATCCTAAAGCAAAGTTTTATGAGGGGGATACTCGTGATTCTGACTTTTTGGATGACGTTTTCGCTAAGGAAAATATCGATGCTGTAATCCACATGGATGCTTTTTCACTGGTTCCAGAATCAATGAAAGATCCTTTGAAGTATTTTGATAACAACGTGATTGGGATGATTAAGCTGTTGGAGTCAATGAAGAAAGCCGGAATTAAGTACTTGGTCTTTTCTTCCACCGCTGCTACTTATGGTAATCCAGAGCGAATTCCAATCTATGAAAAAGACCGAAAAGACCCCATCAACCCTTATGGTGAAAGCAAGTTAATCATGGAGCACATTATGAAGTGGGTTGATGAAGCTTACGGAATTAAGTTTGTTGCTCTTAGATACTTTAACGCTGCTGGAGCCAAGGAAGACGGCTCCATTGGAGAGGATCATCATCCAGAAACCCATTTAATTCCCATCGTCTTAAAGGTTGCTGCAGGTCAGCAGGATACCATGAAGATTTTTGGGGATGACTATGACACGCCAGACGGGACCAACGTTCGTGATTACGTGCACGTCCTTGATTTAGCGGACGCTCATATTTTAGCCATGAAGTATCTGGAAAAGGGTAACCCAAGTAACATCTTTAACCTCGGTTCATCAACTGGTTTTTCCAATAAACAGATCGTTGATGCCGCTCGAAAGGTTACTGGTAAGAAGATTCCGGTTGAAATTGACGCAAGACGTGGTGGCGATCCTGATACCTTGATTGCTAACTCTGACAAGGCGAGAGAAGTTCTTGGTTGGAAACCACAGTTTGATAACGTTGAAGAAATCATTAAAACCGCTTGGACCTGGAAGACTAAGCATCCAAATGGTTACGAAGACAAGTAAATGGGGCACAAATATTGAAGAAAAGTAAAACTTACATTGGTGTCATCCTAGCAATTGCTGGAGCCATCATGTGGGGAATTCAAGGACCTGTTTCGCAGTTCTTGTTTCAAGATAAGAACTTTTCAACGGAATGGTTAATGGGAGTTAAGATGTCGGTTGCCGGCATCTTAATTCTTTTATTTACAAAGTTTGTTCAAAGAAATAGGATTTTAAAGATTTGGCACACCGGATATAGCTGGGTCATCCTGCTCTGTTATGCGATTTTTGGTTTATCGGCCGTTCAGTACCTATACTTACTGACAACGAGAGCCAGTAATGCGGCAACTTCAACTATCATGCAGAGCCTTGGAACGGTCATCATTATGATTTTGACGGTGATTGTGTACAAAAAAGCGCCAACGATTCAGCAGGGGGTTGCCGTAGTGGTAGCCCTACTTGGAACGTGGTTACTGGTAACAAAGGGAGATTTGACCCACCTCGCAATGAGTCCTAAAGCGTTTACGCTTGGCCTTTGCCTGGCTTTTGCTGGCGCGCTTCAGACCATGCTGCCGGTCAAACTCCAGGAAAAGTTCAGCACGTTTGTCATCATTGGATGGGCAATGATCGTTGGTGGAGTGATCTTCACGTGCGTTCATCCCTTTTGGGTGGATGTTCCCAAGCTTTCTCTTGGTGGCATTTTAGGAGTGGCCTTCATTGTGCTTTTTGGCACAATGTTGTCATTTCTATGCTTCACATCGAGTTTAAGGTACGTGTCCGCTACGACTGCCGGCCTACTCGATACTTTTGAACCTTTGTCGGCAACGATTGGAACCGTGGTTTTCTTACATACCAGTTTCAATATCTATGAAATCATTGGTGGCGTTTTGGTCTTAAGTACCGTTTTTATCCTGGCAATCAGACCCAGAAAAGCATCACTTCAGCACTGACTAATCGGTTGGTGCTTTTTTGATTGAACTGCTTTTGGCGGATTGCTTGTTTGTGATCAATTTTGTATAATTGGAAGCGTTATGAATGAATTAATGTTTTAAGTAAAATATTAAGCATTGAGGAGGAGTTTGATGAATAGGTTCGTCAAAAAATACATATTTTTTGCGATATTTTGGGTTCTTGCTGTTTTAGCTGCCATTTTCTTTTTGCCCAGCATTTCACAGGTAACTGCACAACATGGACAGACTAAGATTCCAGCTAACATGCAGAGTCAGGTTGCTGAAAATATTCAAAAGCATTGGGGCCATCACATTAGCGATACCAGACAAGTTGTACTGGTATATAACAACGGCAATAAACGCATTAATGCTAGTAAACAGGCTAACATCGATCGAACCGTTTCGAAGCTAAAAAATGATGCCGATTACTATGGAATTAAGGGTGTTACCTCAGCAAACGAGAATGCCGCCGCCAAGAAACAACTGATTTCAAAGGACGGTACGACCGAATTAGTTCAACTGAATGTTTCTAAAAAGGACTCGGTTGAAACGATGAACAACAAACTCAAAAAGGGTGCGAAAACGGCGAACTTGAAGTCGTACGTGACAGGATCTGATGTCTTAGATGACGACATGCGGCAGTCAATGATCGACGGCATCAAGCAAACCGAAATCATTGCGGCAGTCTTCATTTTGATTGTGTTGATCATTGTCTTTAAATCTCCAATCGTTCCGTTGATTTCACTTTTGACCGTGGGAGTTTCTTTCATTGTCTCTTTGAGTGTCGTCATGAATTTGGCGAAGTATATGGGCTTTCCACTCTCAAACTTTACCCAGGTCTTCATGGTGGTAGTGCTGTTTGGAATCGGGACTGACTACAATATCCTGCTGTACGACCGGTTTAAGGATAATCTGGGACAAGGAATGGACAAAGTTGAGGCGACGGTCGATGCCAGAAGACGAGCCGGTAAGACCATTCTCTACAGTGGTGGTTCGGTCCTAATTGGTTTCTTTGCCCTTGGACTAGCCAAGTTTTCAATTTACCAATCTGGAGTGGCAGTTGCCATCGGAGTGGTGGTACTATTACTGGTACTTCTCTCATTAAATCCGTTCTTTATGGCGCTCCTTGGTAAGACCATGTACTGGCCAGCTAAGAATCTGTCACCAAAGAAACGGGGTAGTCGAATCTGGTACTTCTTGTCCAGTCATTCAGTTGCACATCCGGTGATGGCGATTGCCTTAGTTCTAGTTTTGACTTTGCCGTTGATTTTCTTTGCGGGAAAGAGCAGCTTGAACTACGATAATTCGGTTGAATTAAGTAATTCATTGCCTTCAAAACAAGGATTAAATACGGTATCCAAGCATTTCTCAAAGGGAACTGCTGAACCGTCAACGATTTATATTCAATCCAAACACAAGGTCAATAACGAGAAGTCAATGATGGAAATTGATCGGATTACTCGTCAATTGGAGAAAAATAAGGAAATTAAGACGGTTGCTTCGGTCACCCAGCCAAGTGGCGAACCAATTAACCAACTCTACTTAAACGATCAGCTGGGGACTTTGAACAGCAAGATGCAACAGGCTAATGCTGGTTTAACCCAACTTCAGAGTGGGGCTAACAGTGGTTCATTTAATGCCGATCAACTAAGGGCAATTGGGGCTTCGGCACAATCAATTGGAGATCATTTAAAGACCATTCAAGGCGCTAGTGGAGCAAGTACCGCTCCTGGTCAAACTTCGGGTCAGCAAGTCATCGCCCAGATGCAACAACAAGCCACCGCTATGGGGTCACCAATGAGTCCTCAACAGTTACAAATTGTTGCTTCCGGTCTTCAAAGTGTTAGTTCCAAGGTGCAAATGCAACAGGCCGCTTCTATGTCAGGTCTTCAAAATGAATTGGCCGGGATTGCCTCAGATACTCAAAACATTGGTGCAAATGCTCAGGCGATGGGGCAACAGTTGCAAGGGGTCCAAGCCCAATTGTCGCAAGCAAATGATGGCCTAAGTAAGATTAATAAGGGCATGCAACAGTCAAATGAATACTTGACCGGCTTACAGAACTCAGCTGCGGCTGCGAACACGTTCTACATTCCTAACCAGGTGCTTAAAAGTGATACTTTCAAGCAAGCCTTAAACAACTACGTTTCTTCTAATGACAAGATTACAAGCATCACCTTTGTCTTAAAAGATAACCCATCAAACGCTAAGTCGATGAACTTGGTTAAGGACGTTCAAAATCAAGTTAAACAGTCACTTAAGGGAACCAGTCTAAATGATGCAACCGTTGCGATTGGGGGAGAGACAGCAACCATGTCTGACACCCATGATATTGCCTCACAAGACTTCTTCAGAACGGCTGTCATCATGTTAGTCGGCATCCTGATTGCACTGATGTTTGTAACCCGTTCAATTTTACAACCACTTTACATTGAAGGAACATTAATTTTGACGTACTTCACTTCATTGACGTTGACACGGATCTTCTCGGATATTTTCCTCGGACAGAGCATGTTGACTTGGAACACGCCGTTCTTTACCTTTATCATGTTGATTGCGTTGGGGGTTGATTACAGTATCTTCTTGATGATGAGGTACCGAGAAACCAAAGACGGAACGCCTGCGAAACGAATCGTTAATTCAGCCAACTATATTGGAGTAGTGGTATTATCTGCTGCTGTGATTTTAGGTGGTACGTTTGCCGCACTGATTCCATCAGGAATTTTGACACTGATTCAGGTTGCCATCGGGGTAATCATTGGTTTGATTATCTTAGTAATCATTTTGCCAATCCTGTTACCAGCTGCCATTCGGTTAACGTATCAACCAATGAGTTTTAAACGAGATAAAAACGAAGATTAGTTTTTAATTTAAAAGCGAAACCAGATAAAATTGGTTTCGCTTTTTTATGTTAGATAAAATGACATGGACTATTGACCGCCCTGTTCTTTACGCCTAAAATTAAACTATTAAATTGATATGTAAAAAAATAAATCGGTTTATGCCGAGTTAGGGTGAAAATATGAGTGAAGAAAAGACTAGCATTGGAAAAAGTAAAGTATTAAAAGGCATTGCTTGGGCAACCCTTGCATCCACTTTTTGGGGTATTTCTGGGGTTGTTTTGCAGTTTGTCTCACAAAATGCCGCTATTCCAGCTTCATGGTTCTTGTCCGTCAGAACTATTTTTTCCGGGATTCTACTTTTAGCAATTGGTTCGATTATGTATGGGAAAAAAATCTTCCATGTTTTTAAGGACTGGAAATCGATTATTTGTATTGTGGCATATGGAATCATTGGCTTAGGTGCCAACCTGATGTCGTTTTACCTTAGTGTTCAGGACGGAAACGCAGCATCAGCAACCATCTTGCAGTATTTATCACCACTGTTCATCCTTTTAGGTGGATTTTTGTTCTTTCATAAACGTCCCTATAAGATTGATTTAATCGTGTTCCTGTTGGCACTTGTGGGGGTCTTTCTGGCCATTACCAAGGGTGACATTAATCAGTTAGCCATTCCGCTGCCAGCGTTACTTTGGGGAATTGTTTCAGGAATTACGGCCGCATGCTACGTTGTCATCCCTCGGCCATTAATGGAAGAAAATTCACCAATCGTCGTCCTTGGATGGGGAACCTTGATTGCCGGATTGGTCTTTAACATTCATCAACCAGTTTGGGTTGGTGTACCTCACTTAACGATGGGTGCGATCATTGGAATTGGTGCCATTGTTATCATTGGAACCGTAATCCCATTTGCATGTTTGCTTCACAGTTTACACTTTGCTTCCTCTGAAGATGTTAGTTTAGTTGACGCCGTTCAGCCAGTAGTGACTTTCATTTTGAGTGTTATCTTCTTGCACACCAAGATTAGTTTAATGGAAATTGTCGGATCCGCCTTGGTAATTCTTGCCATCTACATCTTGCAGGATTCCAAGCGTCGCAATATTAAACAACAGAAGCTTTAGCCGAGATCATGGCAGATAAATATAAAGTAATTCGTTTTACCGGGGTTCCAGTTAAACTGGATGACTCTGGTAATTACGTAATTAAGAGGGATGAGCAGGGTAATTTTAAACTTCACACCTGGCGGATCGGGAAACATACTAAGGGACATTTTCAGCGCATTGGTCAAGTTTTTTTGACGGAAAATAAATTAAGGGTTGCCATTGTGGCGGATTTTAGTGTATCTTTTAAAAAACGACATTTGTACACACCAATGGAACGTTTTTTAAATGATTACGTTGATTTGAAGTTGATTGATGAGGCAAAGTCACATTTAGATCAAGAGTAGACTGTGAGGAGAGAATATGAAAAGTAAAACGGGTAAGATGAGCAATACCGTTAAAGGAATTAGTTTAGCGGCGTTTGCTTCAACTTCATGGGGTGTTGCTGGCGTTATTACGCAGTACGTTTCACAAAACGTTGGGATTCCAGCTGCCTGGTTTTTGTCAGCACGGACTACCGGGGCTGCGATTGTATTGTTACTAGTCAGTGCCATTATTTACGGAAAAGGCATTTTTAGTGTTTTCCGTTCATGGAAATCAATCATGTGGCTAGTTTTATACGGTTTGTTCGGTTTGGCTGCCAACATGGGAAGTTTCTACGTTAGTATCCAGACTGGAAACGCCGCTGCCACCACGATTTTGCAGTACCTGTCACCGCTATTCATCCTACTGGGTGGTTTTCTGTTCATGCACAAAAAGCCCATGAAGATGGACATCGTGGTCTTCATTTTGGCGCTAGCTGGAGTTTTCCTTTCAATTACTAAAGGGGACCTTTCTCAATTATCCATTCCCTTTGACTCGTTTTTCTGGGGGATTATTTCTGGAATCACTGCTGCTTTGTACGTTGTGCTTCCAAGGCCACTGGCTCACGACAACTCACCAATCGTGGTTCTTGGCTGGGGAACTCTGATTGCCAGTTTAGCCTTTAACATTAATCATCCCGTTTGGACCAACGTGCCCCACTTAGGAATGGGTGGAGTCCTTGGTGTTTGTGGGATCATCCTCTTTGGAACCCTACTCACATTCTCATCACTGATCTACGCTTCCCGCTTTACTTCATCAGAAGTTATTAGTTTACTAGACGCCATTCAACCGGTTGCAACCTTTATCTTGAGTGTGATCTTTTTACACACCCACATCAGTTGGATTGAAGTTCTTGGTGCCGTTCTGGTTATTTTGGCCGTTTACATCCTGCAGTACGTCCAGCGACACAAGAATCAAGAAGAACTCTTATAACTTTCTTAAACCCTTGAGCATATTGGTTTGAACCCCTGATGTTTCAAGATATAATGATGTCATACTTAAATAAAGGGGAGAGATTGTTATGTCAGACGAAAGTAAAGAAACAAAAGCATTAGATAAGATTTCAGAAATTATGAACGAACTCCAAAAAACTTTGGACAAGGAAGGCACTGAATCACAAGAGGGCCACAAAGTTCATCGTTGGTTAGAAGAACACCGTGCCATTCATGAAATTAAACGCACCCTTCATGAAGTTGGTAAGTTCGACAAGTTCGATTCTGCTGCTTATGATAAATTTATGAAAGATTACAAAAAGGTTGTCGACGATTTGGACGACAACGATTAATAAGCTCTAAAAGGAGGCTACTCGGTAGCTTCCTTTTTTTGTGACAATTTTAATAAATAAAATCGGAGATGAGAATTTGGTAGATAAAAGTAATGGATTTAGTTTTGATGGGTTCACTTTAAATCCGGCAGTGGGAGAACTAAGCAGTAATACACAGTCGATTAAGCTAACTCCAACGGAGACTTCACTAATGGTCATTTTCATTGAGCATAAGAATAAGTTAGTGTCCAAAAAGGAATTGATGACGTTTCTGTGGGCGAACGGAAGTTTTATTGACGAGGACGCCATTGAAGATGACATTAGTTTACTTCGACGCAAGTTAGACCAAGTTGGATTAAAAGAAAAGATTAAGACGGTGCCAATGCGGGGATATAAGTTGGTTACTGATCGTTAACAATTTAATATAAAAAATAGAAGCAAAATGACTTTTGGAAGTCATTTTGCTTCTATTTTTTATATCGTTCTGACCATTTCTTCATTGACTTTAAAATAGGTGCTAAATCCATTCCACGTTTAGTTAAATTATATTCTACAGTGGGAGGGTTTGTATTAAAGACTTTGCGCGTAACGATTTGCTTGTCTTCTAACATTTTTAATCTTGTTGATAATGTTCTGGTACTAATTCCAGGTAATGCCCGTGTGATACCTCCATAATGATTATTTTTATTGTAAATTTCCCAGAGAATGTATGAGGTCCATTTTCCACTAATGATGTCCACAACTGGTTGAATAGGACAGTCATCGATGATGTTATTGTTTTCCATAAGTGCCTCCAGTTTACTTTTGTGCTGATACTTTAAAAAATTACCCTACTTTTATTTTTAAACTTATAAATATATTATACAAATAATAATAAAAGGAGGATTGTACAGATGAACTTTGACTCTATTGATGATTTACTTGGGAATTACCAAAATAGATGTTTTGGTAGTGGGTATAAAAAAATATCCCATAATGTTAAATTGATTCAAAATACAGATAGATTATGGACTTCATATGTTGAGGTTTCTAAATATGATAATTGGTCAGTTAAGGGTAATGTATCACAATCACAACATGTTAGTAGTATTGATTCCATAGTCATTACTATAAAAATATTTAATATGATTTTAACTAAGTTGGGGATTAATTGTGATGACTTTATACTAACAGATTTTTACGTTAAAACTGGGAAAAATCCAATTAGCATTTCTAATAATATAAAAGTTGAATTTGAATTGGACAAATTAACTAGACTATTTAAGTTAACTGGAAGTATCGGAAATATGAAAGTTAAGTGTTTATTTGAAAAATGTATGGAATCTATTCCCAATACATTTAATAAATATAAAGAAATAAGGAATAATATTTTTGATATAAATATTAAATCTAGTAAATCTTTATTGTGTGATTTTGAAGGCATGTCTGACAATAAATTGTCTGTATATCTTGTGTCTTGGTTAGTTGTATTCGCACAACTTGGTGAAGCTCTTGCGTTCAATATGGCAGGCGTTTCCAGGGATGATTCTAATAATTTTTGGGTTAGAAAATTAGAACTTAAACTTAATAATAAAAACAAATTGTTAAAGACAAATCAAAAAGATAAATTATTTTTAGATGTAGTTAATGATAGGACCATTACTACTAAAGATACAACTTGGCTTTCTATGGATATGAGAGGTCATGATCAAATGGACTTAGTCCATGTAAGCGCAAAAACCGCTCTGCAGAAA
The DNA here is from genome assembly GCF_059901065.1 of Fructilactobacillus sp. X7R7C1. Classification (NCBI taxonomy): domain Bacteria; kingdom Bacillati; phylum Bacillota; class Bacilli; order Lactobacillales; family Lactobacillaceae; genus Fructilactobacillus; species Fructilactobacillus sp. X7R7C1. The sequence goes on from NZ_JBWXVF010000001.1 coordinate 379,205, forward strand.
GATGGTGTTTAATTTGAATAATCAAAAGAAGCATATTGTTATTTCTGGCACTTATTCTACTGGAAAAACAACTACTACAACAGCACTGTCAATAGCAACTGGTATTCCGATGATTAATGCGTTGTCTGCTAGGGAAATTTTAACTTCGTTATACCCAGGATTAAGATTCCAAGATATGAATATGACAGAACTATTAGCATTGGGACTGTATAGATTCAAAGAAAGAATTAAAGCTGAAGAAAAACTAATTGATGAAAAAACTGATTTTATTTCTGATGGGTCGGTATTAAACGAATGGATATATGGAACTGTTAGAACCAAAATAGGGATTAATCCTGGTGCGCCTTGGTACCAACAATTAATTAAATATTTTTTAGGAATTAATGCCAATAAATTTATGAAAAAATACTTAAATGGATATGGAAAAGTTGTTAATAAATATGCTAAAAGTACTTACACTGAAATCATTCATTTGCCAATAGAATTTGAGATGGATCCAGATGGCCACAGACCGGTTTCTGAAAAATATCGTCAACTATCCGATGAGGAAATATTTAAAGCTTATAAGAAATTAAATATTCCTATGCATATTATTGGCGGTTCACCATATGAACGAGTAGATAAAATTATTGAAATACTTCACTTGCCTCAGATTGTATCAACGAGTGATGCATTAATAGATGCAAATGAAAAAATAAAAAAAAGTCGAGAAATGGTATCTAAAAAAATTATTGAGCAATATCATAAACCAACTATCAGCGAAAAAATTAAGATACTATCACATTTCTAATAATTAATCATGGAGGTACCACTTATGCTCAGCTTAAAACATGTCAGTAAAAGTTATCAAAATGGATCTGAAACAACTCATGCTTTAGACGACGTTAGTTTTGATATTGATTCGAATAAAGTAACGGTGATTTTGGGACCAAGTGGGTCCGGTAAAAGTACAACTTTAAATATCTTAGGTGGGATGGATAAACCAACGTCAGGTAAAGTTTTATATAATGATGATCTTATTAACACAGAGTCAGATAAGCAATTGACAGTTTATCGAAGAGACGTTGTCGGATTTGTGTTTCAATTTTATAATTTAATTTCTAATCTTACGGCATTTGAAAATGTGGCAATTTCGGCACAATTAAAAAACAAGAAGTACAAGAAAGTGTCGGAAGAATATTTGAAAAAGGTTGGTCTTTTAAAACAAAGAAATAATTTTCCTGATCAGTTATCTGGAGGGGAAATGCAACGTGTTTCGATTGCGAGAGCCTTGGCTAAAGATCCCAGAGTACTTCTTTGTGATGAACCTACTGGTGCACTTGATACTGAAACCTCAAAACGAGTTTTTAAAATTCTAAAGGGTAGTAAAAATGAAAATACGGCCGTGGTGATCGTCACCCATAATCCATTAGTTGCTCCAATTGCTGATCGAGTTATCAATATTAAAGATGGCAAAATAGATAAGATCGTTGACAATCCAACTCCGCTTGAAGTTGAGGAGGTTGATTGGGGATGAAGTTTTTATTTAAGAAATTAACCCGCACGGTTGTGAAAAATTGGACTCAATTCTTTTCCGTTTTTTTGATGGCGTTTCTAAGTGTTCTTTTTTATACCGGTTTAGAAGGTACATGGAATGGTATGAAACAAAATATTAATCAGTATACGAGTGAAACCCATTTGGCTACATCGACATTACAATCGACAGGATTGAGCAATAAAGAACTAAATACAATTAAGTCGATTCCAAGTGTTTCAAAGACATCGGCTAAAACAGAAATTAGTACCACGGCACAATTAAAGGGGGATAAACGTTATTTAGAGATTGATACTCCTGGAACCCAAGAAATTTCTCGTACATTTCAAATTAATGGCAAGAATATAAATAAAAATACTAAGGGCATTTATTTGAATGAGAAGTTTGCTAAAAAGAATGGGTTAAAGAAAGGAAAACAAGTCACTATTAATTTCAATAACCAACCCATTAAATTAACAGTGGTCGGTATGATAAATTCTCCGAACAAGATGTATTATACCGGGACCAATGATTTCATATCTCCTCAAGAACAAAAATATGGGTATGGAATCATTAGTGAAAAGACATTGTTCAATAAATTTAAATTGCCAGCCCTTAATAATATTGTCGATATTAAAGACAGTGATAATTCTAAAACTGAAAGTAAAATTAGAGATATCATTGGTAGTAAATTTATCACTTTGCAAACTCAAAAATCCGATGTTGGCATCTCAACAGCTGTTGATCGAGTAAAACAAATACGTAATCTTTCAATTTTGTTTTCAATTATCTTTATTCTATTAGCTGTATTGGCCATGTATACCACTATTAGAAAAATAATTGATCAGCAACAAAAGGACATGGCAACTTTACAGTCGTTAGGATATTCCAATATAGCATTGTCCATGTATTACTCAATGTATGGTCTTTTTGTTGGAGGAATTGGTGCAATTGCTGGTTTGATAATAGCTCCAGCACTTTCAACATTTGTAATGAATTCACAGAAATCTATGTTTTCGCTTCCGTCATGGCAAATTGCCTATACCACCGCACCGATCTACGTTGCTGTGGGGGTAATAATTATATGTATTTTTTCAGCACTACTAGCGGCGCAAGTGAATCATGGATTAACACCAGCCCAAGCATTTAGGATGGGTAGTACTGCTAAAAATGGTAAACGAGTCTTTCTCGAAAGATTTCCTCGAATTTGGAATAAAATTCCTATTGGTAATCGTTGGTCAATTAGAGATAATCTTGGTAATAAAATTCAAATGCTGATGGGATTAATCGGTGTTATTGGTGGACTAGCTTTGGTGATGACTGGATTTGGTACGAAAAATTCAATGGATAATCAGGTTAACCAAACGTATGGACATGAGTATAACTATGCTAAAAAGATTAATTTAAACCAAAAGACTAGTGAAACAGAGATTAATCGAATTGTTAACAAAACTAACGGACAGAAGATTGAAACATCTTACGCTAGTTTAAGTCCAAATGGAAAATTTGATCGTCCACTTACTGTCTTGGGTTCTGGATCTCAAATAAATCTTAAAACCAATGATGGTCAAGGAATTAAGGATGGTGGTATATATCTAGCTGAGGGAATTGCTAAAACTGCTAACGTTAAGAAAAATGATACTGTTTTTATAAAGCCGTCGTTAAGTATGAATAAATTGAAGTTGAAAGTAAAGGGCATCATTAAATCAAATGCACCACAAGGAATGTATGTAACTAAGAAGACGTGGACCAGTAATGGCTTGAAATTTAAACCAACGTCAATTTTGACAAATCATCAAGACGTTTCACATTCAATTAAGAAAAGTCCTGATGTTAATCAAGTTGTTAGTTTGAAAGAACAAAAAAGTAATGCTAAAAGTATGGTAAATAATTTGAGTAGTATTTTCTTGATGATCCAAATCTTTGGAATCCTTTTGACCATTGTAATTCTTTATAATTTGGGATCTCTAAGCTTTACAGAAAGGTCAAGAAGTTATGCCACTCTTGAGATACTAGGATTCTCTCGTAAACAGATCCGAAATTTAACGATTATTGAGAGTTTAACAATTACGGTAGTTGGTTGGTTTTTGGGAATTCCGTTTGGATACTGGTTCCTATCCAAGTACGTAACTACTTTTAATACCAGTCAGATAATTTATTATCCGTTTATTTCTATTACTAGTATCGTTCTAGCTTCATTGATTGTTGTTCTAGCTGCTTTGTCTACAATTATAATGATTAGGAGCAGATTAAAAAAACTAGATATGATATCTTCAACTAAGGGCGTAGAATAAGACTAATCGTTAACAATTAATTCTAAATAAAAGAGATGACAATTCAGTCATCTCTTTTTGTATAAAAAAAGAACCCACCAATTAGTGATGAGTTCTAAGAATCAAAAACTATTTCTTAAGTAACTTTTCAGCATCAGCTTTAACATCGTCATCGCTCATGTTTAAGTACTTTTCCATATCAGATTCAGTCTTCATGGTATCATGACTGTTATCTTCCATGTAGTGATCCCATAATGCATCACGTACTGGAATTGAGTCATCGCTCCAATCAAATACTTCTGACATCTTTTCGTCTAATACACGTGGTGTTTCAAAATCATCAGCCATGTTATATATCCCCTTTTTCATTTATTCATGTCTATTTTAGTTCTTTTGGCTTAAAAATGTTAGTTATTTGCACTTAATTTGGTGTTTTTACTTAATTTTTTAATGCCAGGGATGCTTATCATGGTGACAAAGCTGATTAAATACAAAACGGAAAGGAAAATCATTACTACGTACAGGTTGTATTGATCCATTAGAATTCCGATAATGACCGATGACATTCCACCAACAGCTCGCCCAACTCCCACGATGATATTGTTGGCGCTACTTCTCACTTCAGTAGGGTAGAGTTGACTCACAACCGCACCATAGCCGCCGTACATCCCGTTTGAGAAGAAACCAACGACCGCACCAATCACTAGTAGAGCAATCGTGGTGTGCGCTAGGGCCAATAAATAAACCATGATTGATGAAGCAATCAGGAAGATCCCAAATGAGAGTCGGGGCCCAATATGATCAAGAATCGTACCAAACACCATCATACCAATACTCATCCCAATAATGGTGGAAATCATCCATAGTGAGGATCCAGCAACGTTTAAACCACTTTGCTTTTGAACGATGGTTGGAAGCCAGTTCATTAACCCAAAGTATCCAGCAATCTGAACGGTGGTCATAATCATCAAACCGACACTTTGATAGGCAGTCTTAAAGTCTGAAAACATGTATTTTTTAATGGCTTCGCCAGTTGAAATGGTCTGTTCCTGCTTTGATTCAAGAAACTCATCCGACTCATGTAGGTGGCGTCTAACGAAGAAGATTAGGACAATCGGAATGAGACCGAATAGGTATAACGCATGCCAGCCAAGGTGTGGAATAACAAAGGCGGCCAGGATGGCTGCAAGTAGAGCACCAACTTGCCCACCGACTGATGCAATTGATGACATTTTTCCTAACTTATTCTTCGGAAAGGCTTCGGCTAGTAAAGTAATGCCAAGTCCATACTCACCACCAGCTCCAATCCCGGTCAACAGTCTTAGAAAGTAGATGAGATAGATGTTGTTGGCAAACCCCATTAGAGCGGTCGCAAACGCAAAGATGAAGATGGTGTAGGTAAACGTCTTAACTCGACCAAAACGGTCACCAAGAAATCCAAAGATCACGCCACCAAGCAACATTCCCCAGTTGGTGATGGTTCCAATTAACCCGGCCGCTCCGGCTGAGATGTGTAAGGATGCGATGATCGAACTCATTGTAAAAGACAGAAAAAGCACATCCATGTTTTCAAGGCCAAAGCCAGAATTAGACGATAGTAAGACTAGTTTCTGGTTCTTGCTCATTGATGCATGGCTGTGCTCAGTATTATTACTTATTTTATCCATAATTTCCTCCAAATTAAGACTCACCGGTCTTGTTTATTTGACGCTGTTAGTGATTATTACATAGTAAAATTGTTTTGACAAGATGAACTTTTACCTTGACGGCCCCACCGATATTCCCTATATTTAGAGTAATAATTAATTAAGTTGGTTCAGAGAAACCAAGATTATGTTTATTAACTGATATAAATTTAATTTTAAAGGACCATTCTCTGACACCCGTCTGTGATTGGTCCTTTTTTGCGAGGTAAGAAAATGAAGAAGACGATGATGATTGCGCTGGATTTTCCGACGCAAATGGACGTAAATACGTTTTTGGATCAGTTTGCGTACCCAGGTCAGTTGACGGTCAAGATTGGCATGGAACTTTTCTATCGATACGGTCCTGAGACGGTCAAAGAAATCAAAAATAAGGGGTGTTCAATCTTTTTAGACCTGAAGTTAATGGACATTCCTAATACTGTGTACGCGGGTATGTTTCAGCTTGCTCAACTTGGGGTTGATTATGTGACCGTGCACACACTTGGCGGAAGTGAAATGATGAAGGCTGCCAAAAGTGGCTTAGTGGATGGGAGTAATAAATCTCATAATCAGGTTCCCGAGTTATTAGGGGTGACCGAATTAACTTCCATTTCGAAAGCCGGACTTGCTAACGAGCAAAATTGTTCTTTGAACATGAATGAGCAGGTAGTCTCCCTAGCTAAGCTAGCTAAAGGTTCTGGTTGTGAGGGAGTCATTACCTCTGCTAAGGAGTTGCCCGATTTAATGAAGCAGGTTGGGGTTGATTTTGATTACGTTGTGCCGGGAATCAGAAGTAAAGACGACGCCAGTGAAGATCAAAAACGGGTGTCAACACCAGAACAAGCGCGACGTGATGGTGCGTCTGCCATTGTCGTAGGACGTCCCATTACGCAGAGTGAACATCCTTATCGGGCTTATCAAAAATACAATGATGAATGGAATTTAAAAAAGGGGACAGATTAGTTATGCATAGTACAACTGAAATTTTAAAGGACCTGGTTAACGACCAAATCGTTCAACTGAATCCAAGACGCCCCTTTACGTTTGCCAGTGGGATTAAGTCGCCAATTTATACCGACCTACGTTTAACGATTTCATATCCAAAACTAAGAAAAAAGATTTATCAGGCCCTTGGTCAATTAATTCAGACTAATTTTCCGAACGTCACGGTCATTGGCGGAGTGGCAACGGCTGGAATCCCGCACGCGGCTTGGGTAGCTGAAGCAATGAAGTTACCGATGATCTACGTTAGATCCAAACCAAAAGATCATGGGACTAGTAAACAGATTGAGGGGAAAGTAAGGACAAATGATCATATTGTGCTCATTGATGATCTAATCTCAACTGGCGGAAGCGTGCTTAAGGCGGCTCAGGCAGTTCAAAATAACGGCCATCAAGTTGATGGGGTAGTTTCCATCTTCTCCTATGGTTTTAGTGATGCCGACGATAATTTTAACAAGGCCGATTTAAGATTTGTTCCGCTGTTAACTTATCCTGAACTAATTAAGCAAATGCTTAACAACGGTCAAATCGAAAATGATCAGTACGAGCGACTTAATAAATGGCATCAAGACCCCTGGGCATGGAAATAAATCACTTTTTTAATTCTTCGTTTTTTAAGGATATATTACAATCTGTTATCGCTTACAATTCCCTGTTGACACGTGAAAATTTTAACTATATGATAGGAATTGTTGATAGATAGACGACTATAAATCATGGGAATAGGAGAATTAATATGGTAAAAGCAGCAGTTGTTAGAGATAATTCAGATGGATACGTTGATGTTAAAGATGTCAAACTTCGTCCAATTCACGAGGGTGAAGCTTTAGTTAAAGTTGAGTATTGTGGACTCTGTCATACTGACCTCCACGTTGCCTCGGGTGACTTCGGTGAAGTTCCGGGCCGAATCATTGGTCACGAAGGAGTTGGACGTGTAACTCAAGTTGCTGACGACGTTACCGACTTAAAAGTTGGTGACCGAGTTTCAATCGCTTGGTTCTACTCAGCTGACGGTACTTGTGAGTATTGTGTTACTGGTAATGAGACCTTATGTCGTAACGTTAAAAACTCTGGTTTCACCGTTAACGGTGCCATGGCAGAAGAATGTATCGTTGATGCTAAGTACGCCGTTAAGGTTCCTGAAGGCTTGGACCCCGTTGAAGCAACTTCACTAACTTGTGCCGGTGTTACCACTTACAAAGCTTTAAAGATTGGTGACACGAGACCCGGCAAGTGGGTTGAAATCGTTGGTGCCGGTGGATTAGGTAACCTGGGTGTTCAACTTGCCAAAAACGTCTTTGGTGCTCCAGTTGTAGTTGTGGATGGAGATCCTAAGAAGTTAGAAGCTGCTAAAGAAAATGGTGCCGATGTTTTGATTAACAGACATGACGGTAACGTTGCCGAACAAGTTCAAGATAAAGTTGGTGGGGTTTACGATTCAATCGTTACTGCCGTTAACAAGGATGCTTTCACTCAATCAGTTAACGCTTTACGTCCTGACGGAACCTTAGTTGCGGTTGCTCTACCAAAGGGTGATATGGCACTTAACATCGATAAGACCGTTCTTGACGGTATTAAAGTTGCTGGTTCACTAGTTGGAACTAGACAAGATCTTAGAGAAACCTTCCAGTTCGGTGCTGAAGGTAAGGTTAAACCAATCGTTAGAACTGACAAGTTAGAAAATATCAACAACGTAATTGATGACATGAAGGCTGGTAAGATTGTTGGCCGTGTTGTTTTCGATTTCACTGGTGATGACAAATAAATTAAAATTATCAACTAACTAACTTAAGAAGTAGAATTCATAGAATTCTACTTCTTTTTTTAATAATTAGTCCTGGGTCCGTTATAATAGAAGAATAAAACTATTTTCAAATTCATAACGAACGAGGAATCATAATGACGGAACCAAAGTATAAAATTGCAATCCCAAATCAGGTCGTTGAACGTCTCCATATTAAGCCGGGAGCCAAATTGAACTTGACACTGCGAAGACAGGGCATGACGGTAGAAAAAGTTAACGATGGCACGCCGAATTCGTGGAACGTTTCGATCTGGTGGTCGCTGATTCCGGCGGTGATGACCGCGTTAATCGCACTGATCTTTTTTAAGTATCGGCACTTTCAGATCGTCCCCATCAGTGGTAAATATTCGATTGCCAGTGGAACCATTGTATTGGGACTGTTTTTTGGTGCTTTACTGTTTACGATTTTTCTCATTAAAAGTCGCAAGAATCCACAAAATACCATTTATCGCAATATTTACTGGCGAAACTTTCCAACGATTGTTCTATCCTTTACTGCCAGTTTATTGGTTGGACTGCTTGGGGTATTTTGGATTCTGGGAATTGCTTTTAAAGGCGCCACTTTCGATGTGTATACGGCGACCATCATCATTGCCATTTTAGAGGGAATCGTGAACTACGTCATGATTAGTGTGGCAGTGGCTCTAACGCCAACTTTATTAGTCGATCTTTTGAACCTAATCATTGTTTCTGGTGTTCTGATCTCCATGTCGTCAAACAGTCATCGCTACTGGTGGCGCCATAATCTGAGCTTTTTGGGGACGAGTCGAGCAACCGACAGTTGGCAGTTTAACTTGACCATTATCTTTTCCGCTTTATTGATGTGGGCTGTGATTGATTTCTTGTTTGTTTCGTTAAAATCAGTTCAAAGACCAACCATTCAAACTTGGATTTTACGAACCCTTTTGACGTTAATGGCGTTTAACGTGGCCGCTATCGGGATTATTCCCAATGACATTCAGATTCCGTGGATGCATTTTTGGCACACTCAGTTTGGCTGGTCGTTAGTTTGGATTATTATTATTTTGATTGCTGGAATTCGTTGGCTTTGGCCTGGAATTTCTAAAAACTTCCTGAAAACGTCGTATTTGATTGGACTACTACTAGTGCTGGCCAGTATCCTCTTTCAAGTTGTGAACTACTTCTCACTAACAGCCTTTGAGATTACTTCGTTCACGTTGGCCTTTTCTTGGATTATGATGTTATTTCAGTACATCTTAGACGTCGTGAACAAGGGAACGCTTGATTTTACCGTGACGCTCGCTAAAAATAACAAACAAAATTCATGAAATAAATAACGTGATATCCTACAATTAGTTCATGGAGGTGTTAAGTATGAGTAGAGATTTAGAATCAAAAGTACGTTTAAATAATGGCGTTGAAATGCCCCAATTAGGAATGGGTGTTTGGAAGAGTGATAATAAAACCGCCGCTCAATCCGTTGAATGGGCACTAAATGATGGTTATCGAGCAATCGATACCGCTAAACAATATGGAAATGAAGCCGGTGTTGGTGAAGGTCTGAAAAAAGGTCTGGCTGACAACGGATTAAAACGTGAAGATGTTTTTCTAACGACTAAAGTATTTAATGGTGATCAAGGATACGATTCAACTCTTGAAGCTTTTGAAGGACAATTAAAGCGTCTTCAAACTTCATACGTTGATTTGTTACTAATTCACTGGCCAGTTAATGGCAAGTACAAGGAAACTTGGCGCGCTCTTGAAAAGATTTACCATGAGGGTAAAGCACGTGCCATTGGAGTTTCAAACTTCAATATTCGTCGTCTAAGAGATTTGATGAAGCATGCTTCCGTAAAGCCAGCTGTCAACCAAATGGAATTTCATCCATTAGAACAAGAAGCTGACATTAAAGAATACTGTGACTTAAATGACATTAAACTTGAAGCATGGTCACCACTTGGTGGTGGAGCCGCTTTAAACAATCCACTTGTTAAGAAGGTTGCTGAAAAGTACGGTAAATCAACCGCACAAATCATCATTCGTTGGGACATGCAACGAGGCATTATCTCAATTCCAAAGTCAGCTCACGAAAAATACATTAAAGCCAATGCTGACATCTTTGACTTTGAACTTGACGACGATGACATTCGCCTAATTAATAGCCTTAACGTTGACAAGCGTTCAATTTGGTACGGTGACTTCCGTTGGAATGGGAATCCTGATGCTCCAGTTGACACTGTTGACCAATGGGATGACTAATTTAGTCAAAAGAGAAGCGTGTGCTTCTTTTTTTTATTGGTTGTGATTGTGACTGATAGCGTTTTTATTAAGATTTCGTTATAATGAAATTGTAAATAAATTAACAAAGGGAGAATTATTATGATTATTAAAGCAATTAAAAGTGCCCTTAACGTAACCAAAAAGCATTTTTGGATTTTGTTAGCAATGGTTGTTCCTGCGATCTTAATATCCGCTGTTCTGGGTGGAGTGGTTAGCAGCCTGCAAAATTCTGAGGCTTTGAGTTTAAGTTATAGTTTGGGTGCCAGTTTTAGTATCTGGTTAATCTCGATCATCGTTGGAATTATTGGGATTGTATTATTTGAATCGGCAGCGATGGGATACCTGACTGGTGACGAGACCAATACGTTTAAATTTGAGGATGCCTTTGTGGCATTTAAACAAGGAAACACTTGGTTAGTGGCAGCACTGTATGCCGCTTTTATGGATTTGATTAGTTTCATTTTTGGTGCATTATTTGTTGCCTCCGCTGGCGTTATTAGTGCTTCATTTGTTCCTCGAGTCTTTGGTTTTAACACCACCACCGCTCAAGTGGTCGCTTTGATCATTGTTGGAATTGTGATTCTAGCATTAGTTGGAATTGCTTGGATTTTTGTTGCCACTGGATTAGCGTTCATTTACTTAACCTACTTTGATGCTCAACGAGCTGGTAAAAAAGTTCATCTAATGGATGGCTTTTCAGCTTCATGGAAACTCATGACTGGCAATCGTTGGGGTCTGATTGGTTTGAAGGTTTTGAACCTAATCATTGCCATCGTAACCTACGCGGTAATTGTCCTGGTAGGTGCACTTCTCTGGTGGATCTTTGCCTCAATGTTGACATGGACCGTCTTTGCAATTGTGCTTGAAGTCATTTTGACGGTGCTCGCCATCGCAATTTCAATCTTTTACATGGTATGGTTCTCAATGGCTAACATTAAATTCTACGAAGAAATTAAATAGTTAATCATTAGTTACAAAAAGAGAAGCAAGTTGCTTCTCTTTTTTTACGTTGTCAAAAAGAACTCGGCGTGTGATAATTCTAGTAACGAAAAATGGAGGAATACATATGATTGCAAATGCAATGATAAAGTCGTGGGGAATCGTGAAGAAGAATTGGTGGATGATGTTTTTAATGGGCATCCCAGCTGGGGTCGTGGGAGCCTTTTCGGATCCAATGATGTTGTTCAAGCTTCAAGGCATGCAAAGAGCCCTTTTCTCAATCTTTGAATTAATCGTTGGTCTGGTGGGGATCTTATTTTCTGCCTCTCTGACCATGGGATACGCCAAGAGTATTCAAAATGATAGTTTTAAGTTTAAGAATGCTTTTGTGGCTTTTAATCGTAAGTACAATTGGCCTGTCATCATTCTGGTAGGACTATTAATGACACTGGCAGAGGCCTTTGCAACCCTCCTATTGATTGTTCCCGGCGTCATCTTGTCGGTTGGATGGGGTCTTTGGATGTATTCGTATCAAGATGAAATTGAGACCGGAAAAGAAGTTGGGATTACTCAAGCATTTACCGATGCTTGGCAAACAACGAAGGGTTACAAGTGGAACTTTTTTTATCTGCAGCTGTTATTTTTCTGTATGTATTTCGTATTAACCATTTTGATGACAGCCGTTACAACCGTTGTGAAGGGTAATTCTATTTTAGCCGCGGTGGTTTCTGTAATTGTATATGTTCCAATGATTTTCATTAGTTTCTGGAATTCAGCGGCTCAAATCATTTTCTACCGTGAAATTAAAAATAAATAAGTGTCAAAAAAGCGTTCATCATTTGATGAACGCTTTTCATTTCTTAATTTCTATTTAAATAGGGTGTTAATTTGATCATACTCGGCGTGGCTAAGGTCAATGTCTAACGCTTTAGCATTGCTTTTGACTTGCTCTGGCTTTTTGGCACCCGGAATAACAACCGTGATGTCAGGATTCTTGATGTACCAAGCAATGACGATTTGAGCAACGGTAGCGTCATGCTTGTCGGCAATTGGCTTTAGTTGGTCAACTTTTTCAACAATCTTTTTGAACTCTTTGCCCTTAAAGTCGGGATTGTCATGTCTGATATCATCCTCTGGGAACTTAGTCTCTTTGCTGTACTTGCCGGTCAAGAGTCCAGATGCAAGTGGGAAGAATGGAACAAATGAAATATCGTGTTCCTTTAGATATGGGAATCTTTCCCTTTCGGCTGAGCGATCAATCAAGTTGTATTCTTCTTCATCAATGTCAACCAGTCCGTCAAGGTTGGCCTGCTTTAATTGTTTCATTGACATGTTTGAAACTCCGATGGCACGAATCTTACCGGCTTTTTTCATTTCGTTTAAAGCAGCCACTGATTCGTTTAATGGGGTGTGATCATCTGGAAAATGGATGTAGAAGATATCAACGTAGTCGGTTTGAAGTCGTTTCAAACTATCTTCGACGCATTGTTTTAAGTATTCCGGAGAGTCATCAATAACAACGCTTCCATCGCTTTGAACCTTTTGACAACCCTTAGTAGCGATCTGAATCTTAGAACGATCGTATCCCTTGATGGCTTCACCGATTAGTTTTTCTGATTCGCCCATGCCATACGCAAAGGCAGTATCTAGCAGGGTAATGCCAGAGTCTAAAGCTGTTTTAACGATTTCGATTCCGGTTTGGTCACTTAAGTTTGGAAATAAGTTGTGACCACCAACGGCATTAGTGCCTAAACCTAGTGGGACGGTCGTTACGTCTGATTTACCAATTTCTACTGTTTTCATGTTAAATTCCTCCATTACTGATTGAGTTCTGCTTTAATCTCAGGTTGGGCAAGCAAATAGTGATAGATAATGATCGCTTGATTATGCTTTGTATCTTTTGCTCCGTATAATAAAATTACGTTGCCCGATTTTAAATGGGTGGAGACTAATGATACAAATCCAGGCATTTGTGGATTATTTTTTAGTTCATCCAAATACTTTTGTTTGAATTCCTCAAACTTGGCTGGGTCGTGATCAAACCACTTTCTTAGTTCGGTGCTTGGAGCGATTGATTTGAACCAAATATCTAGATCGGCGTTAACCTTCGAGATTCCACGAGGCCAGAGGCGATCAACTAAGATGCGGTATCCATCCTTATCGACGGGCTTGGTATAGATTCGTTCAAGCTTCAATTCCATTTTTCTTACCTACCTTCATTGATTATTTGATCTCTTATACTATAAGCAAGTATACGATACCTCGGTGCCCAAACGTTAGAATTTAGTCTTCAATGTGGTAAAATCAAGTGTAAAAAAATTAAGGAGGGACAGTATCATGGTTAGAAAAAATCGGATTTCGGATGGTATTTCCAAATTGCACGGTTCGGCCAATGAATTCTTGAAAAAATTTCAAACTGAAATCGATGAAAAACGACATCCTAATAAACAGAGAGTGATTGATGGGACAGATATTGAGCTGGCGCCACGGCAAAAGATTGAACGTCATCGTTATCCAGATTTGGTGGACTATGGCACCTATTATTCCGCAATCATGGATAATGGGCATACTGTTCTGGTCAACCCAGATTACCTTGAGTACAGCGTTGAGGTTATGCCCGGTTCCTATGATCAAGAGCATCATTTCATAAATGACACTAATCACTGGCGGATGTACTATGTTGATGGTGTTGGAATCGATCGTTACTCGGCTCCCATCCCAGAATCCTATGATTATCTACAGGATATGGATAATGATGAGGCCGATAAATTCCCAGGAATTCCCGGAGATCGATACGGAAATCGATGGGCGATTGGGTATAATTCAAAGGATAAAATCCTGTTAGTAAGTAGCGAGGCACTCAGTTTGAATAAACGTTAAGATGTTACCAAACGTCACATTTGTAACGTAAAACTAAATTTTGTGAGATGAAAATATGGAACAGTTAAGCATTGATAAAATAATGGAAATTCTTCCAAACCGTAACCCAACTTTATTTGTGGACCGAGTGGATCAGCTAACCCCGGGCGAGTCAATCGATGCCGTAAAGAACGTCACCGCTAATGAAAACTATTTTCAGGGTCATTTTCCCGGATTTCCACTAATGCCAGGAGTTTTAATTGTTGAGACCTTATCGCAGGTGGCGTCAATCCTCATTTTGAAATCGCTTGATGTTGATCCTAAAAGTAAGGTTACTAAACTTAACAAAACTAAAAATGTGAAGTTTAGACACATGGTTCGACCCGGCGACACTTTGAAAGTTCACGTTGATTTAAAAGAAGTTAACGATGGAACCTACACGATGGTGGCTGATAGTGAAGTTAATGGCGATAAAGCTTGTTCGGCCACGCTTGAATTCTCGTTAGCTGACCGGGCCGATTAAGTAGGTGATAAGTAGTGAGTGCTTTTAAAATTATTTCAAGCGCCAAAAGTGTTCCTGAAAAGGTCGTCACTAATGACGACCTGGCTAAGATTATGGACACCTCTGATGAATGGATCAAGAGACGAACGGGCATTTCAAGTCGGCACATTGCGGTTAATGAATCTACAACGTCAATGAGTGTGGAAGTGGCTCAAAAGCTTTTGAAAAGTTCTGGGACTGATCCTAAAGACTTGGATTATGTAATTGTGGCCACCATGTCATCTGATTATCAGACTCCATCGACGGCTGCTAGCGTTCAGGGTGCGATTGACGCTACTAATGCGGTGGCGTTTGATATTGATGCCGCATGTACGGGTTTTGCGTTTGGAACGTCAATTCTTAATTCGTTGTTAGCAAAAAAGAACGGTAGTTGTGGGATTTTGATTGGTGCGGAAGTATTAAGTAAGTTTTTGGACTGGTCAGATCGATCAACTGCCGTGCTTTTTGGTGATGGAGCCGCTGGAATCTTGGTTAAAAATGATCCTAGTTCTGATTCGAAGATCTTAGGAGAGTCCCTTCAAACTTATGGTGATTTGGGGTCAGCTTTAACAGCTGGACACTTTCCCTGCGTTACACCATTTGGGAAAAGTACCAACCAAGAAAATCGGTTCTTTAAGATGGATGGTCATAAAGTGTTTAACTTTGCGTTAAAGAGGGTTCCCAGTTCAATTAAAATAGCACTAACAGATGCTCATTTAGCTTTAGATGATATTGATGTTTTTGTCATGCATCAAGCTAATGCCAGAATTATTACTAGCGTTGTTAGAAGGCTTGATTTGCCGAAAAGTCGGTTCCCAATTGATATTGATGAATATGGGAATACAGCGGCAGCTAGTGAACCACTGCTATTGGCAGATTTGCTTACAAGCGGTAAAATTCAAAGAGGAAACAAAGTTGCCCTTGTCGGTTTTGGTGGCGGATTAACTACTGGAACTGTTATAATTAATTATTGAGGACAAACAAATTTTATTAAATGGAGTGATTATTTATGGCTGAAAAAGCAGATAAGAATCAGATTTTTGACAAGATTAAGGCGGTTGTTACCGACCAAACCGATATCAACCCCGATGACATTAAAATGGACGCTAACTTCAAAGATAACTTGGATTTAGATTCATTAGATATCTTTGAAATTGTGGATTCCCTAGAAGATGCCTATGACATCGAAATTGATAGTGACGAGGGCATGGAGACGGTTTCTGACCTAGTTGATTATGTTGCAAAGCAAATTGACGAAAAGAACGATAAATAATAAAGTGTTTTTTATTTTAGGAGTGTTTTAAATTTTGAAAATCGGTTATTTATTCAGTGGCCAGGGACAACAGTTTGCTAACATGGGATCTGACTTGTATCAAAATAACGATACCTATAAAAACGTGGTCGATACCGCGTCGCATACTTTAAATCTTGATCTATCCGATCCGAAGGTTTTTGACGATCCTGAAAATACTCAGATTGCCATTTTGACTTTGAGTTATGGGATTTACCAGATTTTAGCTGGCAAGCTTCCTAAAGCGCAGGCAATGATGGGTCTTAGTTTAGGCGAGTATAGTGCTTTAGTATCTGCTAAAGCACTATCTTTTCAATCAGGATTAAAATTAGTGCGTGACCGAAGCCACTACATGGATGAAGCCGGAAAGCAAAATCCCGGTTCAATGGCTGCTGTGTTAAAGGTTGAGCCCCAAGTAGTGGTTGACGTAACTAACGAAGTTGATGGAGCATACCCAGCTAATTTCAATACCAGCGAACAAACTGTGATTGGTGGGACTGAGTCTGGGGTCAAAACAGCTAGTGCAGAACTTAAGAACCGGGGAGCAAAGCGAGTCGTTCCTTTAAAAGTGGCCGTTTCTTCACATACTCCGCTGATGCAGCTAGCGAGTGATTTGCTTTCAAAACGAATGGAGAATGTTGCCTTTAAAACCCCGGAGGTTCCAGTGATCAGCAACACTGACGTTGGTCTGTTTAATAAGGATAACCTCTCCGATACGTTAACCCGTCAGTTGGTCAATCCAACCCACTTTAAAGCGGATCTAGAATTCATGGTCAAAAACTACGGAGTGGATACGCTGATTGAAATCGGGCCGGGGAACACACTGACTAAATTTGCAAAAAAGACACTTAAAGATGTCGATGCTTATAGCGTTGACAGTTTAAAGAAATTAAATGATTTACAAGCAAAACTTGGTTTGGAGGACTAATTCATGACAACGAAAAATGACAAAAGCACGGTTTTAATTACCGGTGCTACTAAGGGAATTGGTCTGGCAACTGCCAAACGATTAGCAAAAGATCCACATAATTTTGTGATTGTGAATTCTCATCGAGAATTAAGTGATGACGAAGTAAAAGATTTAAAGTCACAGTTTGACACTGAGATTGAGATCTTGATTGGCGACGTTTCAAAAGAAGAAGACGCTGAGTCAATGGTGAACCAGATCTTAGATGAACATGATCATCTCGATGTATTAGTTAATAATGCTGGGATTACCAGGGACAAACTCTTAACGCGGATGAGCGAAGAGGATTTTAAAGCTGTGTTAGACACCAACCTTGTTGGAACGTTTAATATGACTAAGTATGCCTTAAAGACAATGCAAAAGAAACGAGCTGGTGTTATCATCAACACTTCCAGTATTTCGGGACTTCACGGAAATATGGGACAGGCGAATTATTCGGCAAGCAAATCAGGGATTGTTGGTTTAACAAAGACGACGGCACAAGAGGGATCACTTAGAGGGGTTCGTTGTAACGCCGTTGCTCCTGGCATGATCAAGACCGACATGACGGCCAAATTGAGTGACAAAATTATTTCGAGGTGGGAAGATACCATTCCCCTTCATCGTTTTGGAAGTGCTGAAGAAGTAGCCGAAACAATCGAGTTTTTGATTAATAATCAATACATTACCGGACAGGTAATCACTGTTGATGGCGGACTCACAATGTAGTTCCGTTTATTTAAGGGAGGATTCAATTGGGTAATAGAGTTGTTGTTACGGGCATGGGTGCAGTAACCCCGATCGGGAACGATGCTGAGACTTTTATTGATAATTTGTTGGCTTCAAAGGTTGGAATCGAAAAAATCACTAGTTTTGACACCTCTGAGATTAAAGCTCACGTGGCAGCCGGCGTAAAGGAATTTGATCCAAGCAAACGCTTAGCTAAACGAGACTATCATCGAGTAGATCCATTTGCTCAATACGCACTTTACAGTGCCGTAGAGGCAATGGACCAAGCTGGGTTGAAACGAGGAGAATATGATGGGAAGGATCTTGGCGTCATCTACGGATCTGGGATTGGTGGTATTAGTACTATCGAGACGCAGGTTCTAAAAATGTACAAAAAGGGTCCCAGACGTCTTTCCCCGTTATTTATCCCAGAAACCATTATTAATATGGCTGCTGGCAATATTTCGATCTACTTTGGCGCTAAAAACACTAGTAAAGCCGTGGTTACAGCTTGTGCAACTGGAACCAACGCGATTGGCGATGCTTATGAATACATTAAAGCTGGCAAGGCTAAAATGATGATCGCTGGTGGATCCGAGGCAGCAATTACGCCGGTTGGAATTTCAGCCTTTGCAGCCCTAACAGCTCTTTCTTCAAGTGAAGATCCAGCTCACGCTTCCATGCCATTTGATAAAGATCGGGATGGTTTCGTAATGGGCGCTGGTGCTGGAACCTTAGTGCTTGAAGATTACGATCACGCCAAAGCACGTGATGCACATATTTTGGGTGAGATCGTTGGCTACGGCCAAACCAGTGATGCTTATAATTTAACTGCTCCTGATCCAGATGGGGAAGGGGCCATTGGGGCCATGCAACAAGCATTGGATGAAGCTCACATCAAGACTTCCGACCTTGATTACATTAATGCCCATGGCACAGCAACTCAATCTAATGATGTTTCTGAGTCAAAGGCCATTAGCAAGTTGTTTAAAGATAATGACCACGTCTTGGTTAGTTCAACCAAGGGGATGACTGGTCATGCCCTTGGAGCTGCCGGGGCCATTGAGGCAGTGGCAATTCTTGGATCCATGAAGCATAGTCAAATGCCAGTGAATGTTGGTGTCAGTACCCAGGATCCAGAAAGTCATATCAGGCTAGTGGATAAAGAGAATGCTAAAAGACCGGTCAATACCGCCATTAGTAATTCATTTGGATTTGGTGGTCATAACGCGGTCATTGCTATAAAGAAGTGGAATCAATAATGAATGAAAAAGACATTGAAAAATTAATAACTAAATTTGATAAGTCTAACTTACAAGAATTAAAAATTGATGAAAACGGTCAACAACTTTATTTCTCCAAGATTGACAGTCATTCTAAACCAGTCACCCACGTTGAAAAAACGAGTGATGATAAATCGGATGAAAATCAGGAAAAGCTTCAGTTGAATGCACCTACTAGTGGTAATTATCAACTAAAGGCACCGATGGTGGGGATATTGTATTTTGCTCCTAGTCCTGAAAAGTCTGACTTCAAAAAAGATGGTGATCGTGTTCAAAAGGGTGAAACGGTTTGTATCATTGAGGCCATGAAGATGGTCAATGAAGTCAAAAGTCCAGTGAGCGGAACCATCGTGAAACGTCTGGTTGAGAATGGTTCGATGGTTGAGTATAACGAACCAGTTTATGAGATTAAGGAGGATTAGTTATGGCATTGAATGTTAATGATTATATCCCTCAACGTCCCCCAATTCAGATGATTGATAAGATTGACACCATTACCCCGGGAGAGGGAGCCGAGGCCACTAAGATGTTGGCAGGAAACGAATGGTACTTTGCAAATCAAGGTAATCATCCGACACTGCCACGTCCGTTGGTGCTTGAGTCAATGGCTCAGACTGGAGTGGTTGCTCTCTTATCAATGCCAGAATACAAGGGTAAAAACGCCTTTTTTGGTGGAATCAAACAAGCTGAGTTTAAAGATGACTTTCGACCGGGCGATGTTTTACATTTAAAGGTCGATTTATTAAAGGTTAAACATAATATTGGAATTGGCAAAGGTGTTGTCACTAGGGACGGACAGGAAATCGCTAATGCAACGTTGATGTTTGCGGTTGAATCATAGTGAGTGAAAGGTGATTTAATGTTTAAAAAGGTACTGGTGGCTAATCGGGGCGAGATTGCAGTCCAGATTATCCGTGCGCTTCATGATATGAATATTAAGGCAGTGGCAGTGTATTCAACTGCTGACGCTGATAGTTTATTCGTAAAATTGGCCGATGAGTCAGTCTGTATCGGTGGACCATTTCCAGACGAGTCATATCTCAATATGGCAGCAATTGTTGATGCAGCGGTACTTACTGGTTGCGATGCTTTGCACCCGGGATATGGCTTTTTGTCTGAAAACGCTGATTTTGCGGAACTTTGCAATCAGTGTGGCATTAAGTTTATCGGTCCAAGTGCTAAGGTCATAAATTTGATGGGTAACAAGGGAAACGCCAAGGAAGCCATGAAAAAAAGTGGTGTGCCAACGATTCCTGGCAGTGATGGTTTTATTGACTCCGTGGAACAAGCCAAAGAAGTCGCTCATCAAATTGGTTATCCGGTAATGCTGAAGGCTGCTGCCGGTGGTGGTGGTAAGGGCATCCGAAAAGTTGCTGATGACGATGAACTGGCTAAGGCTTTTCAGGATACGAAACGGGAGGCTAAACTTTCCTTTGGCGATGATCGATTGTACATGGAAAAAGATCTAAACGACGCCAAGCACATTGAGATGCAAGTCATTGCCGATGAGCATGGTAACGTTGTTTATTTTCCCGAACGTGATTGTTCACTTCAACGTAATCACCAGAAGATCATTGAAGAAAGTCCATGTGCCGAAATTAGTCCGGCAAAGCGCAAAGAACTTGGTCAGATTGTCGTTAACGCCACCAAAGGAATCCAGTATACAAATACAGGTACATATGAGTTCTTAATGGATCGGGATCACAACTTCTACTTTATGGAAATGAACACCAGATTGCAGGTTGAGTACACCATTACCGAAGAAGTTGCCGATGTGGAAATCATTAAAGCTCAGATCTTAGTTGCAGAAGGCGAAAAGTTACCCTTCACGCAGGCTGATTGTGACGTAAAAGGCTACGCTTTGGAGTGTCGAATTGATGCAGAAGATCCCAGCAATAATTTTGCCCCATCGCCGGGTAAGATTACGAGTTTGCACCAGACCTATGGTACAAAAGGAGTTCGAGTGGACTCTGGCATTGGACAAAACGACGTCATTTCACCGTACTACGATTCGATGATTGCCAAAATCATTGTTCATTTACCCACTAAGAAACAAGCCGTCCATAAGATGCGTCGGGTTCTTAATGAGTTTCACATTGAAGGGGTTAAAACCAACCGGGACTTCTTGATTGCTTTATTAAATGACAAGCATTTCTTGGCTGGGGACTTCAACAATAATTACATTGAAAGTACGTTCTTAAAAGAATGGATGAAGAAACATGGCAAAAAGTGATTTTGAGAATTTGAATTCTGATGAGCTGACCAAAAGAATGGATCAGATTCCTGATGATATTTGGGTGAAATGTCCTTATTGTGGGACTACTTTTTACAAAAAGAAACTTGGTAAGTACAAAGAATGCCCAAATTGTGGCTATGCTTTTCGGATTGGAGCCAAAGAACGCATTCAAATGATGTGCGACGACTTTACACCCATTAATACTGATTTAAAGGCTTCCAAAAAATTTAAAGACGATAATTATGTGGCAAAACTAAAGAAGGCCAGAGAAGTTACTGGGATAAACGAAAGTGTCCTATCGGGAATCGGAACGATCAACGGTGTCAAAGTTGCGGTTGCAGCGATGGACTGGCGTTTTATTATGGCCAGTCTAGGGACAGCTACTGGAGAGATCTTGGCTCGTTTATTTGAAACGGCTACTAAAAAGGGCCTGCCGGTGATTGTCTTCACTGCTTCTGGGGGTGCGCGAATGCAGGAGGGAATTCATTCCTTAAT
Organism: Fructilactobacillus sp. X7R7C1; assembly: GCF_059901065.1. Taxonomy (NCBI): domain Bacteria; kingdom Bacillati; phylum Bacillota; class Bacilli; order Lactobacillales; family Lactobacillaceae; genus Fructilactobacillus; species Fructilactobacillus sp. X7R7C1. Next base: position 401,042 of record NZ_JBWXVF010000001.1, read on the forward strand.
GCAGATGGCCAAGGTCTCTGAGGCTGTGGCTGAGCACAGTAAGGCTGGGTTGCTTTACATCAGTGTGCTTGGCGATCCTACCACTGGTGGTGTGACCGCCAGCTTCGCCATGCAGGGTGATATTTTGTTGTCAGAACCCCATGCTTTGATTGGTTTTGCTGGTCGTCGGGTGATTGAAAAAACGATCCAACAGCGTCCGCCAAAGGACTTTCAGCGGGCTGAAACGTTGCTTAAAAATGGCTTCTTGGACGATGTCATTAAACGTTCTGAATTGAAAGAAACGTTAGGAAAGTTACTAAAATGGCATCAGGTAGGTGATCTTAATGGCTAAAAAAACGGCATGGGATAAGGTACTAGCCGCTAGAGCTGCCAAAAAAATTGGGGTTGATGATTTAATCAACGGCATTACCGATGATTTTATGGAACTTCATGGTGACCGGGCTTATGGTGATGATCCGGCTGTTTATGGTGGGATTGGCACCATGGACAACATTGCCACTACGTTTGTGGGGATTAGAAAGGGATCAGACCTGAACTCTAACATTGAACGGCACTTTGGTTCAGCTGAACCAGACGGGTATCGGAAGGCTTTACGTCTGATGAAACAAGCCGAAAAGTTTAACCGGCCGATTGTCACCTTGATCAATACACCGGGAGCCTATCCTGGCGTTGATGCTGAGTATCATGGAATTGGTTATACGATTGCTCAATTAATCTTACAAGGAATGCAACTAACCGTTCCTTATATTAGTGTGATCGTTGGCGAAGGTGGCAGTGGTGGTGCTTTAGCACTGGCTGTCGGTGATTGTGTCTGGGCCTTTGAGGATAGTATTTATTCGGTGCTCTCACCTGAAGGTTACGCCACGATTTTGTGGAAAGACCCCAGTCGGATGAAAGAAGCTGCTTCAGTGATGAAATTAACGCCGGATGATTTGTTGTCTGAGGGAATCATCGATCGGATTATTCCCGAAGCTGATACGGTTGATGGTTTCGAACGTTTCAGAGGCGATCTGGTTAAAAAAATTAGGGAATTAAATGCATTATCTAAGGATGATTTGGTTGCTAAGCGACTTTCCCGTTACCGAAATTTTTAATGAATGAATTAATTTTTTGATATAATGATGTAAATTAGATATTTGGTTCTAGGAGGATTTTGAAGATGGCTGATTTATTAAAAGGAAAAAAAGTTGTTGTGATGGGTGTGGCGAATAGAAAAAGTATTGCTTGGGGATGTGCACAAGCAATTAAGTCACTTGGAGCTCAAGTTATTTTGACATACCAAAATGATCGTTTAAAGAAGAGTATTGAGAAGACCATTGGTGATGAAGAGTTCCCACTGGTTGAATGTGACGTGGCCGAAGATGCTAACGTCCAAAAGGCTTTTTCCGAAATTCATGACCGTTTTGGAAACATCGATGGGGTTATTCATGCCATTGCTTTTGCTGACAAAGAAACCCTTCAAAATGGTGTGATTAACACCAAAAAAGATGGTTACAACTTAGCCGAAGACATTAGTGCGTACTCATTTATCTCAGTTACTCGTTATGCCAGCAAGATTATGAACAAACCTGGTAGCATTTTAACGTTAACTTATATGGGTTCAACTCGTGCCATTCCTGATTACAACATGATGGGAATTGCTAAGGCATCCCTTGAATCAGCTATGCGTTACCTTGCTTCTGAACTCGGTAAAGACCAAATTCGAGTAAACGCAATTTCCGCTGGAGCCGTTAAAACTTTGGCTGTTACCGGAATTAAGGGTCATCGTGACCTTCTTAAAATGTCACAATCATTCACCGTTGATGGTGAGAATGTAACAACTGATCAGATTGGTAACGTTGCTGCTTTCTTAGTTAGCGATTTATCAACCGGAGTTACTGGTGACATTATCTACGTTGACAAAGGCGTCCACTTACTTGCCTAAATTAAAATTAATTTAAATATCCCATAGTCGTTGATCGGCTATGGGATTTTTTTGACTCAAAGGTGGGAGTTTGGTCATGATTACACATTAAAACAAGTGTAACCAGATACATACTTGCTTTAAAATGCTGATATGACAGGCTTTTATGTCAGAATCATTCTAACCAGAATGGTTTTTGATTGCTAAATAACGAAAACTTGTTGAATATGAACACATGGTAATTACTCGAAATACCATGCTTGAATCAAATTAGATTAATAGAGGTGAATAATTTGAGTTTAATGAATGCAAAAGAAATTATGGATCTGATTCCTAATCGTTATCCGATTTTATTTATTGATCGGGTCGATGCGATGGACCCAGGTAAGTCAATTACGGCTACCAAGAATGTTACGATTAACGAAAATTATTTCCAAGGACATTTTCCTGGTAATCCGGTTATGCCCGGTGTTTTGATTATTGAATCAATGGCCCAGGTGGCTTCAATTTTGATTTTAAAGTCGCCCCAGTTTAAGAACAAGACGGTTTACATGGGTAGCATCCGCAACGCGAAATTCAGAAAGATGGTGGAGCCCGGTGATGTGCTACGCTTTGAGGTTAAGATTGATAAGGTTAGAGGAAGTGCCGGCTCAGTTTCGTGTGTGGCATACGTTGGCGATAAAAAGGCTTGTGACGCTCAGTTGACCTTTATCGTAAGTAATAAGGAAAGAGAACAATAAAATAGGTAATAGGAGTCGCAAATGGGTAGTTTTTCAATCTTAGAAACGGCAAGGTCAACGCCCAATAATGTTGTTACTAATCATGATTTAACTAAAATCATGGATACCTCTGATGAGTGGATCAAACGACGGACCGGTATTCACGCCCGTCACATTTCTAAGTCAGAGACTAATACTTCCATGTGTACTGATGTTGCAACCAAGCTCATTAATAAGGCCAATATTTCTGCAAGTGACGTTGATTTCATCATCGTAGCCACCATGTCATCAGACTTTCAAACTCCTTCAACTGCAGCAGCGGTTCAAGGAAATCTTCATGCCGACAATGCAATTGCCTTTGATCTAAACGCCGCTTGTTCCGGATTTGCTTACGGAATTTACGTCTTGAATGCGTTGCTTGCAAATAAGCCGCATGCAAAGGGCATTTTAATTGGCGGTGAGAAGCTAAGCAAATACATTGATTGGTCGGACCGTTCAACGGCGGTCCTGTTTGGGGATGGTGCTGCGGGAATTCTAGCTACCAATGATGGAAGTGAGTCAGAGGTACTTGCTAGTGACTTAGAAACAGTTGGAGAACTTGGTAATTCGCTAACGGCTGGGCACTTCGCTGATGATACGCACCAGCCATATTTCAAGATGGATGGTCATGAAGTGTATCGTTTTGCTACTCAAAGAGTTCCCAAGTCCATCGAACTAGCGCTTTCAAAGGCAAACATTGACTTAAGTGATGTGAAGTACTTTATCGTTCATCAAGCAAATGAACGAATTATTAAAAGTATTGCTAACAAATTAGGTTTATCGATGGAAAAGTTTCCCGTTAATATCAATAAATATGGCAATACCGCTGCGGCAAGCGAACCACTGCTATTAAGTGAAATGGTAGAGGAGCATCAGATTAACCGTGGTGACAATCTTGTTTTAACCGGTTTTGGTGGGGGATTAACCATTGGAACCGTAGTAATTAGATACTAAATACAAAAAATATTATGGAGTGATAAATTATGGCAGATCAAAACGAAATTTTTAACAAAATCAAGGACTTAATCGCAAAACAAACTGATGTACCAGCATCAGACATCAAGATGGACACTAACCTTAAAGAAGACGTTGATATTGATAGTCTTGACTTCTTTGAAGTGGTTGACGGACTTGAAAACGAATATGACATTGAAATTGAAAGTGATGAAGACATCAACACCGTCCAACAATTAGTTGACTACATTCAAAAGAAGATTGCGGAGAACGATAAATAATCAGTAAAATTATTTATTTGAACAGGAGGAAATCATTTGAGTAATCGAGTAGTTGTAACAGGGATGGGAGCTGTCACCCCCATCGGAAATGATGCCGAAACCTTTTCCAACAATTTGTTCAATTCTAAAGTGGGGATTGCACCAATTACCAAATTTGATGCTAGTAACACGGGCGTGACGGTAGCTGCTGAAGTTAAAGACTTTGATCCAAGCAAGCGTTTAGATAAACGTGCCTACAAACGAATTGATCTTTTTTCACAGTACGCTTTGTACAGTGCTAAAGAGGCCATGGATCAAGCTGGCCTGAAACAGGGTGATTACGAACCTGAGGACCTTGGTGTCATGTACGGAAATGGAATTGGTGGTCTTACTACCATTGAGAGTGACATCATCAAGATGCACGAAAAAGGACCAAAGCGAGTTTCACCACTTTTTGTTCCGAAAGCCATTGCTAACATGGCAGCTGGAAATGTTTCCATGTACTTTGATGCGGAAAACACGTCTCAGACCATTGTGACGGCTTGTGCTTCAGCTAATAATGCCATTGGAAACGCCTTTGAACTAATTAAACAAGGGAAAGCCAAGATGATGATTGCTGGTGGAACTGAAGCTGCCATCACCGAGATTGGAATTGCTGGATTTGCTAAATTGACCGCTCTTTCAACCGCTGAAAAAGTAGAAGATGCCTCAATGCCATTTGATAAAGACCGCAATGGCTTTGTCATGGGAGAAGGGGCTGGTACTCTTGTACTTGAGGATTATGACCATGCTAAAGCACGTGGTGCTAATATTTTGGCCGAAGTGGTTGGATACGGTGCTACCAGCGATGCTTATCATATGACTGCTCCTAATCCCTCTGGAAAAGGTGCCATTAGAGCCATGAAGGAAGCCATTGACGAAGGTCACATTAAAACTAGTGAACTTGATTACGTTAATGCGCATGGTACCAGTACGCACGCTAATGATGTGGCTGAGGCCGGGGCAATTGAAAAGTTGTTTAAAGATAACGATCACGTTAAGGTTAGTTCCATTAAAGGAATGGTGGGACACTCCCTAGGTGCCGCCGGTGGACTTGAAGCGGTTGCTTTAGTTGCTGCCCTTCAAAATGATCAGATGCCAGTTAATGTGGGGATGAAGCATAAGGATCCTGAGATTCACGTTGATTTGGTTAATGAAGATAACAAAAGGGCACCCGTTAATACTGCCATTAGTAATGCATTTGGCTTTGGTGGTCACAATGCGGTAATTGCGATGAAGAAGTGGAATGAAGATTAGTGAATGAACAAGATATTGAAAAATTAATTGATAAATTTGAGCAATCGAGTTTACAAGAAATTAAGATTAATCAGAATGAAGGGGCCGTTTACTTATCCAAAATTCCTGATCACGACAGCTTGCATGCAAGTGAGTCAGTTAATGAATCCAGAAAGCCGGCTCAACTTGAATCTGCGTCAATTGATGCAACTGACGACTCCGATAATTATCAATTGAAAGCTCCAATGGTTGGAATTCTTTATTACGCTCCAAGCCCAGAAAAGGCCGACTTTAAGCAAGATGGTGATCACGTTAAAAAAGGTGAGACCGTTTGTGTAATTGAAGCCATGAAGTTGGTTAATGAGGTTAAAAGTCCAGTGAGTGGGACCATCGTTAAACGAATGCCTGAAAGTGGTTCGATGGTGGAATACAATGAACCAATTTTTGAAATTAAGGAAGACTAGAAAGCTCAATTCATATTATTTTAAAAAGGTGATTTAATGTTTAAAAAAGTGCTGGTTGCAAACCGCGGTGAAATCGCAGTTCAGATCATCCGTGCACTTCACGAAATGAATATCAAGGCGGTGGCGGTTTATTCAACCGCTGATGCTGATAGTTTATTCGTAAAATTAGCTGACGAATCCGTATGTATTGGTGGACCGTTTCCAGATGAGTCATACCTAAACATGGCAGCAATTATTGATTCCGCGGTTCTTTGCGGATGTGATGCGCTCCATCCTGGGTATGGCTTTTTGTCTGAAAATGCTGATTTTGCTGAATTATGTGAACAGTGCGGAATTAAATTTATTGGTCCCACCGCTTCAGTAATTAATCTGATGGGTAATAAGGGTAATGCCAAAGAAGCCATGAAAAAGAATGGCGTTCCGATAATTCCTGGTAGCGATGGGTTTGTTGATACTTACGACCAGGCTAAAGAAGTGGCCCAAGAAACTGGTTATCCCGTGATGTTAAAGGCTGCTGCCGGTGGTGGCGGTAAGGGAATTCGAAAAGTTACTAGTGAATCTGAATTAAAAAAAGCCTTTAGTGATACTAAGCGTGAAGTCAAACTTTCATTTGGTGATGACCGGCTTTATATGGAAAAAGATTTAAATGATGCCAAACACATTGAAATGCAGGTCATTGCCGATGAACACGGCCACGTGGTCTATTTTCCGGAGCGAGATTGCTCAATGCAACGAAATCATCAAAAAATAATCGAAGAAAGTCCATGCTCAAAAATTACGCCTAAAAAACGCAAAGAACTTGGACAGACCGTGGCTAAAGCAGCTAAGGGAATTGGCTATACTAATACCGGAACCTTCGAATTTTTGATGGATAAAGAAGAACATTTTTATTTTATGGAAATGAATACTAGGCTTCAAGTTGAATATACCGTTACCGAAGAAGTAACTGGAGTTGAAATTATTAAAGCTCAGATTCTAGTGGCAGAAGGACAATCCCTCCCTTTTAATCAACAAGACTGTGCAGTCAAGGGTTACTCACTTGAATGTCGGATCGATGCCGAGGATCCTAGCAATAATTTTGCTCCATCACCTGGTAAACTTCAGCAGGTGAAATTTACCCATGAATCTGATTCCATTCGAATTGATTCTGGGGTGGAAGCTGGCGACATGATTTCACCTTACTATGATTCGATGATTGCTAAAGTTATCGTGCATAAACCGACAAAACGGGAAGCCGTGTCCGAAATGAAGCAAATTTTGAACGAATTTGTTGTGAAGGGGGTCACCACCAATCGCGATTTCTTGATTGGTTTGATTTCTGATCAGCATTTTTTGACTGGTGATTTTAACAATAATTACATTGAGAGTACGTTCTTAAAAGAATGGATGAAGCAGTATGACAAGCAAACGGTTTGAAAGTATTAGTCAAAAAGAGTTAAGTCAGCGGATGGACCAAATCCCCGATCACATCTGGGTTAAGTGTCCGATTTGTCAGAAGAGTTTTTACAAGAAAGATCTTGGCAGGTATAAAGAGTGTCCTAATTGTTACTATGCCTTTCGGATTGGTGCTAAAGAACGCATTGAGTTAATGTGTGATGATTTTGAACCCATTAATACCGATTTGAAGGCTTCTAAAAAATTTAACGACGAAAAATACGTAACTAAGTTGAAGAAGGCACGCGTGGTAACTGGTCTAAATGAGAGTGTTTTGTCTGGGATTGGTACCATTGATGGAAATCAGGTAGCGATGGCTGCGATGGACTGGCGCTTTGTGATGGCTAGTCTTGGGACGGCAACGGGCGAGATTTTGGCACGGCTGTTTGAAACGGCAACGAAAAAGAAGCTTCCCGTGATTGTGTTTACTGCTTCTGGAGGAGCCCGGATGCAAGAGGGGATTCATTCCCTGATGCAGATGGCCAAAGTGTCTGAAGCGGTTGCGGAACACAGTAAAGCGGGCTTACTGTACGTCAGTGTTCCCTGTGATCCCACTACTGGTGGTGTAACTGCCAGTTTTGCAATGCAGGGAGACATTATTTTATCAGAGCCGCACGCTTTGATTGGTTTTGCGGGACGTCGGGTGATTGAAAAAACGATTCAACAGCGCCCTCCAAAAGACTTTCAACGATCAGAGACATTACTTAAAAATGGGTTTTTGGATGGGGTCGTGAGACGACGAGATCTAAAAGAGACACTTAATAAAATTTTAAAGTGGCATCGGGTAGGTGACAATGATGAGTAAACCAACCGCATGGGATAGAGTTATAAATGCTAGAGCTGCGGGTAAGATTGGGGTTGATGACCTCATTAACGGAATTACTGAAGATTTTATGGAACTGCATGGTGATCGTGCTTACGGTGATGATCCCGCCGTATACGCTGGGATTGGAACCCTTGATAAAATTCCGACGACGTTGATTGGGATTAGAAAAGGTTCCGATCTAAACTCCAACATCGAACGGCACTTTGGTTCCGCTGAACCAGACGGATACCGCAAAGCGCTGCGATTGATGAAGCAGGCCGAAAAATTCAATCGCCCAATTGTTACCTTGATTAATACTCCTGGAGCTTATCCTGGTGTAGAAGCCGAGTACCACGGGATTGGCTACACGATTGCGCAATTAATCTTACAGGGAATGCAACTGAAAGTTCCTTACGTAAGTGTGATTGTTGGTGAAGGTGGCAGTGGTGGTGCCCTGGCATTAGCCGTTGGTGACTGCGTCTGGGCTTTTGAGGATAGTATCTATTCGGTTCTTTCCCCAGAAGGATATGCCACCATTTTGTGGAAAGATGCTAGTCGGATGAAAGAAGCTGCTTCAGTCATGAAGTTGACTCCAGATGACCTACTAAAAGAAGGAATCATTGATCGGATTATTCCTGAAGTAAATACCGCCGATGGCTTTGAACGGTTTCGTGGTGATTTGGTTAAAAAAATTAAAGAACTAAATGCGATGCCAAAGGATGAGATGCTTAAGAAGCGGTTTGCTAGGTACCGTAATTTTTAGTCAATGACCAAGATGTATGAGAGTGTTACTATTGTATCTGTTGAAAATAGTGAGACTCTTATTTTTTATCTCTCGGACCCAATCAGGTCTAATAAAATGAAAATGAGGAATTAGCATGATTAAATTTTTAAGTGATTCGATCACCACAAAAGCATTTCAACCATACTACCAAGACCTAGGAATCACCGATAAGCCCAAAAAGCAACAGACGCTTGTGGGAAGGGTTTTGTTAGCTAAATTGGTGGGAATGCCAGTACAAGACGCCATTAAAAACGTTGACATTGATTTTGGACATTACGGGAAACCCTATTTTGTGCCAAATGGCTATCATTTTAACATTGCTCACTCTCATGCCGCGGTTTTGGTGGTAATTTCTGATCAACCAATTGGAGTTGACTTAGAACAGATTCGTCCTTATGACTACACCAGGATTACCAAGGCTTTTACTCCAGCGGAACTTAATTACTTAAAGAATTTAAAGGGCGAACGGCAAGGTGAACAAGCCTTAAGATTATGGACCATCAAGGAAGCGGTCTTAAAACTTCAAGGAGTCGGATTGATCGGAAAACCCAAGTCCGTTGAGGTTTCATTACCTCACATGGAAAGTGCCAGAAGAAACGATGATTTGTACCAGATTAACTTTTTGGACGTGGGATGGAAATACATTGGGACTCTTGCTACCCAGGTGAGTGAATAAATCATGAACGATATTTTAAATGCACGCGTAATTCATAGCTTAATTAGTAATCCCATTGATCAAATCGAGGTTTATGACCAATTGCCGTCGACTAACGAAGAGGCTCAAGTGGAAGTCTGGCATCGTCTTGGCATGATCATTGCTAACGAACAGACGAAGGGGAAAGGCCAAAATGGCCATCATTTTTATTCTCCTGCAAACAACGGCGTTTATTTTACGGTGGTGTTTCAGGCCCAACCAAGGTATCTTGATAATCCAGGTATCTTAACGCTTGGGATTGGCATTGCCGTTACGGACGCCATTAAACGGGTCTACAACATCGATACTCAATTAAAATGGGTCAATGACGTGTATCACGATGACAGTAAGGTCTGTGGGATTTTAACTGAAATTCAGAGTAACGAAGATAACGAGCCCGAGAACTTTATCATGGGCATTGGCCTCGATATTGGGATCATGCCGTTTTCACGTAATGGTGACCAAATGGTGGGGAGTTTAAACGTGGTACCACCACTTAAAAGGAACCAGTTAATTGCTTCGGTTTATGACCATTTGTATAAGGTCTATCGCGAGTGGGACGATGATCGGATTATTAATCAATATACTAAGCGTCTGCTGTGGCTTAACGAACAAGTTTCCCTGATCAATCATGATAATGAAATCACTGGGAAATTAGCGGGAATCGACGAACGTGGGCACCTTTTGTTAAAGACACGGGACCAGCAAACGTTAAACCTGGATCCGAATGTGACCAGACATATTAGGAAGATGAAATCTGACGATTGATGTTAGGTTTCTCTTTTTGTGTTGATTAAATTTAATTGTATGCTAAAATTAGCAACAAATTCAGGAGGTCTTATTATGGTTAAATTAAATGAAATGAGAGACTACGTTAACCAAAAGAAACTTGATGTTGCTTACATCAGTAATTTTGAGGATATTAAGTACTTTACTGGTTTTGGTAGTGATCCCGTTGAACGGGTGTTGGCACTTTTTATTTTTCCTGATGCGGAACCATTTCTGTTTGCACCAGAACTCGAAGTGGAGGCCATAAAGGAGTCAGGATGGAAGTATCCCGTTTATGGTTACTTAGACCATGAAGATCCCTTTAAAATGATCGCCAAGCACATTCGTGATGTAACTCCTGATCCCAAACGATTTGGGATTGAAGACGACAACTTGGTCATTAGTCGTTATCAACAGCTTCAAGCTGAATTTCCGAAGGCTGACTTTAGCACTAACGTGGCTCCAGAAGTTAGTGAACTGCGGGTAATTAAGACGCCATATGAGATTGAACAGTTAGACGCTGCTGGAAAAGAAGCCGACTTTGCTTTTCAAGTTGGTTTTGAGACCGCTAAAGCCGGTAAAACGGAGGCAGAAGTGGCTGCTGAGATTGAGTACCAGGAAAAAATCAGAGGGGTTATGAACATGAGTTTTGATACTCTTGTTCAGACTGGACCTCACGCGGCGGAACCACATGGTGCTACTGACATGAACAAGATTAAGAACGATAACCTGTTATTATTTGATTTAGGAACGGTTCATAATGGCTACATCTCTGATGCTTCCCGGACGGTCGCTGTTGGTGATAAAATTCCGGCCAAACAAAAAGAGATTTATGACGTTTGTTTGGAAGCTCAGTTAGCTGCCCAATCTGCCGCTAAACCAGGTATTCGGGCCGAAGACCTGGATGCGGTTGCAAGAGATATCATTGACAAGGCTGGTTATGGTAAATACTTCATCCACCGTTTAGGCCACGGCATGGGGATGGGTGAGCATGAATTCCCTTCAATCATGGAGGGCAATAAGATGATTTTAAAGGAAGGCATGTGCTTTTCAATTGAACCGGGTATCTACATTCCTGGCGTAGCTGGGGTTCGAATTGAAGATTGCATCCACTTAACCAAGGATGGAAATGAACCATTTACTCACACGTCCAAAGAATTACGCTATGTATAAGAGTTGACATAAAAAGACCCTGGATTTTATCCAGGGTCTTATTTTTTACATTTGATGGGTCTGTTCTCGCTTGGGACCAGTTGAGAAAGTGATTAACGGGATACCTACAAGTTCTGAAACCCGGTCAAGAAACTTTTGGGCGTTTTTAGGGAGCTTGTCGTAGGTATCACAATTAGTGATATCCTCGTTCCATCCCTGGAGCGTTTCGTAGACCGGTTTGCACTTGTCCAAGATATCCAAGTTAGCGGGGTAATAAGTGATTTTCTTACCGTCTAGTTCATATGCGGTACAAATCTTAATTTCTTTTAATCCGTCTAAAACATCCAGACAGTTTAAGGCTAGGTGGGTTAGACCAGAAACACGACGAGCGTGTCTTAAGGCAACGCTGTCAAACCAACCGATTCGTCTGGGACGCTTAGTCACAACCCCGTACTCATGGGCGGTTTCTCTGATGTAGTTACCGGTCTCGTCTAGTAGTTCCGTTGGAAATGGGCCCTCACCGACACGTGAAGTATAGGCTTTACAAGTTCCAATGACCCGATCAATCTTGCTGGGTCCAATTCCCGCACCAACGGCAGCGCCTCCGGCAACGGGGTTTGAGGAAGTGACATAGGGATAGGTTCCATGGTCAACGTCTAACATAATTCCCTGAGCACCTTCAAACAGGACGTTTTGGTTATGATCGATTTCATCGTTTAAAAGAACGGAGGTTTCGGTTACGTATGGTTTTAATCGTTTCCCGAGTTTTACGTATTCATCGTAAATGTCCGTAAAATCAAGGGGTTCATGATCGTACAGCTTGACTAAAATTTCGTTTTTTTCGGCTAAAACATCCTGCAAACGTTTCTTGAAAGTTGCCGGATCAATTAAATCAGCCACCCGAATTCCAACCCTAGCAACCTTGTCCATGTAAGCAGGGCCAATTCCCTTTTGGGTCGTCCCGATCTTATGATGTTTGTGTTCCTCTTGAAGCTTATCAAAAAGAGGATGGTATGGCATGATGACTTGAGCACGAGATGATACACGGAGGTTGTCGGTAGAAACACCATGTTCGTTTAGATAGTCGACTTCTTTAAATAGTGACTTGGGGTTCAAAACAACGCCGTTTCCAATTACTGCCAACTTGTCAGAATAGAAAATTCCGGACGGAACAAGTTGAACGTGAAAATTTTGATTGTGATACACAATGGTGTGACCAGCATTGTCACCGCCCTGATATCTAGCAATGATATCTGCGTCAGCACTTAGGGTATCGACAATCTTTCCTTTGCCCTCATCGCCCCATTGACTACCAACAACAACTGTTACAGACATAAATAGCACCTCGTAAATGAATTTTTTGACCAAGAACAGTTTACCAATCACATATGGAAAAATCAAGAACGTTCAAAATATTGTTAAAAATAATGTTCGTGTTTTATTGAATATTAGAATTATAATAAAGTAGTAGTGGCGTTGATTTGACTGAAAAGAAAACATTATGTAAGATTATCCTGTAATTATAATGAGGTGAATGAAATGATTGAGCGTTATACAAGAGCACCAATGAAGCGAATTTGGAGTAAGCAGAATCAGTATCAGACATGGCTTGAAGTTGAGATTGCGATTGATGAAGCATGGAATAAGTTAGGTAAGATTCCAGATGCTGACATTATTGCCATTAAAAGAAACGCGACCTTTGACGTGGACCGCATTGCACAGATTGAATCGGAAACTCACCATGATGTGGTGGCTTTTACTCGCGATGTTTCGGAGTCGCTTGGCCCCGAAAAAAAGTGGATCCATTACGGCGTTACTAGTACTGATGTTGTCGATACCGCTCAGGGACTTAGACTAAAGCAGGCTGACGAGATTCTTCGTCAGGATATTTTAACTTTAATGGATACCATTAAGCAGAAAGCCTTAAAATATAAGGATACGGTTGAAATCGGAAGAACCCATGGGGTTCAGGCGGAACCAATGACTTTTGGCTTGAAGATGGCACGTTGGTATTCAGAAATGAAACGAAACCTAAAACGATTTAACGAAGCAGCTGCCGAAGTGGAAGCCGGGAAAATTTCTGGAGCCGTTGGGACATTTGCTAACATTGACCCTCAGGTAGAGGCTTACGTATGCGATAAGTTAGGGCTACGTGCCCAAGAAATCACTAGTCAAGTCTTACCTCGTGATTTACATGCCGAATATATCGCCACTTTGGCATTGATTGCCACTAGTCTTGAAAATTTTGCAACGGAGATTCGTGGTTTGCAACGTTCTGAGATTCATGAAGTAGAAGAGCATTTTAATCCTGGTCAAAAGGGTTCTTCGGCAATGCCACATAAGCGGAACCCAATTGGATCAGAAAACATTTGTGGATTGGCCAGAACCATGCGTGGACTAATCACCACTGCCTACGAGAACGTTTCTTTGTGGCATGAACGTGATATTTCCCATTCTTCGGCTGAGCGAATTATTCTACCAGAGAGTACCACGCTCTTAGATTACATGCTTCATCGTTTCAATAATATTCTTTCAAACTTAGATGTTTTCCCGAAACGAATGAAGGAAAATATGAATCTAACTTATGGCCTAATTTACAGTCAACGAGTAATGCTGAAATTAATTGATAAAGGGATGAGTCGGGAAGCGGCTTACGACTTAGTTCAACCACTGACGGCTCAGTCATGGGAGAACCACGAGTCATTTGAAAAGTTAGTTAAAGCTAACGATCAGATTAATGAACGGTTGTCTGACCAAGAGATTAACGATGCGTTTGATTATCATTACCACCTTAGACACGTTGATGATATTTTCAAACGGGTCGGATTAGAATAGGTTAAATGGAGTTGCATTAATGCATCTCCATTTTGATTTTGATTGCTTTTACCATTCAATCAGTATATTATTAAAGTGAATTATATGATTCTGGGGTGCCGAAAGGCTGAGATAATACCCATTGAACCTGATCAGGTTAAGACCTGCGAAGGGATCCGACTACACTACAAGTGTCATTTTTAATCATGTGTTGAAGTTCCCGGGGTAGATCCAGGAACTTTTTTTATTGGAGGAGATCACATGAAAATTTTGAGAGAATGGCATTTAAAGGACATTATTTTAGTTACATTGATTGGTGCTTTTTGTGGAGTGATTTTTTGGGGAACTTCATTTCTCTATAATATCTTAGCTGCGGCACTTACACCATTTGGATTGCAGCCGTTGGCAAACGAAGCCACCTTTGGATTATGGACGCTTGCTGGACCGTTAGCAGCGTTTATCATTCGCATCCCATTTTCCGCTACCCTTGGTGAGTTACTGGGAGCCTTCGTCGAGATGATCCTTGGCAGTCAGTGGGGAATTGCTGATTTGTTATCCGGCTTAATTCAAGGACTATCGTCTGAGTTAGGATTTGCCGTATTGGGATATAAACATTATGATTGGTTAGGAATCATAAGTACGACGATTACCACCACGGTAATTACGTTTGCTTGGGATATGATCAAAAGTGGATACGCAAATTATCATTTTGGATTTTTACTCCTACTGTTTCTAACCCGGCTTGTATCGGTCTTCTTATTCAGTGGAGTGCTGACTTATTTCATCAGTCGTTTACTAGAAAAAAGTCAGGTCTTAAGCAGATAAGTCGTACCCAATATTTAATTAGGAGATGACAAAATGTCTGATTATCGAATTGAAAGTGACACGCTTGGAGACGTCAAGGTGCCAAAGGATGCTTTGTGGGGTGCTCAAACCGAGCGGAGCCGGCATAATTTTCCTGTCGGTCCCAAGTTACCAGTATTGGTAATTCGCGCTCTCATAAACATTAAAGCCAGTGCCGCCGAGGTGAGCATCAAACAAGACACCATCGATCGAAAAAAGGGTGAGTTGATTGAGCAGGGTGCCCAAAAATTATTGAGTCTTTCCGATGATCAATTAATGCAAAACTTCCCGTTACACATTTACCAAACTGGATCGGGAACTCAGACTAACATGAACGTGAACGAGGTGATTGCCCACGTTGCTAATCAGATTAATCCAAAGATTAATGTTTTACCAAATGATGATGTTAATCATTCCCAGAGTTCAAATGATACGTTTCCAACGGCAATGAACATTGCAAGTCTGGTTGCCATCAATCAGCTGTTACCTGAGTTGGAGCACTTGATTGACGTTATGCATCACTTACAGAAAAAGTATTGGGATGTGGTTAAGATTGGGCGCACTCATTTACAGGATGCCACTCCAATGACATTTGGACAGGAAGTGTCGGGATGGGCTAGCACCATTCAACACGACCTTGATTTTGTGAGGGACAATTCGAAGTCACTACTGGGTCTACCAATTGGTGGAACCGCAGTAGGAACCGGCCTTAATACGACGGAAGACTTTGATAAGGAAATGGTTCAAACCCTGGGTAATAAGTATCATGAGCCGTTTGAAGTTGAAAATAAATTTTATGGATTAGCTTCCCATTCGGCCATTACCATGACGCATGGGGCTGTGCGGACGCTTGCAACTGATCTGATGAAGATTGCCAATGACATTAAATTTCTAGCGAGTGGTCCTAGAGCTGGTTACGGTGAGATTAAAATTCCCGCTAATGAACCTGGGTCATCGATTATGCCTGGCAAGGTGAACCCGACTCAGGGTGAAGCCATGGATATGGTAGTAGCACGCATCATGGGAAATGATACGACCATCGAAGTTGCTAACACTCAAGGAAACTTTGAAATGAATGTCTATAAGCCAATTATCATATCCTGTTTTCTTGATTCCGTTCAGTCACTGACAGGCATCTTAAGCCACTTTACGGACTTGATGGTCAAAGGGATTGAAGTCAACCAAGATCGCATGGAGGAGTTGGTCCATAATTCTTTGATGACGGTAACGGCATTGTCACCACACATTGGCTATCATCGAGCAGCTGAAATTGCCAATGCTGCTTTAAAGGGAAAGACGAATCTTAGACAGGCGGCCATTGATTCAGGATACGTCACTGGTGATAACTTTGATAAATGGGTTGAGCCATTAAAAATGACTAATTATAAGCGCGAACAATGATCAAGATTATAAATAAAAAAAGGTCCAGCAACTAACGTCTCCGTTATTGCTGGACCTTTTGGGTATTTAATTACTTTTTGGAATCATTGGAGTTATTGGCATCAGAATCTTTTGAATTTTGAGGAGCACCATCAGTAGTACTACCAGTTGATTGTGGATTAACGTTACCGTTTTTGCTTCGTTTCATCATTTCTGCCATCAACATTCTGTACTGGGTCCGGTAAGCATTGTAGGCCTTCTGTGAGTCTTCCATGTTCGTTTGGGCGTCGTGAAGACGAGTCCCTAACTGTTGATTAGTGTACCCTGATAAGTTCATCTGAACGTTTAAAGTCGCGTTGTAAGCATGGGTTAGATAATGGTACCCAGATAACGTCGCCTTAGAAATCGTGCTAGCGGCGTGTTTAACCGTTGGCTGTTCACTGAAGTCGTCAATTCCGTTAACAATGGGGTCACTAATGTGTTTGTTCCAGTAGGAAATTAGTGGACCGGCAAAGAAGGCAACGATGATTGATGCAAATCCAACGGGGCCACCAGCAAGGACAGCGGCAATCAAGAAGAGGATATCTTGGATCACACGAGCCGTCTTGTACTTGATGTGTAGTCGTGATGATACAATTGGAGCAATGGCATCATAGGGGGCAACACCAAGATTAGGAGCCATGTAGATTGAACTACCAGCCGTAAATAGGATTAGTCCCAAGAAGGCATTAGCAACGATTACGAAGAAGTTAATCCCCGACGGGAAGATTTGTTGGTAAAATTGAGTGAAAATTTGAATCTCAAATCCAACTAACACCATGTTCATGATGGTTCCAATTCCGATCATGTGACGGTCAAGGAACAAGACAAACACGAAGATTACCAGGTTAGCCAGTAACTGGTACAAACCAAGTGACATGTGCAGATGGTTTGACATACCAATATTAACGGCAGTAAAAGGATCAAGACCTAAAATCTTGCTTGATCGAAGTAACGTGGCACCAAGTGATAACATGGTGATACCAACAAACGACATTAAAACTTTAAGTAATATATTAAATGTTTTACCGTACCAAGTCATTTGTGGTGCGGCAGTATTGCCTGATTGGGTAGAATTACTCATTGAATAGACTTCCTTCTTAATTTGATATTTGTATTATAACTTATTGCATACAGGATTGTAAGGGCTGGGCGGCACAAACGTATTGATACGGGCAATAAATTACAAGAGATGACTAATTTTGAAATATGTATTATAATTCTTGTTAACTTGAACTAATCATTTAAGTTGATTTTGTATTTGGAGGGATTGCTTATGAATATTAAAGTATTAAACAAGCAAGGCGCTCTACCAGTCAAAGACTGGCAACAGCGTGAAAATAACCTTTTTCGAGTTCATCAGCTAATGCACAATAAGAAACTTCAATTGAGTAAATCAGCCAGAGCAATGATTGCACCCATCTTGAAACCGTTAACTTAGTAAATTTTAGTAATTTAATTGCAAGGTGCTGCGGTTTCAACTAAAATGCAATTGTCTAGGAAGTGAGTATAATGGTTGATTCAGATTTGAAACAACAGGTCAAAGATTTATTGGCTCGTAATAAAGAGCTTAAAAGTAAAATTCAAGCTTTGACAAGTGGTACTGACATTTCAGATAAGAGCACTAGTGATTTGAAGTCACAGGTGGTCCAGTTTCAAGACGAATTAAAAAATGCTCTAGATCGAGCTACTCAGTATGAAAATAAATATAATAAAATGAGTACTGAATATATGGAATTATCAAATCAGTATCATGAATTGCAAACGCAACTTGACTCGTTAAAAAATAAATAAGTGTGAGGAGAACATTCTTCACGCTTATTTATTTGCCAAGTTAATCTCTCATGCTTATAGTCGAATGGTGAAAATATGGCAAAAAAAGAAACAGCCAAAAAGAGAATAATTGAAGGAACGTTTGAGATGCTCCAAACTAAGTCTTATCAAGAAATTACGGTGAAAGACATTTCCAAACACGTTGGAGTTTCCCGGATGACGTTTTATCGTAACTTCCATACCAAGGAAGACGTCATCGTTGGTCAATTTCAGGAGACCTTTTCAACTTTTATTAATCGTTTACTAGCGCAAAAGGTCTCTAATTTTAACGGCCTAGCAACGACTTTCTTTACGATTATTAAAGAGAATAAGCGGATGATGGATGTAATCGTTGATAATGATCTGTCTTATTTGTTACTTAAAATCTTAAAAAAATACATTACGAATTTGGTTGACGACGATATATTAGAGTTGCGCGCCAATTCATCTAAAATGCTAATTGCGTTGATTTCAGGTGGTTTAACTGAAGTTTTACTAACGTGGACAGAAGACGGGATGGAAGAGCCCGTTGAAGAATTGGTCATCTTTGCATCGAAGTACATGAACTTTAAGGTTAACTAATTTTTTAATTTAAAAATATGTATAAAAAAAGAGCTCTGCGATTGCAGAACTCTTTTTGTTTGGCTAAAATTAGTCCATTGGAGTAACGTTAGCAGCTTGGGGACCACGGTCTCCTTCTTCAACGTCCAAAGTAACCTTTTCGCCTTCGTCAAGGGTCTTGAAGCCATCCTTGTTGATAGCTGAGTAATGTACGAATACATCACCATCATCAGTAGTAATAAAACCATAACCCTTGTCAGCGTTAAACCATTTAACAGTACCTTGTTTCATAATATGAAACCTCCTAGCGCATAGCGCAATAAATTTTTCAGTGTTGCTTAGTTTGAATCTTAAAAGGAAGTCATTTCATAATAATACAAAACAAGAAACCTTAGAAACTCGAAACCATTCACACATCTATTTAAATATAACATAAATTCTACTGATGTCAATATGATAGACTTATATTAATCAATTAAAAGAAGATGAAGGCATGAAAACATTAATAATCGTTTCACACCCCAAGTTTCAGGACTCAATTACCCAGGAATTTCTAAGAACCAGTCAAGCTGATTTAGCCGATGTTACGTGGCACTGTTTAGATGAAATATATGGAAGTGATCCAATTGACGTGCAAGCTGAGCGTGACCTCTTAAATAAGGCTGATCGGATCATTTTTCAGTTTCCACTTTATTGGTATAGTGCCCCCTCATCGCTTAAAGTTTGGGAGGATGAGGTCTTAAGTCGGGCCTACACGTACGCTAATGAAGATGGCCGTTTAAAGGGCAAGAAACTCGGAATCGTGACGAGTGTGGGCTACCCTAAATCATCGTTTGCGGTGGGTGCTAGTCAATCCTTTAGTATTTCTCAAATTATGACACCATACGAAGCCCTTGCTAGACAAGCAGGTATGAAGTTTATGACACCACTTGTGATTTCGCAATTTGGGTACATGTCGGATGATGAGAAAAAAAAGTTGCTTGTTGACTACCAGATGTATTTGACAGCTAAGTATCCCTTTAACTTTAACGAACGTGAGACGTGGATGGCTTTTCAACTAAAGAAATTGGCAAAGGGGAGTATGAAGTCGCATCAAAAAGATTTGGATTTAATTATTAAAGAAGTGGAAACCAGCCAAGATAATTTAAATGACTTAAAGGAACAAATTAACCTAATTCGGAATCAGGAGGAAGACTAATATGGATGATAACGAAGAATGGACGACTAATAAGATTAATGAATTAATTAAGACCCAGACATCATTTATTAATCGTTCACTGTTATATGGATGTAAACAGTTAGTTAAAGAACAGGCCAAAAGAAATGAGCAGGCTGAAAATGAAATTGATGGGAGAAGTTGGAGTCCCGAAAAATGGTAAGGACTCTTTACGTTGATGGTATTGACAACAAAAGGGACCCGTCGTTAAAGACGAGCCCCTGTGGGTAAGGTTTGATTTAAAAGCTCCGGTTTGGGAGCTTTTTTATTTATAATACTAAATTCGTTCGCTTCGGTCTGAAATAATGTATTGGTTTATTAAGGCTGCCAGAATCGAACCGACAAGTGGTGCTGTTAGATAAAGCCATAGTGATTTTAATGCTAATCCACCAGCAAAAATAGCGGGGAACAATGATCGGACGGGATTCATTGAAGCGCCGGTTAACTTACCACCAACAATTACCAAAACAAAGATGGTAAAGCCGACGGCAATTGGTGACTGAATGGCATACATATTTGTTTTAGAATGGTTTAAGACTAGGATCACAATTAACAAAGTGGTGGTCAGTAGAACTTCGGTGAAGAAAGCAATTGGAGCGGAGATGTGGGGGAAGACCGTTCCACCTAAATAATTAGTGCTAACTTCCTTGTTCCAACTTTCACCAGTCTTGTTAAGCAGTGAGACGTAGGTTAAAACGACACAAATTTCACCTAAGAGACCGCCGACTAGTTGACTAATTACATAAATAATCGCCTCTTTTCCGGGCATTCTTTTAGTTAAATACATGGTAAGGGTTACGGCTGGATTTAGATGAGCTCCTGAAAGTGGTCCAGTGGCATAAACCAGAATGGATAAGGTGAGACCCCATCCAACCGACGGACCTAACTGGTCAGCGTACGGTCCGCTGAAAATGATGAGGCCTGTTCCTAAATAGATTAATAAGGCAGTCCCAACCAGTTCACCAAAGATTTTTAATTTCATTATTAGGTTCCTCTTTGAACTTCGGCCACGTCATTGATGATTTTAAGAAAGGTATCTGAAGATAATGAGGCTCTTCCAATCAACAGTCCGTCGATATTTGGTGATGAAAAAATGGCTTTGGCATTTTCTGGGGTGACTGCTCCACCGTATTGAATCCTAATCTTTTCGGCAGTGTCATTTCCAAAAATAATCTTAAGGGAGGTGCGAATCACCCGTGCTGCATGTTCAATCTCCGCTAATGAGGCTGTTTTAGCGGCACCGATGGACCACGATGGTTCGTATGCGATGACTAAATGTTCAGCATCCTTTCTGTTGATGCCAGCAAATGAAACGGCAATTTCGGTTAAGGGTGACATCTCCAGATCATCAGGATTATAGGTTGAGGTATCCTCCGAGATTGCCACTACCGGAGTGAGGTGATTGCGAAAGCTGCCCATGATTTTTAATCCAATTGTACCGTTCGTTTCTTTAAACATCTTGCGGCGTTCATAGTGACCAATTATAGAACCATTGATTCCAAGGTCTGATAATGCAACCGGGGACGTTTCTCCGGTGTACGGACCTTCGTCGGCCCAGTGCAAATTTTCGGCAAAAACTTCGATGGGCTCTTTTTGGGATTGAATGAACTGAACCATTTTATAAAGGTAGACGTTTTGAGCCGCAATGCCAACTTGAACGAGGTTTTTATCAGGCAACTTACCTTCTAATGATTTTAAGAAGTCCTCAATATCTTTGCTGGTTTTGTTCATTTTCCAATTTGCTAAAATAAGTGGGATTCGATTACTCATTGAGACTAGCCTCCTTTAGTTTCTTTAATTGAGACTGATGGCGGATCTTAAAGTATTCCCTGGTCATGTTTTCTTTAGTTGCTCGATCCCAGCCTAATTGGCGGCTCATTTCATCGATGACCGGCCTCTCGATTTGATCGGTTTTCTCAGAATCAAATAAGAGGTAGTTCGTTCTTCTAAGTAAGAAGTCGATTGGACGACTGATCATTTCGTGATCAATTGAGTAGTGAAGAACACTTGTTTCTGCCAAAGTTAAACCTGGCGCAGTGACGCCACTGGCAACGTAGTTAGCGATTAAGGGAGTGTTTGATCCAAACAGGTTGGCAATCGCCATGGCTTCCTTGGTGCTTAAGCCACGGTTGACTAAGGTGGCGGCATAACTTTTAATGTTGCCATTAACGTCGTTTGAATCGAAGTGACCACCAGAGATTTGGTAATTTTTAGAGTCAATTAATGAAACAGGTTGATCAAATTTTTGTTCCAGTTCTTTTTTGACAAGTTTCATCGTGTCTTCGCCCATTAGCCGGTAATCGGTTAATTTACCGCCAGAGACATTGATGACACCGTCGACCAGTTTGATTTCAAATCCACGTGAAACACTTGAAGCACTTTGGTCGTTTGAAACTACCGAATGAACGTAATTGTTAACGTCGTTGTGGTCAATCTGCCGGTTAAAGTATTGATTGATTTTAGTGTCCAAGTGGTGCAGATCGTCGTCATTTAAGTTTTTATGCGTGGTATTCCCGTTATAATCACCGGATTCAATCAAAGGACGAATGCCAGCCCAGCTTGCTTCTATATCGTTAGTCGTTAAGTTAGCGTTTGGGAAGTGTTGGTTAACGGCCTTTAAGAGATAGTCAACATCTTTTTGATTAACGGTTGGGTTGCTGTAATCACCATCGTAATCCGTGTCCGTCGTTCCAAAATAAGTTTTTCCAAATCTTGGGATGATAAAAATCATCCGACCGTCGTCTAACCCAGAGTCTAAGTAAACGGGGAGGGGCACCTTAAGTTTGCTTTGATCAACTACTAAGTGAACTCCCTTGGTAGGTCTGATTTTTTGCTTATGATCGTAATCAAACATTTTAACAATGCCATCGTACCAAGGGCCTGCCGCATTGATGACGATTTTGGATTTAATTGGAAATTCGGTGTTATCTTCTCTATCAATCACGTTTACAATCTTTTCATTGTGATCGTTTTCGATGTTGACTGCTTTAACGTGACTAACGGCAACGGTACCATCACTGACTGCTTGTTTAATGTTTTCGATTGTGAGGCGCGCATCGTTATTTTTGTAATCAAGATAGACTCCCATCCCAACTAAATGATTGTGGTTTAGGTTGGGTAATTTTTTCTCTGCATCCGCTTTTGACAATGTTTGGTGTGCAAAGGGACTGTCTTTTGAAACGTTGGCTAAACGATCGTAAATGGCCATGGCGACTTCTGCGCTTAACGGGGTGAAGGTGTCATCCTTATTATCGTAAAGTGGCAGTAGCATTTTAGAAGGACGAGGGATGTGTGGAGCGATATGTTGCACAATGGCTCGTTCCTTGACGGTGTCGTTTACGACGTCAATATCAAAAGTCTTGAGGTAGCGGATTCCCCCATGAACGAGTTTGGTCGAACGACTACTGGTTCCTTCAGCAAAATCCTGCATATCAATTAAAGCGGTTTTGAGACCCGAAGCAGCGGCCTGAACGGCAATGCCTGCTCCAGTGATGCCACCGCCAATGATTGTGACGTCAAAATCATCATTTTTAAGTTGATCAATATCTTGGTTTCGGTTTTTATACGAAAAGTTATTCATTTTCATTCTCCTGAGGCTTAAATGATTCAGTTGCCTTAACTGCTTGTTTCCAGCCCGAATATAAGCTTTCTGCTTCATCTTTTTCCATGTTGGGATTGAAAATGGTTGGCTCAGGCTGAAGTTTTTTAAGTTCGTCAATACTCTTCCAGAATCCAATGGCTAGTCCGGCTAAATAGGCGGCACCACGTCCTGTCATTTCAATGTCTTTTGATCGCACGACTGAGGTCTCTAAAAGATCGGATTGAAATTGCATTAAATAGTTATTTAATGAGGCTCCCCCATCAACATGGAGGTTGGTGACTGGCATATTAGTATCATTTACCATGGCACCCACAACGTCCCGACTTTGATAGGCAATGGACTGTAACGTTGCCTTAACAAAGTCATTTTTGGTGGTTCCACGTGATAAACCGAAGACCGCACCACGCGCGTCTGGATTCCAGTACGGAGCACCTAATCCAGTGAATGCTGGGACGACATAAACCTCGTTGTGATTATTAGACTTGTTGGCTAGATTTTCGGTATCGGGAGCCGTTTTAACTAACTGCATGCGATCCCTTAGCCACTGGATGGCGGAACCAGCAATAAACACGGATCCCTCCAAAGCGTAGGTAATTTGACCACCAATTCCATAACCAATCGTGGTTAATAAGCCGTTGTGTGAGTATTTGGGCTTTTTTCCCGTATTCATCACAATAAAGGAACCGGTGCCATAAGTGTTTTTAACATCACCGGAATTAACCGCTAAGTGACCAAACAGAGCGGCTTGTTGATCGCCTGCGATTCCAGAGATGGGAACCGAAGCACCAAAAAAGTTTTCCGGCAGACTCTTACCAAAGACTCCCGATGAGTCTTTGACTTCTGGAAGCATGACTTTAGGAATATTGAGAATGTTCAATAATTCTGGATCCCAGTCGAGATTTTCGATGTTATATAGCATGGTTCGAGAAACGTTCGAATAATCAGTCGCATGAACTTCACCGCCCGTTAGTTTCCAAAGCAACCAACTGTCGATCGTACCAAACAGAAGTTCACCATTTTCGGCTCGTTCCTGAGCACCAGAGACTTGATCCAAGATGTATCTGATTTTAGTGGCAGAAAAATACGCATCGATAATTAAGCCGGTTTTCTTTTGCACCATGCTTTTATAACCGGCATCAATCATTGTTTTAGCTATTGGGGCAGTTTGACGTGATTGCCACACAATGGCCTTAGAAATGGGCAATCCACTTTCTTTGTCCCAAATTACGGTGGTTTCTCGTTGATTAGTAATTCCGATACTAGCGATCTCATTCGGATTAATCCGGCCCTTGATAATGGCGGTTGCCATCACGGCTTGGGCGGTTAACCAAATTTCGTTAGCATCCTGTTCCACCCAACCGGGTTCCGGGAAATACATGGTTAATTCTTTTTGATCGCTAGATACCACGTTTGCGTTTTTATCGTAAATGATAGCGCGAACACTGGTGGTTCCTTCGTCAATTACTAAAATATATTTTTTCATTTTGTCTATCACTTCTTACTTTCACAAATAAACCATATTTCACATAATTATTAAATGTGCCATTTTCCTAGGATTCACTTGATGGAAGCATTCATAAACTAAAGAAAACGTTTTCTTTAACGGTTAGTATACTACCAATATCAAATTTCACAATAAAAACATCCTGGATAATATCCGGCTTTGAGTAAGAAAATGAGTAATCACGTGGGTTAACGTTCGTTAAACTTTATTCATTTTATTATATGTAGTTGATGAATGAACTGATGGAATAAAAAAAGGATTCACATTTTTAGATAAATGTGAATCCAGATGGATTAATTATTTTGATAACGGGTATGAATTAGGCTTTGTTTTCTGATCCAAAGACTCTAATCCGGTCTAGGCACATGTTTTTAAGCGCGTTGGTTCCAGCCTTTAAGAAGATTCGGGGGTCATAATTTTTTCCTTCGAGGTCTTTATCAGAATGGACGTAGTCACGCATTGCTTGGTGGAAAGCTAATTGTCCCTCAGTATTGACGTTGATCTTAGAGATTCCTAATTGAATGGCCTTTTTGATTTGGTCATCAGGAATTCCAGAGCCGCCATGGAGAACCAATGGGATTTGCTTTCCCGTATTATCATAAAGGGCTTGGTCGATCTTTTTTAGATGAGCAAAGTTGAGACCCTTCCAGTCCTTTGGATACTTACCGTGGATATTACCGATGCCAACTGCCAGCATGTCTACGCCAGTCTCGGCCATTTTGACGGCTGAATCAACTGGTGCAATTTCACCATCAGCAATTACTCCGTCCTCTTCACCACCAATGGTTCCGACTTCAGCTTCGACACTAACGTCTTCTGCGTGTGCTAACTTAATTAGGGTCTTGGTTTTTTCAAGGTTTTCGTCTAACGGGAGGGCAGACCCGTCAAACATGATTGAAGTGAACTTGATTCCGAGAGTTTTAATGGAGTCGTAGTAGTTTCCGTGATCGAGATGGATTGAGACCGGCACGGTGATGTTTAGTGCATTGTGCATATCCACGATCAAATCGTAGGCTAATCTAAAACTGCCCATGTAGTTGGCCGCACCAGAAGTAACCTGCATAATGACCGGTGACTTGGCTTCTTCACATGCTTCTAAGATGGCTTTCGCCCATTCTAGATTATTAACGTTGAATGCCGGAACGGCATAGTGTTCTTTTCGAGCTTTATCTAACATTTCAGTACTGTTTGTAATCATTTTATTTTCTCCCTTATTCCCAATTTTCTTTTTGAAACGTACTTACATTTCCGTGGACGACGTATTTTGGATTTTGATCATTAGCCTGATTGACGGCATCAATCAACTGGTTAGTTTGATTGCCATATTGGGCAATTTTAATCAAGAATGGAACTAGATCATCTTTCCAAGTCAATCGTTTATCAAATCCGTATTGAATCCACACACTGTTGGTTTTGGTGTCATTCCAAGCACTGGCACCATGATACGGACGATCATCGATCAGAATTCCACCAACGTAGTGAATGAGACTCTTATCGTGAGTCATTGTGATTTTTTTGTAAAAGGGGCTTCCTTTTTCTTGACCAAAGTAGCGTTGAATCCACGCTACCTTATCCTGCCAAGCACTTGGATTGCTCCACGGAGCAGTAGTGAGGATGTACAAATCATAATATTTTTTTAATTGATTAACACTTTCAATCGCATTTTCGGTCGGATCAAGATCCTTAAAGATGCCGGGGATCCGATCAGGACGAGCTCCGGTTGGTAATGATTTCGCCCGTTGGTTTAGAACAGGGATGGTATTAACTAACACGTTATCCATGTCTAAAAATAATTTTATTGGTTTGTTTGCTTTCATGAAACATAAGATTCCTTTCCTTTTTGATCAATAAATTAATAATCAAAATTATTTAAGCTTGGATAATTAGAACATACCACATTATGATTAATTTGCCTCAAATGAAAATTGAGCTCAATCCAAAAAAAGACCCAAACTCATCCCTTAAGTAATGAATTTGCGTCTTACAAATATTAATTCCTAAATTATCTTGCCCAATGATTGATTGGACCATATTTATGACCAACTTGGATCTCGTCTTCGATTGCGCCATCAACGTATTGTTTGGCAATCTTAATGGAATCGGCAACAGTGTGTCCTTTTGCCAGTTCAGCGGTAATGCCAGCTGAAAGAGTATCACCAGTTCCGTTTTTACGGTCGGTAGTAAAATAAGGGCCGTCGATATTAAAATGTTTGCCGTCTTCAAGTAAAACGTAGTCAGAAACCTTGGTCTGACTAGGGTCATCATGGCGTCCTTTGACAATTACGTTACTAGCCCCCATGTCCTGCATGACTTGAGCTGATTTTGCCATAAAGTTGGGATCGTCAACGTCTAAACCAGTCAACTTTTGCGCTTCAAAAAAGTTCGGCGTGAGGACGGTTGCCATGGGAACCAGTTGGTTTTTCATGGCGTCAAAAGCATCCGTTTCTAAAAGCATGGTACCAAATTTGGTGGTGATTACTGGATCAACCACGAGGGGACCAAAGTCATAGAGCTGATAATCTTTTACGACTGTATTAATGATGTTAGCGTCTGATAACATGCCAGTTTTAGCAGCCAAGATGTGAAAGTCATCACCGAGGTCTTTAAATTCCTGGTCAATAAAACTAGTCGGCATGTTAACACTATCGTGAATCCCATATGAATTACCTGATACACATGCTGTGATAATCGATGCCCCGTAGACTCGACGGGCAAAGAAAGTGTTTAAATCAGCTTGGACGCCAGCACTACCGTCGCTATCGCTTCCAGCAATCGTTACTGCTTGTGGATAATCTTTAGCCATTTTTTGCGTCTCCATTCTAGTTTGATTTGATTTTTACCTGTTCCATGTATTATAATACTAAGAGCTGATGTATTTAAGGAATTAGACTTAATTGGAAGGAGTTTTTCATCATGAGAATTTGTCATCCAAATGGTGTCCAAGGTCGTCGTCCGATCGACACTAAAAAACGTAAAGCAAAACAAAAAGAAGTAGCAGACTTACAAAAGTTTTTGAAACAAAAACCTGCTAAATAATTGAACTAATTAACTTTTACTAGACGTCTGATTATTGATTTATTTTGATAATTAGTGGTCTATTTTTTTGTGCTTTTTTATTGATAACCATTGAGCAAGGTGTGATAATGATGGTGAAAATTATGGGAATGGGATGATAAAAATGGGAGTTGTAGGTTTCTAACCTAAAATGATTTTTGTAAATGAGTTCTTAATAAAGGAGACTGAAAATCATGACTGATGTAAAAATTCCCGACTATGACAAAAATAATATGCCTAAGACCACTAAAAGTGCGGTCTTAGAAAAAATGTTTGATATTGATATGAAGGACACTAAGTTAAAGAAAATGGGTCCAACTGATGTTTTGATTAAAGTTGTGGCAGTTGGAATCTGTGGTTCAGATGTTCACTACTATGACCAAGGACACATTGGTGATTTTGTGGTTAAAAAACCCTTAATCTTAGGACATGAAAGTTCTGGTGTGATTGTAGCAGTGGGTGATCAAGTAACCGACTTTAAACGTGGTGATCGAGTCGCAATGGAACCGGGCGTTCCCTGTGGTCATTGTGAGGCTTGTCGAACCGGTCATTATAACCTCTGTCCTAACATGCAATTCATGGCAACCCCGCCAGTTGATGGTGATTTAACTCAATTCATCGTTTATCCACAAGACTTTGTTTATCACATTCCTGAAAACGTTTCTTATGAAGAGGCGACTCTAAATGAGCCACTATCAGTTGGCGTTCATGCCACTCAGAAATTGGGAGTTGACGTGGGATCTACTATTTTGATTTCAGGTATGGGACCAGTTGGATTGCTTGCGATCTTAGCTGCAAAGGCCCATGGTGCTGACACCATCATTGTTAGTGATACCGAGCAACTCCGACTTGATACCGCCAAGAAGCTGGGAGCTACTCATGCAATTAACATTAAAAATGCGGATGTTTTAGACGAAGTTAAGACCATCACAAATGGAACGGGCGTTGATTACGCCATTGACGCTTCAGGATCAGTTCCAGGTGAACAAACTTCACTTCACGCACTGAAGCGGGGTGGCAAAGTCGCCTACATTGGTGTCCCAACAACCGACCAAACGCCACTGGATGTTCCGTTCATGACTGATCATGAAACCACCATTATGGGGATCTTTAGATACTGTAACAACTACAAGACTGGATTAAAGATTTTAGCTAAAAACACTGATAAGGTTGATAACCTATTAACTAACTTTTATCCACTAGATGAAACGAAAGCGGCTCTTGAAAAATCAAGAACGGATAAATCGAACTCTTTGAAGGTTATCATTTACCCAAACGAACAGCTGCGAAAATAGATTAGAGTTGAGTTCTGCGTTTCTTTAGCGCAGAACTTTTTTTATTTAAAATAATTTGATAAAACAGTAGACAGTTAATTAATAACTGTGTATACTTGTGAACAACAAATTAAGTAATTCATTATTGCTGTGTAGTTCAGTTGGTAGAAACGCTTCACTGTTAATGAAGATGTCGCTGGTTCGAGCCCAGCCACAGCAGCTACAAAAAAGCACCCCTCATTTGATTGAGCGGTGCTTTTTTGTGAAATTAGTTAATCAAAAACCCAAATTCAACTCGGGACTTTTGATATTAATGCTTTTTACCCTTTTTAGCTTTTTTTGGTTTACTTTTTTTAGGTTTTGGCATTTGTCTAAGCTGGTCTTTCATGCCTTCAATTTCTTTTGCATGCTCTTGTTTCCATTCTTTGAATGAAGATCCTGAATCAGAATCGGCTGGTTTAAGGCCGGTATCTAACCAGAATAATGCTTCTGATAGACTAGGGAAATTGTGCAACCAAAGCGTCTGACCATTCTCTGAATCGAAAGCAACGTATGAGCGGGAGCGCCGCTTTAAGAAAGTATGCTTTCTAATCTTAAACGCTTCCCTTTTTCTAGTTAAGAAGTAATCTGGTAGAATGTACTTACCGGGAGTCATTAACTTGGGAAAACGTTCATTTTTTTGAGCATGACGGTCCTTGAGCATTGCTAACGCTTGATCAACTGTAATTAATTTTGCAGCTATGTCAGCCATTGTATGAATCCCCTCCTGTATGTTATTTTCGCATAAATATTACAAAATGCAAAACGATATGATTAAATGTAATAATTAATTAAGATTTTAATTCAAATGGAGCTAAAATGGCAAAGAATAAGAAGTATTACGCGGTAAAGCAGGGGAGACACCCTGGAATTTATCCAACGTGGGAACTCACTAAAAAGCAAGTTGATGGATTTTCGGGAGCTGAGTATAAAAGTTTTGCAACTAAAAGAGAAGCTGGTGCGTACTTATATGGGGTTCAATTTGAAAACCATCCGGTGGAAAGTAAAGTAGGTAAACGCCCAACCATCATTGTATTTACCGATGGTGGTTCCAGAAATCACGGTAATGTTGCTGGTGGTCACGTCAAATCAAACGATAAGGCGGCGTGGGCATACCTAATTGATGCTCCGACCGGTCAGCACGTTGATTCAGGCGGTGAGTATGGGGTGACTAATAATAGAATGGAGATTATGGCACTCGTGAAAGCTTTGAAATGGTTGTTTGATCATCAGCTTAACGACCAGAGTGTTGGGGTTGTCAGCGATTCAAGATACGTTTTAAACGCCATTACTAAACACTGGATTGACGGGTGGAAAAAGCGCGGATGGAAACGTAGTGGCGGAGAACTTAAAAATAAGGAACTCTGGCAACAATTGGATGATTTATTGAAACAGTTTCCTAACATCCAATTTGGTTGGACGAAGGGTCACGCCACAAATAAAGGAAACGTCTTCGTGGACGAGAAATTGAATCAGACTATGGACAAAATGTAAATTTTCCTAATAATAAGGTTAAGACCTAAAAGGAGTGATTCAATGACGAGTGAAAGAGAAAAAATGACTAAGGGAGAATCTTATAATCAATTTGATAAAGAACTGATTAGTCGAAGGATCCTTTGTCGAAAGCAGTTGCAGGAGGCTAATAATACCCCTAATAATGAGAGGCGGAACCAACTGATTCAATCATTGTTAAAAAAGAGCGGACCAAGATTCTTTGTTGAGACTGGGATGGAGTTTGATTATGGCTTTAATATTTACATCGAGGACAACTTTTACGCTAACTACGGATTAACGCTGCTTGATACGGCTCCAATCACATTTGGTAAAAATTGTTACATAGGTCCTAATTGTGGACTTTATACAAACGTCCATCCTTTGAATGCTAAGGAACGGGTTGCAGATGTTGAAATGGCGGCCCCAATTACAATTGGTGATAATGCCTGGTTTGGTGGTCATGTAACCATTGTTCCCGGCGTGACCCTTGGAAACAATGTGGTGGTTGGTGCTGGAGCTGTTGTTACCAAATCGTTTGGAGACGATGTGGTTTTAGTCGGAAATCCAGCTCAAGTATTAAAAAAGATTGACAATAATTAGTGAATTTTACTTATTATCTTAGTTGTGTATAATGATAGTGAAAGATAAGTAATTATCATTTGTGTGACCTTTACAACGCTATGCAAGTGGCTCTATGAGCACCATACATAGCGTTTTTTGTTGTGAAAAAAGCGTTTGGAGGGATTTCTTTATTTTTAAAAAATTTAATATTGATAAATTCGTCTTTATTCCAACCTTATTAATTTTTGGAATTGGTTCAATCATTCTGATTATTGGTGGTTCCAAGTTGCAAGGAGTACTAGCGGTAGCCTTAAATTGGATCACTAATCAAATGGGCTGGGCCTATATGGTGGTTTACATAATTAACTTCTTATTTTTTATGTGGTTAATCTTTTCAAAGTATGGTGCTATCCGCTTGGGAGAGCCCCACTCCAAACCAGAGTATAGTGATTTGCAATGGGGCAGCATGGTCTTTGCGACCGCAATTGATGCCAGCATTTTAATGTTGAGTATGGTGGATCCGCTTCGATACTTGCAGCATCCTCCCTTTGGGGCTAAACCATTTTCACAGAGTGCTTATAATTATGCGCACATGTTTGGTCAGTTTAACTGGGGACCAATGGCATGGATGATGTTTGCTCCGGCCACGATTGCCATTGCTTATATTCTATTTGTTAAACACGGCAAGGTACAACGCCTTAGCTCTGCCATTGATTTTATTCAGGGTGAGGCTAGGTGGAAGTATTACACCAGACAGCTAGTTGATTTTCTGGTTGTCTTTGGAATTATGGGTGGTGTTGGATCATCGGTTGGAATGGAAATTCCCATTATTTCTAATGTTTTAAGTCGTTTATTAGGGATTCCAGATAATTTGGAACTTAAAACTGCGCTCTTTGCGGTGCTATTTGTGATCTTTGCCTGGACCGTTTATAAGGGATTAAATGGTGGAATTGATCGTTTGAGTGATGCCCATATTTGGACAGCCATTATTTTCTTAGCCTTTGTCCTGTTAGTTGGTCCAACTATTTATATCTTAAGTTCAGAGACCAACAGTTTGGGACTCTTGGCTGATAAGTTTGTTTCCATGTCGACTAATACCATTCCCAATGGAACTGCGGACGTTGCCAAACTGGAAACGATTTTCTACTGGGGCTGGTGGCTGTCATACATGCCGGTCATGGGACTCTTTATTGCTCGTATTTCTAAAGGACGAACCATTCGTTCCACTTTGATTGGAATGCTTGGTTACGGTTCAGTAGGATGTTTAAGTTTTTATGCAATTCTTGGTGGCTATTCGTTATGGTTACAAAGGACCGGCCAGATTAACTTGGTTCATATTTTGAATACGCAGGGGCAGGCTGCTGTCATTACTGCTGTATTATCCAGTTTGCCCTTTAAGGTAATTGTTTTTGTCGTTTACTGTATTTCGTGTTTTATCTTTCTGGCAACGACCATCTCGTCCTCAGCTTTCATTGTTTCCTCATTTACAAGTTTAGGGTTAAAGGAGGGACAGGAACCAACCCAGTTTAACCGAATGACATGGGTTGTTGTCTTTGTCTTATTCTCGTTTGGACTAGTAGTTGTCGGAGGATTTAGCACCATCCAGACATTCTGTGCGATTGCTGGATTTCCATTAATGTTTGTATGTATCATGATATTGATATCGATTTACCACATGGTTAAAAATGATGAAGGAATCGTGCTTAAAAATAAAGCAATGGACAATCTAAGAATTAAACAAAAAAAGGAAAAGATGCGTCGTATTCATGCTAAAAAAATGGTAAAAAGTATTGAAGACGCTCAAAATGGTGCTGGTGAAGCGTCGCTACCTGATCCTAATAAAGAATAATGAGTTAATAATAATCAGTGGGTTGCTACTGATTATTTTTTTATTAAAAATCATAAAATTAATGATATGATGTTATTGAAAGGGGATGGAGACAATGGAAAAATTTAAACCATTGACATTTGAAAGAATTTTATTGACAGTTGATCCCGACGATAGTAAGTCAACGCAACGGGCTTTTCGTTACGCAGTTACTATTGCCATTAAGTTTCATGCGGCACTTGGAATTTGCTCGGTGTTAGAAAATAATGATATTAATATTTATGATTCTTTAACACCAAGTAAAATCGAAGCAAAACGGGATCATTTACGAGAAGTGGTTGGTAGTTACACCGATCGAGCAAGTGACGCTGGCGTGGAGGACGTAACCCCCATTATTTCGGTTGGTGGGAACATTGACGATGAAATCTTGGATGCCATTGCTCCCAAGTTTAAGGCAGATCTCTTAATTTGTGGAGCTGATGCGACCGGTGAACACGGTAATCGTAGTATTAGTGTTAAACTGGTTAAGCAGTCTAAAATTTCAACGATTATCATTCGTTAGTCTAAAGTTTTTAATAAGAGGTAGGGTAGGTAAGGGTTTTGTCAGATAAGTTAAGAGATTTTTTTAATGAAGGTACCACCGATGAGATTACTAAAAAGATGCTTGGAACGTTACTGGTTTATCATTCTCCAAAGGGGTTAATGAGCGGATACGTTACCGAAGCGGAAGCCTACCTGGGACAAAGAGATTCAGCAGCGCACGCCTATCAGGGGAAAAGGACCCCATCGAACGAAGCCTTGTATGGTGTTCCTGGTACGATTTATATCTACTCCATTCATGGTCGACTTTGTTTGGACGTTGCTGCTCAGGCTAAGGACGTACCAGAGGGAATCTTGATTCGTGGAATCGAACCTTATCAAGGGATTGACTTGATGAAACAAAATCGTAAGAAAAATGGTTTTGAATTGACCAATGGTCCGGGAAAGTTGATGGACGCCTTGGGGATTTATGACAAGGATATGAACTTGATTGAGCTTGGTAACACCGCCCTTGACTTAGACATTGATCATGTGAAAGTCCCAAAAGAAGTGGTTGAATCGGGACGAATTGGGGTTAGTGACCGAGGAACTTGGACGGACAAGCCGTATCGTTTCTACGTTAAAGGGAACCCTTATGTGTCTAAGATACCTAAGCGTGATATGGATTTAAAAACATACGGATGGAAATAAGGAAGGGATGCTACTTTCATAAAGTAGCATCCCTTTAAAATTGTTTTATTTTTCATTGTACAGGTTTTTTAAACCATGAATGTCACTAAGACCAATCTGATTAGGATCAAGTGAATTATAGTAGGTGTCATTTGGGAACATGATACTTTCTTGAGCGTGATTGTGCTTAAGTCCCATTGCATGACCAAATTCGTGTTCGGTTGTTAGCAATTGCTGCTTGTAAGTGTATTGCATGTTGCTCATTACCCGCGGATTGAGCGTGATTTTGGCACCTGACTGATACGTGTGATTTTTAACGTTGACGGTTTTAGTGAGATTCAAAGTAACTCCAGCGTACCGATTGCCCTTCCAGAAGCCAGTATTACTATTGGTAGTACCAATGGTTGTCGGAACTTTGGTTTTGGAACGAATCCAGGTAAAAGCATGCGTTTTATTCCAGTTTCTGGCAGCTTGTTCAATGATAGTTTGGTACGATTGGGGAGTTCCTCTCCGAATATAGTATTTGGCGGTGGGGTGTTCATAACGAAAACCAATGTTAGGGTCAACTTTCTGATCAGCTTCAGTGGTCGAGCTCGTGAGAGAACTAAAGGCAATCATTGAAACTAATAATACCATTAGGGTTCCCACAATTTTGATTGATTTTTTCATTTTTGGTCCACCTTTCATCCCTGATTTAGTCTGAAACAAATCCATCTTAGCATAGCGAAACAGAATGGAGAACAAAAAAGAAATGGGTCCGAAACTCTTAATGATTTCGGATCCATTTTCATTACTTTTATTTTTTGAACATGTATTTAGCGTCAGCAACGTGATCCTGAGAAGTGAGAATTTTAGGACCATCTTCAGTGATTGCTAAGGTGTGTTCGTATTGAGCTGAGTATGAACCATCTTGGCTAACGTAATAGGTCCAATCGTCTTTTTTATCATAGTCATCTTTGATTTTCCAAGTACCGAGGTTAACCATTGGTTCAATGGTAATGGTCATGCCCGGTCTGAGACGCATTCCATGACCGGCAACCCCATAAGCTGGAACAGCTGGATCCTCATGAATGGAAGGCTGGATGCCATGTCCAATTAATTCTCGGACATCACCCATATGGTTTTCGTCTTCAACGTAGTGTTGAATGGCAGCACCAATGTCTCCAATTCGATTACCAACTTGAGCTTGGTCAATGCCAAGGTAAAGTCCCTTTTTAGTAACTTCCATGAGTTTCTTGATCTTAGGTGAGGCTTCACCAACCGCGTATGACCAGCAGGAGTCACTTTCAAAACCGTCCTTATTGACACACATGTCAACTTTGACAATGTCGCCTTCCTTTAATTTTAAGCCCCGACGCGGGATTCCATGGGCAACTTCATTGTTGATTGAGATGCAAGTCCCGTAGTTATAGCCGTCAAAGCCCTTTTCTGATGGAGTAGCCCCGTGGTCGGTAATGTACTTGTCAGCGAATTCTTCAATTTCCCAAGTATCAACGCCCGGCTTAATGATTTTTTTCAAACCATTGTGGACACCAGCTAGAACTGCACCAGACTCGGCCATTTTTTTAATTTCACGATCTGATTTTAAAGTAATCAAGTGAATATCTCCTTTTATTAGTTGGATAAATTATTTTTTCTTCAATAATTAAAATTAAATAAAGCGTAAAAATAATTTTTAATTACCAAATTTAGTTAAAATCTCACACCTCTAATATATCACTACTGGGCCTATTATTTCTAATCATAAATTAACCGACGTCTTTGTGAAAGAACATCACATTTATTTTTATAAAATTTAAAGATTGATGGGGATCGTGTTACAATATCAATTAATTAAGTGATAAATTAATAATTATTCTAAAATATGAAGCAAGATATCTGGTTTAGTTAACAAGTTGTTAAAGAAGATTACTTTTTTATTCTTTGAGATAAGAGAGGCGACGAGTTTGGTAGCAAAAGTTAAATATGTAGGGCTTTTTCTATGCAGCATGGTTTTGTTAGTGTGCCTATTTTCCATAATTGTAAAAGCCGATGGGTTAATTGATTATTCCCAAAATAATAATACCAACGTTGGCCTAAACGTGCAGGGAAGATTTAATGTCCCAATCATCAATCCTTTTACACCAAGTGACAATTCCAACATTGGTGCTAATGGAGCGGCTGGTGAGAATAATGATCAAGATGCCGTCGATTATGTCCCCAAAGAGTTAACCTTTCAGGCTCTCAGTGACCCACATTTTGCGGATAGTCCGTTAACTTCAAGTGGATCTAGCACGTCTAAAGACGGAAGTCAGAATAACTTTGTGTTTGTCCAAGTTCATGACTTTGGTGATACCGGACCAATGGAGTTAAAGGCCACGCTTGAAGCCGATGGGAATGGAAACGGGTTTGTTAACGGTGATGGAGATGTCCTTCCCGGAGCGTACATTGAATTAAAGAATACCCAACTGTTTCAATATGACATTAGGGATGCTGTGTACAATAATATCTCACAACCAGCGTCACCAGACAACATTGGAACGACCACCATTACGACTGATGCAGATGCTCCGGTAATGTTGTCGAATACTAATAATGGCCCCGCTGATCAGTCAATGACTCCGGTTGGTTCGTTTGGCGTGTATGAATTAGCATGGACGTTAGGAGATTTCCGCCTGGAAGTTCCGTTTAATAGTAATAGTTTTACTGGCTATGATAAAGTCCCTAGTCAAGATAATGAATACAACGGCACAATTGATTGGAATTATGCTCCTCAGGTTCACTAAACAGTTAGGACCCTAATTATGAAAAAGTTCGTTAAAGCACTATTAATCACGCTGATTGCCTTATTTATGGTGGAAGTCTTGGCCACTTTGACGGCTTCGGCTGCTAGTATGAGCAGTACGGCCCCAATCCAGGTCAAGATTGATGACAATTATCATGTGTCACATGATAATTCATACTACCAGATTAAAACTAACCAAGCACGTGATTATCCAATCGCTGTCTCGTTAACTAATCTAAGTAAAACCAACGCTTGTCAGATTAGCACCCGAGTTGATTCTGCGTCCACATCATCTAAGTTGGCGTTATTTTTTAATAATAATCAAAGTCAGTTTCGTGGATTACCCGTTAACATGCGCCAAGTGGTCTCATTTAATGAGTTAAGTGATCGTGATTTTCAGTTAGCTCCCAGGCAAACTCGGATCGTGAAAATGTCCCTCAACCTAAATAATGATAAGTTTCGCGACTTTAATGGTGAAATCCTTGGCGCAGTAACTTTTACACAAGATGCGCCGGCAGTTAATGGTGAGATTAATAATCAATTTTCTTACACCATCCCGATTGAGGTTAGAAAAGGGAAACCGCAAGGTAGTGAGATTGAGGCAACCAAAAACGATCTCAAGAAGGATGCCGTCAAACATGCAATGTTTACTTTTGGACTAGTAAATAAAAAACCAGCCATGTTAGATGACGTGAAGGCTAATGCAACATTGAAGAACGTGACGTTCAATCAACTTATGACGAGTACCGACGAGATTAGAAGGGGTCAGATAGCCCCCAACAGTGAATTTGCGATCAAACAACCACTAAATAAACAATTATTGCCCGGTAGGTACGTTGCCACCGTTAATCTCAGTGGTAAAAATTCAGTTAATGAATCACCTAGTCACGTTAAATTACAAAGGGAATTTATCGTTAGTCCGGTTGACTACATCAGGACATTTTCAGATCGAACACTCTTGATTATGATCGGAATTATAGTTGCGTTAGGCCTGATTGTCACAATTTTGGCATCTCTAGTAATGTTTAATCATCGAAAACACAAGGTGTAAGTCTTAAATTGGGGAGGAATGAACGGTGAAAAAAGACAAGTGGATTAAACGAGTAATTCTCGGTTGGCTGACCGGCTTATTTATAGTGGCCTGTACGATTCTACTCGTGTATACAACGAGTTCAAATCGTTCTGCTTCGGCCAAGAGCGAAAGTAATCCTCAAACAGCTAGTCAAGCTAATTCTACTAGTCAAAGCAGTTCGTTTAAAAAGACAAGTCCAAATAGTGATAACCCGGATCAGGAGTCATCTGGAAACGATCAGAGGATGAAAACCTCAAGTAACCATGATATGGACCAAAAGAGCGTTAAGTACACACAATTGATGCAAGAAAGTCAGAATGACGAAAGTGATTTTAAGGCTGGTAAGTATGTGCCAGCCACCAAGTTGTCGGCTGCGCAAATTAAAACGGCTGATTTATCGACTGTCTCGGTGGGCGACTGGAGTAGTTTTGTTGCGGCCATCCAGAATTCAAACGTCGATCATATTTTAATTGCAAATGATTTTGCCGCTCCTGATACCGGAATGCGACAGGTCCAGGCTGCTTCTCGTCTAAGTGGTAATCTGGTGGTCGACGGACAAGTTACCGCTTCTAATAGTAATCCGGACGATCAACACGTTAATGGTCCAACGGTTGATTTAGGCGGTAATAGTTTTGATTGGCATGGAAATAATGGAAGCAATTCGAATGGGACATCCCAGTTTCCAGACGTTCAGGTTAACAACTTGAACGTGTATGGTGGTAATTATTATGGGATGTTTTGTGATAGCAACGGTGGAATTCATGGTGATGTACAAACTTACACCAATTATTCGTATACCGGTTCTCAACCGTTTGTTAACTATGGTGGATTAGACGTTTTAAAGGGCCAAATCCGGTTGAACCAGGTTAATCGGTATTCAGCGATGGGGCGAACTAATACTAATATTTCCTTTGGTGGTCAACAACTGATGGAAGCATGCGCATTGTGGATTGCCGACAGCAATGACAGTTCCAATCCAACTAACGTTAAAACCACCAGTAATAACAATTCTTCTCTTCCTAATTTTGAAATTGGTGACTGGGGAGACGAACGATGGGATCAGCGGATTCAAAATGTTCCCACTAATCCTAATACTGGTCAACCTTTTAATCTGGGTCAGATTGCGATTGGTAACAATGTCAATGTCGATATGGATGCGACTGCTAAAAACTCAGTTGGTGGTGGTAATAGCAACAGTTCAGGTCAAACTTCTGGATTTGATCTGGGGCGTGGCAATAATCAAAATGACTTTAGTATTGGTAATTATTCCAAGGTTAATGTTGATATGACGCCTGGTCATAGGGCCATCACTTCCTATAATCGAGCAAATAGTAGTGCTCAATCTGGAATTAATATTGGGAGTTCAACCCTAACGGTCAATAGTAACCATGGTTACGGAAGCCCAGCAACTAATCGTCCAGGCATATTTGCTAACGGGGACATTACCTTTGCTCCTAATCAGGTTGCTGGACTTGACCCAGGTTCTGATCAACAGCCAACCTTAAACATTGATAAAAATGTTCAAAATAATGACTCAAGAATGGCAATTCAGTCGCTAACTGGGAACGTTGATTTACGTAAACTGGGGTATGGCGATCTGCGGATGAGTAATTATAGTCATCCGGTTAATGAACCAATTATTTCGGTTAATCGCGGTCGTACAACCGGGAGCGGACAAATTGAGTTTGGTGCTAATCAACCATTCTCAGCTTGGAACTTAACTAATTCTGATAATGACGGTTCGCCTCAGTGGAGTTGGGAACAATCACCGGCTAGTGGCTGGTCGTATCCAAATGATACCTTTCAACCCACTTCGTTTGATCCATATCAATACTCTCGTTTAAAGGTGGGGACTTCCCAGTCTGAAGGTAACCTGCAGTTTGACCATTCATTAAATGATGCAAGGGATTCGAAGTACTCGTACCAGATTGACGGAACCGTCACGGATGACAACGGTGCTCCCTATGCAAATGCATATGTTAGTTTAACTGGTGATCCGAATATCCAACCCAATGTTGGTAACAACGATAGTATCCCAAATGATGGTTACGCCTTTGGATATCCAATGTTTCAACCCAAGGCTCCTGATAATATTTCCAAAAGAGAGTACGTCGCTAAGACTGATTCTAACGGGCACTTCAAGTATACGTTGCCTAAAAAGAACGGACAGCAAACCTACCTGACTGCGAACGAAACCATTACGGCTTTTGCCGCTGGATATAATGATTCCAGTTGGTTTTACACGAAGGAGACCCCAGAACCAGTTGACGGTGTTAATAACCCAGGGGTGATTAATCCATATCAACCGCAAACA
Source organism: Fructilactobacillus sp. X7R7C1 (assembly GCF_059901065.1). Lineage (NCBI taxonomy): Bacteria > Bacillati > Bacillota > Bacilli > Lactobacillales > Lactobacillaceae > Fructilactobacillus > Fructilactobacillus sp. X7R7C1. The sequence goes on from NZ_JBWXVF010000001.1 coordinate 441,672, forward strand.
CAGGATGACAATGGCTTTCCACAAAATGTCGATCCGGGTGACCAAGTTGCGGGAGCTAACAACCCTGCTGACAATAATGATCCGGCAATGTTAAGACTCGACGCGGTTCCTCAAAGCATGCAATTTAACATGAACGGTGGGAATGCGTCACCGATTAATGGTCATTTGGCGGTTCCAATTTCTGAGCAGGGAACTTCGTTAGCTTACAATCCAAATAGTTCGAAGCCGGGGATCTTTACCCAGTTTACTAATTCTGTTGGTAGCGAAATAAATGATGACGGTTGGAACTTATCGGTTACGGCTACAGCAAATGATAATCAAGGAAACCTGTTAAATGATGCATCGTTACTTTTGGGTGGGTCCCCACTTGGTGATGGTTTTCTCCAAGAATTAAGTACCCCAAGTGGCATGGGACTTACGCAGTGGAATAAAACGGGAAACAATCTTTCCGACCTCATTAACTTTAATGGACAGGAAACCCCGATTGTCTCAAGTAATGATGTGAGTTTAGATAATTCAACCTATCAGACATTTTGGAATTTGGATAACATTAAATTGAACCTAGATGAAGAAGTTTTAAGGGATAATAAAGCGGGTCTTGGTGGCAATTCACAGAACTCTAGTGGGACGCTGACTTGGAACTTGTCTCACGGTCCTTCTGAGGGCGACTAATGATTAAGACGATGATAATTTAAGAATTGTTGTCGTCTTTTGTGCGTAATGAATGATTAAACTTGGAAATTGGAGTGGCGTTATAATGAAAGTAGTTCAAAGATTAATGGTGATGATGGTTGCACTCGGTGCTTTTGTTCTTTTCTTCTTACTTGGAAGTATTTTTACCCAGGCCGATACACAAAATCAGGTCCCACTGGAAGTTCTTCCTCAGATTAAAGATGTGAAAGGCCAACAAAAAAGGGCTGATTATTTCGATATTAAGGCAACTCCTGGGATGAAACAACAGCTAAAAATCAAGTTGATTAACCGAAGCACTAACATGCCATTAAAGGTTAAATTGGGAGTTAATCCCGCTACTACTTCTGGAGCTCCTACGATTAGTTACGCTAATAAAGAGAAAACTAATAACCGTCAATTTCCGATTGAGAAGTTGGTAACTTTTGCTAAAACTTCCGATCAGTCGATTTCACTTCAACCGCAACAAAAGCAAACCGTTGTTTTAAATCTAAATGTTCCGAATGACAGGCGATTTCAAGACTTCAAGGGAACCATTCTTGGTGGCCTTTACGTTGTCGAAGATAATGGCAACCAGTCGTCATCACCAGTCAATTCACTGTATTCATATTCGGTTGGAATTCAGTTAAAACACGGAAAACAACCTGCTAACATCAAAATGAATGGGATTAAGATGCTGAATGCTAGTAATCCTAATTTGATGGAAGTCAAGTTATCAAATGACAGGGCGGCGGTGCTTGGAAAAACCAAGATTAAGACTTACGTTACACCGATTAACAGTATGAATGCTTTAGACTCACATACAACTTTTGATGCCGTAATCGCGCCTAATAGTTCGTTTAATTACCTGGTTCCTAAGTCAGCTAACCAATTACCGAACGGACGCTATTTGCTTCACTTAAAAATGATTTCTAATGATCCTCAATTTAAGGGAACTAAGGTCTGGAACTTTACGCGTGGGTTTACTGTCAATAACCCAATTTCAGCGACTCATTCAATAAATAAAGCGGTTTCAAAGAGCATCTTCTGGTTGGTTATGTTAATATTGTTGTTGGGTATCATTGGTATCTGTCTTTATTTCTTTTTTGCCGGAAGAAAACAAGATGAGCTATAAATCTAATAAGACTATGTTTCATACACAATTGTGTATTATTATTTGGAAACCGGTGCTTGCGTGTTCCGGATTTTTTGTGCGGGATTTTTGTGTCACTGGGATTCCTAATTTATGAACAAAGGAAGAGTGATTTTTTGGAAAAAGCAGCAAAGAAAAACATTTTTTTATTTGCGATTGGAATTGCCATTGTTGTGGCTGGTTTTCTTTTTATTGAATTTGGGATCAACGTTGATGGTGTAAAGCGTGGTGAACACACCCCCATTTTATTTGTATCAGACCTAAATAAAACTTCCAAGGCTGCTAACCACCTGACGGTTACTTCTAGTCGTGAGGGCGGCGAGTATGCCATGAAGATTAATGTTTATCCGGACGGTAAGATTTATTACCATCCTAACGGGAATGTACACGCTAAGTATCCGATTATCAAGGTCAACTTTACCGACAATACTGCTTCCACGGTAATTCAGGCGAAGTGGCTGAATGAGATTCTCGTTCATTTAAATCATAAGTACCATTATCAACAATATAATGCTTTAGGATTTGGTTCTGGGAGTCTAACGATTTATCAGAACGCCGTGGCATATGGTCAAGAATCGAATCATATGCGACTGACCAAGTTCATATCAATTGGTGGACCATACAAGGGCATCATGCCGGTAACTGATGTTATGAACCATCGCTACCCGAAAGTTAGTGAATTAAAGGATGCCTCTAAGAGTTTTCCGAAAGGTGTGAGTGTCCTCAACGTTTACGGACAATTGAGCAAGACAAATAAATCTGACGGACGAGTTACTACTTCGTCTGCTCGTGAATTAAGAAAGCTTGTCCCGGGCTCTGACTATCAGGAAATTAAAGTAAGCGGAAGATCAGGTCAACACAGTAAGTTATTAAACAATCAGATGGCTTCAAGAATTATTGAAAGATTCCTGTTCGCTGAATAATCAAACAAAAAGCGAGATCACAAATTAATGTGATCTCGCTTTTGTTTTAATTAGAGTTGGTTAACGACACCTTTTTCAACGGCACGGCTTAATGCTTGAAGTTCGTTAATCTTTGATTCAATGAGGTATTGACCCTTAACTTCACTCTTGTCTTTAGCATCTTGTAATTGTTGGTCTAAGAATTGAATTTGTTTATCGATATAATCAGTAAGTTTCATATTATGCACTCCCATCTGTTCTATTTTTCACTTACATCCTACCAGATTTGAACTCGTTTATCAGGTTTTAAGTACATCTGATCTTTGGCGGTTACGTCAAAAGTTGTGTAAAAGTCATCAAGATTCTTAACTTGAACAGATGCCCGAAGTGGGGCAGGTGCATGCACGTCAATTGATAGTAATAGATTCTGGTATTCTGGGGTGGCTTTCATCCGCCAAATCCGACCCCAGTTGGTAAAGAACTGGTATAAGTCAGTATTATCACCATTTTTAGCGGCTTCTTCAGCACAGCTAAGACCACCCGCATCAGCGATATTCTCTGAGACGGTCAGTTTACCGTTAACTTTACCACCCGCAAATGGAATGCCGTTGAATTCGTCAATCATTTTCTGGGCTAACTTGGAGAAGTGTTCGTGATCGGACTTGGTCCACCAATTATTCAGGTTACCATACTGGTCGAATAAAGAACCATTATTGTCAAAGGCGTGTGAAATTTCATGAGCCATAACCGCTCCGATTCCGCCATAATTAGCGCTTTCGGGTTGATCTAAACTGTAAAATGGTGCTTGTAGGATGGCAGCCGGGAAGACAATGATGTTTTTAAAGGGATGATAGTAAGCATTCACGGTGTTGGCACTCATTTCCCAACGTTCTCGTTCCACTGGTTTGTTCCACTTTGAGAATTCGTCTTGGTTGGCAATTTTTTCAAAGTTAAGTAGGTTACTTAAAACCGTGCCACCATCTTTTTCCTCGGTAACGTGAAATTTCTTGTAAAGCGGATCTAATTCATCAGGATATCCGACTTGAACTCCAAGGGTAGAAAGCTTTTTAGTTGCCATCTTCTTAGTGTCGTCGCTTAACCATTGATTGTTTGAAAGTCGGTTTTTATATACGTCGATCATACTATCAACCATTTGATGAACGTCAGCTTTGGCTTTTTCACCAAAGTATTTTTTACCGTAGTAGTCACCAACCACTTGATCAAATGTTCCTGATGCAAGGTAGTAGGCGGCCTTCTTTTTATTAGTGGCTTCCTTCTTGCCTGAGAGCGATCTACTATAGGTCCCACCAACTACCCGGAATTCGTCTGAGAGAGTGCCACTGTACCCATTAAGCGTCTTTACAAGCATCCAGTCCTTCATAAGCTGGAAGTGAGATGAAGTTAAAAGTTCGGAAAGATTACTAAAGAATTGGGGTTCGGTGACGATGATCTTTTCAGGAAGGGTACCAACTAATTGGTTAATGGCTTCCTTTAGGTTCAAGGCATTGGTTGACCGAGCTAATTCGTCGGTACTTTCTGGGTTGTACATTTTACTATAGTCAGCAGCTTCTTCAGCTGACTTTACGTTTGGGGCGATTAAGCGATCAAATTCAACCGCATTTTCAACGATCTTTTGACTGTCGTTCTCACTATATCCAGCCATTTCAAATAACTTGGTGGTCATTTGAATGAAGATTGGCATTAAGGTTTTGGCCGCTTCATTATCTTTTTCGTAGTAAGTTTTATCTGGCATAAAAAGGGAAGGTCCACTCGCAAAGAGGGCGTTCACTTTCGCATTCTTCATGTCAGGATCAAGTCCCAATGAAAATGGGGTTGGGAGTCCAGAAAGGATCCAATCGGGGAGCTGATCGTTTAAATCATTGTAATTTTCCAGATTACTGATTCGGTCAAGGACTGGCTTTAAAGGCTTAACGCCATCTTCATCACGCTTTTTGAAGTTATTAGTCATGTTATAGAACTTTTTGTATTCTTCGAGTTCAGGGGTTTTAGCAGGTAACTTGCCACTTGATAGGTCGGATGAATCTTTCATTAAGGTTTTGTCGATATCATCAACTAGATCCATGAAACCACCGGTTGAAGAGTGATCAGACGGGATGGTTGCTTGTTTAATCCATGCTCCATTAATGGCGTCATAGAAGTCGGTTTTTAGTTCTGACTTATCAATTGGAAATTCTTTGTTAGTCATAGTCATTGTCCTTTCGAATTTTTTCTCATAATTAAATGGTATCAAAAAAGTCTCATGAATGTTGTTCATGAGACTCATTTTTTTCGATTATTTATTTTTTTAGGTCTTCAATTGAGTTAACGTTCTTCATGTACTTCGGCACAGCTAAGCCAACTTTAGCCTTGTCAATACTGGTACCAACGATTTCAACGTTGTTTTTGTACTTCTTGTACATCGGTGCCATCGTTGTTGGCAACCAACCAGCAGTTGAAGCATCGGCCGATCCAGTTGAAAGGGCCGTCCACATTGGTTGAGCTTCCATTGCTGAAAGGGTTGGTTTATAACCTTTCATCCGTAGCAGTTGAGCAACCACGTTTGATGATGACAATTCAGAATCCCAGGAAACGAGGACCAGTTTAACGGGTTGACCGTGTCCCTCAGGAACACCGTTAAGCCACTGTTTAACTAGTTCGGGGTGTTTATTGATGAATTCTTTTGATGCTTTTTCAGCATTTTCACCCTTATCAATCTTAAACATGACTTCACTCATTAATTCGTCGTTCCAGTGGAATTGTCTGAGAAGTTTTGTTGCTCCAGGATTTTTCTTTTCAAATCCCTTGTGGATGATAGTTTGAATGTGTTCACCCTTACCATAAGCGTTCTTTGGATCTTTTAAGAACTTGATGGGATACTTTTGAAACATCCAGTGCGGGGTCCAACCAGTAATTACGATTGGTTGTTTGTACTTGAGCGCTTTATCAAGAGATGAAAGCATGGCAGCAGTAGAACTAGCTTGAAGTTGCCATTTTTCCTTCTTAAGTCCATAAGTGTTTAGCGCCTTGGTAGTTGATGACATGATTCCGGCTCCGGAATCAATTCCAGTTATTGTGTAGTTAACTTGTGGTCCAACTTTAGCGTTGGGATTGTACTTTGGTGGATTTACACTACATGCGGTTAGAGTTACCGCTAAAAGTAACGCGGAAGTGATTCCTAGAATCCATTTTGTAAATTTTTTATTCATTATTTATTTGCTCTTGCATCAGCTTTATTGGCACCACCAAGGCCTTTACTGATTTTATCAAGAACAATGGCAAGAATAACGATTGCGATACCCGCTGCAAAACCAGTACCAACATCATTTCTACCAACGGCAAAGTAAACGGCTTCTCCAAGCCCCATTGTACCGATCATTGAAGCAATAACTACCATTGAGAGGGCAAGCATGATTCCCTGGTTAATCCCTGACATAACGGTTGGTTTTGCTAGTGGGAACTGAACTTTGAAGAGTTTTTGCCATGCGGTACAACCAAATGATTCCGATACTTCAAGGTATTCACTTGGGACTTGTCTAATTCCAAGGTTGGTCATGTTGACGATTGGTGGAATTGAGAAGATTACGGAAGCAAATACACCAGGAACTTGACCGATTCCGAATAAAGCAACGGCAGGGATCAAGTAAACGAAAGCTGGCATGGTTTGAAGAAATGACATGATTGGACTCACAATGGTTTCCACAATTTTACTTTTAGCCATCCAGGTTCCAAGTGGAACTCCAATGATGACGATTAAAAGGCAGGTTGTCAGAACCAAGTCCAAAGTTTGAGTCATGTCACGCCAGTATCCTTGGTTCCAGATTAAAAGGAAGCCAAGAAGTTCAAAGAGCATGAAGCCCCAGTGTTTTGTTTTGCGAAATAAGAACCAGGTTCCAAGTAGGATAATGACAATAAACAACCAAATTGGGATAATGTCAAAAACCCATTGGATTCCGTTCATAACGGTATTTAAGAAAAGCGTAATTGCATTAAAGAAACCAGCAAATCCAGTTAACCAAGCAAAAAAGTCATTGACCCACTTGGCAATGGGAATTGCACCAATGCTAGCGATAGATAACAAACTATTCATTAGTTATCTCCTCCTTTCTTCGTAGCCATGGCATCAAGAACGGCACTTCTCAAAATAATACCCTTCAGATGTTTTTCGTCATCAACCACCGCGTATGGGATTGGTGATTTAGAGATGGCATTGAACAAGTCACCGATTGGTGTACTTGGAGCAGTAGTTGGAACATTTGTTTTTAATGCGATGTGAAGATCTTTTTCGTGTTTATCAATCATTTCGTTGACGTCATCAGCGTCGACAATTCCAACGAAGTGGTCTTGTGAATCAACAACAAAGATACTTGAGATTTGGTCTTCCTTCATCCGACGAAGGGCTAACTTAGGACCGTCTTTTTCGATATTAACGGTATTTGGCTTAACCATGACGTTGTATGCGGTAAGAATCTTAGAACGATCAACGTTTTCGATGAATTTCTTAACGTAATCATTTTTAGGATGATCAAGTAAGTCTTCTGGTGTATCAACTTGAATGACGTCGCCATCGTGCATCATCATGATCCGATCACCAACTCTTAGTGCTTCATTTAGGTCATGACTGATAAAGATAATGGTTTTATGCAACTTCCGTTGTAGTTCCAATAATTCATTCTGCATTTCCCGCCGATTCAATGGGTCAAGAGCTGAGAAAGCTTCGTCCATCAAAAGAATATCAGGATCATTAGTGATGGCACGTGCTAAACCAACTCGTTGTTGCATTCCACCAGATAGTTCAGTTGGATAACTATCGTCGTATCCGTGAAGACCCACCATCTCTAGTGATTCGTGGGCCTTTTTTTCACGTTCTTCTTTGTCAACGTCTTGAACTTCAAGTCCAAAAGCAGCATTTTCAAGGATGGTACGGTTAGGAAGTAAGCCAAAACCTTGAAATACCATACTCATTTTTTTACGACGAAGGTTAAGTAATTGTTTCTTATCAAACTTCATGATGTCTTCTCCATCTAAGTAGATGGATCCAGAAGTAGGGTCAATCAAGCGATTAAACATTCTTAACATGGTTGACTTACCCGAACCAGATAGTCCCATGATAACGAAAATTTCGTTGTTTTTAATTGAGAAGTTAGCATTATCAACTCCAACTGTACTACCAGTTTCTTCAAGAATTTGAGCCTTATCTTCTCCCTTAGATAAAAGTTCTTGTGCTTTTTTAATATGAGGACCAAAGATTTTAGTGATGTGATCAACTTTGATTTTTTCATTATTATTTTGAGCCACAGAACTCCTCCTTTCGATTAACACTGACAATTAAAGTAAAAATATCTACATTAACCAACTTAACAAGTACAACCGTATATGTCAACTTTTCTACCATTTATAAAGCGCGGCACACCGGTTTTTACGGGTTCTATGTCCTTACTCTGATGTAGGTTCTCGTAATGTAATTTTATTTTAAAATTAATGTTAAAAGATGAGAAATGTGTTAGAAGAATTGTCCGATCCCATAGTGAATGATCATGGTAATGATTCCCACGATGACGTTTCTAATTACCGCAATCTTCACCAGACCATTCCCAAGTTCGGCACTTAAGAATCCGGTGATAGCTACAGCAATGATGACAGCGATGATAGTTCCAGGCCACTGAAGTCCGACGGGAAGCAGCGTCATGGCAAGTAGTGGGAGAATTCCACCAAGTGCAGCAGAACACAGCGACGAGAAAGCGGCACTCCACGGACTTAGATATTTCCCTAACTGAAGGTCATATTTGACGCTCACTACCGTTTCAAGCGGTTTTTTTGATAATAGATCCTTTGCAATTTCAGTTGCCGTTTCTTTACTAACCCCACGGCTCATGTAAAATTGAACGACACTTGCCATTTCATCATCGAAATTGGTTTTTAAAAGCTTGCTTTCGGTTTTAACGGCCGCTTCCTCAGTGTCACGTTGGGAACTTACTGAAGCATATTCTCCTCCTGCCATTGAAAAGGCACAGGCAAGCAGATCCGATAGTCCGGCAATGAAAATAGTGAGGGGATTCGTAGTAGCTACGGCAACTGAAAAAAGGACTCCAACGACGGTGAGAATTCCGTCATTTGATCCGAGAACGCCGGCACGGAGATTGTTCAATTTCTCATCCATGGTATTGTCGTTATTATCTTTTAGTTGTTTCTTTAAATGAAGACGCATCTGCTTACCTCCTAAAATGCTAATCCGACTAAACGACCAACAAGGTAGGCAACGGTCATGGTTACTAACCCCGAAATGACGTTTCGTATCAGTGACTTAGTCCGGTTAGCGTTTCCAAGAATGGCAGCAACGTATCCGGTGATTGAAAGTGCCAAGACGATGGCAATGTAGGTCCCAAGCACGCGATATTGCGCTGGTGCAACGAAAATAGTTACCAGGGGAAGAATTGATCCAGTTGGAAACGAGATCATTGATGCGATGGCAGCGGCATAAGGATTAGTGAAATCATTTCGATCAAATGAATATTTTTCACGAACCACGGTAGTGAGGGGATCCTTTTGCATCATTTCGGAAGTTGCTCTTTCAGCCAGGGCGTTTGCCATTCCGGTTTTAAGGTACTTATTTTTAACGTAGTTAAACTCGTCATCATAATGATTTTTAAGGCCTTGTTTAACAAGATCAATTGCCTGACGTTGTGAATCTTTCTGGGTGTTAACCGAGACGTATTCTCCCATCGTCATGGATACCGTTCCGGCAAGCATTCCCGCTAAACCTGAAATTAGAATTGCCCAATTACTAGTTGATGCACCAGCGACCCCTAGGACAATTCCAGCAACCGATAGGATCCCATCATTGGCACCCATAACACTAGCCCGCAAAACGTTGATTTTCTGGGCAAGTGATGTTTTCATTTTTGACATAACTGACTCCTCCAGTTTATAATGATTATAATCTAGCTCAACTACTATTTTACCGCAATAACTTGACATAGTAAACACGAAAGAGAAATTAGGCATAAAAAAAGCACCATGAACAAATGTCATGGTGATCGATTTTTGAAATAAAATTAGTTTTTTAATTAGTCCTTTGATGAAGTTTTAGATATTTCAACAACTTTTTGGTTGTTGCTCTTGTTTTGACTCTGTTGGTCCTTTTCCTTTGCTTGACATTCTTTACAAATTCCATGAACTTCAACGTTTGAAACTGATGGATCAAATCCAACCTGTTTGGTTGCGTCCTGTAAGTCTTTATCAATTTGCTTGAACTTTGGATCATCAATATCAATAATTTTTCCACAGGTATCACAAATGGCGTGAAAATGGGGATGACTGTAAAAGTCATAGCGATATCCACCATCTGGATTTGGCAATTCAATCACGATTCTAAGCTTTTTAAATAAACGTAAGTTATTGTAAACAGTTGCCATACTTAGGTTGGGAAAGGTTTCTTCCAAAAAATGGAAGATGGTCTCAACTGAAGGATGGTTATTGTGATCGATAAGGTACTTTAAAATAATTTGTCGTTGCGGGGTAATTCGGACATTGTTACTTTTAAGAATGTCCATGGCTTTCCCATACGCTTCTTTCTTCTCTTTTTCATTCATAAATATGCACTCCCATACATTATAATGTTACTCTTTTATTTCAATAATCATTCTAGTAGCTTATGGAACACAATTCAACTGAAATCACTGAAATAATTGAAATCTAGCGGATTTCGGGGATCGGCCTACTTGAGAGAAACCTAATCTTTTTATTATACCTATAAGATTATGCTGATTATTATTTAATAGAATAGAGATGTTTGGCTGTTTTAATTCTTGAAAAGTAAACTTGATCATGTGATTTAATAATTCGGAAATTAGATCCGGAGCAATTCCGACCTCAAAGATAAAGTAAAACTGGGGTTGGTTATTGTCTAAATTACTGATGGCAAAGATTCCGAATAGAGTGTGAGTGTTTTTGTCCAACACTCCCCAAATCAGAGCCTGAGATTTCATGATTTTACGCATGTCAAGATTAACTAGATCGGCTGTTCTAGTGGGGTTATACTCACCATCCAGGCGAACATTGGCAATTGTGCGACCATTTAAGAGTGAGGTTATTTCGCCAAGATTCATGGTAGTCAGCCAATCCATTTCAAGGTGAGCGGTAAAAATTGGGTGGTAACTTTCAAGTTTCGTCATGGTTTTTCTCCTTTATATTATTCCAAAATTGTTTGATGTCATGCTCGAGTTCATCAGGGTTGTGAGCAATCTGATAATTTTTCCATTGTTGAGGATAAAGGTTTGTGTACCTTTTCTGGGTAAATCTTTGATCCATTAATACAACGATTCCCTGATCATGCTTACCACGGATGAGACGTCCGGCAGCCTGAAAAACGTTGTTTAAGCCCGGTAGCTGATAAGCATATTCAAATCCGTGACCATTTTCGGCATCAAAGTAGTCCCGAATCAGGTTGGTTTCTGGGTTAAGTCCTGGAAGTCCAACCCCAACAATCCCAACCCCAATTAATTTATCACCAACCAGGTCAATTCCCTCCGAAAAGATGCCACCAAGAAGGGCAAATCCGACAACCGGATGGTCGTTTGGCTGATTGAATTGATTGATAAAGCTGGAACGCGCTGCTTCGTTCATGCCGGCTTCTTGCTTGATTGTTTTAACCGTGGGGTGTTGCCTGTTAAATTCATCGTAGATTTTTTCTAGGTACACCCCCGATGGAACAAAGATCAGGTAGTTGCCGGCTTTTCCGCTGATCATTTTGTTGACGGTATCAACAATCTTAGGGATGCTTTGGTCACGTTTTTGAAACGTAGTATTGATGTAAGAAGTGATGATGATATTCTGATTTGCTTTTGGAAACGGGGAGGGCAGTTGATACTTCAAACTATTGTCTTCGTCACCGAGAACCTTGGCATAGTAGTTCATCGGTGAGAGGGTGGCCGAAAACAACACTGCTCCGCCACCAAGGTTAAGGGTCTCGGCTAGATTGTGACTTGGATCCATACAGAAGAGACGAACAGTCGTATTCTTACCATTGATGAGGATTCTCGTTTTGTAATTTGGACCATAGTACTCGTTGATTTTGAGGTATCCCGTACACTGAAAGAAAAAATCAAGCACCAAGTCCAGGTCATCACCGTCGTCTTGTTTTGCGATCCATTTCCGGAGGACCTTGACTACGTTAGTGACTGCTTTTGTAAATTTATCCAGTGGATCATCGATTGATACTTCTGATTGATGATCCTCCTTTAGTGGTTTGGCAATTGCATTAAATTGACGTTTGAGTGATCGTAACTTGGTTAAGACCTTTGCGTTTTGTTCCTTGTTTTTTGATAGAAGCTTGATAACTTTTTCTAATGGTTCAGATGATATTTCGGTTGAGTACATGTCACGGGAGCGATCGACTAGGTTATGGGCCTCATCAATCAGGTAAAAATTCTGATAGTCTTGCACCTCAAAGAAGCGTTGAAGGTGGACCTGTGGATCAAATAAGTAATTGTAGTCACCAATGATAACGTCACAAAAAAGGCTGATATCAAGCGAGAATTCAAAGGGATCAAGTGTGTATTTTTTTGCGTACTTTTCTACCACGTCACGCGTGATCTGGTGATTATTTTTTAAAATATCCTTTAGGGCTGGTTTTAAGCGATCATAGTAGCCAAGCATATAGGGATTATCCTCTGGTGATTTGTCACGTTCATCATCAAACGTAATCTTGTCCTTAGCGGTAAGGGTAATGCTTCGAAGTCGTAATCCATGATTACTCATGAGATTAATGGCGTCTTCAGCAACTCGTCGAGTACTTTGTTTAGCCGTTAAGTAAAACACCTTGGAGATAAGGTCATTTCCCATGGCTTTGATGGTAGGAAAGAGGGTTGAGATGGTTTTACCAGTTCCAGTTGGAGCTTCTGCAAACAGGTGGCGGTTAGAAGCGACGGTCTTATATACCGCAGCTGCCAGTTCATGTTGACCCCTTCGATACGTTGGGAAGGGAAATTGAACTTTTTTGGCGGTGATTCTTTTTTCTTCATTTAACTGGTCTTTAAGTTCAAGCCATTCCCCAAATTCGTGAATTAAGTTGTCAAAGAAACGTTTGGAATCTTCGTATGTAATGGAACGTTCCTTTTGTGTAATTTCTTCTTCAGGGGTCTGGACGTACGTCAGCCGCATGGTGACTGATTTGATTGAGGGATGTTCCGTCATTAGTAAATAGGCATAAGCCTGTACTTGTCCCCAGTAAAGAATCATTTTGTTTTTTGGAATATCGTTAAACTCAATGTCAGAGGTTTTGATTTCTTCGATTGTGGCTGATTTATCACTCATGATGACACCATCGGCACGACCATGAACCAGAAAATCAGTCTGATTAGCCTGGACTTCTTTTTCTAGGTAGTACTCCTTTTCATAATTACTAGGACGATTCTTTTGAATTTTCCGGTGGATTTTAGTGCCAGCTTGAGCCGTGTTCAGACTACTAAGACTACTATTTAGATCTCCGCTTCGAAGTAAAAATTCAACGAGATCTCTGACTCCAACTTTGTTCACTATTTCCACCTCCTTTTTTCAATAAAAAAACAACTTCAAACGAAGTTGTTTTATTCTTCACGCCAACGATTGAACTCGTTTGCATGAGATCCTAAGTAATTCATTGCCTCTTTGGTTAACCGATCAACCTCAGTTTTTGTTTGATCAGGCATTACGTGATAGAAGTTACAAACATATCCTTCAGCAATGTCTTCGTATTGTTCTCTTCGTCCGTAGCCAGCATCGTTAAATAATTTATCTAATCCTTTGACGTCGTTTTTACCGGCTTCATAGACTTGCTGAGCTAGATTAGTTTTGTTTTCACCTAACATTGTAGCGGCATATTTTATGATAAAATCATTCATATCAATGATGATGTTTTGGCGTTGTTTACGTTCTATTTTCTTCTTCGACATATTTTCACCTCACTATTAGTTTAAAGCATTCGCCCAATAAATGAAAATAGAAAGTGAAAGCTTAAAAAGAACGCAAAATTTATGTTATGATAAGCGCACTAAACTTGGTCGAATCCATACATGTGATAAGATTAAACTGATGTTATTAGAGAAGCGGGTGATTGTTTGGATAATTCAGTTAATCAAGTTGTTAAGGACTTGAAGTATTCAATGAATAACAATTTATTGGTAAATTTGACCCAGCAAAATACAACGGTCTTCTATACTGGTGTGGTCGTTGCCCTTGATGCTGCTGGTGCGATTTTGATCACATACGATGATTACGGGCTTGCTAACGGACTGGTCTACGTTGTTTACGGAGATATCGATGATATTGACTTTCAAAGTGAGGACCTCACCAAGATGGAGGGACGTATCCGAATGTCTCGTCAATTAAAACTGAACGGAACTAAGCAGGAAGTAATGAAACTTAATTCTAAAAATGATCTATTGACCCAGATTTTGGGCAATTCATTTGTCGACCAACAAGCGGTGATGGTGGTAACTCAAGACGGCAATTCCGTTGAAGGGTTCATTAATTCACTGTCGGACTTTGAATTTTCACTTTCCGTTGTTGATAAATTTGACAACGAAAATGTGACCCATAAGACCATCATTAAACCGTTGGTTCGTTCGGTTGAGTTTCTTGGAACCGAGTTAAAGTTATTAACGGATTCTAAGTCAGTTTTATTTGCCAAACACATTGCCCCGAAAGTCATCGACGGACAATTAGCCATTGAAGCCAACTTGTACTCGGCCATGGAAACAGGGAGAAGAATTGTGATGATACCGAAGATTCATTCTGATTTGTTTTTCATTGGTCAGGTGAAAGCGGTTAATTCTGATTCCGTTATGTTTTCGTTGGTTGATATGATGGGACGATTTGGTGGATATGAACTCATTAAGATTGATGAGATTGATAAATTAGTGATTAAAAGTGATTATTTGCGGCTAATTAATCACTTCGTGTCCATCAATTCGGCTAATGGGGTCTTCGTTCAACCCGTGTTAAATAATGATCGAAGTTTTGATTCGACGATTAATCTATTTGAAGCCACGATTCAAATGGCCATCAAATTTCAACGGGTGGTTAGAATAAAAATGAATGACGGCCAATCTTACCTCGGATTTCCCGTGAAGTACGAGCATGGTCAGATAACAGTTCAAATCGTTGACAAAGCGAAATTATTCGTTGTGAATAATCAACTCATTAATCTTGGAGATATTGACGAAATTGCTTTTGGCTACCTTGACTCATATCTAATTGAGCAACAAATCGGATAAAAAAACGATGGCTTTTATAAAAGTCATCGTTTTTATTTGTTATGAACAATAAACTGCTTAATTATTTTTACTTCATCCTGAGTAGGCTGAATTTGCATACTCTTGATGGCATGAAATCTCTCCACCGTCATGTGTAGGTCAACGGCCATTTGGTTGTCAGGGATGTCATGTTTTTCTTGGAATTTAATTAGATCGGTTGCTACCTGACTAAATTCTTCTCCAATTTTCATTTTGCTTCCTCCTCTACTTCGCTTACTTGACTCTATTATACATTAATTTATTTATTTGAGACAAAGAATACTAGAGCAGAAGCAGAACTACTTGAAGTAAGATGACGTTAAAAACAAAGACGAGCCAGTCCACCTTTGTGATTTTAATGGTCTGATAAAAAGTTCGGGGCTGACCTTCGACAAAACCATGTGATTCCATTCCTTGAGCTAAGTTTTCTGACCAGCGAATTGCTGATAAAATGGCTTTAAAGTATAGGGTCGGTGACCACCAGTGTAATTTAACTCCCCGCATCAAACTAGCAGTTTTAATCTTGTTAACTTCGGCTTGAATTTCTGGTAGAAGGTTGAAAGCCGCCATTGCCCCATAAACAAATTTACTTGGGAGCCGGAGATTTTGCTCTAACGAATTAACCAGTTCGTATAATTTAGTGGTTAACGTGAAGGCCGCTCCATAGACGATGTAAACGTAGATCCGCGTAAATAATAGGATTCCCGCGTGCGTGCTTTTAGCGTATAAAATCTGGGAGATCAGTAACCCGACCGCAGGAATGAAGGCAATCAGAAGGATCCATAACAGATGCTTGAAGTTTACGTGTTTCACTATGAGATAGGCGAGTCCACAGACGATTAGCACACTGTTACCAACGATACTGGTAGTGAAAGAAACTTCTAGAGCAATGATCAATACCAAAACGAATTTTAGACTAGGATTCATGAACATCCTCCTTGTAAGTTAATCGATGATTGGCAAGTTCAATAAAGAAATCAGCATTTTCGACGAGGTCGGTTCGTTGATGGGAAGCAAAAATAATGGTTTTCCCGTTCTTAGCCTCGTTCTCAAGGATCCGCGAAATAATGACGGTTGATTTTTGGTCAAGACCAGCGAATGGTTCGTCAAGCATGAGGATGGGCGCATCCCGAATCAACATAATCACGATCTGGAGTTTCTTCTTTTGCCCACCACTTAGTGAATAGACAACCCGATTCAAGAGATTATCAAGATGTAGGGCCTTTAAGAGGTCGTTAATTCGGTCATCAGTCCATTGTTTGGTGATGGCATTTTTCTTGGCTAGAGTCAGTTCGTCTTTAAGCGTGATGGTTAAAAATTGGTCTTCTGAATTTTGAAAAATCAGGTTTTCGGACTTCATGAGAGAGGGAAGGGATGATTTTTTAATGTTATGATTCATAATTTTGACGACCCCGTTGTACGAATGGAGGCGAGACAGCGCCTTAAAGAAGGTGGACTTTCCACTTCCATTCTTCCCATTTAGGTAAGTGATTCCGGGATACAGGTCAATGTTTTCTGGTTCAATCAGATTTTGATTACCGTTCGTCATGGAAAAATTTAATAAATTAATCACGGGATCGTTGTCTGACATAATCTTGTAGTGAATCTCTTCTTTAGGGTCGTTTGCAAGTTCATTTTTAATCTGGTCAGCTGGAACCGCATGAACGGAGCCAGCTTGGACGTTAAAGAAATGATCAGCCACGTCGAGATAGTCAGAAAGATTGTGGTCAGAGATAATGATGGTCCGATTACTTTTTTTCTTTAACTGGATTAGACGTTCGATGATGTCTTTTTTGCTATCAACATCAACGTTACTAAATGGTTCGTCCAGTAAAAGGACGGGACGTTTCATCGCAACTGTCACAGCTAAGGCAACTTTTTGCTTTTCGCCACCCGACAAGGTGGTAATGGCCCGATTTTTAAGTTCACTAATACAACAAAACTTTAAAGCAGAGTCAATCCGGTTGGGCATTTTAACAGGGTCAACGTGAAGGTTTCCTAACGCAAAAATGAGTTCTTCTTTAACGGTTTTCATCGCAAACTGATGGTTTGGATCCTGAAATAACATGGCTGTTTTTTCATCCATGTCAATTTGGCCGGTTAATTTCCCCTTACTATACTTGGGATATAGTTGAGCAATTAGTTTTAAGAGGGTAGTTTTTCCACTACCAGTGGGACCAAACAGGAGATTGATGCTATTTGGTTCGAAATTTAAATTGACCTGATTTAGAATTTTATCCTGTTCAGGATATGAAAATGATAGATTTTTAATTGTTATCATTGATTATTCTCCATAAAAAAAGACGTTTCAAGCGCGAGTGCGAGAACGTCCAGCTGATGTATCTAAGCTCAATCTTATCTTCCCTGCGCTGGCATTGTCCAAGTCAGGTTCAACGGGTATAATCTCAGCCACTCGGCACCCCAATGTTTAATTAAACTTAGTATATCAAAGATGGCATAAAAATCAATTTTCAATTAGAATAGGGAAGATAGGAAAATGAAGCGGAGGATACTTTCATGAATTCATGGTGGAATCTTATAGGTGTAGTTGCATGGATAGTTGTGTTAATCGTGTTGATCTTTATGATTAAAAATATTCGATCACGACGAATTAAGATGATTATCGAGGATAAAAAAACTTTTGAATGGCGTAATTTTTTGATATCAATTGGCGAAATTGTTGTTTTTGTGTTGTTGCTTACCTTAATGGTTTATACGACTTTCTTCAGAAATATTACTAAAACCAATAATCGCAACGTGATTACGACGTCCCAAGTTGAACCATTAATTATTCAAAGTGATAAGAATGGCTCCTACTACGTAAAAGTTGAGGGTAATAGAGGGCCAATCCAGCAATATTCGTTCTGGCTAAAGAACATTAAGTATCAACTGCCAAGTACGAATGCTCAGGTAGTTACTACGCGTGGAAACGCTGAGGTCACTGGCCGTAGTTACAAGTTGAAGCATAAAAACATCAAATTAAATGACGAGCATTTTCAAAATGCATGGGCCAAGGTGGTTACCTTAAGGTACAAAGGAAACTTTTGGAACGGTTTAGGGATGCATGCTGGTAAGGATGCTAACCAGTTCATCTTAATCAGAGTTCCAAACAAGACGTTTGTGCAAAAAGAAAAATAATTAACTGACCACCGATAAGTACGTATCGGTGGTTTTGTTTAAATTGAGGTGTTTAAAATGAGTGAAAAAATTCCAGAGACAATGGATGAAATTAAAAATTTGTTAGACAAACTAAAAAAAGAAGGCAAAACGATTACACTGGATGAGTTGATCCTTGATAACATCGGGGAATTATCTCAAGCCTATCTAGATGCGGCGGAAGAGGGCCATTATGACTCTGTAAAAGTGGTTGATGATAAGACAATTGAATTTGTTAGCATCACTGGGAGAACGGTTGGAAAATACGTTTCTAAAGGGCAAAGTTTAGTTGACGACTTTAAGGATAATTCGCTAAAGTTAGAGTTAGATCTTGAAGCAAACGCAAATAAGGTCGCAAATGAATAATTTACTTGCAATTTACTGTGTTTATCGATAGCATAGTATTTGTTAAGCGCCCTTAGTGTAATGGATAGCACATGAGATTTCGGTCCTCATGATCCGAGTTCGACTCTCGGGGGGCGCATTAATATGCTTTTATAATTTTGATAGACAGTATTTGAAAATTGCTTGGTCTCTATTTAGTCCTATTAGATAGATTATCAAGCAATTTTTGTGTTTTATTGTATAGAAACGTCTTGTCTAAACAAATAACTAGCGTGGATGTATCTTAATCCGTGAAATGAGAGATGCTGGACGTTGGGTAACTTTGAATAGTTTTTGAATGATGGTTATAATGATTTTACGTAGATGGTTTAAATGAATTATCTCTTTGCACGCTGATTACGTGTATACAAAAGCACACTTCTTAGTTGAAGTGTGTTTTTGTTTTGATTTTTATTCATTTATTGTTATGAAAATGATATGTTAACGTTGGTAATAATTAAGAAAATTATTCTAGTTATTACTGCTACTCTTGTGAAGTATAAAATCATTAAATGAATTTCCTAAAACTCAAAAGATAATTTTTTAAGTATAATAAAAGTGTGACAAACACTTTGGGCATATATTGCTTATCAGGTATTTTCAAAACACTTATAGAAAGCAAATGTAAGGGCTGACAAAATTATTAAAACTGGTATACTTAGTTAACGGAGATTAAGTCGCAAAGGAGCCCCACTACTTTTGGTAGTGGGGCTCCTTTTGTGCATAATATGAGTAAATCATCTAATAGTATATTTTACCAGTATTTTCATAGTGAGGGAAAAGCATAAATAAACATCGAGACTATTATTTTGTGAGTTTGATCTATACCAATATTTATATTTGAATTATTGAAAGAGATTTATTTGAATAGTATTGTTTCCCTCGTATTTATACAACTTTATAATTGATTTAAATTTTAGTAGGGAAAGATTTATTACTAAATTAATAAAAAAGAATTCTTTATTATTAGGATTTTGTAATAGAGATACTATAAGTTAACTTTAGTAAAATAATTAATATTTCAAAAATAGAACTTTACTTTTAATCTTTTTTCATAAGTTTGATTTTTAATTTCCATATTATTATTTAAATGCATTTTAGAGTATATTCTTGGCATAATTAACATTGTAGTACTTATCACTTTTAATATACCCCTTTACTGATATAAACTGTTAATCAAATTGATTTATTTTTCCTATATCATAATATGATATTTTATGATATTTTCAATTGTTTAATGTTATCTTTATCACTAAAGGCAATTAATTCCAAATTTGCTGATGTAGCTATTTGTTTTTCCTTTTTACTTGGTTTAGATTGTTGATCATTATAAATTATTGAATATTTGATAGGCTTATCTAAAAATGATTTTATGTCATTAAATTCAAAAGCTGCAGCTGCTGTATTATTATAATTAGTAGTATTTTGGAAATTTATTACGGTAAAAGATCGTTTATTTAATTTAGGTAAGGCATAATCAATCTTATGAGATATTCCACTTTTACCAGTTATTGAATAATTTGGTAGGCCACCAAAATTATTTTCTTCAAAGTACTTTAGAACATCTTCTTTAAACATTTGAGATATACTATTTCTTTTTAGCATACTCATACTATCAATTTTTATGGCAGCAGAAATTAATTTATGTTCCATTAGTGGAAAATCTTGCTTTGTACCTGAAATTGATAATTCATCTTCGTTATTTTTAATATCGAATTGATAAAGTATACTATCTAATTCTTGTTTTCTTTGAGATGTTGATAAATCAATTCCGCTCATAATTAAGTTATCTATTGTTTCTCCATCATCACTCAATATTATTTTTGAGTTTTTATATTCAATATAAAAGCGGATGTTATCGTTAATACTGTTTAAGTAGGGTGTATTAACAACATCAATATTTGTATCTTCTAAGTGTGAAATTTTTAATTCATTTTTAATCCAATTTGAGTAATCATTAATTAGTTCTTTGGTCTTTTGAGTATTGATAATAATTCCCTCCTTCTTAAATATTCGTTATATATCTAGCGCCTGGGGAATACATAGGTCTGTTATATTAAAATTATTATACAGTAGAAACTGTTTTAAAGAAGCAAATAAGTCGTTTGTCGCACTATAATTATCTAGTTTTGATAACGAAATAGCATCTTTTCCATTGTGATGTTCTTCGTCGTATATATGTATATGTGGTGTTTTTACACCCTCGTGTGTTTGTCCTTCAATATCTACTCTTATCATTATATTATCTTTTGTTGCTAATAGGATATAAGATAGTTTGTTCTTATCTTTATGTCCCTTTCTATTTTGGATAACTCTGAATTTTTGGTTTGAATTGAAAAAAGATTGTCCTAAAAAATTTGCAGATTTTCCTTGTTTTGCAAGCTTTATATTATTGTTATTCAACTTTTTGCTAACTACAAAAAGATCGTGAAAACTTTTATTATCCATGTTATATTGCTCCTACTTCATTTTATTTAAACGTGTAATTATAACATTCTTTAGAGATTCTGGGAATAAGAATTTAAGAATAACAGCAAAACATTAAAAGGGTTTGTTTCCTCAAATGGTGGTAAACTTTTCTTGAATCAACTTTAGGAGGGAATTTTATGAGTGAAAGTGTAGTAATTTTTGGAGTTGGAAAAGGATTTGGCTTTTCAATTGCCAAAAAATTTGGTGAAGCTGGCAAGACACCGATTATGGTGGCTCGAGATGCTGGTCAGTTAAAGCAATTTGTTAAAGATTTGAATCAAGAGGGGATTAAAGCTGATTTTATTGCTGCTGATGTTACCGATCCAGCGCAGGTAACCAACGTGTTTAGTAAGA
The DNA here is from genome assembly GCF_059901065.1 of Fructilactobacillus sp. X7R7C1. Classification (NCBI taxonomy): domain Bacteria; kingdom Bacillati; phylum Bacillota; class Bacilli; order Lactobacillales; family Lactobacillaceae; genus Fructilactobacillus; species Fructilactobacillus sp. X7R7C1. The sequence goes on from NZ_JBWXVF010000001.1 coordinate 463,028, forward strand.
TTAAAATGGCATACGGGATTCCTCAAACCATGGTTTATAACGTGGGTGATAAGACTTTAGATACACCATTCTCATTACCATTAGACCAGATTAAGAAAATGTACAATACCAATGTCTTTGGTGCCATTACGACAACCCGCCAATTCGTTGGCCTTTCAGACGATCAAAAGGAAAACCGGAACATTCTGATTACTGGTGGTGGAGCTGCCTTTCATCCTACCAAAGGCAATGTCACTTTAGCAGCAACTAAAGCGGCTTTAAGTGATTACGCCTTTTCACTTCATGATGCGGTTCAAGATGATAATATCTACGTCGGTTTGATTACCATTCAGGGACTATCTGGTAGTAGTGAGGAAATGCAGCCCGACAACGTTGCCAAGGTATACGTAAAAGCTGCTCAAGATCGCTCCGAAAAAGAAATTAAATATCCCGAGAAGCCGTCAGATTTTTAAGAAAGAAGATTAAAAATGGCTGATAAAGAAAAAAGTGCGCTTTTAATCATTGATTACACCAATGATTTTGTTGATGATAAAGGGTCATTGACCGCTGGAAAGCCAGCTCAAGTGTTAGACCAATCAATTAGCGACTTGGCTGAAAAATTCAAAAATGATGGTCAGTTTGTTATTTTTCCAACTGATGTTCATAAAAAGGATGATCCATACAGTCCTGAGACGAAGTTGTACCCAACTCATAACGTGCGAGGGACCTGGGGTCGTGAGCTATATGGGAAGGTTGGAAAATGGTTTGATGAGAATCAAAAGTTAGATAACGTTTGGCAAATGGATAAGACTAGGCACAGTGCGTTTGCTGGCACTGATCTGGATCTTAGACTTCGTGAAAGAAACGTTAAGACTCTCCATCTTGTGGGTGTTTGCACCGACATTTGTGTCTTGCACACGGCAATTGCTGGCTATAACCTTGCTTATAACTTGGTTATTCATAAAAGTGGGGTGGCAACCTTTTCCGATTTGGGTCAGAAGTTTGCGATGAATCACTTTAAGACCGTCTTGGGTGCCAAAGTAGTTGATTAGGATTGTCATGCCAAATTTTAAGGAATATAATAAATTTAATTGAATAGCTGTATGAGGGGGTGCCAAGTGGCTGAGACTATACCCATTGAACTTGAACTGGTTAATACCTGCGAAAGGAATCGTGCGATCTTTAATTAAGAATATAATTGAAGGCTCCTCATCATTGATGAGGAGCCTTTTTGTGTAGGAGATGTTAGTAGTTGATTACAAATAAATTTACCGATGAATTGATAAGTAATGCGACAACAATAATGAATCAAATCATGAATTGTGATTATGTTAGGGGAATTAAAAGCGGTAAAGTACCAGAAGAGGCGCTAATTAACTACGTTCAACAAGATGAAATGTATTTAGACGGTTACGTTAAACAGTTTCAACAAATTCAGACTGAAACAAGTGATGTGAATTTGAAAAGATTTTTGGCAGGTTGCGTTGCCGGGATTAAAAACGAAAGCACACCGCACGAGGTCATGTTAAAAATTGCAAAAGTGACTGATGATGAGCTTCAAGATGCCCGCATGTTCAACGTTACCAAGGATTACGTTGAAAGTATGCGTGAAGCCGTGAGCACTAAGTCCATTCTAGTTGGATTGAGCGTGCTCGCACCGTGTATTTGGACTTACTATGTAGTTGCTACTGAACTAAATAAAACCAACCTTATTAACAATCCATTTAGCGATTGGATCAAGTTTTATGCTGATGCAGATGAGGTAAAGCAAATTTTTGCTTTTATTAATCTCCAGGCGGAAACTCATTCAAACGAAAGGGCCACCGCAAATCAAGTTTTTCAGAATAGTTGTCATTATGAATTGGATTTTTGGAACAAAATGTATGACGCTTAGAACTTTTTAGGAGGGAACTATGAGTAGTGAAATAAATCAATATCCAGAAGCTTTAACAATTGCTGGGACTGATTCCGGTGGTGGAGCAGGGATGGAAGCTGATATTAAAACGATGCAGGCCTGTCAGGTGTTTAGCACTAACGTGGTAGTGGGAGTGACGGCACAAAACACCATTGGTGTTCAAGATACGTATCCACTTCCGAAAAAAATTATTGATGAGCAGTTTGCTTCCGTTTGCGATGATTTTGATATTAAAGCAACTAAGACTGGAGCTTTGTTTGACGAAGAACACGTTCAATTAGTGGCAGATAACATTAAAAAGTACAAGTTGGGCCAAATTGTTGTTGATCCTGTTATGGTAGCCAAGGGAGGGTCAGTGCTACTTGAAGCCGGCGCCATTAAAACCTTGATTAACGAACTGATCCCATTGGCCGATTTAGTAACACCAAACCTACCTGAAGCGGAAAAGATTACGAATCAGTCCATTGCATCTGATGAAGCAATCAAAAGGACAGCGCGAAAAATTCAAATTGCTGGTGCTAAAAACGTCATGATTAAAGGCGGACATGGTACGGATAAGATCGTAAAGGACTATGTTCTTTTACAAGATGGATCTGATTTTTGGTTGACCGCCGAACGGGTGAATACGGTTCGGACTCATGGCACGGGAGACACGCTTTCTTCAGCAATTGTCGCGGCTTTAGCGCGTGGTGAAAGTATGGAAACTGCCATTCGTTTTGGAAAAGATTATCTGGATAAAATTATCAGGGAACCATTAATTATTGGTCATGGACACGGGCCCCTAAATCATGGAATGTGGGAGTAATAAATATGCAATTTAACAAAAAAATGCTGCAAATATACCTGGTGGCAGGTACCCAAAATTTTGCCGGTTCTGAAACTGAATTTTTGGATCACATTGACCAGGCTTTAGATGCTGGTGTTACAGCTTTTCAGTACCGTGAAAAGGGTGTAGGTTCACTTACGGGTTTGAAAAGGATTGAGATGGGAAAGAAACTTCGTCATTTAACCACTGAATATCATATTCCACTAATTGTGGACGATGACGTGGATTTGGCTAATCAGATTAATGCAAACGGGATCCACGTTGGTCAAAGTGATGAAAGCGTGCAAAAGGTGATTCATGATAATCCAGAAATGATAGTTGGATTGTCGATCAGTACCAAAGAAGAATTAGAGCGTAGTAAACCTCTCACTGGCATCGATTATTTGGGAATTGGACCGATTTTTCCGACTACTAGTAAAGCGGATGCTGAATCACCAATTGGGGTTTCTGGTTTAGTTCAGCTGCAAAGACAGGTAAATTTACCGGTAGTTGCGATTGGTGGAATTAATGCAGGTAACTGTCAGTCAATTTATCAGGTTTCAAACGCTGGAATTGCGGTAATATCAGCAATTATGGACAGTACTAACGTTGAAAAGACAATTAGCGAACTAGAGAGGAAATGATAGTATGACGTCGATTTTAGAAGAAATTAGAAGGGAAAATCCCGTTGTTTTGGACATTCCTAACATGGTGACCCCACAGAAAGTAGCGGATGCAATTAGTTATGTTGGTGGCTCACCAATTATGTGTGACTCTTCAAATGAAGGTAATGACTTGGTGGCAATTGCGAACAGTTTGGTCTTAAACTTGGGGACGATGAACGATGATAGTATTAAATTAGATATAATTGCTGGTCAAGCAGCTAATAATCGTCGTTTGCCGGTGGTGGTTGATCCAGTTGCTGTGAGTGCCTCGGAATTAAGAACGGAAGTTTTTAAGAAGATTAGTAGTGAAATTAATATTGATGTCTTGCGTGGCAACGTTGGTGAGATTGCCTTTGTTGCCGGAATTGACTGGGGCAGTCGTGGAATTGATGCAGCTGATGGTAATGGTGACCGGGTTCAGGTTGCTAAAATGGCTGCTAAACAATTTCATTCCACGGTTGTCATTTCAGGAGTTGACGATGTAATTTCGAATGGAAAGGAAACGTATGTGGTACACAACGGCAGTCATGAATTAGCAATCAACGTTGGATCTGGAGATGTTTTAGATGGTGTCATTGGTGTGGTTGCCGCTCACCATCAAAGTGTTCATGAAATTGCACTAGGGACGGCTATGGTTGGCATTGCTGGTGAACTGGCGGAGCAAAAATATCCGGATGAGCCGGCGTCATTTGAAGTCGAATTCTTCAATAATTTGTACCGACTGGATGACCATCATCTTTCCGATACAATTAAAATTGAAAAAAGCGATGATTAGAAAAAAGCGACCAATTGTTAACAATTGGTCGCTTTTATTTAGTTTTAAGTTAACGACGACGATGTCTTAAGAACGTAAAGAAGTGAAGCAAGATTGCTAGAAGAACATAGAAAATAACCACAAATGCTACGTAGAAGAGCCAAAATTCTCCGTTAAATTTCAGTCCAAAAACTAATCCTTCAATTAGCATTGTCACTAGTGACATTACTGCAATCATACAAAATAATTCGATATAACGTTTCAAAGTACTATCATCCTTTCGTGGCTTGTTGGCAATCTTTTGTCCCCATCGTTTACACAGTTCAATTTTTTTAGGGTCAGGAATTCCCTTACTTCCCCAGGTGTGCGTTCCGATTACCTCACCAAGTTTGATTAGACCGGCTGCGGTCATGATCTTATCAATGGTCCGAAAGGTTTGATCGGTAATGCCGGTAAAGAAATTTTGAAATGAGGAGAGAAAGCAAGTGGTCAGACTAAGGTAGTGTTTGTTTTTAAACTTACCGGGCAAGGTGTCACCAATACTGTTCATTTTAACCATTCGATGACGCATGCAATCGAATAGATTTTTGGTAACTCCTGATAAATCAGCAAAATACGTCGGAGATGCAATGATCCAGACGTCCGCTTCTTCCATTTTCTTTTCAATCATGTCAAGCGTTGGATTTGGGTTTTTGAGATTATCTGGTTTGATGTCATAATCTTGCAGAAATAATGTCTCAACCTGCGCGTCCTTTGGAAGACCTGAGATTACTGCATCAAGGTATTTGGCAGTCAAGCCATCCTTACTTTGTGAGCCTAAAAATGCTAGATAACGCAAATTTATGACCTCCTTTGAAATTAATTGATTCTTTCTATTTCATGTTATATTTTTGTGAAACTAATATCAATTAAAAAACCCATCATTAATGATGGGTTTTGATTATGTGGTTTTAACGTGTCTCCCAATTGCCTGCTGATGAAAATGATCCGGCTGGATTACTCGGGCAAAAGCGTAAATAAACGGTGCAAACATGTAAGCATTAGTAAGTTGGGTTTCAATGATGCCTTGAACAGCAAGGGCAATTAAAATCACACAAAGGAAATAGTTATCGTCCTGTTTAGCCTTGTAAGCACTAGCAAGAAACAATGCCAGTAGCAACATTAAACCAATGAAACCGGTACTTAATAAGATGAACAAGAACGTGTTATCGACCCACAAGTTTGACCGAGCACCTAACAAGGGCATATTTTGCCCAATTAACTTTGGCGAATAGAAATATTGAATGACGGTTAACTGTTGTCCGGGACGACCAGAAAGGGCACGATTCAACACGTTGAATAATGGCAGTGATGAACCCCAAGCGACCATGCCGATTCCTACTACGAAAGTCAATGAAACAAGGATCCAGGTGATTTTTGGTAGTAGGTGAGTGATTTTGGGAGCAAAGCTCAAAGCGAATCCGAGTACTAGGATAGCTCCAGCAACCATAAATCCGCGTGAACCAGTCAGGTAGGCAATGACTAAGTAACTAACGAAAATAAAGGCATATACGAAGTACATCAGTTTTTTTCGACTGTTTTGTATTAACAAAAGGGCCGAACAGAAAATACTTAAGATGAAACCACTTAAGACGTTTGGATGAGTGAATCCAATTGCATATCTAGTGGATGAGCCTCTTGTAAATGAAATGGCATTTTGTGGTGGAAAGACGTGTAAAATCAAAAAGGCCAAAATTACGACTAGAACAACGAGTTTAGTTGCAAGGTCGATGGTCGCAAACGCATCTTGATTTAGTAAGTCAGCGTTGGCCATGAATAAGAACAATAAAAATAGGGTACTGGTAATCACATTTAAATGAAAAAGATATGACAAGATAAAGATGACTGCCATGATTATGATAATTGTCCACTGTTTAGGGTTATGTCTCCTGGTAAGTAATAGTACGATTTGGATTCCGATGACAATTAACGTGATTACCCCTGCGATTTGCCATTGCAAGAAACTTTTAGCGGAATATACGTTATTAAATTGACTGTTCAAAAGGATTACTGATGATGCCAGAAAAATAACGTAACTCAGCACGTACACGAGCTGGTATAAATGATTTTTATTGGTTAAAGCCATTAATTAAATTCTCCAATTATTGGGTCATCTTATCGGTGAAGAAGTATTCTGCGATGATCTTAACGATGGATGGGTTCTCGTGAAGCATTGTGTGCTGAGCTTGGGAACTATTTCCGTGATATACGTAGAGCTTGTAACTTTTGACGTAGCCAGTCACAAGATTCTTCATTGGGATCTCACTCTTCATTGTAACTTCGCCATCCGTTCCAGAATGGTTCATATCACCAACTAGATTAAGGATCTGCAGGTCTTTTGGTAGATTCTTTACGTCGGGATCGTTTGGAGCATAGTTCGTTGCAAGGGAGATGAATTTTTTAACCTTTGGAACGTTTTTAAGATTGGGATAATGAGCTAGGTAATAGTAAATAATGTTTCCACCAGACGAATGCCCAATCATGTTAACTGAACGAACGTTGTACTTCTTGTACAAATAGCGCATTACGTTTGGCATTTGGGTTGATTGAAAATAGGGATGATGATTGTCCTGAAAGACAATTTGTACGGTCGGGTTATCAGCACCAAACTTATGGAACTGCTTAGTGGTCTTAACGGTTCCATCCTTTTTCACGTACAGTTGTAAGGTTTTGGTTGCTAGGTGGTAACGATTTAGGGTGTCAACCATGTAACCAGTCGTGATGTTATTTCCACCTAGTCCGGGAATGAACACAGTAGCGGTATCGCTTTGATTAACGTCTAATTTACTGAGAAAACTACCATGGTTATGCCAATAATAATAACCGCCACCGGCGAAGATGGCGATCACGATGACGATAAAGAGGGCAATGAATGATTTGGTGTGTTTTCTTTTTTTGATGTGCATTGCAAACATTCCTTTTAATTATTTTAAATTTGTACACTAACATCTAACATCATATAACAATTAACGTGATTCAGCTAGATGGTTGAAATGAATTGATCTTTAAAAGGCAATAAAAAATAGCCAAGCGCAAGGGCTTAGCTATTTTGTTTAAATAAGTCTTAACTATTTGATTGGGGTATTCTCCATGTTGGTTCTAACAATAATCACATCACAGGCGGCATGTGAGTTAACGTATCCGGCAACTGAACCCTCAAGCATGCGGTACAAGCGACCCTTACCAGTCGCTCCCATCATAATTAGATCGGTTTGATGGTCCTTGGGAAATTCGTAAGTAATTACTTCTCTAGGACTTCCAAACCGAGCATGGATATGAATATCGTCAATGCCAGTTTGGTCCTTGACTTTCTTAACTAAATCCTTTAAATAGTTAAGTTCTTCATTAACGATTTGGGTGATAACACTGCCATCAACAACTCCTAGGCTGTATCCATAATTAGTGGTGTTAATCACGTTTAAGACGTCAATTCGGCCTTTATTTCTTTGTGCTACCGCTGCCGCCTTGTATAAAGCAGCCTCTGCTTCTTTTGATCCATCAACTGGTACTAGAATGTGTTTGTATCCATTTAGCATTATGAAAGCCTCCGTTTTAGTTTTTCACTGGTAAAATTTGTTCGGCACTGGCAAGGACGTGTCCTGCCATTTTTTCCTTTAGTTCATTAAGCCAAAAGCCGTTGGTTAAATCTAGTTTTTGATCCAAGGCGTAAACATGCAACTGATAATCGTGTAGTTTATCGGGAGGAGTAGGACCAATGTAGTGTTGATTTAATTTTGAATCAGTAACGTGTACTAGTCCACCAGCTAAACTATTTTTCCCCAAAGTCATGTTAATTGATTGATCTTGGCTAGCATTTTCTGGTATTTCAGATATATTTGGATCAATGTTGGCAGCCACCCAATGAATGTAAGTAAAACCACAAACTGGGATTGAATCGTCGTCCAGTAGGATAACTACTAGTGACTTTGCGTTTTTTGGGACATCAGAGATTTTGATCGGGAATGAAATGATTGGATTACCATCTAACATTTCATCTGGGTCAGCGTGTTTAGTATACTTATCAGGTAAAAATCCATTTTGAAGTGGAGTATTAATTTTCATAATAGTGCCTCCTATACACTTCATTATACCAAATTCATTTGAATATAAAAAAATAAGGAACTATAAATAGTTCCTTATTTAACAAATTGCAAGGTATAAAAGCCCTGACCATTCCGCTCAATTGTAAAGTTAGAGTAACCAGCTGCTAACCAACTGCTTTGAGTAGCGTGTGCATAGTTTTTAGCGTCTTGAACCGAGTCAAATGATTTTGGTGTAGCAAACATCGAACTAGAATCACTCGTTGAATTATTTCTGTTTGATGATTGTGACCCACTTTGATTTGTTGGTGCTTGTTGGTTCCTGTTTACTGACGCTCCCTTGTTGGTCGTAGCTTGTTCCGCCTTATTAAAGTGTTTTGCTTTCTTTTCTGATTGAATAGCTCTGCTACTCTGTTGACTTATGGAGGATCCATTCATCCGATTCCCACTGCCGCTTGTCAGAAAGTGAATTCCAAAGACTAGCAGGATCACAATCACTACTAGACCTAGAACCCATGGCCAAGCCTTAAAGTCTTTCTTTTGGTGCTTTGGACCATTTGCGGCATTAAAGTCATAACGTTCGTATCTCGAATCTGGATCTTGACTATTCATAAGAATCCCTCCATCCATTTCAAGAAAAACAAGATGCATACGCATTATAACAAAATCCTTATGATTTTGCATTAACTTAACTAATGGTTGACCTGATCATCATCGACCTGTTCATTGACGCTTTTAGCGTTAAGCATGTTACCAGTGCGCTGATAACTAAAGACACCCCAGTAGAAGAACAGTAGTGCAACTACAATAATTACGATAAAATCATATGGGTAATGAATCCAGTTTTGACCACCGAATGGTGCGGATCCGATATACGAAAATGCTGACATAAAGATTAAATAGGCGACCATCCAAGCTCCGCCACGAAACTTGGTCAGGGTATTTTTCCAGCCGTTCTTGTTTTCGTAGAAGAAGTAAAACGGCAGCCCCAGCATAATAACAAGGATGACTTCAATAGTAGTAGGCCACATTGCCCAATAGATTGCCAAACTAGCAAGAACAAAGGCAAGTGGTGCCATGATTCCAGCAAAACTAATTTTGACTGGACGTTTGAAATGAGGAGCGTGGAGACGTAATGATCCAAGGGTAACTGGACCAGTCAAATATGCAATTAAGGTTGACGTTGAGATAACACTGGCTAAAACAGCCCAGTTTCTGAACACTGAAACCAAGATACAACTGACAATCCAGTTCACGATCATTGCGATTCTAGGAGTTCCCCATTTTTGGTTAATCTTACCTAAAAACTTTGGCATATGACCATTTTCGGTCATTGCTGCTAGTGTCCGACTAGTTGAAGCAACAAATGATACTCCGGTCCCAAAGGGTGAAACAAAGGCATCTAAATAGAGTAGAATTACTAGCCAGTTCAAGTTCAACATAATGGCTAAATCAGCAAATGGTGAACTGAAATTAAGACCATGCCAACCGTATTTGGCTAAAGTTGACGGGTCAATAACACCAACGAATGTGAACTGTAACATGACGTAAATGATGATACTGATTAAAAGTGAAATAACGATTCCCCGCCAGATGTTTTTCTTAGGATTGGTAATCTCATCACCAACGTTTATAACCGTTTGAAAAGCATTATAAGAGAAGATGATTCCAGATACGGTGGTAGCCGCAAAGATTGGAGCCGTTCCGTATGGGAAAAATCCACCAGTTTGAACGTTGTTAAAGTTTCCGGGATGAAAGCCAGAAGCAAGTAGCATAATAATGGTAAGAACTGGAACCACAATTTTAAAAATTGAAGTCAAAGTAGTGAAACGAGTCAGTAAGTTGACTGACCAGTAGTTTAACAGGGTGAACACTAAGATGAAGAGAAAAACGACGAATAACCCTTCGGTAGTAACCGTGCCATTGGCGTAAAACCCGTGAGTCCAGTTGGCCCATGACCAAGGCCATGAACTCATGTATTGAACGGCAGCGACCGCTTCGATTGGAAGCAGCGTTACAAGTGAGACCCAATTGGACCATGATGAGATGAATCCTAGAAGCGGTCCGTGGGTATACTGGGCATACTTACTCATTCCTCCGCTTTCTGGGAACATGGTCCCTAATTCGATGTAGTTAAACGCAATTGCACCAATCACAACGGCACCGATGATCCACGAAATAATGGCAGCTGGACCAGCGGTTTTAGCACCCTCCCAGGCACCAAATAACCATCCTGAACCAATGATTGAGCTTAGTGCCAGCATCGTGACACTGAAAAGGCTCATTTTCGGTTTAGTAACATTTTGATTTGAATTGTCCTTCGAATTTTCTTTTTTCATAAGTATCCTTTCTTTTTGCGTATTCGACGAATATAACAAAAATGATTATGGTTGTAAAATTGAAAAACACTATTTGATGGGGATTTTAGCCGGGTTGTATTCCCTTTCATTCCTATCGTTGATACTCTCTAATTTCAATCAAATTTTTATCTGGATCATTGATAAATAGTGAATTCATTTTACCGTTATGTCCCTGACTTTCGATCGGTCCTGCAACTACTTCAATAAAGTAGTTGGCTAAATGTGACTGGATTGAGTCAAGTGGATCCCTTGCAACCACGCTGAAACTGGTAGAACCAGGAGTTGGATTTTCTGGTTTAACGTTATCTTCCTTGTTTGTGACACAAACGAGTCGTTGGTGACCCAGCTGAAATTCAATTCTAGAATCAGTTTCGATCACAACTGGTAAATCTAAAACCTCATGGTAAAAGCGCATCGATTTCTCGATGTCATTTACCAATAGGGTGATGTGATCAATATCTTTGATTTTCATAGGCACTCCTCTTTTTTAAAAATGTACATACAATTATACCACTCAAATTCACCTGATTGACGTTGATTGCGATTCGGTGTTACGGTATAAGTTATGAAATAATGGAGGGAATTATATAATGGCGTTATTAAGTGTATCTAATCTAAGTATGAGTTTTGCCGACAAAGACCTGTACTCGGATGCTACATTTCAGCTAAATAAAGGTGAGCACATGGGAATTGTGGGCCAAAATGGGGTTGGAAAATCAACTTTGATTAAGATTTTGACCAATAAGCAATTGCCTTTATCTGGTGACATCAAATGGCAAAAGGGGACCAAAGTTGGTTACCTAGATCAGTACGTTAATATTCCAAAGGGAATGACACTGATTGATTTTTTGCATACTGCCTTTTCAGACCTCTACAACATGAATCAGCATATGAGCGATTTGTACGTAAAATATGCCGACAATATGGACGAAAAGTTACTTGAACAAGCGGGAAGAATCCAAGAACAACTTGAATCTCGTAATTTTTATGATATTGACACTGAAGTTGAGCAGGTGATTAATGGATTGGGTCTTGACGACATTGGAAGAGATCAAACCATTTCTGAAATGAGCGGGGGACAACGCTCTAAGATTATTTTAGCGAAATTAATTCTGGAGCATCCCGATGTAATTTTGCTTGATGAACCGACTAACTATCTGGATACCGCTCACATTAATTGGTTGGAAGATTATTTAAATAGTTTTGATGGGGCAGCGATGATCATTTCCCATGACTACGACTTTCTAGAAAAAGTAACGAATTGTATCGTGAACGTTGCGTTTGGGAAGGTCACTAAGTACCGTGGTGACTTCAAGTCCGCCATGAGACAAAAAGACGAAAAAGAAATGACCCAGCAGCGGGAGTACGAGAAACAACAAGAAGAGATCTCCAAGGCCAAAACTTTTATTCAGAAAAACAAGGCCGGAAGTCATTCCAATATGGCTAAATCACGGGAAAAGATGTTAAAACGAATGGATGTGATTGAGCCACCTTCAAGTAACATTCAAGCTTCTTTTGACTTTCCGTATGCTGATACTGGATCCCAGAACGCACTAGTGGTTGACCAACTGTCAGTTGGTTACGATCAACCGTTACTTAAGCCAGTTACCTTTTCCGTTAATACTGATCAGAAAGTTGGGCTTCAGGGTTTTAATGGGGTTGGAAAGTCAACCTTAATTAAATCAATCCTCGGACAAATTCCGGCAAAAGGGGGAAAGGCTAACTTTTCTCCATCCGCGAAGGTTAACTATTTCAGTCAAGACTTGATCTGGCCGAATAGTAAGATGACACCCTTACAAATCATTCAGGACAAGTATCCCAAGTTGACACAGAAGGAGATTCGTTCCCAGCTGGGTCGCTGTGGACTCGACGCTGCTAACGCCATGAAACCAATTGGTGAGCTTTCTGGGGGAGAACAAACTAAGGTCAAATTGGCTTTGATGGAATTTGTAAAAAGCAATTTCTTAATCATGGATGAACCGACTAATCACCTGGATGACGAGACTAAAAATGCTTTAAAACGGGCAATTATTAAATTTCCTGGGAATGCCATCATTGTTAGTCATGAAGCCAGTTTTTATGATGGATTGGTTGACAAGACCATTGATGTCGAAAAATTAAGTTTAAACCAAAAATAAAAAGGCACTTCATTTTGAAGTGTCTTTTCGTTTGCTTATTTTTGGTTGAAAGTTCCATTTTCAACTTGTCTAATGAAGTTGGCCAAATGGTCGTAGTAGACGGGGGCATTATCAATCATGTGGTGATGACCACCGTTTGGGGTTGAAACGAATTGAGCGTTTGGAATCATTTTAGCCATTCGTTTTCCGGTTTCCATTGGCATGGTTTCGTGTTCACCAAAAGTGACCAGTGTTGGAACTTTGATGTCCTTTAAATGATCAGTAAAGTTCCAGTCTTTTAACTTTCCAGTGATGACAAATTCGTTATCACCCTGAAAGGCGTTATAGATCGGTTTGCTCATGGTATCAACGACGTGGGCAATTGCAGGTGGTTGCTTTCGATCCACATATTCCCGATTTAAGAGTTCGACCAGTTCCTGATACTTATCGTTATCGTAATCGTTATTTGCTTCGCATTTTTTCATGTACGCTAATTGTTCGGGGGTGAGCGCTTTTTCTCTAATTTGAGCTAAATGGTCAGTGTAGTCCCCGATCCGATCAACCATTGAAGAAATAATGGCACCTTTCAGGTGATTACCATATTTAGCGGCGTACATCTGAACTAAAGCACCACCCCAAGATTGACCAATCAAATAAAATTTATCGATTCCGAGTTTTTGTCTAACCTCTTCAACCTCGTCAAGGAAGTAGTCGTATGTTAAAACCTTGTTAGCTACCTTCGGATCATCAAAATCGGGAGTGTCGGAGTACCACGAACCTAATTGATCGTACATGTGAACTTGGACGTTTAGTCCTTGTTTTTTCAGTTGTTCCGCAGTGTTCTCCCAGTATTCATGTGTTCCACCCGGACCACCATGAAGGGCGAGAAGATGAATGTCTCCGGTCCCTTGAGTGTTAGTCCATAGGTGGTAACCATTATCTAATGTAATGATTTTAGTTCCTTGTTTCATAACATTCACCTACCTAATTAGTTTAATTATTATGATAACACTTTAAAATGGTAAAAAAAGTGTGAAAGAATCAACGTACCCGTGTGATACACGTTCAAACGTGTACATAACAATTATTCTAGGATATAATGGGAACGGTTTAAAAAGGAGTAGGATCGGAAATGGAGTTCCGTATAAAACGTTTCATTAAAAATGTAAACGTTTGTTATTTTTTGGCTTTTGTGGTCGTAGCCTTAATCTTTATTGGGATGTTTAGTTACGCATCCCCACTTTATTATTTTGATTATTCGCCCGACGTTAACTGTTTCTTTACGGTCGGCAAGGGTATGATGCACGGACTAGTTCCGTACAAGGATGTTTTTGAGCAAAAAGGGCCATACGTTTATCTGCTTTATGGGCTCGCTTATTTAATCAGTCACTATTCGATTATTGGAATTACCATAGCAGAAATAATTGCGTTAGCAACCTCGTTATTTTTGGTTTTTAAAACCGCTCATTTATACGTTAGTAAACCAACTGCTTCAATTTTGGCACTTATAACGCCCTTTTTCTTAATGTTTCAAGAGTATTTTACCTATGGTGGCCTGGCGGAAGAATTCGTCTTTCCGATGATTTTATCGGCCATTTATTTAACTTTTAAAGCATGCCACAATCATTTTGCGATTAGTAACGTGAACTGGTTAGTTCAGGGATTCCTAGTTGGGGTGGTTTTTTTATCTAAATACACGCTGTTGGGCACTTGGATTGCTTTTTACATTATTTTTGCGCTGGTTTATTTGTACCATAGAAAGTTTAGTAGTCTTTTTAAGATGATCCTTTCAAGTGGCGTTGGTTTTTTGGCCGCAATTGTACCATGGGGAATTTATTTTCTCGTTACTAACTCGTTTAAAGCCTTTTACGACGTTTATTTTGTTTCCAACATGACGGTTTATAGCACCTCAGCTAATGGTGGAATTTTCACGAAGATTGCTGGCTCACTAGCCATTTTTAGTGAATTTTTAATTGATAAACCGCAACTCTTTGTTTTGGGTGCAATTCCGTTAATTCTTTTTGTCGTCTTTAACCATGGGGCGGAAAAGAATATTTTTTTGTGCATGATGTTTGTGAGTGCTTTTTTTGCTGTTTACAGCTATACTCCAGACACCCTATATGTCTATTACCAATTAGCGTTTATGCCATACGTTCTTGTAACGTTGGTCGTTTTAATTGCTAAAGGACTAAATTATAAGCAAGTTACATTGCCTAGTAAGCGACTTATTTCGACGTTTATTTTGATGACGCTTTTAGTCCTGTTCTTTACCATGGGGGTTAACGGTAATTTTCAAAAATCAAAATTATTTCCGAATAACAATCAGGAAACGCTGGATCCTAGTGATCCGCAGACCGCGCAAAAGAAGTTTGGCAAAATTATTAGAAAAGAGAGTAAGGGAACTCCAACCCTTCTCAACTACGGATATCTTGATCTTGGCATGTATACGGTCTCAGGAGCACTTCCCACGCAGTATTATTTCCAGATCAACAATATCTCGTATGATAAGAACCCTAAAATGGTCGAGTCACAAAATAAAGTTGTTAAAAAGAAGGCGGTTGAATGGATTGTCGTAAAGACCAATCAAGCTGATTCAATCAAAACATACTTTGGCAGACACGATTCTACTAGGCCAGCATCCAAAACCCTGTTAGAGAATTATCGGGTCGTATCCACTCATGAACAAAAGGCTCCCAATAATCGGAAGTCAGTATATTGGTTACTAAAAAGAAAAGCATAATCTTAAAATAAGGTTATGAAGTCTGGCGTCTCCGCGTTTGAGTGGAGGAATGTGGTATAATTGCTTTTATTATTGAGTGTGAGCTTAAATTCTTAATGATTGGAAGAACAATGTATGTTAAAAAAACTAAAAACTAAACCTTATTTATTTGGTTTAACGTTTGTAGTAATGAGTATTATCATAATTCTACTTTTGTCATTTGCTTCACCGTTCTATTATTTTGATACCTCACCCGACAGTAATAATTTTTTCACTGTCGGTAAAGCAATGTTTCACGGAATCATTCCATATAAGGATGTTTTTGAGCAAAAGGGGCCATTTGTTTATTTGCTTTACGGACTAGCCTCACTGATCACAAAACGATCGCTTGTTGGGATGGTACCGTTTGAGATTATTGCGATGATTATTATTATGACCATGTCTTACAAGATTGCTAGATTATACTTGTCACAAAATTGGTCATTTGTAATTTCATTGTTCATGCCAGTTTTTTCCGTGCTTCAGCCATTTTATGACTATGGTGGTTCGGTTGAATTCTTCGTGTTCCCGGCCGTTTTATATTTGATTTATGTTGCTTTAAAGGCTTGTCAAAATGATTTTGATATCAAATGGTGGGAATGGATGATTCAGGGATTCATGGTCGGAGTGGTCTTCTTTTCGAAGTACACTTTACTTGGTCCATGGATTGGATTTTATGTCTTTATGTTTGTCTTCTACGTTTACCATCGTCGCTTTAACGAAATGTGGCGATTGATTTTCTTTAGTGGACTCAGCTTCTTAATCGCACTTATTCCATGGTTGATTTATTTCTTAGTAACAGGGAGTTTTAAGTCCTTTATCCACGTTTACTTTACCATTAACATGACCGTTTACGGTTCATCGGGAATTGTACCAACTAAGATTCTGATGGCAACTGGATTCTTTATGAAGTTTCTGACGCAGTATCCGATCACAGTGGTCTTTGGTCTCTTGGGCTTAATCTATGTTTTATTTGACCATGAAATCTTTAAAGATGGAATTTCAAAGTCGCTTTTCTTGTTCATGATGATTGTAAATGCGATTGTAGCCGTTTACGGTCACACCTTTGGTAAAATCTATCAGTACTATCAATTAGCTTATTTCCCATTTATCATGGTGACAACTATCTTTGTACTGGTGTTTTTTATCAGACACTTTGAATCTAACAGAAAGCTCGCTCTCCCTTGGACGTTTGTTTTCGTAACGCTATGTATGGCCTTAACCTTTGTCCTTGGATCAAACAATAACTTTATTTACTCGAAGTTGCATCCCCAAAACTTATACGTTACTCTTAATCCTAAGAAAGGTGAGTACCAACAGCCTGCTCAAGTTTCGTTTGGAAAGATTATTAGAGACGAAAGTAAGGGAACGCCGACCCTTTTAACTTACAGTCGTTTAGAAAATGGTTTTTACACCAGTTCTGGTGCATATCCAACTCATTACTTCTTCGAACGTAATAATATTCCTAGCCGCGCTTATCCTAAAATGATGAGATCAGCTAACAAGGTGGTTCGAAAGAAACAAGTTCAATGGTTGGTAATTAGGGTTGATAATACAAGCAACAAGAGTAATGCTGAGTTGTACAAGTACATGAGCAGTGGTTCTAGAAAGGGTGGACGTGATGCGCTAATTAGAAATTACAAATTGCGTAGTAGTCATGCCCAAATGTTTGAGGAAAGACGTGCTACTTACTACTTGTTTGAAGCTAGGTCCAAGCCTAACCCCAATGCAAAGAAAATGATAAAAGAACATAAGTTTTATTAAATTAGTGGAGTTTGTCAAATTGGCAAACTCTGCTTTTTTTGAGGGATAACGGAGGTTATATGGAATATTTAGCAACAATTGGATTGATTTTACTTTCAACGTTGATTTTAGGAGTTTTAAGTCAAAGGATTGGGATGCCGGCGGTGGTAGGAGAGATTTTAGCCGGCTTATTAATTGGACCCGCGGTTTTGCACCTAGTCAGTTTAAATCACCTGGTTTCGGTTGGATCCGAAATTGGGGTCATCTTTTTGATGTTTATTGCGGGATTAGAATGTGATTTCGAGTTGGTCAAGAAGTACTTAAAGCCGGCCGTTAGCGTTGCTATCTGTGGGGTCATTTTACCGGTGGTCGCTTTTACCCTTTATGGTCAACTACTAGGCCAAGGAATTGAAAGAGCGCTCTTTTGGGGAGTGATCTTTTCGGCTACTTCAGTATCCATTAGTGTCGAAGTGCTTCAGGAGTTTGGCAAGTTGAAATCGGTCGCGGGAGCAACCATTTTAGGGGCCGCGGTAGTTGACGATGTGATTTCAATTATTTTGTTGAGTGTTTTTTCCAGTGTGTTTGGGACGGAATCAGGATCTAAAAATTTGTTTGTCCTGTTTACGTTTCAAATCTTGTTTTTTGGATTGATTTTTGTTGTCATTAAATGGATTGCACCTTGGCTCATGCGGTTAGCCGACCTTCTTCCTGCCAATTCAGCCGTGTCGATTATGGGGATTAGCATTTGTTTGATCATGGCATATCTGGCAGAAGCGGCCAATCTGAGCACGGTGTTAGGGGCTTTCTTTGCTGGAATTGCAATTGGACGTACGCCGCTTCATGATCAGGTGATTCAAAGTGCTAATCGAATTGGTTATTCCTTCTTTATTCCAATCTTTTTTGCCGCAATTGGGATGGAGATGAGTTTTAAGGGGCTCTCTAGCACGTGGTTGATTGTTGTAGTAATGACGATCTTAGCGGTTCTTACCAAATGGATTGGGTGTGGAATTGGAGCGAAATTAACTGGATTGACCCTAAAAGATGCCAACGTAGTGGGTGCCGGAATGGTATCAAGAGGTGAAATGGCTCTCATTGTCGCTCAGATTGGACTAGCTAGTCATCTGCTTGCTTCTGAACTGTACTCCGAAATTATTATGGTAATTGTACTTTCGACGATTCTTTCACCAATTATGCTTAAGTTCAGTATTAAATCAGTGTAGTTTTTGATTTTTTGGTACAATGAAAGAAACAAATAAATGGGGCATTTTTATGATTAATGAAATTGACGGTGGAACGATTGTTTTTCAACTTAAGGAAAATCAACCACTATATTTACTTTTAAAAAGTGCAACTAGTGATTTTTGGGGATATCCCAAGGGGCACGTCGAGGGAAACGAGACATTACAACAGGCCGCTAAACGTGAATTAAGAGAAGAAACGGGAATTCATGCTGAAATTGATGATGGTTTTGATGTAAAGGTCGAGTATGACATGAAGAATGGCCACCACAAAGTGGTAACTTTCTTTGTGACGGAGGTTCCGGTTGACACTTCGGTTACCAGACAGAAGGAAGAGATTAGTGAAGATCGTTGGTGCACCTACGAAGAAGCTTTGAAGTTAGTCACATACGATAACTTACTTCCACCACTTAAAAAGGCCAATGAATACATTGAGGACCACTATGTCAAATAAACGATTTGTAATTGTGATTACTGGAGCCGCTGGCACTGGTAAGACCACCATCTCGGATTATTTAATGAAAAAGTATGGAATTCCTAAGGTGATTACCCATACGACCAGAGCACCACGGGATCAAGAGCAAGATGGAGTGGATTATTATTTTGAATCACCGACAAGTTTTAAAAAACTTCATCTTTTAGAATCAGTAAGATATTCGGGGCACTGTTATGGATCATCATACGAAGGGTTAGACCGTGCTTTTTTAAAGTCTTCCATTGTTTCAATTGTGTTAGACACGAAAGGTGCCATTACGTACAAGGATCGATTAGGAGTAGAAGCGGTTGTCATTTTTTTGAAAGTTAAAGATCCGGCTGAGCTTAAAAAGCGCATGATTGATCGCGGGGATACTCTGGCTCAGATTCAAGTTCGAATGGAAAGTAAAGAAGACGCGCGTGATTTAAAGCTTCCAGCTGCTTTAAAAAATCGGTCAATTGTGATTGATAATGAGAAATGGAGTCAAACTAAGAATCAGATTGATCAAATTGTACTAAATTTAAAAAGACAACTTTAAAGAAATCTTTTATCGACTGGAATAAATTCTTTACTTTTAAGTGCAATAATTAAGTTTCACAAAAGAGAATATACGTTGAGAGGATGATTAAATGCCAAATCGAGTACCACCATTTCTTACTCCATTTGCCATTATTTCAATTTGTTTAGCGTTAGGAGCCACCAATATTGTTGTTAATAAAGCAACCAATACCCACGAGGGTGCTAAAGTCACTACCCATCAAAGCCAGAAACGTTCTATTTTTGACTTTAAGAAGAATGATGATAACAATAAGGGTACTAAGAACCAGAACTCGAATTCTAATGACGATAATAGTAAAAATGAATCCAATAGTTCTGGGACTAAACAAGATAATATGAATAATAACAATAACGATGGCAATAGTAAGTCACCAAATAATGAACAAGGTAAAACAACTTCTGGTGGACAGGAGCAAAATAATTCGACCAGCACGAATGGAAATAATTCGGAGACTGGTAATAACAATCAAAAGACAACTGATAATAACGGTGGAAATGCCGAAAAATCAAGTCAGAATACCGGGAATAACGGCAATTCTAATAATGGTACGGGGACTACTTCTAACAATACTCAGAATAATACTCAAGCCAATACGACTAATCCTGGGGGTGAACATTAATGTTTAGTTTTCTAGATATTATTAATCATTATCTTGGATATATAACGATTGAAACAAACACTAAAAGCCGAATTTACGTAATTTTAGGGATTCTAGGCGACTTTTACCTTTTGTACGTTGCCTACCGTTTTGTTGTAAATGGCTTTATGATTAGGGGGTTTCTGGTCTTCTTAGTTGTCTTGATTTTAGCGTACTTCTTGTACCTAAACATCATGTATTACTTTACTAAAAAACGGGCGAAGTTTGATGTTACCCCGGTCATTAATAAGGTCTTGCACATTCAGCCCAAGGAAACTGATCAGCAAACCGAGGCTCGTAGTGAAAATCGTCGTTATCGTAATATTCCGGCAAACGGTTTATTTGATGAAAGAAAAACGATGCCAGCTAAATTGGAATCGACAATTAGTGAGCGACATAACGTTCATCAGTTAGCCGATACCATGATTACCAAAAAAATTGCAAGTGATGACTACAATGGATTAGGCGATCGGGCGCTTCTTTCCGAAATTAAAGCTAATCCTAAGCATCGCGTCTACGCTTTGGGTGATGGAGTGTTAATTCCTTACTTTGATTTAAGAGAAGAAAACGGAAAGTATGAAGTCTATGCCGGAATGAATCAGGTTAATTGTGAACCCGTGGGCCACATTGTTAAGGCTGGTTTTGAAGATATTCAAAAAATCGATAAGAATAAAGTCAAGTTGTATCTAGCCGAAGCCTTTTTGGTTGGAGGAAAATACAAGACTTCTGGTCGAGCCGGCTTAATTGATGGAGCTGACGACTATGCGGTTCAGATTAAAATTGCATATCAGAAAAAATAAGAGATCTCATTTGAGATCTCTTATTTTTTAACCTTATTTCTTTTGAGAGTAACTTCAAAGTAATAGATTGGAATCCCGAGTGCAACGATTCCCAGTGAGCAAACGACCCCAATGAAGTCTGATCCAATTTCTGAACAGATTACGAAAAGGGATGCCAAAATAGCTACGATTGGTGTAAATGGATATAGTGGAACTGAGAAAACTCGCTTTCGGTCGGGGTGACGTTTTCTAAGGATGAAAACGCCGAAGAACGCCATCACGTAAAAACAATAGACGGTAAAGATACATAGTTCTGAGAGCCGGTCGGCATCAAAGAAACAGATCATGATAATTACAATGATCAGAACAGCAGCAATTGATACCACTGGCGTTCTGGTCTTTGGATTGAGGTAAGCTAACTGCTTAGAGAACGGAAGTTGATTTTCTTTCGCCATGGCATACATGATACGGGGAAAGGTCATGATTTTTCCGTTCATGCAACCGATGATTGAAATGATGATACCGATACTTAAAATCTTCCCACCAATCATTCCAAAATCTTTGTTAGCCATGTATGGAATGGCATTTGTTCCAAGATCATGAATTTTCTCGGGACCAATGCTTTTTAAAACACCGTATGAAACTAGCATATAAATGGCAATGACAATTAAAATTCCGAAGGTAATAGCGCGTGGTAGCATCTTTTTAGGATTTTTGATTTCTCCACCAAGGTTAGCAACTAGGATCCACCCGTCAAAGGCAAATAGAGTGGCTAACATGGCAACTCCAAAACCACCAACTGAGGAGTGGACGTCACTAATACTTTGAGTAAAAGCATCGGCGTGACCAAAGAAAAGTCCGAAGATAATAAGCGCTGCGACTGGGACGAGCTTACAAATTGTGGTAATAATTGAAAAAGCAGCCCCAAATCGATTGGGAAAGGTATTTAATAGACCAACCGCAACAACTGCAATGATAGCTATCGGAATGTTCCATTCTGGTGAAATATGGAAAAAGTCACCTAATAGGATGGCAAGATAAGCTCCAAGTGAAGCGATCATTGCGGGACCATAAACAATAATCTGCATCCATCCAGATAAAAAGCCCCAAAACTTGTTATAAATGACTTCCATGTATGCATATAGTCCACCGGTTTCTGGAATTTGCGAGGCAATCTCGGCAATTGAAAGTCCCGCGGCTAAAGTCAGAAGTCCCCCGGCTAGCCAAGCCAGCATGGCACCATTTGCTGATCCTGCATCGTTTAGAACGGCAGCTTGTCTAACAAATATTCCAACTCCGATGATGGTTCCAACTACAAGTGAGAGTGCGGACCAAATTCCTAAAGAACGGTTTAACTTTACATTGGACTCTTCTTTTGGTTTCTTCATATAAAATTCCTCCCTTTGAGAATAAAAAAAGTCCCTGACAACTAAATGTCAGGGACGCAAATTTGCGCGGTTCCACCCAAAATTCTCTGAAATTTTCAGAGCGCTTTTTGTTGTGTATTAATGTGTTTTAAGAGGTGGTTAAATAAAGATTAGTCAGCCAACTTCCAGAATAACGTCGGCTTCTCTTGGGCGGTTTCTTTAAATATTGTTCTCTTAAATTAGTATAGGACCATTTAACCGCGATCCATATTAAATGTCAATGTAATTTTATTAATTAACTTCGTATTTTTGGTATTTTTTGGCCGATGTTTCAGGAAGTTCAACTTTCAACCTCGTTCCCTGATCGGTGTAGTCAGTCTGATAAACCGTTTCGTTTTCATTTAGGTCCGAAACTACTTGGCCACTATTGAAAGGGATGAGGTACGTCTTTTTGACGTAATCTTTAAACAAGTTTTGAGAAATTATGTCAATTAATAAATTAATTGAATCAGGGTCAAGAGCTGACATGATGATGTTATTGCCTTCACGAACAGGATAATTTTCTCCACTCTTATCAGCCTTATTAAAGACCTTAATCATGTTAATGTCGGGGACCCCGATTTCTCTTAGAGTTTTTTCAGTAGTTTGCATCATTAGTTCCTGATTCGGGTCGGAGTAGTCAACTACCTGTACCAAGAGATCAGCGTTGCTTGCCTCTTTTAAAGTTGACTTAAAGGCTTGAATTAGTTGATGCGGAAGTTGACTAACAAAGCCGACCGTGTCGGTTGCAAGGAAACGTTTATGGTTTGGCAGCTCAATCTTTCGCACACTAGTGTCCAAGGTGGCAAATAGCATGTTTTTAACGGTAACTTCTTTCTCCTCGTTTTCACCAAATCGTTTTACCAGTTGATTCATAATCGTGGATTTGCCTGCGTTGGTGTAACCAACAAGAGCAATGGTTTTCAAATCGTTTTGTTTGCGCTTTTTACTTTGAGTGTCATATGATTTGTCAATTTCCTTTAATTCGTGACGAACGTGCGTGATTTGATGTTGAATGGTTCGACGATTCAATTCAATTTGGGTTTCACCAGCCCCACGGTTAGCTAGTCCGCCACCAGCAGACTGTTGGTCTAATCGTTGACTAGCGCTAGTACGGAGCCTTGGGAGTTGATAGTTTAGTTTGGCAAGCTGGACCTGCAATTTGGCTTCACGAGAACGAGCTCGATTGGCGAAGATCTCCAAAATTAGCCCAGTTCGGTCAATGATTTTAGCGTTGGTTAATTTTTCAAGGTTTCGAATTTGACTAGGACTGAGTTCATCGTTTGCCACAATGATATCTGTCCCAGACGTTTTGACGAGTTGTTCTAGAAATTCAACCTTACCTTTGCCGAAGTAGGTTGCTGGATCAGGGTGATCCAATTTTTGGGTCACAGTTTCAACGCTATGCATGTTGTTCGCGGTGACTAAGTTGTTAAGTTCCTCCATTGAGTACTGAAAATTAGCATCATTTAAATCTAAACCAATTGTAATTACATCAGTAAAGTTGTCGATCATTTATACTCCTTTAGACTGGATCTGAAATGTTGTTATAGTATTTGATAATATAATCGCCATCTTTATAATCAACCTTAGTGACGCTGCCATTCTGAATGGGTTCACTAATATCGATGTCACTAAAACGACTAACGATACTTCGAATGAGAGTTCCATGAGCAGTAATGAGAATATCATCACCATCTTCAGCGTTGTTAACGATTTCGTCCAGCCCAGTTTGAACTCGTTTCCAAAACTGTGAATCATTTTCGGCATCCCCGTATGGATCGGCGTCAGCAATCATGTCGCGGGTCTTTTCCATCGTATAAGTGGCGATCATTTGACTGTATGAATCAGCGCCAGATGGCCCCCCAATGATGTGCCAAACTTGTCCCATGTCATTTCCCTCAAAATATCCAAAATTCTCTTCTCTGAGGTTTTCCATTTCGATCGGTTCAACTAGTCCTGATGGATTTTCCTTTAGGATTAGTTCGGCGGTGTCACGGGCCCTTTTGGTATCACTACTATATGCCTTGTTGAAATCAACCTTATTAAGGTGTTTTCCAGCATCGATTGCATCGGTGATTCCCTTATCAGTTAAAGCTGAGTCTGCCCATCCCTGTAAACGATGGTAACGATTCAAATATGTTTGGCCGTGTCTGACAAAATATAAATTGATTGAAGTCATTTTTATTTCCCCCTGATTCACTAGTTGCTTAATTCTAGCATATTTTAACGTCCAAGATAAACGGGACGGGTGGAATTGGTATAATTTAGTAATCATTTGAAATAATCATTATATTGTTTTGCGTAAATCATCATGAACCAGATAAAAAATCCACTGACATCATCTTAGTCAGTGGATTAATTAATCTAATTTTGTGATGCTTCCGGGTTAAAATCACTTCTGATTTGAATTCCAGTTCCCTTTTGGGCGGAGAAAATAATTTGATCACCTAATCTTAGGATCGTCTCACCGGTCGGGTGAAGTAGTTTATGGTCACGAAAGATTTCGTTAATAGTAATGTCACTACTAAAGGGAAGGTCTTTGACTGCTATGTTAGCCAAACTCGGATTAGTTAGTTTAACTTCATGGAGAACTGATTCGTTAGATTCAATCATCTTAAATGTTGACGGGACCTCAATCAACTCTCTTAGCATGGCAATGTTGACGGCAAGGTTGTTATATATCTCAACTCCTAGAGAAAGGAGTTCATCTTGATGCTTATCAAGGACATCGCGATTTTCAAAACGAGCGATAACCCGTTTGACACCGTACTTTTTAGCTGACTTGGCCAACTCGTAACTTTTCTCTGAATCAAAGTAAGCCATGACGACGATATCGCAGTCAAAATAGCCGTTGTCAATTAAAAATCTTGGGTCAAGCTTAGAAACAAGATGAACGTTAGCCTGACTGTTATAGGAGCGGTAGTGCTCCTGATTATCAGTGTATACGTTAACGTCGTACCACCCAGTTGAAAGTTGTTGAGCGACTGGGATGGTAGTTAAGTTAACCCCAAAGAAATTAACCTTAATCTTAGGATAGGTTTCTGGTTCGACTTTAAAGGCCTTGTTAAAGACCAGTGGGCCAATGATACAGGTGATAATCGCTGCAAGCAAAAATGCCCCCGATTGTTGAGATGTGATCACTTTCATCCCCTTAGCAACTTGGAGGATTGCCAGAACCATGGTGATGGTTGCACTCGGAAGCGCCATGCCAGCCAGTGAGTTTTGCTTATTGAAACGTAACCTAAAGATGGGATAAAGTCCCAACTTTGCGATGATGTAACTAGCGAAGAAAACGGGGATTAGAACCAAAGTCGCTGGGTTTGACAGCAACTCTTTGACATTCAAACCAACACCACTCATGATAAAGAAGACCGGGATGAAGAGCCCATATCCGATTGAATCCAATCGATCTTTCGTGGTTTCGGATGGTTGTAGTAATTTATAGACCATTCCACCGATGAATGCCCCTAAGATGTCCTCTGATCCAACAAAGACGGCAATCGTTGATAGTAAAACAATGATGAAGAAAGCTAGCCGAATGTCAATCTGAGTGGTTGATTTATTGATTTGGTCTGAAACCTTGAAGAAACGTTTAAACCACCACAATAAAAAACCTGCTACCACAAATAGAATCAGGATGAGCCATAGTGACTTACTGTCGGATCCAAATACCGAGGCGTAGATCGTCAGGGCAAAGATCGGTAAAACTTCACCAAGGGCAGCAATTAACAGAATGGTTTGGCCAAAGGCGCTTCCAGTGACGTCTTTTTCCTTTAAGGCTGCGATGACCACGCCAAGTGAAATGGTAGCAAACAAGATTGAAGCTAACCAGAAGTCACTAAATAGTCCAGTTAATTTACAGAAGTATCCTAGGATTAATGCTAGAATGATAACCGTTGCATACCCCATAAAGGCTAGTTGAACGGAGGAAAATCGTGGAGCAGTTTTGCTAGATTTTTTTTCTAGTTCACTGGGATTTTTGTTTTTGGGTTTAAATAAAGAAAAATCGATTTCCATTCCACTCAAAAACAGCAGAACGATCACACCAATCTTGGAAAGAATGGATAAAATGTTTGAGTCGGAAACGATGTTGAATAAACTGGGTCCTAATATGATTCCAACTAAAATTTCAACGACTGCGGTTGGCAGCATTGAAATGTGGAATCGTGCCATCACTAATGGAGTTATTAGGGCCGCAAGTAAAACAATTACTAATGAGATTGAGTCCATATTACGATCACCTTGGTTTATATATTTTGTTCAGTTGAGTTAATATGTTAGAATATTTAATCAAGTTTAGCAAGCAGGAGGGATTATCCGTTGGAAAATTCAATTAAAGATGAAGAACAGAAACACCTTGATTTTGTTGAAAGCAAAATTGAAATGGCAGAGGTCGATGCTGCTAAAAAAATTAAAAAAGCGAAGGGTGACCAATCGGAAATCCAAAAGAACTTTTTTAACGATGTTCGTTTAAAGACAAGTACATATAGTGGACAGATGGAGACGGGTGTCTCGGTTAGACAGCAACAGCAATTACTTTCGGAACGTGAGAACCGCTGGAAGAACGCCGCAAAGGATCTTGATACGCTAAAACGGCTGGATCAAAATCCATACTTTGCTCGAATTGATTTTCACGAAGAAGGCGAGAAACACACTGAAACCATTTACATTGGCCTAGCGTCATTTACCGATAATCCTGACGATTATCTGGTGTACGACTGGCGGGCACCTATTTCCAGTATTTACTATGATAGTGGAATTGGTGAAATGACGTATGATTCACCGGCTGGTCCCCAAAAGGTTGACGTCAAGTTAAAGCGACAGATTGAGATCAAGAACGGTAAGATTGAAACCATCTTTGATACAGACGAAGCCCTTGGAGACAACTTACTTCTAGAAAATCTCAGTCATCAGTCTGATACCAAAATGAAGAGCATCGTTACCACGATTCAAAAAGAGCAGAACCAGATCATTCGTGATACTGATTCTGATTTGCTTTTTGTTCAAGGAGCGGCCGGGTCAGGAAAAACGGCTGCTGTTTTGCAACGAATTGCATACTTACTTTATCGTTATCGTGGTAATTTGAATTCTGGACAAGTAATCTTATTTTCCCCCAACCAACTTTTTAATGACTACATCAATGAGGTCTTACCCGAGTTAGGGGAACAAAATATGGTTCAGATGACGTACTACCAATACACCAACCGACGAGTTCCCCACTTGGAGGTTGAAACCATTGGTGAACGTTTTGTCGAAACTCATGAAAAACACCAACAAAAGGTGGTTGACTTCAAAAACAGCTTGGATTTCTTTGATCTAGTTGGAACGTACGCTCATCATTTAAATAAGGAAAACTTTCAGTTTAAAGACATTAAATTTGAAGATAATATCTTTATTTCTAAGGAAGATATTAGTGAAATCTACTATCGTTTTAACGAAAACTATAACTTACGGAATCGTTTGGAAGCTACCAAGGAAGAACTGAATAAGATTTTAAATCGTCATATTGGGAGTGAGATGAAAAAGAAATGGGTCGAAGAAACCATTGAAGGACTTGACCAGCAACAACTTCAGGCAATTTACGCTAAATATGGCGAAAGTATGGATAATCCCGATAAGGAATATAACTTTTTGGCTAAAAAGATTGTCCAAAACGCTTTTAGAAACGTTAGAAAGGCCATTACTCGCGGTCGATTTGTTAGTATCAATCGTCAGTTCGTTAATCTAATCAGAAACGTTCCTAGAATTACCGACTTGAGCAAGTATGGAATTGATGAACAAGAATGGAATGACGGGGTTGAAAAATCAATTGAGCGATTAAAGAATGGCAAAATTAGTGATGCTGATATTTCAATTTATCTTTACTTGTATGATTTAATATCTGGAAAACGTCCTGATATTCACATGCGTTATTTGTTTGCCGATGAAGTTCAAGACTATACTCCATTTCAGTTGGCTTACCTCAAGTTTAATTTTCCAAGGGCGAAGTTTACTTTGCTGGGAGACCTCAACCAAGCGATCTTCACGCATGAGAGTAGTAACAGCCTTTTGCGGGAAATGAAGACGATGTTTGATCCTGAGAAGACCAAGGTAATCGAACTTAATAAGTCTTATCGTTCAACTGAACAAATCACTGATTTTACCAAGCATTTGATCCCAAATGGCAGTAAGATCCAGTCGTTTGCTAGAAGTGGTGAACTTCCTAAAGTTAACGTTGTCAAAGATTTTAATAAGGGAATAAACGTTTTAAAGAATACGATTCAGGTAAATGATCAGGCGAGTGATACCACGGCCGTCATTGCTAAATCGTTAGACGAGTGTCGACGAGTTCATGATGAGCTAAAAAAAGATGGGATTAAATCCACGTTGATTCAAACCGAAAATCAGCGGTTGGTCAAGGGTGTTATTGTTGTTCCGGCCTATCTAGCTAAGGGACTTGAGTTTGACGCCGTTGTAATGTGGAATGGTTCTAAAGAAGAATATCCAACGGAGCGTGATGACCAGTTAGTGTACACAATTTGTAGTCGTGCTATGCACCGCCTGGACGTGATTTCAGTTGGGGAGTTATCACCAACGTTTAAGGACGTCCCAAAAGATGAGTATGATTTAGTAACCAAGTAGGTGAGTTTTGTTGAAGGATTTCTATGAATTTAGTAAAAATGAATGGAAACAGTTTTATCCAAATGAATCTGCTCCAATTACACAGGCTAATTTGGAAAGATTAAAGGCCTTTAATGATCAGATCTCACTTGACGATGTTTCTGATATTTACATGCCATTGGTACGCTTATTAGAACTGGCTTCTAAGCATTACCAAGATTGGGAGCTTACTGAAAGTGATTTTCTAAAACGTAAAACGCCTAAAATTCCATTTATCATCGGAATTTCGGGAAGTGTAGCTGTGGGGAAATCAACCGCAGCGCGTCTGCTTCAATACCTTTTTACCGATTTATTACCAGATATGAAGACGCAACTAATCACGACTGATGGTTTTTTGTATCCAACGAAAGTCTTAAAAGAAAAGGGCATTCTTGATCGTAAAGGGTTTCCTGAAAGCTATGACATGGAATCATTGATTCAATTTTTGGTTAAGATTAAGGCTGGTGTGAAAGAAGTAAAAGCACCAGTCTACTCTCATCAAACGTATGACATTATTCCTCATCGTTATGATGTCATCACTAATCCCGACATTTTAATCATTGAAGGAATTAACACGCTTCAAATTCCTGATCATCAGAAACTCTATATTGGTGATTTTACTGATTTTTCGATCTATATCGATGCTAATCCAGATCTGATTGAGACTTGGTACCTTAATCGTTTTAAGAAGTTAATGAAAACGGCTTTTCAGGATCCAACTAATTATTACTATAAGTACGCAAAAGAGGAGCCAGAACAGGCGGTTAAAATGGCGGGAAACGTTTGGAAAACCGTCAATTTACCGAACTTAAAGGAGTACATTTTACCAACACGTGAAAGAGCCAACCTTATTATTCATAAAGGTGTGGGGCACATCGTTGATAAAGTTTATCTTAGGAAATATTAAAATAAAAATCGCTCGATCGTTATAATTCAATGATTGAGCGATTTTTTATTGAGAAATAGATTAAATGGTTGCAAAATTTACAGATGTAGATTATGATTAATATTGAATTTACAGATGTAAACCATGAATTGGAGGTGAATTATTTGGATCAAACCAAAAAAATTGAAGAAATTACGCCCGCTGAATGGCAAATTATGCGGTTGATTTGGACGATGGGAGATAGCTCATCACGAAAAATCATTGACACGATTACGAAAAAACGTGATTGGAAAGAGTCAACGATTAAAACGTTACTTAGTCGATTGGTTAAGAAAGGTTTGTTAACTCGTTCTAAAAAGGGAGGCTATTTCGTTTATTCGCCCACTGTTAACGAACAGCATGCGATGAATCTAAGTGCTGAAGAACTTTTTGAACAAATGTGCGACATGCGTAAAGGCCAGATCATTATGGATTTGATTAACCAAAGTAAGATTAGTAAGAGTGATATTCACAAGTTGGGTGAAGTTTTGAGCCAAAAGCTAAAAACCGCCCCCGATAAAGTGGATTGTAACTGTTTACCAGGCGATATGGGCATGGATTGTCAATAGAAAGGAGCTTTTTAATGAAGGATATGGACAATGGAAAACATGATTCAATGGGGAAAATGAATATGAATCATGATAACCATAATATGAAAAATATGAACCCCAAAGACAATGATAATAGTCAAATGAATATGAAGGGTAATTCTAAAATGAAAATGGACCATGGTTCGATGAAAATGGATCATGGATCTATGAACATGGGAAACGGTTCAATGGATATGGGCGGCGGCCACATGATGAACATGGGAAACTTCAAACGGCG
The DNA here is from genome assembly GCF_059901065.1 of Fructilactobacillus sp. X7R7C1. Classification (NCBI taxonomy): domain Bacteria; kingdom Bacillati; phylum Bacillota; class Bacilli; order Lactobacillales; family Lactobacillaceae; genus Fructilactobacillus; species Fructilactobacillus sp. X7R7C1. The sequence goes on from NZ_JBWXVF010000001.1 coordinate 493,692, forward strand.
CTTTTGGATTTCATTGATTATTACGATTCCCATCTTATTACTTTCTCCGTTTATGGGGATGAAGTTGCCGTTTCAGATTACTTTTCCGGGGTCTGATTGGATTGTAATGATTCTTTCAACCATTCTGTTCTTTTATGGTGGTCAACCATTCTTTAGTGGAGCCAAAAATGAGTTGAAAAGTCATGCTCCAGCAATGATGACGTTGATTACACTAGGTATTTCAGCTTCGTACTTTTATAGTTTGTATGCTTTTGTTATGAATACCTTCATTAATCCAAACGGTCATGTGATGAATTTCTTCTGGGAACTAGCAAGCTTGATTGTCATTATGCTACTAGGTCACTGGATTGAAATGGATGCGGTCATGAATGCTGGCGATGCGCTTAAAAAGATGGCTGCACTACTTCCAAGCACAGCCCATTTGGTTGAATCTAACGGAGAAACTAAGGATATTCAACTAGACCAGTTAAAAGCTGGCGACATTGTTTTGGTGCAACCGGGTGAAAAAGTTCCAGCTGACGGCGTGGTTGATTCTGGAACTAGTGCTGTAAACGAAGCCTTAGTAACTGGTGAGTCGAAGGCAGTGACTAAGAAAAAAGGAAGTAAAGTAATTGGTGGGTCCGTCAACGGTGATGGTAGTATGCAAGTCAAAGTTACCGCCACTGCTAAAGATGGATACCTAGCTCAAGTTATTAAAATGGTGCAAGCTGCTCAAAAGGAAAAATCAAAAGCGGAGACGTTAGCTGACAAGGTTTCGCGCTGGTTGTTCTATGGCGCCCTGATCATTGGAATTTTAGCATTGGTCGTTTGGACGATTCTAAGCGGATTAAGTTATGGACTGCAACGAATGATTACGGTCCTGGTTATCGCATGTCCCCACGCTTTAGGTTTAGCTATCCCACTAGTCGTAGCTAGAAGTACCTCAATTGCCGCTCAGAATGGACTGTTAATCAGAAATCGTCAGTCAATTGAAGAGGTTAAACGTTTGGATTACGTCTTTATGGATAAGACTGGGACTCTGACTGAAGGAGTCTTTCAAGTCAATGATGTAATCTCTGATTCCGATATGAGTAACGAAGAACTTCTGACTAAATTTGCTGATCTTGAAGCTAATTCTAGTCATCCTCTAGCAGCTGGAATCCTAGCCAAGGCTAAAAAGGAGCAAGTTTCCGTCGTCCCAGCCAAGAACGTCCAAGCCATTCAGGGAGTTGGACTAACGGGACAAATTGACAGAAAAGAGTATAAGATTGTGACGGCTAAGTATCTAACTGATAATCACATGGACTACGATCATAAACAATTTGATAATCTTGCTAGTCAAGGTAATTCGATTAGTTACTTGATAAGTGATGATAAGGTACTTGGGGTGATTGCCCAAGGAGATGTTCTTCGTCCTAAGTCAATCGACTTAATTAAGGCACTTAGAAGAATGAACATTACCCCCGTAATGCTCACTGGTGATAATGACTTGGCTGCTAAGCGAGTTGCTCATCAATTGGGTGATATTGATTATCGGTCCGAACTACTTCCACAAAATAAGGAAGAAATCATCAAAGAGTATCAGAATAAGGGTAATGATGTCATGATGGTTGGTGACGGTATCAACGATGCTCCGAGTTTATCACGTGCTAACATTGGAGTGGCCATCGGTGCTGGAACCGACATTGCCATCGAATCGGCTGACGTTGTACTGGTTAGAAGTGATCCAGAAGATATCATTGACTTCTTAGACCTTGCCAGAGCAACTAACCGGAAAATGGTTGAGAACCTCTGGTGGGGAGCTGGCTACAATATCATTGCAATGCCACTTGCTGCTGGGATCTTAGCTCCAATTGGAATTATCCTTTCGCCAGCCGTTGGGGCCTTGATTATGTCAGCTTCAACCATCATTGTGGCTGTGAATGCTTTCACCCTTCATATGGGAAAGATTAAAGAATAAACAATTAATTAGTCGATTAAGCAAGAGTGGCTTTCATTTGCCACTCTTTTTTTGTATAATCGATCCATTAAGTAATAAATTAAGTAACAAGGGATGGTGGGTGTTCATGGATCAACAAAAGAAAAAGTATTCCCCGATGATGAAGTTTTCGTTGTTGGCGGTTTCGTTAGTTTTAGCGTCATCACTGTCAGTTTCAGCGGAAGTACCACAATGGCAGCGTGCATTTCCAGGGCATTCATATTCAAGTATTGAGTTAATTGCCACCATGCCAGCTTTAGCAGTGATCATCTTCCTGCTTGGAAGTAGTTGGATTGCTAAAAAGATTGGTGCCAAAAGAACCGTTATACTCGGGTTGCTGGTCAGCGGAATCGCTGGAGTGATTCCTATTTTTGTTACTAATTATTATGTAATGCTTATTTCACGATTTGCTTTTGGAATTGGGCTTGGTTTGTTGAATGGACTGGCCGTTAGTCTGATTGGAACCTTCTTTAAGGGAAAAGAAAAGAATCAACTGATGGGAGTTAGAAGTGGATTTGAGATGTTGGGTAATGCCATTTCAGCGTACGTTGCTGGTGCATTACTGGTTGATTTTGGTTGGCATAGTGCTTTTCTAATTTATACCTTGGCATTTCCGGTTGCCATCTTGTTTTTCTTCTTTGTTCCGTCACCACCAAAAGTGGAACATTATCAAGCGGAACGAAAAAACAAATACTTTCCAAAGATTAATACTGATGTTCTTTTCTGGACCATGCTACTTGCTGGATATCAAATTACGTATGTGGGTGCCACCGTTCGAATTGCTGAATTTATTGAAGGAACCGGGATTGGTTCCACACAACAGTCAGCGGTTGTTATCAGTATTGCGCCAATCTTTGGCTTAGTTGGTGGTATAGTCTTCAGTATGGCACTGATGAAGTTGAAGAAATATTTATTGCCCGTCGGAATTATTGCTAGTGGATTTTGTCAGCTATGGATTGGGTTATCACACTCGTTCTTTAGTGCGGCGCTTGGCTTTTTCCTAGTAACTTTTCTTGATGCGATTGTGGTTTCCTACATTTTAAACATTGCGACTGAAATTTCATCCAAAGGAACTCTGAACTTAACCACTTCCATCTTGTTGATTGGTAGTAATTGTGGAATCTTTTTAGCACCGATTGCTTTAGGTGGGATTGATTCGGTATTTAGTTCCAATAAGCCCGCATTAACCTTTGTAGTTTGTGGAATTATTCTACTAGCTATGGGAGCCGTTGGTGTATGGGATATTAAATTTTTACGCAGAAAAATATTTAATTAGGGCAGTGCATTTGATGCATCGCCTTATTTATTTTGGTCAAAGGAGCAAAAAACCATGAAAGTTAATTTTAAAAGTTCTCATACTAGTCCCATATCGCTCAAGGCCTTTTTGAGTCAACATGGGATTAGTCATCGGATGTATGCAGACTTAAAGCGAGCGAAAAATGCTTTTAAGATTAATGCTAAGACCGTCAAGCCATCGGTTAACGTTTCCTTTGATGATGTCGTCTCTGTCTTTCTCCCAAATGAATTATCTGATCCACGAATTGCGGTTAGTTTTGAACCAATTAATATAATTTACGAAGATGAGAATTGGCTAGTGGTTAATAAAGAAGCTGGGTTAACGTCGGTTCCAGGCCCAAGCAACCAATCCGATACACTGGTGAATCGGATTAAAGGCCATTTAATAAACGAAGAGGCCGCAAATTTACGACCGCACATTATTACACGTTTGGATCGGTTTACTAGTGGAGTGGTCTTAGTTGCTAAAAATCGTTTGGCAAATAGTTATGCCAATGAAGAGCTGAATCGTCATGAAATTGATAAGCGATACCTAGCAATCGTTTCTGGCAAAATGACACAAAAGCACGGAATCATTGACCAGCCAATTGGGCGAATTGGTGATAACTTTGCGAGACAAGTGACTACGTCGGGAAAGGCCGCACAGACGGAATACTGGGTTAAAAAAGACTTAAGTGATGCATCACTATTAGAAATTAAACTTCACACTGGGCGTACCCATCAGATTCGGGTTCACATGACATCAATTGGTCACCGGCTGCTTGGTGATGAACTTTATCATGGTCCACTTGATCGGGGAATTAAACGCCAGGCGTTACATGCTTTTACGCTTTCTTTCTTTGATCCGTTTCAAGGACGGCAGTTAAATTTTGAAGCCAAGTTGCCTGATGATATGGAAAAGGTAATTTCCAAAAATTAGTATGTAAATTTTTTAAAATTTGCTACAATAAAGTTAGTAAAGTAAGGAGAATGTCCCGTGGAAGATAACATCCAGTTAGGTGAAAAATCCTTTGATAAAATGATATTTGTACTTAATAAGCCGGTGAATGAGAAGAATCACCTTGACTATAAGTTCAAAGATTATGAGATGCAGCAAATTGCTGACGACATTTGGGCAATGCCTGCTTACATGAAAAAAGACGATGATTTTACCATTTTCTTCATTGTCACCAGGGTTAATAGTGGCGAGATTGTGGTAGCAATGGCAACTGGTCAGTCTGGTAAAAAAGGTCAGTTTGATCTGTCACGACCAGTTAATACGGGTGCCGGATTAAACGAATTATATAAACACGATCAGGACCAAGCGAAAGAAGCTCTTCACTTTTTGAATTTAATTTCAAAAGCTGGCGAGGGTGAATGGCGAATGGTAGAAGACTAAACAGAAAATAGGAGAGTTAACATGGCCCAAATTTATTTAGCAAGTCCATTTTTTAGTAACGAACAAATTCAAAGAATTGAAGTTGTTGAACACGCATTAGAGGCAAATCCAACGGTGACTGATTTTTATTCGCCACGTAAACATCAGGACGCTGAAAATGAGCAGTTTACCCTTCCGTGGGCGAACGAGATCTATCATCGTGACATGGAAAATCTAGAAGCAGCTGAAGCAGTGGTGGCTGTGGTTGATTTTGGTGGTAGTAATGTTGATAGTGGTACTGCGTATGAGATTGGTGCGGGGGTTCAAATGGGAAAGCCCGTTGTGGTTTTTCAGCAAAAAGATGAACCACTTAACCTAATGATCTCAGAAAGTTTGCATGCTTACCTGAAAAACGGCGAGCAACTCCAGGCTTATGATTTTACTAAGATGCCAGAGAGTCACTATACAGGGAACATTTTTTAAGTCGAATTAAAGGAGAAAGATTATGAATAATGATCAATTATCTGGAATGAGATTTTTCGAAGTAACGGTATTAAATGCAGTCATTACGATTCTTGAATTTTTGGGTGGGATCTTCTCGGGAAGTTTGTCACTTCTTTCGGACGCCTTCCATAATTTGGGGGATTCCATTTCAATTGTATTGAGCTATATTGCTCATCGAATAAGTAAAAAACAACAAACCAAACAGAACACTTATGGCTTTAAACGAGCTGAAATTATTTCGGCGTTCTTGAATTCATTGTTTTTGATTTTAATTTCGCTTTTTTTGATTATTGAAGCTGTTAAGCGAATTTCACATCCAGAAACAATTAATGGGCCAGTAATGCTGGTGGTTGCAGTTGTCGGAACTGTGGCCAACTTCTTTTCTGCTTTTTTGTTAAATAAAGGCGCTAAGCACAACTTGAACATGAGAGCCACCTACCTCCACTTGTTGAGTGATTCGTTGTCATCGCTTGGAATTATTATTGGTGGAATCTTAATTGCTTTCTTGAATTGGACAATTGTGGATCCAATTGTGACCATCCTAGTGGCACTTTACATTATGTGGGAGAGTTGGCCCATCATTAGGAAAACAGTGGGGATTTTGATGGAAAGTGCCCCCAAACTGAATTACGCTGCCATTAAAAAAGATCTATTAAAAATTGATGGGGTGACTGGTGTTCACCACGTGCATGCGATGATGGTGGATGAAAACAGCATCGTTTTTTCGGCTCACGTTAATATGAAAAATATGCCCTTAGATCAGGTCCAATTAATTTACGATAAGATTAATAAATTATTGAAGAGTAAGTATCACATTGACCATGTCACGATTCAACCAGAAGTTGACCGGGGAAGACATGATGATTTATTTTACGATAACGGCAAAGACATATAAAAAAACAGTTTCTTTCTACTAGAGAAAGAAACTGTTTTTTTGTGATTTTAAAGTGATCTATAAAGTGCTGTCTGGATCTAATTTATTGGTTTCGTTAACATACCATTCTGACCAATCAGTGGTGGGGTTACCGTTTTCAAAGTAAGTCTGACTTAATTTACTTAAAAGGATTGCGAAATCACCATAGTCAAGTTCAATGATGTCAGCGACAACGTCTCGTGGACTATTATTACTCAGAGTGACGATTTCACGGTTTAAATCAGCAATTACACCAGATTCACCGTCAAAAGTACTCATAACTTCCAGGTTGTTGTTCCTAAATAGTTTGATGTAGAAAGGAACAAAATCGTTAACAACCTTTTTTTGGCCCTGCTCACTTAAATCACTAAACTTTACATTGTCACTCATATTTTTCCTCCTGTATGATACCGTTACAAATCTAATTTAATTATATCTGTCTGGATACCATTCGTAAAATAGTTTTTTGTAACGAAAACTCAATGAGATTTTTTACTTATATTTTGATATGCTAGAAATATTAAAGAAAAGGGGTGAGTCGCATGTTTGGGAAGAATCAACTGGATCCGGATTCGCGTTTTCGTAATTATAGTGACTTGGTCATTAAGACCTGTATGTTGGCGGGTAAAATCATGATTGAAAATGGGTCAGAAATGACACGAGTTAATGACACCATTAAGCGAATCGCACGAAATGCTGGGATGCCAAACTTGAAGACTTACATTACGATTACTGGAATTATGATTTCCGTTAATGATAATTCAGAAACTCAGATTACTGAGATTGATAAGCGGGCTTTTGACTTAAGAAAAATCACGGCTGTGAACGATTTATCGCGACGCTTTGCGGAACACAAGACAACGTTAGAGCAGTTCTATCAAGAATTGCAACACGTTAGTGATCTGGATACTTATTTTCCGTATTGGATGAAAATGTTAGCGGCAGCGGTCCTTTCAGGATCCATTGAAGTGGTTTTTCGTGGTGATTATTCGGTATTCTTTATTACCTGTCTGATTGGGATGTTAGGTTGGATTATTTTTGACTATTTGAATCGTATCGTGAAAGTTGAGTTTATAAACGAATTTACTGCGGCCATTTCAATTGGCATGTTAGCCATGCTAGCCCGAAAGTTGGGACTTGGAAGTGGTGTGGATAATATGATTATTGGGAGTGTGATGCCGCTTGTTCCTGGCGTCCAAATTACTAATGCGGTCCGAGATTTAATGTCTGGCAACCTTGTTAGTGGACCAGCTAGAGCAATGGAAGCCATTATGGGAGCGTGTGCTTTAGGATTTGGAGTGGCACTTGCTTTGAAGTGGTTTGGATAGGGGTGTTTATGATTGAAATTTTAGTGAAAATAATTGGAGTTTACGTTGCCACCCTTTGTTTTGCAATTTTGATCAACGTGCCACCGCGTGCTCTTAATCTAGGTGGATTGGTGGGGGTTGCCAGCTATTTAGTGTACCTAACCTACAATTCGATTTTTGGTGGTTACGTTGGTGGAAACGTCTTTGGAGCGTTTACGATTGGGATCTTGGGAATGCTGGCAGCTCGGTACAAAAAAATGCCAATCATCGTTTTTAACATTCCAGCGTTAGTTCCGCTTGTTCCCGGTGGACAGGCGTATGAAGTTATGAAATACATTGCAACGGGCAACACGCACTTAGCGTTTGTTTACTTAATGCAAGTCGCGATGATTGCAGGAGCGTTGGCGATTGGGTTCTTACTAGCCGAGTTGGCGATTCAACTGTTCTTTCACATCACCCATCTTTTGAAGGGAATCGTATCTTAATTGAAAGTAAAAACCACATTGACCTCGTGTCAATGTGGTTTTTAGTTAGTTTGAAGCTGTTTGACAAAGTCTTGATAATCCTGCTCCTCACCGGTATCGGTGATTTGAATATTATCGAGGTTGACGTTTCTTAGGTCACTTTCACTAATATTTAACTCATTAGTAAAAGTCGCATTTCCAATCAAATGAAGATCGTAGTGAACCCCACTGCGTTTTATGTGAGTTTTTACCATCCCACCTGGATTATAAATATTGACGGTTTCGTCAAAGTCCGAATCATGAGTTAAGATTTCGTAAATTAGACTAGTGGCCGTCATTCCAGTCCCACAGGCATTTGTAAGACCTACACCCCGTTCGAAGGTTCGAACGAAAAGTTCATTTTGATCCATGACGTTAGCAAAACTAACGTTGACACCGTCCGTAAAGTACTTGTTTTTTCCGTTTAGCATTTTGCCTAGCTTAACTAAATCGTCTGATTTAACTTGATCCATACTCATAAAACTAATGAGATGAGGATTAGGCACTGCGACCGCTGAATAATCTAATCCAGAAATGAAATCATTGACTGGCTGATCTAACAGTGGTGTTTTGATATTTTCAAGGGGCAGACTCTTAGCGTCAAATGAGATTGGTGAGATCTGAACACTAAAGGCGGGAACTCCAGGTGCAATGTCACTCTCTTTTGTCACATCTAGATCTGCATCGTTGGTTTCAACCTTGAAAGCATCCTGACCAAACTTTTGTGACAAGTACCGAGAAACGGTCCGAAGTCCGTTTCCACACATTGAAGCTTCACTGCCATCGGCGTTAAAGACTCGCATTTTCCCCAGTGCATTGGGGTGGTTTGATGAATCAACTACCAGGACCCCATCGACGCCGTTTAAAATGTGATTTTTGGGGTCTGAAATGGTTTGAGCAAGTTTTTTAAGTTCCGCGTCAGTTAGTTTTTGGTCTAATTCGGTTTGATCCAAAATAAAGAATTGATTTTCGGATCCGTGTACTTTAAGTAATTTAGTCATAATTTAGTCTCCTAATAAATTAGTCGGTTGTTGTCAAAGAAGTTTCTGTAAATTAGTTTGACGGCTTTATCTGAATCTTTAATGTCAGTTCCAAGCATCACGGAAATCTTGGAAGCTCCTTGATTAATCATGTGAATGGAGATGCCATTGTCGGTTAGTGGCCGAATGATTTTTTCAATGGTGTGATTATCAGACTGCATTCCCTCGCCAACGATCATGATGATGGCATAGTCATTAATCCAACGAATTTGATCGGGATGAAGGGCATCTTTGATTTCTCTTGTAATTTCTTTGACGATATGGTCATTTAGTTGGGCCTTATCAAAGATAATGGTCAGGTCATCGATTCCAGAAGGCATGTGTTCGTACGACACGTTGTATTTGTACAGAATTTTGAGAATCTTAAGGGTAAAACCTACTTGTTTGTTAAGCAGATAGCGATGAATGTACAGTGCTGAGAAGTGCTTTGCACTGGCTACCCCAGTAATTACGCGAGTTGGTTGAAATTTATTTTCAGGAACAATCAGGGTTCCGGGTAAATCAGGGGCCGATGTATTTTTCACGTTGATTGGAATTCCGACCTGGATTGCTGGAATGATGGCTTCATCATGAAAGACTGAGAAACCAGCATACGAGAGTTCTCTCATTTCTCTATAAGTCATTACGTCGATAGCTTTCGGGTTTTTAACCACCCGCGGGTCAACCGAATAGATTGCGTTGACATCGGTAAAGTTTTCGTATAGATCAGCTTGAAGCCCACGAGCTACGATTGAGCCGGTAATATCGGAACCACCTCTTGAAAAGGTAGCGATTTGATTATCATCATTGACCCCAAAAAATCCTGGAAAGATCATTTTTTCTTTAACGTCACGAAATCTTCTGATGTTTCCGTAGGTAACGGGATTGATTTGCGCATCGGCAACGTCGCCGGTGACTTTAAAACCAATTTCTTTTGGATCCATAAACCTTGCGGGAATTTTAAGTTGGTTTAAAATCATCGTCAACATTTGCGCGTTGAGGTACTCTCCCTGAGCTTTAAAGGTACTCATTAGATGAGCAGAATCCAGAAACGATTGATTAGGTAATTCTCTTAACTGTGAGACAATTTGGTTAATCTGTTTCGTCTGAACGTTAAATGATTCACCAATTTCTTGATAGCGATCAATAATTTGATTAAGAACGTCAGAGAAGTCTTCATGGTCAAGGACTTTGTTAGCATACTCGATTAATAAGTCGGTAACTTTCACGTCACCTTTGAAGCGAGTTCCGGGAGCAGAAACAACGACTGCCTTCCGATCTGGATCTGATTTGATGATATTAATTACCTTTTGAAATTGGGTTCCGTTAGCTAGTGAGCTTCCGCCAAATTTGGTTACTTTCATGAATTATTCATCCTTAAGAATTTAATTAAGTTGAATTGTAGCATTAATTTTTAATTTATCAATCTTGGAACCCAAAATATGTGAAATAGTTATTAATTTAGATGATATTAATTGACGAATAGGTCAAAATGGGTTATATTTTTAACAAATTTAAATAGAGGTTGCAAGTAACAAGATTAGCTAATGGAGATTTACTCGTCGAAGAAGTTAGTGAAAGGGTTGTTTGCCGAAGCACTCTGTCAGAGTAGTGGCACTGGTGCTGGGACGTGATTTAATAAATCGCGGACTGTCGCAGATATTCTGCGGGGAGCTATTCAAGAATATTTGATCAAATAATGTCAAATTAATTATTTTTAGATCTTTTTGTTCAACTCCTGAGCAAAAAGATCTTTTTTTATAAATTATTTAAGAGGTGTGAGATGAAGTCGGTTATTGATGAGCAAGATATAAGAAATCATGATTTGTACATTGGTGGGATTAAGGCCAGTGATTTAGCAAAAGAATATGGAACACCCCTAGAGGTTTATGACGTTAGTAAAATCAGGAATCAAATTGAAAAATTTAAACGGGTTTTTGAAGACCGTAAAGTTAGTTACTCGGTTAATTATGCTAGTAAGGCGTTTGCCACGGTTGGAATGTATCAAATTGTGAAGCAAGAGGGAGCTGGAATTGACGTAGTTTCCGGTGGTGAGTTGTACACCGCGCTTCAAGCTGATTTTCCGATGGCACGGGTCAGTTTTCACGGCAACAATAAATCAAAAGACGAACTAACGATGGCTGTCAAAAACGGAGTGGGAACGATTATGTTGGATAATTTCCATGAAATTGAGTTACTCCACGACGTGCTAGAAGAGCAAGATAAAAACATCGACGTGATGTTACGGATTACCCCTGGTATTTCAGCTCATACTCATGAGTACATCCAAACGGGTCAAGTCGACAGTAAGTTTGGGTTCGATCTGGCATCAGGACAAGCTGATGAAGCTTTACAAAAGGTCCTTTCTGAGAAGCGAATGAATATGAAAGGGGTTCATGCTCACATTGGGTCTCAGATTTTTTCACCCGAAGGCTTTGTGGGAGCGGCTGATAAACTTGTTGATGTAATGAAGCACTGGCATGACAATTTTGCTTACACGGCGAAGGTAATCAACGTTGGTGGTGGTTTTGGTATTCAATACACCGACGAAGAACATCCCGTCGCCCCAGAGGACTTCGTCTCAGCCATTGTGGATGAGATTAAACAAAAAACAACTGAGGCTGATTTACCAACTCCATCAATTTGGATTGAACCGGGACGTTCAATCGTCGGGTCAGCGGGTTATAGTTTGTACACGATTGGTTCCAGAAAAGATGTCCCCGGGATTAAGTCGTACGTTTCCGTTGATGGTGGGATGGGTGATAACATTCGGCCAGCTTTATATGGGGCTGACTATGAAGGCGCTCTTGCAGGCAATGTTGATGGAAAGCCAGTTGAAACCGTTCGGATTGCCGGGAAATACTGTGAATCAGGTGATATTTTGATTAAGAATCAACCGCTCCCAAAGAGCCAACCGGGCGATGTTTTTGTAATCTTCAACACCGGGGCTTACGGATACTCAATGGCTTCCAACTATAATCGAAATCCACGGCCAGCCGTTGTGTTTGTTGAAGATGGTAAAGCACAGTTAGCGGTCCAACGTGAGAGTTATGCGGACCTGATCCACTTAGATAAGAAATTAAAGGAGAACTAGAAGATGGCACAATTAGATGCACAGTCAATCATTAAATTTATTTCTAACTCAGACAAAAAGACCCCAGTCAAGGTTTATTTGAAAGGCAAGTTAGGAAAAATCAAATTTCCTAAGGGAATTGAGAATTTTACCACTAACAAAACTGGTGTCATTTTTGGTGACTGGACCAACGTTTCTAAATTTTTGAAAAAAAATAAAAAATTAATTAGTAATTATGAAATCGAAAGTGACGCTAGAAATTCTGCCGTTCCATTACTTGATACCAAGAACCTAGACGCTCGGATCGAACCTGGTGCTATTATTCGTGATCAGGTCTCAATTGGAAAGCATGTTGTCATAATGATGGGAGCTTTAATCAACATTGGAGCTGAGATTGGTGATGATTCTATGATTGACATGGGGACCATCCTGGGTGGTCGTGCGATCGTTGGAAAGCATTGTCACATCGGTGCTGGTGCTGTTTTGGCCGGTGTGATTGAACCAGCTAGTGCTAAACCGGTTCGAATTGACGAAAACGTCTTAGTTGGTGCTAATGCGGTTGTGATTGAAGGCGTTCATGTTGGTGAGGGTGCGGTGATTGCTGCTGGCTCAGTGGTTTTGCATGATGTTGAACCTAATACCATGGTAGCCGGGGTTCCTGCTAAAAAGATCAAGGACATCGACACTCAGACCAAGTCTAAGACTAAACTTGAAGACGACTTAAGGAAGTGATGAATGTGTCAAATAACCCGACCAAGTTGAGTGACGATGATCTCCTTGAAATTTATCGTCATCTTCACCAAATTCCAGAATTAGCAATGCATGAATTTCAGACCCATGAATATCTAAAAGAAGTCATTGATAAGTTTAAAACGGACTACATGGAAGTTAATGTACCAGAAAAGTTACCAACGGCGATTTTGGTGCTGGTCCATGGAACTGATCCCAAGCGCACCATTGGATACCGAACGGATATTGATGCGTTACCAGTTAAGGAAAAAACGAATTTAACGTTTGTGTCAAAAAATGATGGTGTGATGCATGCGTGTGGTCATGATATCCACATGACGGTTGCGTTGAGTATCTTGAATTACTATGCTGCTCATCAACCCCAAGATAATTTGTTAGTTTTTTTTCAACCAGCTGAAGAAAGTGAAAATGGCGGTAAAGTGGCATACGAGGATGGTATTTTTACCGGGAAGTGGCATCCAGATGAATTTTATGGTCTACATGACAACCCCCAGCTTCCGGTTGGGGCAATCGGTTGTCGGATGGGTACACTGTTCGCTGGGACAACCGAGGTCAACGTTGACCTGATCGGAAAAAGTGGTCATGCTGCTTATCCGCAGGATGCAAACGACATGATTGTGGCCGCCAGTCAGTTTATTAATCAGGTTCAGACGATTGTATCAAGGAGTGTTGATCCGATTGAAGGCGGGGTTGTTACCTTTGGAAAAATGGAAGCCGGTACCATTCGAAATGTGATCGCTGGTCATGCTCGAATTGAAGGAACGATTCGGGGTCTGACCCAGAAAATGATTGAGTTGATTGATAAGCGGTTAAAAGAAGTCGCTAATGGGATTTCAGTGAGTTACGACTGCCAGGTTAAACTCAACCTGAATCAGGGCGGTTATTTGCCAGTCGAGAATAATCCGAAGTTAACCAGTAATTTTATTGATTACATGGAAAAGCAAAAAAACGTTGATTTTATTAACACGATGCCCGCAATGACGGGAGAAGATTTTGGTTATTTGTTGTCAAAAATTCCCGGAACCATGTTTTGGTTGGGCATTGGTGACCCAAAGTCTCAGCTTCATGAGGCGACGCTTACCCCCAATCCAAAGGCAATTGCGATTGGAAGTAGAGCCATTATCGGATTTTTGAATTATCGAATGCAACAAGGAACAAAAAAATAGGGGAGATCATAATCATGGTAGAAAAAGCAGATTTATTAACGGCCATCGTCACCCCGTTTGGCAATGACGGTGAGGTTGATATTACACGGCTTAAGAAGCTGATTAAACATTTGGTTGATACGGGGACCAATGGATTTGTGGTCGGCGGAACGACTGGTGAAACTCCGACATTATCTGAAGACGAAAAATTAAAACTGTACGGTGAATTTGGCAAGATTGTGGGCGATCACTATCCGGTAATTGCAGGGACTGGCTCAAACAATACCCGACAAACGGCTGAGTTTAACCAGAAAGTGATGCAATTAGATGGGATTGATTATGGCTTGGTAGTGGTACCTTACTACAACAAGCCCGATCAACGGGGCATGAAGGAACACTTTAAGTACGTTGCCGATCATTCGGATAAACCAATCATCATCTATAACATTCCTGGACGAACGGGCGTGAACATGGATAAGGAAACGGTCGTGGAATTATCCGAATACAATAACATCGCCGGAATTAAACAGTGCGGTTCACTGCCTGATATGGAGTACATTATTTCCAACACTCCAGATGATTTCTTGGTTTACAGTGGTGAAGATCCTCAGGCTCTGGCAACGAAAATGTTGGGTGGCAATGGTGTCATTTCGGTTGCTTCGCATGTCTATGGCAAACAATTAAGGGAAATGTACGATGATTTAGATCAGGGGAATTACAAAGCAGCTGGTAAGCTTCAACGTTGGTTAACACCAAAGATGCAAGCGTTATTTATGTATCCATCCCCGTCACCAACTAAAGCAGCTTTAAATGCTAATGGTTTAAATGTGGGTGGTTGTCGTTTACCAATTGCAACCCTAAATCAAGATGAGAAAAAAGAATTGGCAAAAGCACTAGGCGTTGATTCTTTAGGAGACATTTTAAATGATTAAAGTATTAGTAGCGGGCTTTCGTGGCTCAATGGGCCAAAAGGCCGTTAAGATGATTGAAAAGAATGGTGATTTTAATTTGATAGGCGTATATGACCCGAAAGCGAACGATTTGAGTCCTGAAAGTTATGATTTACCAAAAGACGTAAAAGTTTATAACGATTTTAATCAGATTAAAGGCCCAGACGTAGACGTTTGGGTTGATTTTACGGTTCCAAAAGCAGCTTATCCCAACACTAAATTTGCCCTGGATAATGGGATTCATCCGGTTATTGGAACCAGTGGGTTAAGTGATGATCAACTAGCTGAGTTGCAAAAATTAGCGAACGATGAAAATGTGAGTGGGATTATTGCCCCTAACTTTGGAATTTCGGCGGTATTGTTAATGAAATTTGCTAAAGAGGCAGCTCAATATTTCCCTGATGCTGAGGTGATCGAGATGCATCATCAGGATAAAAAGGATGCTCCGTCTGGGACCGCTATTAATACCGCAAAGTTAATCAGTGAGGGAAGAAAAAAACAACCAGAATCCGTTTCAACCGACGAAACCCTAAAAGGTGCTCGCGGAGCTGAGTATGATGGAGTTCCGATTCATTCCGTTCGACTTCCCGGATATGTTGCTCATGAACAGGTGCTGTTTGGCGGAGATGGTGAAGCACTCACCATTCGTCAAGATTCCTTTGATCGTGATTCATTTATGAATGGTTTAAAGGTTGCCATTGAAAGAGTTGACGGTTTAGATGGGTTAGTTGTTGGATTAGAAAATATTTTATAGAGGGGCAAGTAGTAATGAAAGAGTATAACGTCGCAATTTTAGGTGCCACTGGTGCCGTTGGAACACGTCTCATGGATAAGTTAGCTGAATCAAGTATCCCGGTTAAAAGTCTTAAATTGTTGGCTTCTAAAAGATCCGCTGGGAAAAAGCTCGAGTATAAAGGCGACGAGTTAACCGTCGAAGAGGCCACTCCCGACTCATTTAACGGTGTTGATTTAGTCCTTGCTTCAGCCGGAGGTTCGGTTTCCAAAAAATTGTTACCAGAAGCCGTGAAGCGTGGTGCCGTTGCGGTTGACAACACGAGTGCGTTTCGAATGGACCCGGATGTTCCCTTAGTTGTGCCAGAAGTGAATCCAGATGCTTTAGAGAATCATCACGGGATCATTGCCAATCCAAACTGTTCCACTATTCAAATGGTAGTGGCGTTAGAGCCGATTAGAAAGCAGTTTGGGTTAAAACAAATTATTGTTTCTACTTATCAAGCTGCTTCAGGTGCCGGTCAGAGTGGACTTGATGAATTAAAAGATGAAGCGCAAGAACACCTTGATGGCAAAAAGATGGATGCTCACATTTTCCCAGTCAAAGGTGAAAAAGAACATTATCCGCTGGCGTTCAACCTCTTGCCCCAAATCGATGTGTTTGAAAAAGACGGTTATACTCACGAAGAGTGGAAGATGATTCACGAAACGAAGAAAATCATGCTGAATGATATGGATTCTGGAGATATTAAGGTGACCGCTACCTGTGTCAGAGTTCCAGTGGAGATTTGTCACGGTGAGTCAGTTTATTTCACGGTCAAGGATGAAAAAGCCGCCAGTCGTGAAAAGATCCAAAGGATTTTAAATGATGCTCCGGGAGTAACTCTTAAAGATGATCCAAAAAAACAACTCTACCCACAACCAATCGACGCTGCTGGCAAAGAAGATACATATGTCGGAAGAGTTCGACCGGACCAAGAAAATGGTGATGCCTATAATATGTGGGTAGTAGCCGACAATTTATTAAAGGGTGCTGCACTAAATACGGTTGAAATTGGCGAAGAATTAGTTAAAAGAGATTTAATTTAATGATTGAATTTCTTGACGATGATGATAGGGAAGAGGATTAACATGCCTACTTTAAATGAAAACTTGCAAAATCGGTTTAACAAGAATTTAACTCAACTGCAACCATCAGCAATTCGAGCTTTTTCGGAGTCGATATCTGATATTGACGGGTTGATTATGCTATCAGTGGGAGAACCAGGATTTAACACCCCTGAACACGTTAAAAAAGCAATGATGAAGAGTATTGAAGATAATCACTCGCATTATTCTCCTCATAAAGGAATCAAATCTTTAAGAGATGCCATCAGCAACTTTATGGCAAAGAAATATAATTTAAAGTATGACCCTGATACTGAAGTAATGGTTAATATGGGAGCAACCGAAGCGCTTGCTTCGTCGATTCTTTCCACGGTTAATCCTGGCGATGAAGTTTTGATTCCAGCACCTTTCTATCCCCTATACGAGTCATTAGTACGTTTTGCTGGTGGGAAACCCGTGTTTATTGATACGTCCACTTCTGATTTTGTTTTAACACCTAAAGAATTGGATGAGGCACTCTCAAATCATCCCAGTGCTAAAGCGTTGATCTTAAATTATCCAAATAATCCAACTGGGGTTGAATACACACCAGAGCAGTTAAAAGTCCTTGTCCCAATTCTGAAACAACATTCACTCTTTGTGATTACCGATGAGATCTATAGTGAGTTAACCTATGGTATTAAACATCATTCACTGGCAGAGTATTTACCTGATCAAACGATTGTAATTAATGGAGTGTCTAAGTCTCACGCAATGACTGGTTATCGACTGGGGTTCACGGTTGGGCCCGCTGAATTTATCACTCAGGCTAATAAGATGCATGGTTATCTAGTTTCTTCACCATCAGACCCTGCTCAGTATGGTGCACTTGAGGCACTTAAGAATGGGATGGATGATGCTTTTTCGATGCGAGATGAATACCAAAAGAATCGGGATGGGGCCATTTTTCAACTAAAGAAGATGGGGCTTGATCCGATTGATCCTACCGGGGCGTTTTATATTTTCGTAAAAATTCCAGCAAATTATGGAAATGATGACGTTCGTTTTGCCAAGGATTTAGCGCAAAACGCTAAAGTTGGGGTAATTCCCGGATCAGCGTTTGGTGACGGTGGTAAAGGCCACGTTCGGATTTCCTACGCTGCTTCTAGTGACGATTTAAAGGAAGCACTAAGTCGGATGGAAAATTATTTAAGTTAATGTAATTATTAAAAAAGCGGAATTAGACATTTGTCTAATTCCGCTTTTGTTTAAAATTGTTTAAAGATGCAGGTAAGTTCCAAGGAAAAAACTAATCATCAAGATGATGAAGACGATGGTAGTAATGATGACGTACATCTTATCGTGTTCTTTATAGAATGAATAGATTGATACGACCACCCTTAGAACTGGCGTTAGGATCAAAGCAAAAACGCCTAACATCATGATGGAATAGGGTTTTAATTGAATGATTCCCTTTAGCAGTTGACCAAAGGAGGTTAGGCAATAGTGACTGCCAAACCCCGTTGTTCCGGTAACAAGGTACAAGAAAAGTCCAAAGACCATGATGATGACGGAAATAATCACGCCGATACGCATGATTTTTCCGATAAGTTTTTCGATTCGAATATTTTCAGCTTCTTGATTTTTTTCACTTTGATTTACATTATTTTGAGTGCTCATGATAAGAAGTTCACCCCAAATCCTTTAAGAATCATTTGAACGCCAAGGTAAATTAGGATGGGAATAAAAATAATTCGAATTAATTTGGAAGGCATGATTTGCATCACACGTGACCCGACGGTTGCTCCAACGATAATTCCGAGCGCCAGTGGGACGGCAATCTGAGGCAAAATTGATCCGTTAAAAAAGTAAATGGTGGCACTCGCTGCTGCCGTGACCCCCATCATTAAATTACTGGTGGAACTCGATGGTTTGAGTGGCATTTTCATAAAAGTGTCCATCGCAATCACCTTAAAGGCACCGGATCCAATTCCCAGTAAACCACTGGCAATTCCGGCACCAAACATTACGGTTAAACCAGCTGGAACGTTTGTTACCTTATAGTCAATCTGCTTTTTTAGGTTTTTATCGTAGTAAGAACCATTTAGTTTGAGTTCTTTTGCAATTTTATCTTCACTGGTTGTATTCGTTTGAACCTGTTTGCCCCAAATCTTTTTAACCATATTTAGACCGGAAAAGAAGAGTAACAGGCCAAACAAAATGTAGAGAAAGATTGGATTGATCACTCCAGTTAGTAAAGCACCAGCAACGGCCCCAATGGAAGTAGCAATTTCTAGAAACATGGCTACCCGTAAGTTTAAGACGTTGTCTTTTAGATAGGCGATCGTTGCTCCTGAACTGGTAGCAATCACGGCAATGATACTTGCACCAATCGCATACTTAATGTCAAGATTAAATCCGATGGTTAAAACCGGTGTAATGATCATCCCACCACCGATTCCTAGGATTGAACCCAGAACACCCGCAAAAACTCCTACCAGTAACATGATAATAAGGCTATGAATCATTAATAAAACTCCAATCTGTAAAATTCATGGTGCAATTATATCACACTAATCACGGCGATTTTGGTGCTTCTCTCAATCGGCTAATCGATATTATGTTATACTTTTTTTATATGAATTCTTGGAGGTATGGCGTTTATGATGATTGGAAGGGACGTTAGTCGTCCGTACAAATTAACAATTGCGTTTCTTTTATCGTTAATCCTGACGATTGGAGTCAAAATGAGTTTTGGCTACGTTGACTTTTTAGATTCAATGATAATTGGAACCATTCAAGGGTACCCGTCTTCATTTGAAGAAACCATTTTCTCAATGATTAGTTTTGTCGCGAGTCCCAAGATGGATATTGTGTGGATACTTATAATTGCTGTTTTGTTGTGGTGGTTTAAGTATAAAATACCGGCATTCTTTTCGCTGGTACTGGTTTTTGGTGGAGATGCCATTGGATTTGTGATTAAACACATCGTAGCCAAACCCCGTCCCTCAATGCATTTGCCGGGGGACACTGGCTTTAGTTATCCTAGTGGACATGTTTTAGGAGCTTTTCTAGTGATTAGCGTCCTGTGGATCATAGTGGTTCCAATGATTAATCGACAATCAACTAAATGGATTATTAGAACTATTTTAGCAATTGTTCTTTTCCTAGTGATGATCTCACGGGTTTATCTGAATGCCCATTTTCCTTCAGATACCGTTGGTGCCGCCTTAATTGCTTACACATGGCTTCAAGTTTGTGAATATGGGTACGTAAAGTGGGCCAAGGAGCTAAGTACAACAAAGATTTTTCAGAATACAATTTACTAATTTCATGAAAGTGATTGATAATCGTTAACTTATCACTTATACTTTACTTATAATGAAATATGAATTCTAAGAAGAGGCGCGACTTTTATCAGTAATTTGCCAGAGATTCACTTAATCGATGAGGGCTTATGAAAGGGAAAGTTGCCGAAACTGATCACGTGGTAAATGATTGGTTGGGTTTTGATTTAATAAGTCAAGGACTGTCGTGTGTTGCACGGAGAGCTTTCTAAGATTACGATTAGTAAGAATTTGTGGACTCTTTTGGAAGTTATTCAAGAGGGTCTTTTTCTTTGTCGTTTTGTTATTGGGTTTCTTCTTAATTATTTAGGAGGAGAATTTATGTCTGAAAAAAATGGAAACGGACAGGTGAAGCGGGGATTAAAGTCTCGTCATGTGTCTATGATCGCCCTTGGTGGTTGTATTGGAACCGGTCTTTTTGTGACTAGTGGTGGAGCAATTCACAATGCTGGTCCCGGTGGTGCGTTAGTAGCATATGTATGTATGGGAATCATGGTTTATTTTTTGATGACTAGTTTGGGAGAAATGGCCACTAATATGCCAGTCTCTGGATCATTTGCTACATATTCAGCTAAGTACGTTGATCCAGCTTTAGGGTTTGCAATGGGTTGGAACTACTGGTTTAACTGGGCAATTACGGTGGCGGTTGACGTTAGTACGGTGGCAATCGTCATGCAATTCTGGCTGCCACATTTTCCGAGTTGGATTTGGAGTTTAGCGGCTCTGTCACTGATTTTGTTGATTAACATCTTATCCGTCAAGGCGTTTGGAGAAACTGAGTTCTGGATGTCTTTGATCAAAGTGATCACGATTTTTATCTTTCTAGCCGTCGGAATTTTGACCATTTTTGGAATTATGGGTGGTCACTTTATTGGAATGAGGAACTTTACCTATAAGCAGGCTCCCTTCGTAAACGGGATTCCCGGCATTCTGAGTGTTTTCGTAATTGCTGGATTCTCATTTCAAGGAACTGAGTTAGTTGGAATTACAGCTGGAGAGTCAGAAAACCCGCGGGAGACGGTTCCAAAAGCGATTCATGAAGTATTTTGGCGCATCATTTTATTCTATATTCTGGCAATTGTTGTGATTGCTGCAATTATTCCATATACTAGTCCCGATTTGTTGGGATCAAGTGCTTCAGATGTTGCCATTAGTCCGTTCACGATTGTGTTTGAACGTGCCGGATTAGCTGGAGCTGCAAGTATTATGAACGCGGTCATCTTGACCTCCGTGATTTCTTCAGCCAACTCTGGGATGTATGCCTCAACGCGAATGTTGTATTCGATGGCCGATGAAGGTTATGCTCCAAAAGTTTTTGGCAAAGTATCTAAGCGTGGAATTCCAGTGTTAGCGCTCCTAGCAACCATGGTGATTTCGTTGTTGACTTTTATGACAAGTATCTTTGGATCTAAGATTTACATGTGGTTAGTGGCTGCTTCCGGGTTGACTGGATTTATTGCTTGGTTCGGGATTGCTCTTTCACATTATCGGTTTAGAAGGGCGTTTATAAAACAAGGACACAAAGTTTCAGAACTTAAATACCATGCGACTTGGTTCCCGGTCGGTCCAATTATCACTTTAATCCTGTGTATCGTTGTTATTTGTGGTCAAGATATTGGTGCCTTTGCTCACTTCAACTTATTTGAGATTGCGGTCACGTATATGAGTGTTCCGTTGGTTATCATCTTGTATTTTGGGTACAAATTTGTTCATCATACCCATATCATTCCTCTCGATAAAGTGGATGTCTCACCTTCAGAAGATTATACGGATGAAATTAAAAAGAATGAAAGCTAGTCTTAAATTCATGATTTTTAAATGGTACAATTACAATTGCAAATTCTTTAAATTAGTCTAAGGGGATCAAATAAAT
Source organism: Fructilactobacillus sp. X7R7C1 (assembly GCF_059901065.1). Classification (NCBI taxonomy): domain Bacteria; kingdom Bacillati; phylum Bacillota; class Bacilli; order Lactobacillales; family Lactobacillaceae; genus Fructilactobacillus; species Fructilactobacillus sp. X7R7C1. The sequence goes on from NZ_JBWXVF010000001.1 coordinate 515,504, forward strand.
GATTGTATTATCAGGAACTATTGGAGCAGGGAAGACCACGTTAACGACATTATTGGCTGAGAAACTAAACTCACCAGCATATTACGAGTCCGTTGATGATAATAAGATTCTTCCGTTGTTTTACAAAGACCCAAAAAAGTATGCTTTTTTGCTTCAGATTTATTTTTTAAATAAACGTTTGGACAGCATTAAAGAAGCTTCTTCTGATAAGTACAGTGTGATGGATCGTTCAATCTTTGAAGATTCATTACTGTTTCATCTAAATGCTGACCTTGGTCGAGCAACTGAAACAGAAGTTCAAATTTATGATTCTTTATTAAAGAACATGATGGAACCGATCCCTAACGGTAAATATAAGAAAATACCGGACCTACTGATTTATATTGATATTTCTTTTGATACGATGCTTAAAAGAATTAAAAAGCGTGGAAGAAAATACGAACAGATCGATAATGACGCTAGTTTGTATGAATATTATCGTGAGTTAAACCAGAGATATTCGAAATGGTACGAGGATTATAACTTATCTCCTAAGATTAGGATTAACGGGGATAAGTATGATTTTGTCGAAGATGCGGACGCCAGAAACAAAGTTTTAAAGAGACTTTCTGACAAAATTCAAGAAGTATTAGGATAATTTAAGAGATTATTGTATAATTGACGCAACAAATAAACGTGACGTGCCCATTAAGTAGAATCACAGAGAGACAATGTTGGTGAAAATTGTCATTTGAAAATTCCAGCACGTATTTCGGGCGGCCAATCCCGCACGGCAATTACCGTTATTAATTAATCGAGTGCCTTAATTGGAACTTGGGTGGTACCGCGAAAAGACTTTCGTCCCAATATGACGAGGGTCTTTTTGTGTCTTTTAAGGGAGGAAATTAAAATGTTAGATATGAAGTTGATTAGAAGTAATCCAGACTGGTATAAAGGAAAGCTAGCCGAGCGAAATGTGCCTGGCGAAGTGATTGACAATTTACTTAGAAAAGATTCAGAACGGCGTGATCTAATCGTTAAAAGTGAGTCGCTTAAAGCGGAACGAAATGAGGTATCTGAGAAAATTTCACAGCTCAAGCGCAATAAAGAGGACGCAAATGATCAAATTACCAGAATGCGTGAAGTTGGAAAAGAGATCAAGGCGCTGGATGAAAAGCTAGAAACTATCAAAGCCGAACAACATGATATTGAGGCTCATTTACCCAATGTTCCTGCTGATGAAGTTCCCGTTAGTCTCACCGAAGAGGGTTCAAAAGAGTTAAGACGAATTGGTGAACCACGGAAGTTTGATTTCACCCCTAAGCCCCACTGGGAAATTGGCGAAGACTTAGATATTTTAGATTTCAAGCGAAGTGCTAAGGTATCAGGAAGTCGCTTCGTATACTATCTAGGTGCAGGAGCCAAATTAGAACGTGCGGTATATAATTTCTATTTGGATCAAAACACCGATGCTGGATACACCGAAGTCTTACCCCCATACATGGTTAATTCTGATTCAATGTTTGGGACCGGGCAGTTTCCTAAATTCCTAGAAAATAAGGCTGGATTTGAGATTAAAGATAGTGACTTGACCATGATTCCGACTGCTGAAGTTCCACTGGTTAATTTCTATCGCGACGAAGTCATTTCTGAAGAGAAGTTACCAGTGAAATTCACCGCCTTGACCCCAGCGTTTAGATCAGAAGCAGGAAGTGCCGGAAAAGATACCCGGGGCTTAATTCGATTGCATCAGTTTAACAAAGTTGAAATGGTTCAGTTTACCAAGCCCGAGGAGTCTTGGGATGCTTTAAAGGAAATTACGCATCAAGCAGAGACATTACTTCAGAAACTCGGTCTGCCTTATCATGTCATCACGCTAACGTCAAGTGACATGAGCTTCACTGCCGCTGAAACTCATGATCTTGAAGTATGGATGCCAGCTCAAAATCGGTACCGCGAAATTTCAAGTTGTTCTAACACGCTTGATTTTCAGGCAAGACGGGCTCACATTCAGTACAGAGATGAGAACGGCAAATTGCAGTACGTTCATACGTTAAATGGTTCTGGCTTAGCCGTTGGTAGAACGGTTGCAGCTATCCTTGAAAACTATCAAAATGAAGATGGAACGGTGAATGTGCCCGAAGTTCTTCAACCTTATATGCATGGGATGAAGAAGATTGTAAAAAATGAAAAATTTTAACAAAAATAGTAGAAATCAATAAGACATTCCGGTATAATAATACTTGTTGTATGACTGGTTTGAGAAGAATTGATCGTTGAAGCGTAACCAATTTGTTCTTGACGCTTAAACATCAAAATGATATTATTTAATAGTTGTCGTTGCGCTTTATCGCAATGATATCTATCAATGGAGGATTAGCTCAGCTGGGAGAGCATCTGCCTTACAAGCAGGAGGTCACAGGTTCGATCCCTGTATCCTCCATTTGAGCCGTTAGCTCAGTTGGTAGAGCATCTGACTTTTAATCAGAGGGTCGGCGGTTCGAACCCGCCACGGCTCATTGCCAGTAACACATTATTATGCGGGCGTGGCGGAACTGGCAGACGCGCTAGATTTAGGTTCTAGTGTCTTAGGACGTGGGGGTTCGAATCCCTTCGCCCGCATTGATTTTTCGCCGACTTAGCTCAGTTGGCTAGAGCGCTTCACTAGTAATGAAGAGGTCGTAGGTTCGAATCCTATAGTCGGCATATGCGGAAGTAGTTCAGTGGTAGAACGCCACCTTGCCATGGTGGAGGTCGCGGGTTCGAATCCCGTCTTCCGCTTTTTTTGTTATCATACTGCCGGAGTGGCGGAATTGGCAGACGCACAGGACTTAAAATCCTGCGGTCAGTGATGACCGTACCGGTTCGATCCCGGTCCCCGGCATTTAAAATTTAAAACAGTAAGAGAGTCCTATTACTAGGACTCTCTTTTTTATTTAAAATATTGATTCAAGGTAGAAATACGGGTCCGACAGCGCTATCATAGAGTTAAATTGATGTTGTGATGTGGGTAATAAGTTGATTTCCATTTACATGGCAAGTTAGAATTACGATAACGGTATGATTGATCAAATAAAGGAGAAGCGATATGAAACTCGAGAAAAAATCGCCTTATGGGCTTAATAACGTAAGTGCTTTACTTAATGACGTTTCAATGAATGATGATCAATTAATTCATGTTGGTGAGAAGATGAGTAATGATGCCAACATGGAAGCCATGCGGAATTTCAAAGCTAGAAAGCGGGACATTAAACCAATTTTGACTGAACGTGATTCACTGCTACTTAGTGGACTTTTAGGATTAAAACGAGAACGAATGGCCAAAAATCCATTTTCTTTTTATCGGGGAAGCGTTGAGCTAATGAACCATGATTTAGGTACTATTCCCATGAGTGATATCAATCTGTTGATTGCAGGTGACGCTCACCTTGGCAACTTTGGTTTTTATGGTTCTCCAGAGCATCAACTTTTGTTCGATTTAAATGATTTTGACGAATCTCACGTAGGTCACTTTGAAGATGACTTATTACGTTTTCTGGTAAGTGCTTTACTTGTTGCTAAGCAACAAGGATTTGACATCACAAATGAAGTTAATCCGTTTTTAAGGGATGTCTTGGAGGCTTATCGTAGTGCCTTGGTCAGGATGACGGAGATTCCAGCCATGGATAAACTGACATTGCCTAATTCCATCAGAAATATTTCTAAGATTTTTGGTACATTAAAAGACGGTGAGAAGCATTTTAAAAAATCGTTTCAAAAAATTACCGCTAAGAGTATTAACAAGGCCCTTAGAAGTACTTCTGACTACGCTGTGGAAAAGTATACAACCGTTCTTAAAAACGGGGAACGGCGCTTTATTGATAATGAACCGGTTACGGTTCACATTGGGAAAAAAGATTATCAAAAAATTAGTGATGGACTCGATCGTTACTACAATCATACTAAGAGTGATATCCGTTTCTTTCTCTCTAACTTCCAGATCGTTGATATTGTAAGACACAGTGTGGGAGTGGGAAGTGTTGGCACCCTTTGCTTTTTAGTTTTACTAGAGGACGCTAACAATAATTACTTGGTTTTGCAGATTAAGCAAGCCCTTCCAATTTATAAAAACAATGTTATTGGTATGAACAAAAATGATTCATTGGGTGAAAATATTGTTGATTGTCAGCTGATTCTTCAAACTGCATCGGACCCATTTTTAGGATGGTTTAATACTAGTAATAAGAGTTACTACGTGCGTCAGTTTAAGGATATGAAGGGCTCAGTAAATCTTAATAAGTTGGATTTAGACGCTTTTAAGGATTACGTGTTAGTTTGTGTGATCTTACTTGCACGGGCACACAGTCAATCACCAACGTTTCCGATGATTATCGGGTACCTAAAAAATAGCGACAAGGTCAAAAAGTCATTCATTGAGTTCGCCAATGAATACATGAAACAAGTTGAGATTGATTATGATACGTTTATTAAGGATTTGAAATAACATGAAGAGAAATGAAGAGTATGTTGACTCGTGCTATAACCGGGATTTGAGTTGGACTTTATTTAATCGAAGAGTGATTAATCTAGCCACTGAATCGTTCACTCCGTTTTTGGAAAAGCTGAAGTTTTTAGCAATTGGGTCAAATAATTTAGATGAGTTTTATAGTGTCAGGGTTCCAAGCGTTCAAGGGCAAATGGAGCTTAGTGATAATGGGATTGAAAAAAAGTCTGGACTTCACTATAGCCAGATCCTGGATCAGATTCATGATCGTAATGATGAAAATTTTAAGATCCAATACAATGATTACGATAAATTAAATCAAGAATTAAAGGAGAGAGATGTTTGTTCGATTGAGTCTTATGCAGACCTTAATGACAAACAAAAGGATCAAGTCAATCAATACTTTATTAAGAAGATTCAACCATCACTTTCCTTTAAAGAGTTTGATGAAAATTATGATTTAAAGTTTCTTTCTAACAAGCAAATTGCGATTGGCGTCTTAGTCAAAGGTGATGATAAAAAAGCCATTCGGATTATTCCCATTCCTTCTAAGTTTAACCGCTTGCTTTCGGTTAAATCGAACGGGATTGATACGTATATCTTACTTGAAGATTTGATTAATCATAACCTCAAGCGTCTCTTTAATGGAAAAGAAATTACTGGAACGGTCGTCTTTAGAGTGACGAGAGACCTTGATGCCACCTTAGATGTTGAAAAAGAGGATAATAATTTTGAAACAATTTCTCGGATGCGTCAGTATCTTGTTGACCGGGAAAAAGGAAAGGTAACCCGATTTGAAGTTGAGGAATTTGATGGTAATACTGACGATGATTTCTTAAATGATTTTATTGACAAGTTTAAGATTGAAAAGAATGCTATTTTTAAGATTCCTGGTCCGGTTGATTTAACTTATCTATTTGAGATCGTCAGTAAGTATTCACCTGATTATCCAGAATATTGTTACGCAAAATTTAATCCTCGAACTTGGCCGACTTCCGCCTCAATCCTTTCGTACTTGGATCAAAAGGATCTCCTTATCCAATATCCATATGATTCGTTTAGTCAGTTTTTGCAGTTCTTAAAAGAAGCGGTCGAAAATCCTAAAACTGTTGCGATTAAACAAACCCTGTATCGGGTTTCAAAACACTCTGAAGTGGTTGATTTACTAGCAAAAGCCGCTCAAAAGGGAATTAAAACCACCGTTGTGGTTGAATTAAGAGCTCGTTTTGATGAAAAGAACAACTTGAAAGTAACTGAAAAACTGAAGAATGCTGGTGTTCATGTTATTTTTGGAAAAAAAGACATGAAAGTTCATAGTAAAACTTGTTTGGTGTTAACAAAAGAGGGCAATCACCCCAAGGGCTATATCCAGGTTGGAACGGGAAACTACAACATGCAAACTGCGAAGGGATTTGTTGATCTCAGTTTCTTTACCAGTAAGGATGATTATGTTCAAGACCTATCAAAATTTTTCGATTACTTGCAAGCTCCAGATGCCGCTCAACCCAGTTATCAGGTTTTATCAGCTTCTCCCCATCAAATTCAAGATCAAGTGATTGATGGGATCCAGGAAGTTAAAGAAAGTTATTTAAGAACCGGCAAAGGAGCAGTCTTTTTAAAGATTAACTCGTTGACTGATGTAGAAGTGATTTCAGCCATTTATGATGCGGCCAGAGTGGGTGTACCATTTAGGCTCGTTGTTAGAGGAGCTTGCTGTCTTAAACTTGGAATTTGCGGGAAAAAAGAAAAAATCGTGGTTTCAAGCATTGTTGGTGAGTTTTTGGAACATAGTCGAATTTATGGATTCTTCACTCAGGATGATTCTAAATTGTGGATATCTTCTGCTGATTTAATGACAAGAAACATGGATAACCGTGTCGAGCTAGCGGCGCCAATTCTTGATCCAAAACTAAAACAACAGCTTTTAAACATCATCGACATTTACGCTCAAGATGATGTGGATGGGAGTTTTTTAAAGCCTGATGGTGAGTACTTTAAATTCAAGCATCCCAAAGGGAAGTCCGCCCAACAGACCTTCTTAAAGATTATCGATGATCCCAAATTAAATAATAAAAAGCACGTTTCTAAACGTCATGACATTCGGATTAACGTTAAAAACGATTCCAAATTAAAAAACGAGTGGCTTTATGTTTCGATTCTAGTCGTTACGATTATCGTAGTAGTGGGCGTGCTATTGTGGTGGTGAAAATAACCAGATGTTTCTGGTTATTTTTTTATTTTTCTTTTCCAAAATCGGATACTTCTGGTATAATAATATATGTTCGCTGATGAATGTGAACGTTTAATGCTTATATGCACCTATAGCGCAATTGGATAGAGTGTCTGACTACGAATCAGAAGGTTGTAGGTTCGACTCCTACTAGGTGCATTCATCGGGAAGTAGCTCAGCTTGGTAGAGCACCTGGTTTGGGACCAGGGGGTCGCAGGTTCGAATCCTGTCTTCCCGATTTTTATATACTTTTTAATATTTAAGCATCGGGAAATAGCTCAGCTTGGTAGAGCGCCACGTTCGGGACGTGGAGGTCGCAAGTTCGAATCTTGTTTTCCCGATTTTTTTATTACCTTGGTTTCCAAGAGTATTTACTTGGAATTTACAAATCTTCTTTGTATAATAATAGTCAACATTAGTCAGAGATGAGATGAGTTTATGGCAAGCCGTAATATATCGGACATTATTGAAGATTATTTGAAGGATATGCTAGGTGATAATGATCAAGAACGAGTCGAAATTCGTCGATCAGACATTGCCAATCATTTTGACGTGGTGCCCTCGCAAATTAACTATGTAATTAAAACACGTTTTACGTTGCGTAATGGTTATTTAGTTGAGAGCAAACGTGGTGGTGGTGGTTACATCAGGATTGAAAAAATCAACTTAATGGATAATTCGGATGTCCTAGACAGTTTGATTGATTCAATTGGTGATGAAATTTCCGAAAAGGATGAAGAATCAATTTTAACCACCTTATATGCTAATGGAGTCATTACCGAGAAAGAGGAGAACATGATTGCTGCTATTTTAAAGAAAGAGGCAATTAGGCTCCCTGATCAAGCAATGGAATATCAGGTTAGAGCGAGTGTTTTAGAGGCTTTACTTTACCGGCTTAAATATGAGTGTTAGTTTGATTATGGATTATGATTTAAAGAGAAATGAAGGGAGATTTGCATATGCATAATTTATTTACCCCTAGTGCAAAAAACGTTTTGGTAATTGCCCAAGAACAAGCTAAGAGTTTCCAGCACCAAGCTGTTGGAACCGAACACATGTTACTGGCACTTACCATTGAGAAGAATGGGATTGCTTATCAAACTCTCCAACAACTTGCCGTCAGCGAGGCGGACGTTAGAGAAGAAATTGAGCAGTTGGCTGGATACGGTAATTTAAAGGTCGATGGAAACACGTATCTGCCGTATTCTCCAAAGATGAAAGAAATTTTAGCTTTAGCTGGAAAGATTGCCAAGCAGTATGGATCAACTAAAGTGGGTACTGAGCACATTTTGCTAGCTTTAACTAGTGATGATGCGATGCTCTCTTCAAGAATTTTGACTAACTTGGGAGTTAGCCCAGAACAAGTTCGAAAAGTAACGATCCGAAAGATGGGGGTTGCAGATACTAATATGGCTTCTGAAAATAATTCGAATGGTGAGTCAGAACAAAGTGAAACTCCAACTTTAGATTCACTGGCACGTGATTTGACTAAAGCTGCTCGAGATAATCAGCTCGATCCAGTGGTTGGACGCACCGCTGAAGTTCGTCGTGTCATCCAGGTTTTAAGCCGAAGAACTAAAAATAATCCAGTTTTAATTGGTGAACCCGGTGTTGGTAAGACTGCCATTGCTGAAGGTTTAGCGGAAAAAATTGTGAATAAATCTGTTCCTGCGGATATGCAAAATAAGCGGGTAATGGAATTAGACATGGGATCACTGGTTGCTGGCACTAAGTATCGTGGCCAATTTGAAGATCGTTTAAAGAAGGTCTTAAAGGAAGTCGAAGATAGTGGCAATGTCATTCTCTTTATTGATGAGTTGCATACCTTGATTGGTGCTGGTGGAACTGAGGGATCAGTTGATGCTTCAAATATTTTAAAGCCATCTCTTGCTCGTGGTCAGGTTCAAGTTATTGGTGCTACTACCTTAGATGAATATCAGAAGTACATTGAATCTGATGAAGCATTAGAACGTCGTTTTGCAACGGTTGAAGTTGAAGAACCAAGTAAGGATGAATCACGTAAGATTCTTAAGGGATTACGTCCCAAATACGAAGAACACCATCACGTTCAAATCACCGATGATGCCATTAATGCAGCCGTTGATTTATCTAGTCGTTACATTAGTGATCGTTACCTTCCTGACAAAGCAATTGACTTGATGGATGAAGGTGCAGCTAAAGTTAGACTGGATTCAACTGGAAAAGATGACAAGTTAGCAAGCGCTGAATCAAAACTTAGTTCCGTTAAAAATGATAAGGACAAAGCCATTGAGGAACAGCGCTTTGAAGATGCGGTTTCAATTCGTAAGCAAGAACAAAAGTTACAAAAAGAGATTGCTGATTTAACCCAAAAACAGCGCATTAAAGAAAATGACGCTAACAAGACCCATAATTATCAATTAAAAGAAAATGCTGAAGATATTGCTCAAATTGTTTCTGAATGGACCGGGATTCCCGTTACTCATTTGAAACAGTCTGACAAGAAGCGTTTGGTAAACTTGGAAAAGATTTTACACGAACGAGTTGTGGGACAAGATGAAGCTGTCTCAGCGGTTGCAAGAGCAATTCGTCGGGCACGAAGTGGACTTAAAGATCCCAATCGTCCCATTGGATCGTTCATGTTTCTTGGACCAACCGGAGTTGGTAAAACTGAACTTGCCAAGGATTTGGCAAAAGCAATGTTTGGCTCAGAAGATGACATGATCAGAGTTGACATGAGTGAATTCATGGAAAAATATTCGACTAGTCGAATGGTTGGGTCTGCCCCTGGTTACGTTGGCTATGATGAAGGTGGTCAACTTACCGAAAAAGTTCGAAAGCATCCCTACTCAGTTGTTCTACTTGATGAGGTTGAAAAGGCTCATCCTGACGTCTTTAACTTGCTACTTCAGGTTCTAGATGATGGGTACTTAACCGATGCCAAGGGCCGAAAGGTAGACTTTCGAAACACGGTTATCATTATGACTTCCAACATTGGTGCTACAGAGCTGCAATACAAGAACACCGTTGGATTTGCCGCTGAAAAATCGGGTAATGATGATAATTACGATGCTATGAAGGCCACGATTCAAGAACAGTTGAAGAAATTCTTTAAACCAGAATTCTTGAACCGAATTGATGATACGGTGATCTTCCATTCCTTGACTAAGTCAGAATTACACCGGATCGTTAAGTTAATGTCTCAAGAACTGATTGATCGTGCCAATGGATTAGGTTACAAAGTTAGAATGACTCCAGCTGCCATTGATTTAGTTGCTGAAGTTGGCTACAATCCAACCTATGGTGCTCGACCAATTCGAAGAGCTTTGCAGGATAAAGTTGAAGATCCATTGAGTGAAGACTTGCTAGCGGGCAAGTTCAAACCCGGTGATCAGATTACGATCGGTGCGCATAAAAACAAGATTACGATCAATAGACGTGAAGTTAAGAATCCCAAAGAAGAAATTCTAAGTAAATAACGTTAAAACTCTCAGTAAATTTTTACTGAGAGTTTTTGTGCATATTAATTGACTTTTACTTTGATTCTTTGTATTATATGTAGAGTATGCAACTGGGAATTGAAATGAGTCGTTGCGATCTATTGTCCGTGATGGCGTTTATAAGAACCAAAAGTAAGATTTAGATCTTATTTTTGGATTTTTTTTGCTCAAAAACCAGCAATATGGCTTTTTGTAACAAAAACGTAACATTTCTTTTTCGTGGAATTTTAGGGAGAGGTGAATAACTTGGCAGGACACATTGTAAAGTATGGAAAACACAGGACCCGTAGAAGTTATTCCAGAATTAAGAAGGTATTGGATCTTCCAAATTTGATTGAGATTCAAACAAATTCTTATAACTGGTTCTTAGACGAAGGTTTGCGTCAAATGTTTAAAGATATTATGCCAATTGAGGATTTTCAGGGAAAGCTTTCACTAGATTTCGTTGATTATAAACTATTGGAACCTAAGTACACGGTTGATGAAGCACGTGCTCATGAGGCAAATTATTCAGCCCCATTACACGTTACTCTCAAGTTAACCAACCATGAAACCGGTGAGATTAAGACTCAAGATGTTTTCTTTGGTGACTTTCCACTTATGACTGACCAAGGAACTTTCATCATTAACGGTGCAGAGCGTGTTATCGTTTCTCAATTAGTGCGATCACCAGGTGTTTATTACCATAAAGATCTCGACAAAAATGGTCGTGAAATTTACAGTTCAACTGTGATCCCCAACCGTGGTGCTTGGATGGAATTTGAAACTGATGCGAAGAATATTTCATACGTTCGAATTGATCGTACTAGAAAGATTCCTTTGACTGAATTAGTTCGTGCCCTTGGTTTTGGATCAGATGATGAAATTACTGAGATTTTTGGAAATACTAATGATAGTCTCTCACTTACCCTTGAAAAAGACGTTCATAAAGATGCCGATGATTCTCGTGTTGAGGAATCATTAAAGGATATTTACGAACGCTTGCGTCCGGGTGAACCAAAGACAGCTGAGTCAGCAAGAAACTTGTTAACCCAAAGATTCTTTGATCCAAAACGTTACGACATGGCACCAGTTGGTCGTTACAAGACAAACCAAAAACTGAGCATGAAGACTCGTTTAATGGGATTAGCTTTGGCCGAAACCCTTGCTGACCCAGATACTGGTGAAATCATCGCTAACAAAGGTGATGTGATTGACAAAGAATTGATGGAAAAGTTGAAGCCGTACTTGGCTAACAAAGATTTTAAGGCTTACACCTTTAATCCTTCCGATCAAGCTGTCGTAACTGATCCAGTTACTGTTCAAGTAATTAAAGTATATTCAAATACAGATCCAGACAAAGTCGTTCCTGTAATTGGTAATGACAATATTGATCTGGACTATAAACACATTACCCCAGCGGACATCTTGGCTGAAATCAATTACTTCTTGGATCTTCAAGAGGGAATTGGATCTGTTGATGATATTGACCACTTGGGGAACCGTCGTGTTCGATCAGTTGGTGAATTACTTCAAAACCAATTCCGAATTGGTCTTTCACGGATGGAACGAGTTGTTAGAGAAAGAATGTCCATTCAGGATGCTTCAACGGTAACGCCACAACAACTAATTAATATTAGACCAGTGGTGGCCTCTGTTAAAGAATTCTTTGGTTCATCACAGCTTTCACAATTCATGGATCAAACGAACCCGTTAGGTGAATTGACCCATAAACGTCGATTATCTGCTTTAGGACCTGGTGGTATTACTAGAGACCGTGCTGGATATGAAGTTCGTGATGTTAACTACACTCACTATGGTCGAATTTGTCCAATTGAAACTCCCGAAGGTCCTAACATTGGATTGATTAACTCACTTTCAAGTTATGCTCGGGTTAACAAGTATGGATTTATCGAAACCCCATACCGTCGTGTTGATTGGACTACTCATAAGGTTACCGACAAGATTGATTACCTAACTGCTAATGATGAAGATAAATACGTGATTGCGCAGGCGAACTCTCCATTAAATGAAGACGCAACCTTTCAAGACGATCAAGTTATGGCACGTGATAAGTCCCAATACGTTGAAACTAATTCAAAGAACGTTGACTACATGGACGTTTCACCAAAGCAAGTTGTTGCGGTGGCAACGGCATGTATTCCGTTCCTAGAAAATGATGACTCAAACCGGGCCCTAATGGGTGCTAACATGCAGCGTCAGGCTGTTCCTTTGATCAGACCACACGCACCACTTGTGGGAACTGGGATGGAATATCAAGCTGCTCATGATTCTGGAGTTGCTAAGATTGCTAAGTATCCTGGAACCGTTGAATATGTTGATGCAAGAGAAATTCGGGTAAGACGTGATAATGGCACTTTAGATACGTACAAATTGATGAAATTTATGCGTTCTAACGGTGGTAAAAACTATAACCAAACTCCAATTGTAAAAATTGGAGATCATGTTGATGCCGATGAAATTATCGCTGATGGCCCAGCAATGGAAAATGGTGAATTGGCCTTAGGTCAAAACCCAACCGTTGCCTTTATGACATGGCAGGGTTATAACTTTGAAGATGCCATTGCCATTTCCGAACGACTAGTTAAAGATGATGCTTACACTTCAATTCATATTGAAGAGTATGAGTCAGAAACTAGAGATACCAAACTGGGACCTGAAGAAATGACTAGAGAAATTCCTAACGTTGGTGAAGATGCACTAAAGGATCTTGACGAAGATGGAATTATTAGAGTCGGTGCCGAAGTTCATGACAACGATATTTTGGTTGGTAAGGTAACCCCTAAGGGTGTTACTGAATTATCTTCTGAAGAGCGACTACTTCACGCTATCTTTGGTGAAAAGGCTCGAGAAGTTCGTGACACGTCACTTCGAGTACCTCATGGTGCCGGTGGAATTGTTCAAGACGTTAAAGTCTTTACTAGGGAAAACGGCGATGAATTAAAGCCCGGTGTAAACAAGATGGTTCGAGTTTACATTGCCCAGAAACGTAAACTTCAAGTTGGAGATAAGATGGCTGGAAAACATGGTAATAAAGGTACTGTTTCCGTCATTATTCCTGAAGAAGACATGCCATATATGCCAGATGGTACCCCAATCGACATCTTATTGAGCCCCATGGGTGTTCCATCACGGATGAACATTGGACAGGTGCTTGAATTGCATCTTGGAATGGCTGCTAAGAAGCTTGGAATTCACGTTGCCACCCCAGTCTTTGATGGTGCTCGTAGTGAAGATATTACCGACGCTTTAAAGGAAGCTGGTATGCCAGCTGATGGTAAGACGGTTCTGTATGATGGTAGAACCGGTGAACCATTTGACAAACGAATTGCTGTTGGAGTTATGGGTTACTTGAAACTTAACCATATGGCTGAAGACAAGATTCATGCAAGAGCCATTGGACCTTACTCACTAGTTACGCAACAACCACTTGGTGGTAAAGCTCAGTTTGGTGGACAGCGTTTTGGTGAAATGGAAGTTTGGGCTCTTGAAGCTTATGGTGCCGCACACACCCTCCAAGAAATCTTGACTTACAAGTCAGATGATGTTGTCGGACGGGTTAAGACCTACGAAGCAATTGTCAAAGGTGATCCAATTCCTAAACCAGGTGTTCCTGAGTCATTCCGAGTATTAGTTAAAGAATTACAAGCATTGGGACTGGACATGAAGGTTCTCGATGCCGAAAACAAACAAATTGATTTGCGTGACATGGACGATGACGAAGACGTTGTTAACGTGAACGCATTGAGTAAGTTTGCTCAAAAACAAGATGATAAAAATGAGAAGGATAAAGAAAAGAAAGATGAAAATGAGAAACAAACTCCAACTTCATCTGATGCCGACTCAAAAAATGATACAAATGACGACAATAAATAATAAAGGAGGGTACGCCAATGGTTGATGTTAATAAATTCAAAAGTATGCAAATTGGTTTAGCTTCACCTGAGACCATTCGTAGTTGGTCATATGGAGAAGTTAAAAAACCAGAAACGATTAACTATCGAACTTTAAAGCCTGAAAAGGATGGATTGTTTGATGAAAGAATTTTTGGTCCAACTAAGGACTGGAAATGTGCCTGTGGAAAATACAAGGGTGTCAGATATAAGGGCATCGTTTGTGATCGCTGTGGTGTTGAAGTCACTCGTTCAAAAGTTAGACGTGAACGAATGGGACACATCGAATTAGCAGCTCCTGTAACCCACATTTGGTATTTCAAGGGAATCCCTAGTCGAATGGGACTAGTTCTTGACATGAGTCCACGGGCTCTTGAAGAAATCATCTACTTTGCTTCATACGTTGTTACCGATCCAGGTAACACACCAATGGAGAAGAAGCAGTTGCTTTCAGAACAAGAATACCGTGACAAAAAGCGTGAATACGGCAATCGTTTCCACGCTGAAATTGGTGCGGAAGCTATCAGAACTTTATTAAACGACGTTGACATCGATAAAGAAGTCAAAGAGTTAAAAGATACGCTTAAGAAAGCAACGGGACAAAAGCGAACTCGTGCAGTTCGTCGTCTAGATATTCTTGAGGCCTTTGCTACTTCTGGCAATCAGTTGTCATGGATGGTAATGGATGCAATTCCAGTTATGCCGCCTGACTTGCGACCAATGGTTCAACTTGAAGGTGGTCGTTTTGCTACTTCTGATTTAAATGATTTATATCGTCGGGTTATTAACCGAAATAACCGATTAAAACGATTGTTAGACCTGAACGCTCCTGGCATTATTGTTCAAAACGAAAAGAGAATGCTCCAGGAAGCTGTCGACGCTTTGATTGATAATGGTCGTCGTGGTCGTCCTGTTGCAGGACCTGGTAACCGTCCCCTTAAATCACTTTCTCACCTATTAAAGGGTAAACAAGGTCGATTCAGACAGAATTTGTTAGGTAAGCGTGTTGATTATTCTGGTCGTTCAGTTATTGACGTTGGTCCTAATTTAAAACTAAGTCAGATGGGGCTTCCAGTATCAATGGCATTGGAATTATTTAAACCCTTCATTATGCATGCGCTAGTAAAACGTGGTCTAGCTTCTAACATTAAAAACGCTAAACGTCAGATCGAACGTCAAGACGACGCTGTCTTTGAAGTTCTCCCTGATGTCATTAAGGAACATCCAGTTCTTTTGAACCGTGCTCCTACTTTGCATCGACTTGGAATTCAGGCTTTTGAACCAGTTTTGGTTAGTGGGAAATCAATGCGTTTGCATCCATTAGTTTGTGCTGCGTATAACGCTGACTTTGATGGTGACCAAATGGCCATTCACGTTCCACTATCTGATGAGGCTCAAGCTGAATCAAGATTATTGATGGCTGCTGCTGGACACATTTTGGCTCCTAAAGATGGTAAACCAGTTGTTACTCCTTCACAGGATATGGTTATTGGTAACTACTATTTAACCCTTGAAGAAGCAGGGGCTGAAGGTGAAGGAATGGTATTCAACGATCCTGATGAAGTTGAATTAGCTTACCGTGATGGAAAGGTTCATTGGCATACCAGAATTGGTATTCCAGCGAGCGCCTTCCCAGACAAACCGTTTACTGACGATCAAAAGGATAAGATTTTAGTAACGACGGTTGGAAAGGTTATTTTCAATGGGATTCTTCCAAAGAAATTTACCTATTTGAACGAACCAACTTCAACTAACTTGCACGGATACGTTCCTGATAAGTATTTCTTGAAGCCTGGTGAAGACATTCATGAACACTTGAAGAACGCTGAATTGGTTAAACCGTTTAAGAAGGGCTTTTTAAGTGACATCATTGCTGAAGTTTATAGTCAATACCAAGTTACTGAAACTTCAGAACTTCTTGATCGAATCAAAGATTTAGGTAATGATAAATCAACTAAGTCTGGTTTGACGGTTGGTATTTCTGACATTACTGATTTAAAGGAAAAGCCAGAAATTGTTGCTAACGCTCATAAGAAAGTTGATACCATCACTAAACAATTCCGTCGTGGTTTAATTACTAACCAAGAACGTTATGAACGAGTTGTTAGTGTTTGGAATGACGCCAAAGACGAAATTCAAAACAAATTAATGAAAAACTTCGATCCTCAGAACCCAATCTTTATGATGAGTGATTCTGGTGCTCGTGGTAACATTTCGAACTTTACTCAGTTAGCTGGGATGCGTGGTTTGATGGCTTCACCTAATGGTGAAATCATGGAACTTCCAATTACCTCTAACTTTAAAGAAGGACTTTCAGTCTTGGAAATGTTCATTTCAACCCACGGTGCTCGTAAGGGTATGACTGATACGGCACTTAAGACTGCTAACTCTGGTTACTTGACTCGTCGACTTGTTGATGTTGCCCAAGATGTCATTGTTAGAGAAGAAGACTGTGGAACTGACCGTGGTCTTGTTGTTCGTGCCATTACCGAAGGGGACGAAATGATCGAACCATTGTATGACCGAATCCTTGGTCGTAACGCAATGAAGACCGTTAAGAACCCTAAGACTGGTAAAGTGATTGTTAAAAAGAATGAAATGATCGATGAAGACGTTGCTCAAGAAATTGTGGACGCTGGAATTGATTCAGTTGAAATTCGTTCCGCCTTCACATGCAATACTGCTCATGGTGTTTGTGAGAAGTGTTATGGTCGAAACCTTGCTACTGGTGACGAAGTTGAGGTTGGTGAAGCTGTTGGTACCATTGCGGCCCAATCAATTGGTGAACCAGGTACTCAGTTAACTCTTCGTACTTTCCATACCGGTGGTGTTGCAAGTAGTTCAGATATTACCCAAGGACTTCCTCGTGTTCAGGAAATTATGGAAGCACGTAATCCTAAAGGTAAGGCAATCATCAGTGAAGTTACTGGTACGGTTGAATTAATTGAAGAAGATCCTGCTGAAGGTATCAAGGAAGTTACCATTAAAGGGAAGTCCGATACTCGTAAATATAAGGTTCCAATTAAGGCCCGAATGAAGGTTTCAGAAGGCGATCAGGTTCGTCGTGGTGATGCTTTGAACGAAGGTTCAATTGATCCTAAGGAATTGCTTAAAGTTCGAGATGTTTTGTCAACTGAAACTTACTTGTTAACTGCGGTTCAAGAAGTTTATAGAAGACAGGGTGTTGAAGTTAACGATAAGCATGCCGAGATCATGGTAAGACAGATGTTGCGTAAGGTTCGTGTTATGGACCCAGGTGACACTGACATCCTCCCTGGTACTTTGATGGATATTGATGATTTCAAGGATCGTAATAAGGATGCTGTGATTAGTGGTAAAACACCCGCAACGGCCCGTCCGGTATTACTTGGAATTACTAAGGCTGCACTTGAGACTAATAGTTTCTTGTCTGCTGCATCATTCCAGGAAACCACTCGTGTTCTTACTGATGCCGCAATTCGTGGTAAAGTTGATCCATTAGTTGGTTTGAAGGAAAATGTTATCATTGGTAAGTTATTACCTGCTGGTACTGGTGTTGGGAAATATGAAAACATTGAACCAGAAGAAGAGGGTAAGACTGATACCAAGGGTGTTACTTCATTAAGTGATGTCGAAAAAGAAATGCAACAAAAAGATTCAAGTAAAAACTAGTTATTAAACTAAAAAGGGAGTTCATCAATGATGAACTCCCTTTTTGATACATATTAATCAATCTTTTTTAAAACTTACTTCATTATTATCAAGGGATGAAATATGAGCAAGCGATTCTAAGTGGATTCCATGATCCTTGATCCACTTAGCGCCAGGTTGAAATGATTTTTCAATTACAATGCCGACTCCAACTAGATTGGCTTGAGCTGCTTCAACGATCTTAATCATCCCTTTAGTGGCTTCGCCGTTTGCTAAGAAATCATCAATGATTAAGACATTATCTTCAGGTGAGAGAAACTTTTTCTCAATAAAGATGCGATTAGTTTTTTGCTTGGTGTATGAGTATACATCAGCTGAATAGGCTGCATCGTTTAAAGTTGATGGCTTTTTCTTTCGAGCAAAAACCACGGGAACACCTAATACTAGGCCAGTCATAACGGCTGGGGCAATTCCAGATGATTCAACCGTGATTACCTTAGTAATGTTATCGTTTGAGAAACGTTTGACAAATTCTTTACCAACGGAGTACATCAGATTGGGATCAATTTGATGATTTAAAAACGAATTGACCTTTAAGATATTTCCAGGAAGAACCTGTCCTTTCTCCTTGATTGCTTTTTCTAATTCTTTCATAATAATATAATCTCCTATTCAAAAAGACCCTAACATAGAAGTTTGGGGTCTTTTTCCTAATAGTTTGGAATTATGGTTCCAAGTAGAGACTGTCGACCCATTACGACTATATATTAGAACTTTACTTATTACGTTAATCATAATTTAATTTTTAACTTTAAGCAAACCAAATTAATATAATTAGAGTGGCAATGTAAATGAATGGAATAAAAGCAATCGCACGTTTTTTAAATAAGATGGCATAAATGATCGCTATGATTGACCCGGTTAAAACTACTAGATTGGTAACCGTAATTCCGTATGCAATTAAAAGGATCAAGAATAGATCCAAATCCCCGTTGCCAATGAAATGGAAGTAATGATTTATTATTATCAATATTAAATATCCAATAATATAAATTCCAGTCATCTTTGTTGGAGGATTAGAAATTATAAGAGCTATCATTACTGCAATAAGTGAATATGCCGCAGGGAAATGGTAGGTTAACAAATCAAAAGCTGCCATAACCTGCATGACTAAAAGTAGCAATAAATTTTCGATGTTATCCAAACAAACAGGTGGAAATATGGTAAAAGCGGTGGCCCCGGTTACTTCAAAATACAGTAAATAAAGTGGTAATCGAGTTGAACATGTCCGACACCTTCCGAATTGAATCATGTAACTCACGATTGGAATGAGTTCGTACCATTTTAGAAACTTGCCACAGTTACTACACTTAGAATGACCGAAGACAAAGTTTTCGTGCGTAATGGTTCGATCAACCATAACGTTTATAAAAGATCCAACGATGCTCCCTACAATAAACCAATAAATTATCATCAACAAAACCTCCACCAAAAAGTACGGAAATTAATTGAAGTCTTATTGACACGTCTTTTTCTACGTGGTATTCTACTTATTGTGCTTATAAACAACTAAGCGATTTTTTTAACTTCAAAAAAGAACCGCCTGGATGTGTGGACTTAAAAATTATATTATATTAGGAAAGGGAGGACTTTTTAGATGCCTACAATTAACCAATTGGTTCGTAAAGGTCGTAAATCTAGAACTTCTAAATCAAAATCCCCAGCTTTAGGCTTCGGATATAACAGTTACAAAAAGAAAAACACACAGAACCCTGCACCTCAGAAACGTGGAGTTGCAACTCGTGTTGGTACTATGACTCCTAAAAAGCCTAACTCAGCTTTACGTAAGTATGCTCGTGTTAGACTTTCTAACTTGATTGAAGTTACCGCATACATTCCCGGAATTGGACACAATTTGCAAGAGCATAGTGTTGTTTTAATTCGTGGTGGACGTGTTAAGGATTTACCTGGTGTTAGATATCATGTTGTTCGTGGTGCATTAGATACTGCGGGTGTTAGTGATCGTCGTCAAGGTCGTTCTAAATACGGTACTAAAAAACCTAAGGAATAGACAATTAATTAAGTTATTATTGAGGAGGACTTTTACATGCCTAGAAAAGGAAAAGTGCAAAAGAGAGAAATCCTTCCTGATCCAATCTACAACTCAAAGTTGGTTTCTAAATTAATTAACCATTTGATGTTAGATGGTAAAAGAGGGACTGCATCAGAAATTTTATATGGTGCATTTGACATGATCAAAGAACAGACTGGTAACGATCCGGTTGATGTGTTTGAAGAAGCAATGAAGAATGTTATGCCAGTTCTTGAAGTTAAGGCCCGTCGTGTTGGTGGATCTAACTACCAAGTTCCAATTGAAGTTCGTCCTGATCGAAGAACTACTTTAGGCTTACGTTGGATTGTTAACTATGCAAGACTTCGTGGTGAACACACCATGACTGAACGTCTTGCAAAAGAAATCATCGATGCTTCAAATAACACCGGTGCAGCAGTTAAGAAGCGTGAGGATACTCACAAAATGGCCGAAGCTAACCGTGCCTTTGCGCATTATCGTTGGTAATCAGCTTTTAGTTTTTAACTGTAAGTGGGTGGCTAAAGCGATTTAGCCACTTTTTTAAAATAATGAAATTGTGAATGATTGAGAGGAGTTAAATAATGGCTAACAAGCGAGAATTTCCGTTAGACAAAACTCGTAATATTGGTATTGTTGCCCATATTGATGCCGGTAAAACTACTACTACTGAACGTATCTTGTACTATACCGGTCGTATCCACAAAATTGGTGAAACCCATGAAGGGGATTCACAAATGGACTGGATGGAAGAAGAAAAAGAACGTGGAATTACTATTACTTCAGCTGCTACCACTGCTGAATGGAAGGGTTACCGTGTTAACATCATTGATACCCCAGGACACGTTGATTTTACTGCCGAAGTTGAACGTTCATTACGTGTGCTAGATGGTGGTATTGTTGTTTTGGATGGTCAAGCCGGTGTTGAACCACAGACTGAAACCGTATGGCGTCAGTCATCAGACTTTGCTGTTCCACGAATTGTCTTCATTAATAAGATGGATAAAGTTGGTGCTGACTTTGATATGTCAGTTAAAAGTTTGCATGACCGTTTAGGTGCTAACGCCCAGGCCGTTCAGATGCCAATTGGTGCTGAAGCTGACTTTGCTGGTGTAATTGATTTAATTACCATGCAAGCCTATGTTTATGATGAAGATAAAGAAGGTTCAGAATGGGATGTTGATGAGATTCCAGCTGACATGCAAGAGGAAGCTCAAAAGCGTCATGATGCTTTGATTGAAGCCGTTGCAGACGTTGATGACGCCGTAATGGAGAAGTTCCTTGATGGTAAAGAAATTTCACAAGAAGATCTTAAAGCTGGAATTCGTCGTGCCACTTTGAATCTTGATTTCTACCCAGTCTTTGCTGGTTCAGCTTTCAAGAACAAGGGTGTTCAGATGTTGATGGATGGAGTGGTTGACTACTTACCATCACCACTTGATGTTCGTCCTTACACTGCTACTGACCCAGATGATGACGACAAACAAGTTGACATCCGTGCTAACGATAAGGAACCATTTGCTTCATTAGCATTTAAGATTGCTACCGATCCATACGTTGGTCGTTTAACTTATATCCGTGTCTATCGTGGTACCTTAAAGGCTGGTTCATACGTTTTGAATGCTACGAATGGCAAACGTGAACGTGTTGGTCGTTTACTACAAATGCACTCCAATAATCGTCAAGAAATCCCAGAAGTATTCTCAGGTGATATTGCAGCTGCAATTGGTTTGAAGAATACCACTACTGGTGATTCTTTAACCGATCCAGACCATCCATTACGTCTTGAATCAATGGAATTCCCAGAACCAGTTATCCAAGTTGCCGTTGAACCTAAGACTAAGGCTGATCAGGATAAGATGAATGATGCTTTGCAAAAGTTATCTGAAGAAGATCCAACTTTTAGAGCTGAAACTAATCCAGAAACTGGCCAAACTTTGATTGCCGGAATGGGTGAACTTCAGTTAAACATTTTGATTGAACGGATGAGACGTGAATTTAATGTTGAAGCTAACATTGGTGCTCCCCAAGTTGCCTACCGTGAAGCATTTACTAAACCAGTTAAGGCCGAAGGTAAGTTTATTCGTCAGTCTGGTGGTAAAGGTCAATATGGTGATGTTTGGATTGAATTTACACCAAATGACGAAGGAAAAGGATTCGAATTTGAAGACGCCATCGTTGGTGGAGTTGTTCCAAGAGAATTCATTCCTTCAGTTGAACAAGGTCTAAAAGAAGCCATGGAAAATGGTGTATTAGCCGGATATCCATTGATTGATTTGAAAGCTAAATTATATGATGGTAGTTATCATGAAGTCGATTCAAGTGAAGCTGCCTTTAAGATCGCTGCTTCCATTGCTTTGAGGGAAGCTGCTAAGAAGGCTGATCCAGTTATTCTTGAACCAATCATGAAAGTTGATATTCGTGTTCCAGAAGAATACATGGGTGACGTCATGGGACAAGTTACCGCACGACGTGGAAACGTTGAAGGTATGGAAGCTCAAGACAAGGCACAAAACATTCATGCAATGGTTCCACTATCAGAAATGTTTGGTTATGCTACCGATTTACGTTCTGCTTCTCAGGGACGTGGAACATTTGTTATGAGTTTTGATCATTACAGTGCTGTTCCTAAGAGCATCCAAGAAGACATCATTAAGAAAAATGGTGGAAATAGTAAAGAAGAAAAGTAATTTTTTGTAAAAGTTCTAGAAATTGAAAAAGTTTCTGGAACTTTTTTTATACTTAATGTGATGAGAAGCCTTGAAAAATAAGAGAATATCGGGTATGATAGTTAAGTACTCGGTTTTGGGGGGATAGACTGTCCAAAATTAGTACAACATTTAGCTTTGATGTGGGAGGTTGCGACACACCCGGCCGCTTTGCCATGCGAGGATGTGCCGGTAATTTCCACGGAGCTAGTCTTATTTTGAAAATAGACGAAGGAGGGAAAAAACATGGCAAAAGAGAAGATTCGTATTCGTTTGAAAGCTTATGAACACCGTATTTTAGATCAAGCTGCTGACAAGATTGTGGCAACCGCACAACGTACTGGTGCTACTATTTCTGGTCCAATTCCATTACCAACGGACAGAACTCTATATACCGTATTGGCATCACCATTTAAGTACAGTAAAGCTCAAGAACAATTTGAAATGTTAACTCACAAGCGTTTGATTGATATTTTGAATCCAACACCTAAAACTGTTGATTCATTAATGAAGTTAGACTTGCCAAGTGGTGTTGACATCGAGATCAAACTATAATAATTACAGAATATCGGAGGTGTACTCATGGCTAAAAAAGGAATCTTAGGTAAAAAAGTCGGAATGACTCAAGTTTTTACTGATAACGGAGAACTCGTTCCAGTTACTGTTGTTGATGTAACTCCTAATGTTGTCTTACAGGTTAAGAACAGCAAATCAGATGGTTACGATGCAATTCAACTTGGATTCGATGACAAACGTCCAGTATTAAGCAACAAACCTGAACAAGGTCATGTTAAAAAAGCAAAAACTACTCCTAAGCGCTTCATTCGTGAAATCAGAGATGTTGACTTGGGAGATTACAAAGTTGGAGACGAAGTTAAAGCTGACGTATTTCAACCAGGTGACGTCGTTGACGTAACGGGTACTACTAAAGGTCATGGTTACCAAGGTAACATCCACAAAAATGGACAACGTCGTGGACCTGAAACCCACGGATCAAGATATCACCGTCGTCCCGGTTCATTAGGTGTCATTATTAACCGAGTTGTTAAAGGAATGAAATTACCAGGACGAATGGGTAACAATCGCGTTACCATTCAAGACCTTGAAATCGTTAATGCTGACGTTGATAACAACGTACTATTAATCAAGGGTAACGTTCCTGGTGCAAACAAATCATTAGTAACAGTTAAAACATCTGTTATTGAATCAAGAAAATAAGAAAGGAGGAACCGTAGATGGCAAGCGTAACATTATACAAACAAGATGGTAGTAAACAAGGAACAGTTGATTTAAACGATGCTGTTTTTGCCGTTGAACCAAATGAAAACGTTGTTTATGACACTGTCGTAATGCAAAGAGCATCACAACGCCAAGGTACTAATGGTGTTAAATCTAGAGGTAAAGTACGTGGTGGTGGTAAGAAACCATGGCGTCAAAAGGGTACTGGTCGTGCTCGTCAAGGTTCTATCCGTGCCCCACAATGGGTTGGCGGTGGAGTTGTTTTCGGACCAACTACTCGTTCATATGCATATCACCTTCCAAAGAAGGTTACTAGATTAGCTGTTAAGTCAGTTCTTTCTGAAAAAGTTGCTAATGGTGATTTAGTAGTAGTAGATTCATTAGACTACAAGGCTCCAAAAACTAAAGATTTATCAGATCTTTTGAAGAAAATTGACGCATCAACTAAAACATTAGTAGTTTTGGAAGATAACAATGAAAATGCTGCACGTTCTGCAAGAAACATCGAAAATGTGCAAGTTATTAATGCTAAAGGTGTTAACACACTTGATGTATTAAACAACAACAAGGTTGTTATTACAAAGGCTGCTCTTTCTCAAGTAGAGGAGGTGCTCGCATAATGGAAGCACGAGATATCATTTTACGTCCGGTAGTTACTGAAGCTTCAACCGATGTAATGGACGACAAAAAATATACTTTTGATGTTGATGTACGAGCAACTAAGACTCAAGTTAAAAATGCTGTTGAAGAGATTTTTAACGTTAAAGTTGTTAAAGTTAATATTATGAATGTAAAAGGTAAGAAAAAGCGACAAGGTCAATATGTTGGACGTACTAAGAAACGTCGTAAGGCTATTGTTACTTTGTCCAACGATTCTGATGAAATCAAGATTTTCTCAGAAGAATAATCTTTGAATAGGAGGGAAATAACGTGGCTCTAAAAAAGTACAAACCAACTACTAATGGCCGTCGTAATATGACTAGTATTGACTATAGTGAAATTACTACTAACGTGCCAGAAAAAAGTTTAGTTGAGTCAAATGCTCACAGCGGTGGTCGTAATAGTCAAGGTAAGATGACTGTTAGACATCGTGGTGGCGGAAACAAGCATCGATACCGTCTTATCGATTTCAAACGTGATCATGATGGTGTTCCTGCAACCGTTAAAACCATCGAATATGATCCAAATAGAACTGCAAATATTGCTTTAATCGTTTATGAAGACGGAATTAAATCATACATCATTGCACCTAAAGGATTAAAAGTCGGAGACGTTGTTGAATCTGGTAAGGATGCTGATATTAAGGCTGGTAACACCCTTCAATTAGCTGATATTCCTGTCGGTTCAACCATCTTTAACATTGAATTGAAACCTGGCAAAGGTGGACAACTTGTTCGTTCTGCTGGAGCTTCAGCACAGTTACTTGGTAACGAAGGCAAGTATGCATTAGTTAAATTACCATCTGGTGAAGTTAGAATGGTACTTTCAATTTGCCGAGCTACTATTGGTAGTGTTGGTAATGATGAACATGGATTAGTTGTATGGGGTAAAGCTGGTAGAACTCGTTACCGTGGTCAAAGACCTCACGTACGTGGATCTGTTATGAACCCTAACGATCACCCACATGGTGGTGGTGAAGGTAAGGCTCCAGTTGGTTACCCAAGTCCATTGTCTCCATGGCATAAGAAGACAACTGGTAAGAAGACTAGATCAAAGAAAGCACGTTCAAACAAGTTTATTGTTAGACACCGTAAAGGTTCAAAGATGTAGTCTGAATTATTTATTTATTGAGTAATCGCAGAGGAGGTTTCATAATGAGTCGAAGTTTAAAAAAGGGACCTTTTGCCGATCAATCATTATTAAAAAAGATCGATGCACAAAAAGATCAAGATAAAAAATCGGTAATTAAAACATGGTCACGTCGTTCAACCATTTTCCCAAGTTTTATTGGATACACCATTGCTGTTTACAATGGTAGAAAACATGTCCCAGTTTATATTCAAGAAGACATGGTGGGCCACAAGCTCGGAGAATTCGTACCTACGCGTACTTTCCATGGACATGGAAATGGCGACGCAGATAAAAAAACAGTTTAAGCAAGGAGGATAACCAATGGCTGAACAACAAGTTACATCAGCAAAAGCTACTGCAAAGACTGTTCGTATCGCCGCTCGTAAGGTTCGCCTTGTTGTAGATCTTATTAGAGGTAAAAGCGTATCAGAAGCTACTGCAATTTTGAAATTCACCCCTAGAGGTGCTTCACCAGTTGTAGAAAAGGTTTTGATGTCAGCTGTAGCAAATGCAGAAAATAATTTTGATTTAGATCGTCAAGATCTAGTTGTTAGTGAAGCATATGTTAACGAAGGACCAACTTTAAAACGTTTCCGTCCCCGTGCTAAAGGTTCTGCTTCACCAATCAACAAAAGAACTAGTCACATTACAATTGTAGTGTCAGAAAAGTAGGAGGGATAAACGTGGGTCAAAAAATTAATCCAAATGGTTTACGAATTGGCGTTAACCGTGGTTGGCAAGCTAAATGGTATGCTAACGACGATAAATTCGCTTCATACTTAAACGAAGATTTAAAAATTCGTAACTATCTAGCAAAGAGACTCGCTGATGCTTCTGTATCAAGTGTTGACATTGAGCGTGCTGCAAAACGTGTTAATGTTTCTATCCATACTGCCAAGCCAGGAATGGTTATCGGTAAAGGTGGAGCAGAAGTTGAAAGTCTTCGTAAAGAATTAAACAAATTGACGGGACGTCGGGTTCATGTCAATATTGTTGAAGTTAAAAAACCTGATTTAGAAGCTGATCTTGTTGGTGAAAACGTTGCAAGTCAGCTTGAAGGTCGGGTAGCATTCCGTCGTGCAATGCGTCAGGCAATGCAAAGAGTTATGCGTTCTGGAGCTAAGGGTGTTAAAGTTCAATCTTCAGGTCGTTTAAATGGTGCTGATATGACACGAATTGAAAGATATTCAGACGGAAGTGTTCCACTTCATACACTTAGAGCTGATATTGACTATTCATGGAATGAAGCAGATACTACTTACGGTAAAATCGGTGTTAAGACTTGGATCAACCGTGGTGAAGTTTTGCCCGATAAACCGGAGGAAAAAACTGAAAAAGGAGGGAAATAAGCATGCTAGTACCTAAACGTGTTAAGTTCAGAAGACAGCACAGAGGTAAGTTGCGTGGTCACTCAAAGGGTGGAAACACTGTTACTTTTGGTGATTATGGTTTGCAAGCACTTGATTCACATTGGATCAGTAACCGACAAATCGAAGCTTGCCGTGTTGCCATGACTCGTTATATGAAACGTGGTGGAAAAGTTTGGATCAAAATTTTCCCTCAAAAATCATATACTGAAAAAGGTATCGGTGTTCGAATGGGTAAAGGTAAAGGTACCCCAGCTGGTTGGGTTTCAACTGTCAAGCGCGGAAAGGTTCTTTTCGAAGTTGGTGGTGTTTCCAAAGAAACTGCTGAAGAAGCTTTACGTTTAGCTTCAATGAAGTTACCTGTTAGAACCCGAGTTATTAAACGTGAGGAAGTAGGTGGCGAATCAAATGAAGGCTAAAGAAATTAATGAATTAACCACTGATGAAATGCGGGCTAAGGAACAAGATTACAAGAAAGAATTGTTTAATCTTCGTTTTCAATTAGCCACTGGTCAATTGGAAAATACTGCTAGATTGAAGACTGTCAGAAAGACAATCGCTAGAATCAAGACAGCACTTAGACAACAAGAACTGAAGAAATAGAATACGATAGAAAGGAAGGTTAATACTTTATGAGCGAAGAACGTAACGAACGTAAAAGTTACAGAGGTCGTGTGGTTTCAGATAAGATGGACAAAACCATTACTGTTGTCGTTGAAACTTACAAGACTCATCCAACTTACGGGAAACGTATTAAATATTCTAAGAAATATAAAGTTCAAGATGAAAATAACGAAGCAAAAGTTAACGATATTGTTGACATCATGGAAACTCGTCCATTGTCTAAGACTAAGCGCTTCCGTCTAGTAGACGTTGTTGAAAAGGCAGTTATTATCTAGCTTTTTTATCTATCGTATTCTGATTTTAAGTTGAAGGGAGGACACTAACCATGATCCAACAAGAGAGTCGTTTAAAGGTTGCTGATAACTCTGGTGCACGTGAACTTTTGACTATCAAAGTTTTAGGTGGTTCAAGAGTTAGATATGCAGGTATCGGTGATGTGATTGTTGCTACTGTTAAACAAGCAACACCAGGTGGCGTTGTCAAAAAGGGAGACGTCGTTAAAGCCGTTGTAGTTAGAACTAAGTCTGCTGCACATAGAACTGACGGTTCATATATTCGTTTCGACGAAAATGCCGCTGTTTTGATTAACGATGATAAGAGTCCTAAAGGTACCCGTATTTTCGGTCCGGTAGCTCGTGAATTACGTAGTAATAATTTTATGAAGATCGTTTCATTAGCGCCTGAAGTACTTTAATACTATTGGAAAACAAGGAGGTGCCAGGATTATGTTCTTGAAAACTGGTGACAAAGTTCGTGTTATTAGTGGTAAAGACAAGGGTAAAGACGGCAAAGTCGTTAAAACCATTGCTGCTAAGAACCGTGTAGTTGTTGAAGGAATCAACAAGATCAAGAAACATCAAAAAGCTTCACAAGACAATCCCCAAGGTGGAATTGCTGACGTTGATGCTCCAATTGATGCTTCAAATGTAATGTTAATCGACCCATCTACCAATGAGCCTACAAAAGTAAGCTTCGTGGTTAAAGATGGTAAAAAAGTTCGTATTTCAAAAAAATCACAAAAACCAATCGATTAGGATTGGAATTGAAAGGAGGAAATTAATCGCATGGCAGCTCGCTTAGAAGAAAGATACAAAGAAGATATTCTCCCAACGCTCGTTAAGAAATTTGATTACTCATCAGTTATGGAAGCCCCAAAACTTGACAAGATCGTTTTAAACATGGGTGTTGGTGATGCTGTAACAAATTCTAAAAACCTTGATGAGGCGGTTCATGAATTAAGTTTAATTTCTGGACAAAAGCCTATCGTAACTAAGGCCAAAAAATCAATTGCCGGTTTCCGTCTTAGAGAAGGAATGCCAATTGGTGCCAAAGTTACATTAAGAGGAGAAAGAATGTATGACTTCTTGGATAAGTTAGTTAATGTTTCATTGCCACGTGTTCGAGATTTCCACGGTGTAAGCAACAAATCATTTGATGGTCGTGGAAATTACACATTGGGTATCAAAGAACAACTAATTTTCCCAGAAATTAATTACGATGATGTTAACCGTGTTAGAGGTTTAGATATCGTACTTGTAACAACCGCTAATACGGATGAAGAATCACATGAATTGTTAGCTCAATTCGGAATGCCATTCGCTAAATAGGAGGTTTAATATTGGCTAAAAAATCATTAATTAAAAAAAGTGAACGTCCAGCTAAGTTCTCAACACAGAATTACACTCGTTGTGAACGTTGTGGTCGACCTCGTGCGGTTTACCAAAAGTTTCACTTATGCCGAATTTGTTTAAGACAACTTGCCCATAAGGGTCAAATTCCTGGCATGAAAAAAGCTAGTTGGTAAAATAATAAAACTGAAAAGGAGGTTTCACGTTTATGTCCATGACAGATCCAATTGCAGACTTTTTAACTCGAATTCGTAATGCCAATATGGCTAGACACGATTCAGTTGACGTTCCTGCATCAAAAATCAAAAGAAACATTGCCGAAATTTTGAAGCGTGAAGGCTTTGTACGCGATGTGGAATACATCGATGACGATAAACAAGGTGTTATCCGTGTATACCTTAAGTATGGAAAAGATAATCAACGTGTAATCACTGGTTTGAAGCGAATTTCAAAGCCAGGATTACGTTCATATGTTAAATCAGATGATGTTCCTAAAGTTTTAAACGGTTTAGGAATTGCTATCATTTCAACTTCAGATGGTGTTATTACTGATAAAGAAGCTAGAGACAAAAAAGTCGGTGGCGAAGTATTAGCATACGTTTGGTAAAAATTAAAAAAGAATTGGAGGTGTTAATATGAGTAGAATTGGTTATAAAACTGTTGATCTTCCAGACGGTGTTGAAGTAAATCATAGAGGTACTAACGTAACTGTTAAGGGACCAAAGGGTACTTTAAATGCTACAATTTCACCAGAGATTAAAATGCAAGTTAAAGGTAACGAAGTGAACTTCACTCCAACTGGTAAGTATGACAATAAAGAACGTGCCTTACATGGTACAACACGTGCTAATTTCAATAACATGGTTGAAGGTGTTACAAATGGATTCCACAAGACACTTAAATTAGTTGGAGTTGGATATCGTGCACAATTAAAGGGTAGTACTTTGACTCTAAACGTTGGTTACTCAAACCCAGTTGAAGTTCAAGTCCCAGAAGATCTTACCGTAGCTGTTCCAGATAACACTACTATTAACATTAGTGGGATCAACAAGCAACATGTTGGTGATTTTGCTGCCGAAGTTCGTTCATACCGTTCACCCGAACCTTACAAGGGTAAAGGAATTAGATATGAAAATGAACATATTACCCTCAAGGAAGGTAAGACTGGTAAGTAATTTAACAATATAAAAAATAAGAGGTGACTATTTTGATTTCCAAACCAGACAAGAATAAAACACGTAAAGTTCGTCATAATCGTGTTAGAAGTAAAATTTCTGGTACTGCTGAGTGCCCACGTTTGAACGTTTTCCGTTCTAATAAAAACATTTACGCTCAAGTTATTGATGACGTAAAGGGTGTAACGCTAGCTAGTGCCTCAACTGTTGACAAGGAAGTTTCCGGAGACAACAAATCAGAACAAGCCGCAAGCGTTGGTGCTTTAGTTGCTAAGCGTGCAGTTGAAAAGAATGTTAAGAATGTTGTTTTTGATCGTGGTGGATACTTATATCACGGACGTGTACAAGCCCTTGCAGATGCAGCACGTGAAAATGGACTTGAATTTTAAAAAAGGAGGAATATAACGCACATGGCAAAGTTTATTAATCCAGACAAACTGGACTTAGAAGATAACGTTGTTGCTATCAACCGAATTACTAAGGTTGTTAAAGGTGGTCGTCGACTACGTTTTGCTGCATTAGTTGTTGTTGGTGACAAGAATGGCCACGTTGGCTTTGGTACTGGTAAAGCTCAAGAAGTTCCTGAAGCGATCAGAAAAGCCGTTGATAGTGCCCAAAAGAACTTAATTGAAGTTCCAATCGTTGGAACTACTATCCCTCACGAAGTTATCGGTCGTTTTGGCGGTGGAAAGATTATGTTGAAGCCTGCTGAAGAAGGTTCCGGAGTTGCTGCCGGTGGTGCCGTTCGATCAGTTATGGAATTAGCTGGTGTAAACGATGTTACTAGTAAGCGTTTAGGCTCTGATACACCAGTAAACGTAATTCGTGCAACTTTTGAAGGTCTTAAGGAACTTAAGAATGCTGAAGAAATTTCATCATTACGTGGTGTCTCATCAGATCACTTAACCGAATAATAAGGAGGGGTTAGAAGATGGCTCAATTAAAGATTACTTTAGTTCATAGTGCTGCTCACCGTCTCCCTAAACAACGTAAGATTGTTAAGGCCCTTGGATTGGGACGAGTAAATAGTAGTGTTATTAAACCTGATAATGAAGCAACTCGTGGAGCTCTATTCAAGATTGCTCATTTAATTAAGGTTGAACAAGTTGATTAATATTCTTTAAAAGATAGGGAGGTGCAATTCAATGAAGTTAAATGAATTAAAAGCTGCTAACGGTTCACGTTCATCAAGAACTCGTTTAGGTCGTGGTCTTGGTAGTAAAGGTAAGACTTCAGGTCGTGGCCAGAAGGGTCAAAAGGCTCGTGGCAAAACTCGTGTTGGTTTTGAAGGTGGGCAAATGCCTTTATACCGTCAAATTCCAAAACGTGGATTTACCAACTTCAACAGAAAAGTTTTAGCGATCGTTAACTTAGCTGATTTAGATAATTTTGATGATGGCTCAGAGGTAACTCCAGATGTATTGATTCAAGCAGGAATGATTAAGGGCTCAAATGATGGCGTTAAAGTTCTTGCAGATGGCAAGTTAACTAAGAAGCTCACTGTTAAAGCTAACAAATTCTCAAAGAGTGCTGAAAAAGCAATTGAAGATGCCGGCGGTAAAGCTGAGGTGATTTAATGTTCACTACCTTAAAGAATGCCTTTGAAGAAAAAGATATTAGAAAAAGGATTTTATTTACCCTTTTTATATTGGCAGTTTTCCGTTTAGGTGCTTACATTACTGTGCCTGGAATCAATGCGGAAGCTTTGCAAAGTGTTGCATCCTCAGGTTTAGTTAATGTATTGAATATGTTTAGTGGTGGTGGATTAACTAATTACTCATTATTTGCAATGGGAGTTTCACCATACATTACTGCACAAATTGTTGTTCAGTTACTTCAGATGGATATCGTTCCTCGATTCGTTGAATGGGGGAAACAAGGTGAAGTCGGAAGGCAAAAACTGGATCAGGTAACAAGATGGTTAACGATTGTTTTAGCATTTGTACAGTCAATTGGTATTACTGCTGGATTTAATGCTTTGAGTAGTCTTCATTTAGTTAAGAACCCTGGAATGGGAACTTACATTAGTATTGGTTTAATTTTGACTGCTGGTACAATGCTCACTACGTGGATGGGCGACATGATTACTGACAAAGGAATTGGTCAGGGAGTTTCAATGATCATCTTTGCTGGAATTGTTGCTGAAATGCCAAGTGGAGTTATGAGTGTTTATCGTCAATACGTTGAAGGTACACCAATGAATGAAATTTGGAAGCCAGCTCTTTTCATTATTGCCTTGATTATTGTAATTTTGATTATTGTTACCTTTGTTACTTGGGTACAACAAGCTGAACGTAGAATTCCAATTCAATATACTAGAAGAACATCAGGTTCACCAGACAGCAGTTACCTTCCCTTGAAGGTTAACGTCGCTGGAGTTATTCCAGTTATTTTCGCAAGTGCATTTATTTCCACTCCTCAAACGATTTTGATGTTTTTCACCAAAAACTTTCAAGGATCCGGATGGTATGAATTTTTAAGTAAGTTGTTTAACATGCAGACCCCACTTGGAGCTGCGTTTTACACCCTCTTAATTGTTGTATTTACTTTCTTCTATGCGTTTGTTCAAGTTAATCCACAGAAATTGTCGGAAAACTTACAAAAACAAGGTAGCTACATTCCGGGAGTATGGCCTGGTCGTGAAACTCAGTTATATATTTCTCGATTGTTGATGAGACTTAGTACCGTTGGTGCTTTGTTCTTGGGTGTTGTTTCTCTAATTCCATTGATTGCACAAAATGTTTGGAACTTAAACGAATCAATTGGACTAGGTGGTACTAACCTCTTGATTATCGTTGGAGTTGCTATTGAAACCATTCAACAAATTAGAGGATTAATGATGAGAAAAGAGTACGTTGGATTTATTCAAAGTACTCCGGATGATAACAAGTAGTGGAGGAATTTAAATGTCAATGAATTTATTACTAATGGGTCTTCCAGGAGCTGGAAAAGGTACTCAAGCTGAATTCATTGTTGAAAAATATGGGATTCC
Organism: Fructilactobacillus sp. X7R7C1; assembly: GCF_059901065.1. NCBI lineage: Bacteria > Bacillati > Bacillota > Bacilli > Lactobacillales > Lactobacillaceae > Fructilactobacillus > Fructilactobacillus sp. X7R7C1. The sequence goes on from NZ_JBWXVF010000001.1 coordinate 548,811, forward strand.
ACATATTTCAACTGGAGACATATTTAGGGCAGCAATGAAAAACAAAACTCCCATGGGAATTAAGGCTCAACAATACATCGATAAGGGTGAATTAGTTCCTAATGATGTTACCTGTGGGATTGTTGAGGATCGTCTTAAACAACCTGATACTGACAAAGGTTATTTGTTAGATGGTTTTCCTAGAAACATTGATCAGGCTAAAAGCCTTGAGGAAATGACTAGGAAAATGAGCAAAGAGTTGAATGCAGTTATTAATATTGAAGTCGATCCAAGTGTTTTAATCAAACGTTTGTCGGGTCGTTTCATCTGCAAAAACTGTGGCGCAACTTATCATAAATTATATAAAAAACCTATAGTTGATGGTACTTGTGATGTTTGCGGTGCTCACGTCTTCTATCAAAGAAGTGATGATAAACCTGAAACTGTCAAGAATCGTCTGAAAATCAATGAAAAGAGTAATGCTCCTTTAATTGACTTTTACAAGGATCGCGGCATTTTGCATTCAGTTAAGGGTGATCGAGATATTGCAGACGTTAGTAACGACATTGAGAAAATTCTAAGCAATTTAAATTAGTAAATTGTCGTTTGATTGCTGGAATGTCAGTGATGTGGTATATTATAGTTTGTATGTCTATTTGTAAGTGATACTTACGAGTTTAGTAATTTTGGAGGATTATTCGTGTCTAAAAATAATGTAATTGAAGTTGAGGGTAAGGTTTCAGAGACTTTACCTAATGCAATGTTTAAGGTCGAGCTTGAAAATGGTCATGAAATTTTGGCACACGTTTCTGGCAAGATCAGAATGCATTACATTCGGATCCTACCAGGAGATCGTGTAACCGTTGAAATGTCACCGTATGATTTAACAAAGGGTCGAATTACTTATCGATTTAAGTAAACCCTTCATATAGGAGGTTATAAAAAATGAAAGTACGTCCATCAGTAAAAAAAATGTGTGAACATTGTAAGATTATTAAGAGAAAAGGCCGTGTGATGGTGGTTTGCCCTGTAAACCCTAAGCACAAGCAAAGACAAGGAAAATAAATAAATTAAAATTATAGGAGGTGGACTTTAATGGCTCGTATTGCCGGAGTTGATTTACCACGTGATAAGCGAATTGTTATTGCGTTAACATACATTTATGGTGTTGGAAACACAACTGCTCAGCAAGTTTTGAAAAAAGCTGGGGTATCAGAAGACGTTCGTGTACGTGATTTAACACCTGATCAAGAAGATAAGATCAGAGAAGCTCTTGATGGTTACACAATCGAAGGTGACTTACGTAGAGAAGTTACTATGAGTATCAAGACTCTTCAAGAAATCGGTTCATATCGTGGGATGCGTCATCGTCGCGGTTTACCTGTTAGAGGTCAACACACGAAAAATAACGCACGTACAAGAAAAGGTAAGAAAACCACAATCGCTGGTAAAAAATAATAAAGAAGGAGGCTATCAGTTTTTATGGCTAAAACTAAAAATACTCGTAAGCGTAAAGCAAGAAAAAACGTTGAGTCTGGTGTAGCACACATTCACTCAACCTTTAATAACACTTTGGTTATGATTACCGATGTTCAAGGGAATGCTATTGCTTGGTCATCAGCTGGTGCATTGGGATTCCGTGGAAGTCGTAAGTCTACCCCATTTGCTGCTCAAATGGCTGCTGAAGCAGCTGCTAAGACTGCAATGGAACATGGAATGAAATCAGTAGAAGTTGCTGTTAAAGGTCCTGGATCTGGTCGTGAGTCAGCTATTCGTGCTTTACAAAGTACTGGTTTGGAAGTTGCTGCAATTCGTGATGTAACTCCAGTTCCACACAATGGTTCTCGTCCTCCAAAACGTCGTAGAGTTTAATATTTAATGAACGTTAAAGTTTTAAATTACTCAATGCGTTTTGAAAGGGGTAGAGACTACAATGATTGAATTTGAAAAGCCAAACATTCACAAAATTGAAGAAACAGACAACTATGGTGAAATAGTTGTAGAACCACTCGAAAGAGGATATGGTACCACTTTAGGCAATTCACTTAGACGTGTCTTGTTGGCTTCATTACCAGGAGCTGCGGTTACTAGCATCCAAATTGATGGCGTTCTACACGAATTTTCAACTGTAAAGGGTGTAGTTGAAGATGTTACTCAAATTATCTTGAACGTTAAAAAGATTAATTTGAAAATTAACTCAGATGACAATGAAACAAAGTCAATGAGTATTAATGTAACTGGACCAGCCGATGTAACCGCAGGTGATATCGTAACTGATAGTGATGTTGAAATTTTAAATCCGGATTTACACATTGCAACGGTTGCTGACGGAACTACATTCCACATGAACATGACTGCCAACAAAGGTCGCGGCTACGTTTCTGCTGAAGAAAACAAAGCCAAAAACGATGGTATGCCAATTGGTGTTCTACCAGTTGATTCTATTTATACCCCAATCGAACGTGTTAATTATCAAGTAGAAGATGCACGTGTTGGTCAACGTGATGATTACGACAAATTGACGTTAGACGTTTGGACTAATGGTTCAATTACACCTTCTGATGCAATTAGTTTGGCAGCTAAGATCTTAAATCAACATTTCCAATTATTTATTGATTTAACTGACAGAGCAAAGAATGCCAATGTTATGGTTGAGAAGGAAGAAAGCCATAAAGAAAAAATGCTTGAAATGTCAATTGAAGAATTGGATCTTTCAGTTCGTTCTTACAATTGTTTGAAACGTGCTGGAATTAATACTGTTCAAGAATTAACTGATAAGTCTGAAGCTGACATGATGAAGGTTAGAAATCTTGGCCGTAAGTCACTCGATGAAGTTAAAGAAAAATTAGCAGCATTAGGACTATCTTTACGTAAAGAAGACTAAAAAGGAGGATATCCGGTTATGAGTTATCGCAAATTACAACGTACGAGTGCTCAACGTCGTGCTTTGCTTCGTAATTTGACTACTGACTTAATTGTTAACGGTCAAATCAAAACAACAGAAGCTCGCGCTAAGGATGTTAGATCATTAGCCGACAAGATGGTTACCTTGGGCAAGAAGGGTGACTTGAATGCTCGTCGTCAAGCTGCAGCTTACTTGCAAAACACCATTGCTGATGTAAAAGAAGACGGAGATAGTATCAAAGTAACTAGTGCATTACAAAAGTTATTTGACGAAGTAGCACCAAAGTATGCGGACCGAAACGGTGGTTACACACGTATTCTTAAAACAATGCCTCGTCGTGGTGACGGTGCACCAATGGTAATCTTGCAATTTGTCGAATAATTTCGATATTTGTTAAGAATAATAAATATTTCACTATAGGAATCACTAAGGTTAAAGGTATAAAGTGTTACGATGATGGATTTTCCAAGTCTAGCTTGAATGTGGTTAATTCCATGCGCCTTAATCTTTTAGTGATTTTTTTATACATAATTTTAATAATAGGAGAGCTGATTCCATGAATCCAATCATTAATGTTTCCAATCTTTCTTTTAGGTATAATAATGAAGATGATCATAAGGTATTAGATGATGTCTCTTTTCAGTGCGAACGAGGTGAATATATTTCATTAATCGGTCGCAATGGGAGTGGTAAAAGTACCATTGCCAAACTGGTTGATGGTCTTCTAACTCCTAGTGAGGGAGAAATTGTGGTAGATGGGATCAGGTTGGACTCTCATGGTAATGACCGCGAAACAAGAAAAGCAATTGGCTTAGTTTTTCAAAATCCAGATGATCAATTTGTTGGTGCCACGGTAGCAAGTGACGTTGCGTTTGGACTTGAAAATCGGGCGGTTCCAAGAGAAGCGATGAAGCCAAAAGTTAAATCGGCGTTAGAAAAGGTAGGAATGTGGGAATATCGAGACGAGATTCCTAGTAGTCTTTCTGGTGGACAGAAGCAACGGGTCGCAATTGCAGGAGCAATTGTGCTTGATCCTAAAATTTTAATTCTAGATGAAGCGACAAGTATGCTAGATCCTTTAGCTACTAGACAAATTCATCAAGTTGTCAACAAATTAAATCAAAAACAAAATATGACAATTCTCTCCATTACGCATGATATCAATGTGACGGCTAAATCCGATCGGATATTAGCACTTAATAATAATAAAATTGTATTTGACGGAAAACCAAGTGCTTTCTTTCAGAAGCATCAATTAATTGCTGATATGGATCTAGATCTTCCCTTTAGTGAGAAGTTAAGGCAGAAATTCCTTGATGCAGGATATGACATTACTGACAAGTACATGGATGATGAGGGGATGAGCCAATGGATAAGCACATTATTTTAAGTAACGTTGATTTTGTCTATCAACCCGGTCTGCCATCAGAAAGACAGGCTTTAAGTAATGTCAGTTTAAAGATTAATAAGGGTGAATTTTTGGGTGTTGTTGGAAAAACTGGTAGCGGAAAGTCAACGTTAGTTCAGATGATTAACGGATTATTGAAACCGACTTCGGGGAGTGTTACCGTTGGCAAAATCAAAATTAACAGTGAAACTAACAACCATAACCTAAGTGAGCTCAGAAAAAAAGTCGGGATGATTTTCCAGTTTCCGGAAAAACAACTGTTTGAAGATAATGTTCTAAAAGATGTATCTTTTGGTCCACTTAATTTTGGCGAAAATGAAGCAGTTGCAAAAAAGAGAGCCATTCAGGCGCTTTCAATTGTTGGCATTAGTAAAGAACTATATTCTCGTTCACCCTTTGAGTTGTCTGGCGGTCAAATGCGTCGGGTCGCAATTGCTGGAACGATTGCATGTGATCCAACCGTTCTCATTTTAGATGAGCCAACGGTGGGATTGGATCCTAGTGGCAAGACTGAGATATTAAAGATCATCAAGCAACTAAACAAAAATGGAGTAACCATCATCATGGTTACTCACGATATGGATGTGGTGGCACAAAATGCTACCCGTGTTGTGGTTATGAATGGTGGAAAAGTGTGTTCTGATTCAACTCCCAGGGAATTATTCAGCAATTACAAGTTAATCGATCAAAATTCATTAGCGCTTCCTGATTCTGTCCAGATATACTATGATTTAATTAATCGAGGCATCAGATTAAAAAAGATTCCGTTAACAGCGGATGAAGTTGTTGACGAAATTACGCAAAAACGAAGTGGAGTGAAGTAGAATCGATCAATTTGTGTTTGGAAAATACTTTCCTGGAAATTCATTCATTCATCGTTTAAATCCAGCGTTTAAGATTTTAGGCTCCGTTATCATTATTACGCTTATTTTGATGTGCAATAATTGGGTCAGTTACGGATGTATGACGTTTTTTACGTTGGTACTGATATATTTATCCCATTCTCGAATTAAGATGCTTCTAAAGGGGATCAAACCCATTCTGTGGCTAATTATTTTTACGGTCTTGATTCAAGTGTTTTTTGGCCATGGCGGAACGGTTTATTTTCATTTATGGTTTATCTCCATCACTTCATCGGGAATTATTAATGCGGTCATGATATTTGTTCGATTGGTCCTTATTATCACGATTGCTACTATTTTGACCATCACGACCAGTCCATCGATGATTGCACTTGGTGTTGAGACGATTCTGAGACCGCTTAAGTGGGTTAAAGTTCCCACTGAAACGATTGGGATGATGGTTTCAATTGCACTGCAATTTATTCCGACTCTAATCGATGAGTTAAATGACATTATGAATGCTCAAAGGGCACGGGGTGTTGATTTTGGTAAAGGCAAATTAATGAAACGAGCTAAAAGCCTAGTGTCGCTGATTATTCCCTTGTTTGTTTCTTCTTTTCGTCATGCTGAACACCTTGCAGATGCCATGGAAGCTCGTGGATATTCTGATGAGGTCAAGCGAACTCATTATCAGCTCGTCTCTTGGACGGTCCTTGATTGGGTTGCTTTAGGGGTCATGATGGTTTTAACGGTTGTAATTATTTTAGTGAGGAATTAGATGAAAACTCGGTATAAAATTACATTTGCATATGATGGGACTAAATTTGCTGGCTTTCAAACGCAGCCCAAGCAGCGAACGGTGGAGGGAACTTTAACTAATATTATTAACAAAATGGCCCAAAAAAGTGGCAAGCATGTTTTACTTTATGGATCTGGCAGAACTGACGCAGGTGTTCATGCCCTAGGTCAGGTTGCCCATTTTGACTTTCCCTATGATTTAGGTGAGGAAAGTATGTTAAAGGGGTTAAACAGTATGTGTCCCTTGGATATTGAAATAATAAGTGTGCAAAAGGTTAATGCTGACTTTCATGCTCGTTATGATGTAACGGGGAAAAAGTACTTGTATCGGTTGGATTTAGGGCGCTTTACCAATCCATTTAAAAGAAATTATACTGCTCATTGGCGTTTTCCCGTTAATTTCGATTGGATCGAAGAGGCCATTCATGATTACGTTGGCAAACATGACTTTTCGTCTTTTGTTGCTTCTGGTGCAAAGGAAGGAAGTCGGGTTCGTACAATTTTCTCGGTTGATGCTAACTTAGATAAAGTTACTAATGAGATGCAGTTCGAGTTTTATGGTGATGGTTTTATGTATAATCAAATTCGGATTATGGTTGGGGTGCTGATGGAGATTGGACGGGGAAAGCGGCCAGTTCATGATATCCAACGATTGTTCAAAGTGAAGGATCGAAACGAAGCACGTTTAACAATGCCAGCTAATGGCTTGTACTTAAAAAGGGTTTATTATCCAGGAGATGATCCAAAACATTCAAAACGAAAACATCATCCAGATGATTAAAATGAATTTGACTTTCAGAAGAAATGTTAGTACTATTGTAACTGGTATTGTTTGCCCCACGATAAGCCCCGGAAACTTATTAGGTGTCGAACAAACACGGAAACATGGAGGAATTAAAAGTGCATACAACATATATGGCTAAACCCGGCGAAGTAGATCGCAAGTGGTACGTTATTGACGCAGATGGCGTTGAATTAGGTCGTCTCTCAAGTGTCGTTGCTTCTATTTTACGCGGAAAAAATAAACCTACATTTACGCCAAACGTAGATACAGGTGACAATGTTATTGTAATCAATGCATCTAAAGTTGCATTGTCTGGTAAGAAAGCTAGTGGCAAGATTTATTATCACCACACATCTTACATTGGTGGACTTAAGTCAATTACTGCTGGTCAAATGAGAGCAGAGAAGCCTGATCGACTTATCGAAACTTCAGTTAAAGGTATGCTTCCTCACGGTACATTAGGTCGTCAAATCGCTAAGAAACTTCACGTTTATGCAGGTGAAGATCACACTCATGAAGCTCAAAAACCAGAAGTTCTTGATATTAAGAACCTAATTTAAGGAGGAAACACAATTGGCTAAAGTACAATATACCGGCACAGGTCGCCGTAAAGATTCAGTTGCTCGTGTACGCTTAGTACCAGGTACTGGAAAAGTTGTAATCAATGACAAAGATGTTGAAGATTACATTCCATTTCCTAATTTAAGAGAAATCATTTTACAACCATACAATGTTACTGAGACACTTGGTAACTATGACACATTAGCTAACGTTAATGGTGGTGGATATTCAGGACAAGCTGGTGCTGTTCGTTTAGGAATTGCACGTGCTTTACTTGAAGTTGATCCAGACTTTAGAGAAGCCCTCAAGAAGGCTGGTTTATTAACACGTGACCCTCGTATGAAGGAACGTAAGAAACCTGGCCTTAAGAAAGCTCGTAAGGCTGGTCAATTCTCAAAACGTTAATCAGAAGATTATATTTTGTCGCTCATGTCCGCATGAGCGCTTTTTTATTAAATGGGTGAATTTAAAATGAAAAAGACACGAAATTATCATATTGCAATTTTGTCAGTTTTTATTGCCATTATTTTGATTCAAAACTTTGTTCCTATTTTAGGATATATTCCGGTTGGTCCACTAAGCATTACGTTAATTCCCATTACCGTGATTGTAGCGACTTTAGTGCTTGGTTTAAAGGATGGCTTTATTCTTGGCACACTCTGGGGTGTAATTGTGTTTGTCAGGGCCTTTACGTGGCCTACTAGTCCAATTGCTCCACTTGTCTTTGAGAATCCGATTACGGCCATTTTACCGCGGGCCCTAATCCCGGTAGTTGCTTGCTTTTCCTACAAATGGTTAAAAAAATTACTTAATAATAAGCTTTCGCTTGTGATTGCATGCGCTTTGGGTTCCATGACCAATACAATTTTAGTGCTGTTATTTATTTATATTTTTAATCGAAAGCAAGCCCCAATCCTATACCATGTGAGTGTTGACAAAATTATCTATGCCTTATTAGGGGTAGTTGGAACCAATGGTCTGATAGAAATGATTATTACAGCAATTGTTTGTCCAATTATCATTATTTCGTTAGATAAAGTAATCCAAAAATAAAAAGCAGATCATTACGATCTGCTTTTTGTTACTTTGATGCGTCCGATGATTTTTTGTCACCATCTTGTTTTGAATCGTCATCTGGTCCCTCATCAGGATCTTTTTGAATTCGTGGAGCTTGCTTAATCATCTTAAGATCTTTGTGATTAATAACGGTCTTGTTATGATACTTATCAATTATTTCTGGATCATCAGATTCAAATGTAATCAAAAAGGCATTATTGTAAGCTTTATCGATATAACCGGTAAAATCATTCTTTTCAAGTTTAAACGATACTTCATCGCCAACTTCAAAGGGTGATTTTTCGGTCTCCGTTTGTTCATCGTGTTTCTTTGCCAAACTGACCACCTCCAATTGTATTCAACTAATGAAATATAAACGAATAATTAACATTTGTCAATTTTTAACATTTTTGTAGTACAATTTAAACAGTAAATTTATTTGTAAGGAGGGTTAGTGTGGCTAGGAAAAAGAAGCAAAAGCAAAATAAGTTAGTTGCTTATGTCCTGACCGTGCTAATCCTGCTAGTCATGTTCGTTGGTGCTGTGATGATTTTAGGCAATTCTCATTTTAACCCGCGGTATGAACAAAATAATGTTAGTGTTCACCATAAGGAATTTATCAACAAGATTCTACCGAAGTCAGTTGAGATGCAACGGAAGTATAAAATTTTGACTAGCATTACCCTTGCTCAGGCTATTTTAGAATCAGATTGGGGCCAGAGTACTTTGGCTTCAAAGTATAATAATCTTTTTGGTGTTAAAGCGGGTGCTAGACAAAAGAGTGTCACTTTGGACACGACTGAATATACGAGTGGATCACCTGCAATGGTTCACGGAAGTTTTCGCGTTTACGATAATTGGGATGAGTCAATTGAAGATCATGCTGTTTTACTAGCTCATGGCACAGATTGGAACCCCATGCAATATAAAGAAGTTGTGTCGGCGGACAATTACGTCGATTCTGCCAAGGCGCTCAGTACCGATGGATATGCAACAGACCCGGCTTATGCAGACAAAATAATTAAAATCATTAAAAAGTATCATCTTAATCAATACGATAAACAATGATGTAGCAAAAGATTTATTGGAGGTTAAACTATGGATTCAGTATTACTCTACCCAGGAAGCACAATTGGAATTATTGGTGACTATTTTAGTAGTACGCAACTAGTTAACGTGGCCCGCGACGCGGGATTGAAAATTGCCACCTATAGTTCTAATTCAGATAGCGAGATCGCTAGACAATCTGATTACGCATTTACAGGTGACGTTAATGATGTTGATACTTTAAGGGAATTTTCTGAGAAGTGTGATTTAGTTACATACGTTTCAAATGACATTGATCCTCAGGTTATTAGTGAAATCGAAAAGTATACTTATGTTCCTCAAGGCGAATCCCTTTTAGAGATTAGTCAGGACCGTGTGATGGAAAGGGCCTTTTTTGATCAAATTAACGTCAATACGTCACCATACGTCACTATTATTAACTTGGAAGATATCTATCAGGCAATTGATTCAATTGGATATCCTGCAATTTTAAAGCCAATTCAGCGACACATGACTAATAACCAACAGTTAGTTATTAACGAATCAAATGATATTGCACTTGCTTCTGATATGTTAAAAAGGGGTCCATATATACTGGAATCTTACGTTCCTTACCGTTTCGAATACGCAATTATTGCTACTAAATCAGTAAAAGAAGATTTACAACAATTTCCCGCCGTTAAAACCAGTTATTTAGGGAACATGCTCCAAACGGTAAGTACTGATACTTCCAAAACAGATTCTAACGTTATTAACGAAATGATTAGAATTGTTAATCAAATTGGCAAAAATGTTAAATACGTTGGTTCATTTGAGGTATCGTTCGGTGTAACGGCTGATCAAAACATTTACGTTACAAACATTGATCCAACCGTTAATAATGCCGGTTTTTTGTTTAATTTAGCTACTGATATCAGCGAGTATGATCAACATCTTCGGGCCATTTCAGGGTTGCCATTAGCTAAGATTAATAAGATTAGTGATGTGGTTGCTCGTTTGTTTACGAAAAAGCAATATGAACAGGTTCTTAGACAACGAATCCTTCAACCAAACTGGCAATTTTATTTTAATTATCACAGTAATGCACGTGATGATGATGTGGTTGGAGTGATTTTAATTCCAACCAATTCGGTCGAAGAGACGTTTAATCGAATTGTGAATACAGGAATTTGGACCAAAAATTAAATGTTATTAAAATTGAAGAGTCGGCAATTTGTCGGCTCTATTTTGCTATAATTAATGATGGATTTACAAAGCGAGAGGATTGGTTAACGTGTCAAAGACAGACCTACTAAAGACAATGAACGATAAGCAACAAGAGGCGGTAGAACAAACTGAAGGTCCACTTTTGATTATGGCTGGTGCTGGAAGTGGTAAGACCAGGGTGCTCACTCATCGAATTGCTTATCTAATTGAGAAAAAAGGTGTGATGCCATGGAATATTTTGGCGATTACATTTACCAACAAAGCTGCTCGCGAAATGAAGGAACGTGTTAGTAAATTACTTGGCGTCGGTGGGGACGATGTTTGGGTATCAACTTTTCACGCACTTGGCGTGAGAATCTTGAGACGTGACATTGATAAATTAGGTTATAATCGTGCTTTTTCTATCACTGATTCAGGAGAACAAAAGACCCTTGTAAAACGAATTTTAAAAGACTTAGATCTAGACCCGAAAAAGAATGATCCAAGGGCTATTTTAAGTGCCATTTCAAACGCTAAGAATAATTTACAGACTCCACGAGATTATCAAAAGTCACATTCAGCTAACAGTCCATTTGAAGAAGTGGTTTCACAGGTATATTTCGAATATCAAAAGCGACTTCAAGAAAATCAAGCTGTCGATTTTGATGATTTGATTATGCTTACGATTAGATTGTTTAAACAATATCCAGAGGTTTTGAATTATTATCAAGATAAGTTTCATTACATCCATGTCGATGAATATCAGGATACCAATGAAGCACAGTATAAATTAGTATCAATGCTTGCCAAAAAGTATCAAAATTTGTGTGTAGTGGGTGACGCTGATCAGAGCATTTATGGTTGGCGTGGTGCTAACATGAATAATATCTTGGATTTTGAAAATGACTATAAAAATGCACACGTTGTGAAACTGGAACAGAATTATCGTTCAACTAAGAATATTTTAAGTGCCGCAAACGACGTTATTCAAAACAATGCCGAGAGAAAAGATAAGAATTTGTGGACGGAAAATGATACTGGCGAAAAAATAACGTACTATCGTGCTCAAAGTGAGGCTAGTGAGGCCCATTACGTGGTGTCTAAGATTAAAGATGAGGTCAGTAAACATCATTATTCTTATAATGATTTTGCGGTCTTGTACCGGACGAATGCCCAGTCTCGTGTAATCGAAGAGACCTTCTTGAAATCAAATATTCCGTACACGATGGTTGGTGGGCATAAATTCTACGACCGTAAGGAAATCCGGGACATTCTTTCGTATTTGACTCTCATTGCTAATCCTAGTGATTCATTAAGTTTTGAACGGGTTGTTAACGTTCCTAAGCGCGGAATTGGTAGTTCAAGTGTGGAAAAGTTGAGAATGTTTGCAGCAGATAATGGATGGAATCTACTAGAAGCAGCTCAAAATGTTGACTTGGCCAATAATATCTCCAGTCGTGCTCGAAATGCCATTGCTAATTTTGCTAATGTCATATCAAACGTTCAAAAAAAGCAAAAGGATATGACCGTTACGGAAATTACCGAAGCACTTTTGGATCAATCTGGATATATGGCTGATCTAAAGAAAACCAATTCACTGGAGTCACAGACACGGATTGAGAATATTGAAGAATTTCTTTCTGTCACAAAAGATTCTGATTTAAAGTATGATGAACAGACTGGTAGTAGTGATAGTCGTTTGACAGATTTTTTGGCTGATCTGGCCCTTGTATCGGCTCAAGACGATGTTGATGAATCGGCTAAACAGGTGACTTTAATGACTTTGCATGCTGCTAAAGGACTTGAATTTCCAGTCGTCTTTATGGTTGGGATGGAAGAAGGAATTTTTCCTCTTAGTCGAGCTACTGAAAAGGAAAGTGAGTTAGAAGAAGAACGACGGTTAGCCTATGTAGGAATTACGCGGGCTCAGACTAAACTCTATATGACAAATGCATACTCACGAATGTTATATGGTAGAATGCAAAATAATCCCGAGTCACGATTTATGGATGAAATTAATTCGGATGTATTGGATAATGAGAGTTCAATTCCAACGGGACCTAAGACTCCATTTGACACCAGTAGTGAATATAATAAACGAACCAATCGAGCCTTTAGTGAACCATATCATCGCCCTAACAAACGAGTCGAAAAACCCCAAGGAACTGGTGCTGACAAGAAGTCATGGAATATTGGTGATAAAGTCAAACACAAGACGTGGGGAACTGGAACTGTTGTTAAAATTAATGGAACTGGTGAGGATATGGAACTTGACATTGCCTTTCCAGAAAAAGGAATTAAACGTCTATTAGTTGCATTTGCACCCATAACAAAAATTCAATCGATTAAGTAAGGGAGTGGTAAGATTGTTTAAGATTCCAATGGATCAGGTTAATGAAAGTGAAGCAAAAAAAGAGGCCTCAGAACTAAGACCAAAGCTAATTAAGTGGGGAAAGCAGTACTATGAACAGGATCAACCAACCGTAGAAGATGCGGAATATGATCGAAACTATGCTCGCTTGCAGGATCTGGAAGCTAAGTTTCCAGCAATTATCACTCCTGATTCACCGACTCAGCACGTTGGTGGGGCAACTTCGAATGAATTTACAAAGGTCAATCACGAAATTCCAATGCTTTCACTAGGTGACGTATTTTCACCCCAAGAGCTTAAGGATTTTGTGATTCGACTCAAGCACAATTATCCTCAAGATACTGAGTATAATTGTGAGTTGAAGATCGATGGACTAGCTATTTCACTTCGTTATGAGCATGGGGTGTTCGTGCAGGGATCGACTAGGGGAAATGGACAAATTGGTGAGGATATCACTGAAAATTTAAAAACCATCCCATCAATCCCTAAAAGATTAAGTCGACCCATTGATATTGAAGTACGTGGCGAATGTTATATGGGAAAAGAAGCCTTTTTAAAGTTAAATGAACGACGACAAGATGACGGAAAACCAACGTTTGCTAATCCGAGAAATGCTGCTGCCGGGAGTCTTCGACAATTGGATCCAAAAGTTACTAAGGATCGCCACTTAAGTACTTTTATGTATAACGTTGCTAATTATGACGATTTAAAGGCTACCACTCAAAGTGGACTTTTAGAGGAACTAAAAGAATTAGGCTTTACCATCAATGAGCATTATCAAGTGGCTGACAATATGGATCAGATTGATGCTTACATTAAAAAGTATTCAGCAGCAAGAGATAATCTCACCTTTGGTATCGATGGCATTGTGATTAAGACCAATTCGCTTCCTTTACAAATGGAAATTGGGCATACGGTTAAAGTCCCGAAGTGGGCGATCGCTTACAAGTTTCCGCCAGAAGAAGTTCATACTAAAATTAAAAAGATTGAGTGGACCGTTGGAAGAACGGGAGTGGTAACTCCTACCGCAATCATGGATCCAGTGCAATTGGCCGGTACTACCGTTTCAAGAGCGTCACTTCATAATCCTGATTATATTGAGAAAAAAGATATCCGTGTCGATGATACAGTTGTTTTGTATAAAGCTGGCGACATTATTCCGGAGGTTGAAAGGTATCTTCCTGATTTAAGGCCAAAAGATTCTAAGCCATATGTTATCCCAGATCGATGTCCTTCATGTGGTGCTAAATTAGTCCACTTAGATGGTGAGGTTGCCTTACGTTGTATTAATCCGAAGTGTCCAGCACAGCTGGTGGAACAAATTAATCATTTTGCTTCTAGAAATGCAATGGATATTGATGGTTTGGGTCCTAAGATTGTGAAGCAGTTGTTTGATAAAAAAATGGTCTCGGATGTGGCCAGCTTGTATCACCTTAGTTATGATGAACTACTCACTCTTGATAAGTTTGGTGACAAGTCTGCTAACAATTTACTTTCTGCCATTGATAGTAGTCGGAGCAATTCACTTGAAAGATTGCTTTTTGGATTGGGCATCAGACACGTCGGTGCTAAAGCAGCGCGATTAATTGCTGCCCACTTTAAAACCATGGATGCTCTCATGAAATCAAGTGTCGAAGAAATCGCCTCAATTGACACCATTGGTCAAGTTATTGCTGATAGTGTTCATACTTATTTTGAAAACGCTGATAGTAGAGAATTAATTGGCGAACTCGTTGATGTTGGTGTTAATATGGACTATGTAAATAATGAAGAGATGGTACAACCAGATAACTTTTTCAATGGTAAACGAGTTGTATTGACCGGAAAGTTGGTTGATTTAACTAGGGGTCAAGCCAGTGAATGGCTTGAAAACCATGGAGCGGATGTCACAAGTAGTGTTTCTAAAAATACCGACCTAGTAATTGCGGGAGAGGATGCAGGTAGTAAGCTAACCAAAGCTCAATCTCTTTCGGTTCCGGTTTGGGATGAAGATCATTTTAAAAATGAAATGCAAAAAGAATGATAAGAAGTCGGAGGAATTTAAGTTGAGACGCTTAAAAGTAATTTTAATGGTGGCGGCTAGCGCGTTAATGTTAGTAGCTTGTGGGAGTACTAACAAGAGTACCACTAATACAAATAATAAGAATACACAATTAACCGGGGAAACTGGTGGTAAGAATTATCAGAGTGTTATTAAGGATGGACATTATCAAACCAGTAAATCGCGTGGAGTTGACATTCAACAAAATGATAATCAGTTTAACTTGAAAGGGTTTCAGAACGGTTTGCTTGGAATTTCCAAGCAGAATTTTTCGACTGATAAGTATGTTTTTCAGGAGGGACAATACATCTCTACTGACACTGCCGAGAAGTGGCTTGACCGTAAGTCAAAGCAAAACCCGGAGGGACTAAATCCATCGCAACAAAAGGGAAAAGTAACCCCAATGTACTTGCAACAAATGGATGAACAAGACTTCTTAGTTCCAAATGGTAATAAAATGACCATGAAGGGTATGACCATTGGCCTTGGGATCAATTCAGTGTACTACTACACTAAACAGAAGTATGGGAGCCAGTATCAACAGAAGATCCCCGATGATGTGGTTGAGAAACAAGGTAAGGAGATGGCTAACACGATCCTTAAACGATTGAGACAGAATAAAGAATTAAAGAATATTCCAATCGTGATTGCATTGTACAAGCAAGCTCCAAACGATAGTTTGACTGGTGGTAATTTCTTTGCCTCATCGGTTAACAATCCGGGCACGACGTCTGTAAACTCATGGAAACCAATTAATGAAAAATCATATGTGTTCCCGATTGCCAATGGTTCTAAGGGACCTAATACGAATGATTTATCTGCGTTTAATCAATTTAAGTCACAGGTTCAAAATTTCTTCCCTAACTTGAGTGGGATTACTGCACAGGCTCAATACAAGGGTAAGCAACTTCAAGGAATGCACATTAACATTACAACTCAATTTTATAGTCAAACTGAAATCATCAGTTTTACTCAATACCTACAGAATGCTGCTCAAAAATATCTTCCTGGCAGTGTACCAATTGATATTACCGTAAAATCAACTGATGGAATTCAAAGTTATTTGAACCGAAATGCGGGAGGAAAGTCCTTCAGTTCGCATGTGTTTAATAGCTATTAAGATTTAGTGATTTAGTAAAAGAGGGGATAAAATGGCTGATAAGATTACGGAAGAACAAACCCAACATATTGCTGGGTTAGCTAAGCTTGAATTAAAAAAAGATGAATTACCTGAATTCACCCAACAATTAAATGATTTGTTGAAAATGTTGGATACACTTGAAAAAGTTGATACATCGGGTGTTGAGCCCACTTATACGGTAACGGATCGAATTGACGTTACTAGAAAAGACGTGGCAGAAGATTGGCACGAACAAGATGCCTTGTTAAAGAATGCTCCTGATATTCAAGATGACTTAATTAAAGTTCCAGTAATTATTGACGAAAGTGAGGATGAATAATAATGAACTATTTAGATAAGGATTTGCGTTCACTTCACCAGATGTTGGTAAATAAGGAAATTTCGGCCGTTGACTTAGTAAAAGAGACCATGGACAACATCAAAACTACTGACCAAAACATTGATGCTTTTAATAATCTAAATGATAAAGCGCTTGAAAATGCTAAAGCCATTGATGAACGTGGGATTGATCCTAATAATATTTTAGATGGGATTCCGTTGGCTTTGAAAGATAACATCGTTACTAAAGAATTACCAACTACCGCATCTTCAAAAATGCTAGAAAATTTCACCTCAATTTATGATGCAACGGTGGCCAAGAAACTTTCTAATGCTGGTACCATTAACGTTGGTAAAACCAACATGGATGAATTTGCAATGGGAAGTTCAACTGAAAATTCAGCCCTTAAAACCACTCACAATCCGTGGGATTATAGCAAAGTTCCTGGCGGTTCGTCCGGTGGTTCGGCTGCCGCAGTTGCTTCCGGTGAAGTTCCAGTTGCACTTGGATCAGATACCGGAGGTTCAATTAGACAACCAGCTTCATTCACGGGAATTGTTGGAATGAAGCCAACCTATGGGCGAGTATCACGTTTTGGACTTATTGCGATGGCTTCAAGTTTTGATCAAATTGGACCTCTTACTAGAAGTGTCTTTGACAATGCTCTGGTTTTAAACGCAATTTCAGGTCATGACGAACACGATTCAACTAGTTCAAAACAGGAAGTTCCTGATTTCACCGAACACATTAAAGATGGGGTCGAGGGGATGAGAATTGGCATTCCCAAGGAATACGTTAATAAGTTATCTCCTGATGTTTCAAAAGCAATCAAAAATGCCGCAGAAACGTTTAAAAAATTAGGTGCAAAGGTTGACTGGGTTTCGATGCCTAATTCTAAATATGGTGTTATTGCTTATAATGCGCTTCAAACCGCTGAAGCATCTTCTAACCTAGAAAGATTCGATGGAATTCGTTATGGATATCGAGCATCAGATGCTCAAACACTTGATGAATTGTACGTTAAATCACGATCAGAAGGGTTTGGGGATGAGGTTAAGCGACGGATTATGCTAGGTACCTTATCGCTTTCTTACGATAATGTTGATAAATATTACAAACAGGCTGCTAAAATTCGGACTTTAATCATCAATGATTTTAAAAAGGTTTTTGCTGACCATGATTTAATTTTGAGTCCAACATCTCGAGTTACTGCCTTTACAATTGGAGTAGAAGATCAAGATCCCATTGAAATGTATATGAATGATATTTTGACGATTCCAGCCAATATGGCTGGAGTTCCTGCTATGTCACAAATTGCTGGATCCAGTAATGGTTTGCCAATCGGAATGCAATTAATGGGGAAACCGTTTGATGAGAGTACCATTTATAAAGCAGGATACGCTTTTGAACAGAATACTGATTTTCACAAGCAAACACCAAAGATGGGAGGTAAATAGTCATGAATTTTGAAACGACCATTGGTCTAGAAGTCCACGTTGAGCTTAAAACTAATTCAAAAATTTACAGTCCATCTGCTGCACAGTTTGGGGACAAGCCCAATAGTAATACTAACGTGATTGACTGGGGTTATCCTGGAACGCTCCCAGTCGTTAACAAGCAGGTCGTTGCGGATGGTATCACCGCGGCTCTAGCTTTACATGCTCATATTGAAAAGCACCCTCATTTTGATCGTAAAAATTATTTCTACCCGGATAATCCGAAGGGGTATCAGATTACTCAAAACGAGAGACCCACTGCTAGAAACGGATGGATTGAAGTCGAGACCGAAAATGGTAAGAAAAAAATTGGAATCGAAGAGATGCATATTGAAGAAGACGCTGGTAAGAATACCCATGAACAAAAATATTCTTACGTTGACTTAAACCGTCAGGGGACTCCCCTTATTGAAATTGTCTCTAAGCCCGAGATGACAACTCCGCAACAAGCATATGATTATCTGGAAGGATTAAGACAACGGATTCAATTTACCGGAATTTCTGATGTCAAGATGGAAGAAGGGTCAATGCGGGTTGATGTTAATATCTCAGTTCGACCCATTGGTAGTAAAGAATTAGGTCAAAAGATTGAATTAAAGAACTTGAATTCATTTAATCATGTTAGAAAATCACTTGAGTACGAAGAACAACGTCAACAACAGGTGTTGATGTCCGGCGGTCAGATTAATTCTGAGAGTCGTCGTTTTGATGAATCTACTGGTAAAACTGAGTTAATGCGTGTCAAAGAGGGAAAAGATGATTATCGTTACTTCCCAGAACCAGATCTTCCAACTTTGAGTATTTCTGATGAATGGATTAATGAATTAAAAGAATCCATGCCCGAGATGCCTATCAAACGTCGTAATCGTTACGTTAATGAATTAGGGATCACGGATTATGATGCAATGGTTATCACTCAGACCAAAGAAATGTCTGATTTTTATGATAAAATGGTTAAATTAGGTGCTGATCCTAAATTAGCCGCTAACTACCTTCAAGATAACGTCAATGCGTACTTGAACGATAATCAAGCTAACTTGGAAGACACCAAAATCACGCCTGAAGCGATGGCTACCATGATTAAAATGATTATGGACAATACCATCTCAAGTAAAATGGCTAAAAAAGTATTTAAGGCAGTTACTAAGGGGCAAGATCCAAAGAAATTCGTTGAAGAAAAAGGACTTGTCCAATTATCTGATCCTAAAAAACTGCAACCAATTATTGATGGGGTCTTAAAAGATAATCAACAGTCAGTTGATGATTATCATAATGGTAAAGATCGAGCTGTTGGATATTTGGTTGGACAAATTATGAAACAAACTCATGGACAAGCTAATCCGCAAGTTGTAAACAAATTATTGAAAGGTTCTTTAGATAAATAGGGTGATGTAAGAATGGTCAAAAAAGCACGAGTAATTTACAATCCAACGTCTGGACGTGAAATGTTAAAACCGCAGTTGGTTAATATTTTGGATGTTTTGGAGAATGGTGGATATGAAGCCAGTGCTTTTGCGACCACTCCCAAACCACATTCAGCACGTGATGAAGCCGCCCGTGCATCTGAAGAGGGATTTGATCTCATCATTGCGGCAGGTGGAGATGGGACCATCAATGAAGTAATTAATGGCATTGCTCCACGTGATTATCGACCACAATTAGGAATCATTCCCGCTGGAACTACCAATGATTTTGCGCGTGCATTGCACATTCCTCGAGATGATTACGTTGAAGCTGCTAAAGTGATCACTAAGGGCAATGTTTCAAAGATGGACGTTGGTAAAGCATACAATGATGAAGTGACTAATTATTTCATTAATATTGCGGCTGGTGGGTTTATGACAGAATTAACTTACAATGTTCCTTCTGATTTAAAGACTATTTTTGGGTATCTTGCATACCTGGTAAAGGGAGCAGAAATGTTGCCAAATGTGAAGCCAGTTCCGATGTTATTAAAGTATGATGGTGGAGAATATCGTGGGAAGGCTTCAATGTTTTTTTTAGCCATGACTAATTCAGTGGGTGGTTTTGAACAAATTGTTCCAAACGCAACCATGGATGATGGTAAATTTACCATGATTATTGTTAAAACTGGTAATTTAGTTGAAATGTTGCAATTAATTGCTAAAGCGTTTAATGGCGGTCGGCACATTGATGATCCTAGGATTATATACAAAAAGACCAATACATTTGAGGCTTTTCCTGGGGATGAGAGTCGCTTACAGATTAATCTTGATGGCGAATACGGTGGTGATGCTCCGATGAAGTTTGTCGATCTAAAGCAGCGAATTAGTATTTATTCCAACCTTAAGACTGATGATATCAGTGAGTCGGCTAGTGTCGCTCCTCAGGTCAAAAATGTTGAAAAGAAGTTTGTCAGAAAAGTCGATGAACTTCCATCTGATAGTAAAAAATAAGTTTTGCCGTGTAACGGCAAAACTTTTTAGTAAGGAGAACAAATGAGCGCTAAAAAAGAAGCTCCAGTACAGAAAAACCAAGACCTCACGGTAAACGTGATTGATTTGACTTACCAGGGAATGGGGGTTGGTAAGGTTTCCGATTTTCCGATTTTCATTGAGGATGCTCTTCCAGGTGAGAAAGTCCAGATCAGGGTGATTAAAGTTAAAAAGAACTTCGCCTTTGGAAAATTAGAAAAGATTATCGAACCAAGTCCCAATCGAGTTCAAGCAATTGATCGACGGTATACGCAGTCTGGGATTGCTCCATTACAACACCTTGCATATCCAAAACAATTAGAGTTTAAACAACATCAGATTGAGGAATTGTTTAAGAAGGCTCATTTAAACGTTGCTGTTGCTCAAACAATTGGAATGGATAATCCATCAAAATACCGAAATAAGGCTCAGATTCCGGTTAGGAAGATGAATGGTCAATTGGAAACGGGTTTTTATCGGCGCCACAGTCATGATTTAATTCCAATTGAAGACTTTTACATTCAAGATCCTCACATCGATGAAGCTATTATTAAGGTTCGGGATGTTTTACGAGCTTATCATGTTAGTGCTTACAATGAGGCAACTCACAAGGGTTGTATCAGGAATATTATGGTCCGTTATGGAAAAGCAACCAGCGAGATGATGGTAGTTTTGGTTACTAATGGTAAAAACTTGCCACATAAAGATGAAATTATTAAATCCATTAATGATCAGTTGCCTGATTTAGATAGTTTAATTCAAAATGTTAATGATTCTCACGGGAATCGACTGATGGGGGACACGAACATCCTGTTATCAGGTAAAGCTTACATCAAGGATGAACTCTTAAACACCAAGTTTTTGATTTCACCAATGTCGTTTTACCAGGTTAATCCGGTTCAGACTGAAAAACTTTATTCTTTGGCCATCAATAAGGCACAATTATCGAAAAATGATGTGGTGGTTGATGCGTATTGCGGGATTGGGACAATTTCACTGGCAATGGCACCAAAAGTTAAGCATGTGTACGGAGTTGATGTGGTTGCTGAGGCAATTGAAGATGCTCGAAAGAACGCTAAATTAAATCATATTGATAATGTTAGCTTTGTGGTTGCAAAGGCTGAGGACCAGATGAAGAAGTGGGCAGAGCAGGACATTCGACCAGATGTCGTGGTAGTTGATCCGCCAAGAAAGGGCCTTGATCCAACCTTTATTGCTAGTGTCTTAGAGATGAAGCCAGAACGATTAGTATATGTTTCATGTAATCCTGCTACTCTTGTACGGGATTGTCAGGCTTTAATTGATGGTGGCTATGAAATTAAACAACCTGTTCAACCAGTGGATCAATTTCCGCAAACACCGCATGTTGAAAGTGTAACGGTGTTGGAAAAGAGTAAATAAAAAGAATCTAGCTCGCTAGATTCTTTTTATTTTTCAGTTGAAGTTTTGTTTTTCATCATTTTATGCCAGTAATAAACTGGAATTCCTATTAAAGTGGCTATGATACCAATGATAGCCAAAACGGTTTGGGTTAGGATCGTTGAAATTAAGATAAAGATTCCCCCGACTAGTGCGAGAATTGGGACAATTGGATACCAAGGTACTTTATATGGGCGAACCAACTCCGGTTCACGTTTTCTTAAAATGAATAAAGCAACGAACAAAAGGCAGTTAAATATCCACATCACGAAAACTAACATGTCAGTTAGCATATCAAAACTACCCATGAAAATCATAATGACAGCGATCATAAACATAAATAATCCCGAAATATAGGGAGTAGCAGTGTGTTTAGAAAGTTTTGCAAAGTATTTACTAAATGGTAATTGATCGTCTTTACCCATTGCATACGGAACTCTGATCCCGGTTAAGATGTAGCCATTCATAGCGCCATAAACGGAAATTAAGATGCCAATGGTCACTAGTTTTCCGCCAATGCCACCAAATAATTTCATGGCAACTTCATAGGCGGTGTTTTGGTTTCCTGCAATTTGGTCAAGTGGCATATTTTTTAAGAAAACCCAGTTTACCAAAACGTAGATGATCATAATAAAAGTTAAACCCAAAATAATGGCCTTAGGAAGGTCCTTTTGGGGATTTTTCATTTCGCCGGCGATGCTTCCGATGTTGATCCATCCATCGTAGGCAAACATTGTGGCCAGTAATCCGCCACCAAAAGCAGTTAATAGGTTAGTGGAGCCATGGTTCTGGATTGGAGGCCAAAAAGATACGTCAACGTGACCCGGGAGTAATAGTCCAGCAATTACAATGATAAAGATAGGAATTAATTTGACAATTAGTGTCAAAGATTGGACTCTTCCGGCTACTTTTGATCCTAAAAGGTTAATTAACGTAACACTTAATGCACAAATAATTGCAATGGTAATTGAGAGTGATGTTGATAAGTGAAACAAATTAATTAGTTGAGTGGAGAAAACAATTGAGAGAGCCGCTAAGTTGGCCGGAAAATACACAAGAATTTCGGCCCATCCCAGTAGGAATCCAGTTAGCGGTCCATAAGTATACTTTAAGTATTGAATGGTTCCTCCAGTTTTAGGAATGGCCGCAGCCAATTCTGAAACCGTTAGTCCACCACAAATTGTTAAAAGGCCACCAATGATCCATGCTAGGATGGTGAGAGTGACAGAATGAGTATTAGATACGACACTGGCAGTTTTGAAAAAGACTCCAGCACCGATCACGGTTCCCATGACAGTTGACAGAGCAGCACCGATTCCAATGTTTTTCTTTAAGTTGCTTTGAGGCATTTGATCCACTCCTTTTTGCGTAATGGTTAATTATAGCATGGGGCCAAATCGAAGTCAGTACATAAAATAAAAAAGCATCCAATTGGATGCTTTTTAGTGATATTGATTTAGTCTTCGTCTTTTGGACCGGTTTTCCAATCATTTTCATGTTCACGTTGGTAATTAGCAATGTTCTTGTATTCTGGTTGAAGATGACGACTTAGACGAATGTAAATTGGGATCAATTCACGATAAGCTTGGTAATTCTTTGGATTTGGTTTATGAGTATTGGTAACCCCAACAAACTTGCTGACGTCGTAAAGGCTGTCAATCATGCCTAAACTGTACATTCCAAGAGTAGCAGCTCCAAGAGCCGTACCTTCGAAGCTTTCTGGAATGTTGACGTCTTGTTCAAAGATGTCGGCTAACATTTGGCGCCAAAGTTCTGAACGAGCAAAACCACCAGTTGCTTGAATACTCTTTGGTTCGCCAACAACTTCTTCAAGGGCTAACATAACGGTGTAGAGGTTATACACGATTCCTTCAAGAGCAGATCGAATCATGTGGGCACGAGTGTGTTTTCTGGTCAAACCGAAGTATGTTCCACGAGCGTCGGCATCCCAGATTGGAGCTCTTTCACCACCCAAGAACGGCAAGAAGATTAACCCTTCGGATCCTGCTGGAATCTTAGAAGCAATCTCAGTTAGAAGATCGTAAGCATCAATGTTCATCTGTTCGGCAGTGACTTTTTCTGGCAAGCAGAGTTGGTCACGAACCCAACGGAAGACAATTCCACCGTTATTAACGGGTCCACCGACAACCCACATATTCTTAGCTAGGTAGTAACAGAATACACGGCCCTTAGGATCAATCGTTGGCTTGTCGTTAACGACACGAACGGCACCAGAAGTTCCAATTGTGACAGCTACTACACCAGGTTTAATGGCGTCTACCCCTAAGTTAGCCAGAGGACCGTCAGAAGCACCAATGATAAATGGTGTATCTTTATCAATTCCAATTTTATTGGCGTATTCTTCGTTTAAGCCCTTTAATTGATAAGTGGTGTCTACTAATTCAGGCAGTTGATCACGCTTGATGCCAGCAACTTTTAAGGCTTCATCGTCCCAGTCCATGTCAAAAATATTGAATAGGCCAGTTGCATTAGCGATCGAATAGTCTTCTTTTAGAACCCCAAATAATTTATAGTTGATGTATTCTTTAACACCAACAAAATAACGGGCTTTTTTAAACAATTCAGGCTTTTCATTTCTGAGCCACATGGCCTTTACAAGTGGTGTCATTGGATGAGTTGGAACACCAGTCTTTTTGTAAAGTTCCATTCCAATGCCGTTTTCTTTTAATTTATCTGCGTATTCAACGGCACGATTATCTGCCCAAGTGATTGCGCGGGTGAGTGGCTTGTGGTTCTCATCCAAGAGGATCAAACTGTGCATTGCACACGAATATGAAACTCCCTTGATGGTGTCTTTTTTAGGGTCTACTTTTTTAAGAACATTTTGTAGACCTTGAATCATCGCTGAGAAAATCTCCTCTGGATCTTCTTCTGCCATGTCGGCAGTGTCTTGATACAAAGTATATCCATCGTTTGAATAACCTTTAACTTCACCTTTGTCATCGTATAAAACGGTTTTGACACTTGTAGTTCCGATGTCGACCCCAATTACGTTTTCCATTATAATCTTTCCCTTCCATGCTAGTTGATGCACTCTATGACAGATTTCATGCCAACTTTATTAAGTGATCGAGTAAAAAAATTATACTACTTATAACGCTTTCATTATATTGAAATCAACGTTTGAATTCAAGCGAATATCAATAAATAGTGATAATATTGATTTATAATTATACTAATTATAAGAAATGATTGAGGAGGTCCAAATGACTGAGATTAACCGGTCCAACCTTCGAAAAAAAGTAAGAAAAGAAAAATTAACTAGGTGGGCATTAATTGGACTGGTTAGTGTACTGCTACTAGTTATCGTTATTTCCATTTGGATGTACTTTGCTCATAAAAATCGTGATCGCGAATTACTTTTGAAAAAGTATCCAGTTCAGGGTGTGACGGTAAATCAAGACGATGGGTACATCGATTTTACGGCACTTAAACAGAAAGGCCAAAAGTTCGTGTACATTCGTTCTACTCAAGGAGCAAGCTTTGCTGACGATAATTTTGACAATAATTACAATCGCAGTCAGGGATCTGGTTTAAAGATTGGGGTTTATCATACCTATGGATTTAAGAGTAGTATTGAAGACCAAGAGAGTAATTTTATAACTCAAGTCAAAGATAATACCGGGACGCTTCCAATCGTCATTCAAGTTCAATATTACTATCCGTATGATGAAAACAACGTGAATTTAAAGCAACAAAAGAAACGGATTAATGAATTTGTTCAGTTTTTGTACCAGAGATACGATCGACCTGTTATTATTAATACTAACGAGAAGATGTACCGAGAATTTAGATCAATTCCACACGCCGCTTTTTGGTTAAATAATGAAAGCGATGCAAAGAAACCGCACGTGCGCTTTATCAACATGAATTCTTCCGATCATTTAAACATTGATGGGCAGAAGGGAAGCTTTGATTCCGTAGCTTTTAATGGGAACCAGAAGCAGTGGAATCAGTATCTAGGTCAGGTAAATATTGTGAATAATGAAGAAGTACAATGGGAGAATTACAATGATTAAATTAGGAATAATTGGAACTAACTGGATCACACAAAAGTTTGTTGATGCTGCTGTTAGTACTGGCAAGTATAAGTTGAACGCTGTTTATTCAAGAAAATTAGATACGGCGCGGAAATTTGCTCAGCCAAATGATTGTGACAACATTTTTGATGATTTACAGGTTTTCTTTGAATCTGACAAATTCGACACCGTTTATATTGCTTCACCAAATGCCATTCACTATCAACAAGTCATTGAAGCACTTAAGCATGACAAGAATGTCATTGTTGAAAAGCCTGCTTTTATTGGACCATATCAATTCCAGTCTGCCATCGACACGTTAAAGCAACATCCCAAAGCTCGCTTAATGGAAGCAGCACGGAACATTCACATGCCCGCTTTTAAAGCGGTTCAAGATCAAATTGATGATATTAAAATTGATGGGGCAGAATTTACTTTTAGCAAATATTCTTCTCGCTACGATAAGGTTCTTAAGGGTGAAGTTCCGAATGTCTTTAACCTTCAATTTGGTGGCGGAGCTCTGGAAGACTTAGGAGTTTATCCTGTGTATGATGCCGTTGCTCTATTTGGATTACCAAGAACACAGATGTACTATCCTAAATTCATTGAAACCGGAGCTGATGGTGGTGGAGTCGCTGTTTTAAACTATGGTACTTTTGATGTTACTTTAAACTTTAGTAAGGTGATTACTTCGTATCAACAATCAGAGATCTACTGTGGAAAGCAAACGATCTTAATTGATAATGCTGGTGAGTTTACGGCAGCTAAATTAATGAATGAGGGTAAAGAAAGTGAGATTTCTCCTCTTTATACCGACAATCCGATGATTCCAGAAGCAAATGATTTTGCTGAAGTCATAAATCATCCAGGGAATCCTGTTTACGAAAATCGATACGTTGGAGGACTGAATTTAATGCAGAAAGTTAATGCTTTAATGGGACGTCTTGCTGATAGTGCTGGAATTCATTATTTACAAATAGGAGAATAGTGTGCTCGAACAATTTGTTAAGCGTTTTGAAAAATTAGGATATGAAAAACAGACCCCAATCCAAAAAGCAGTCTATGCACCGATGATTGAGGGTGAAAATGACATTGTCGCACTATCACCAACTGGTTCTGGCAAGACCGTGGCGTTTACAATGCCGATTTTGGCTAATTCGATGCCAGGGGTTGGCACACAGGTCATTGTGATCGAACCTACTCAAGAACTTGCGATGC
This sequence comes from Fructilactobacillus sp. X7R7C1, assembly GCF_059901065.1. Taxonomy (NCBI): domain Bacteria; kingdom Bacillati; phylum Bacillota; class Bacilli; order Lactobacillales; family Lactobacillaceae; genus Fructilactobacillus; species Fructilactobacillus sp. X7R7C1. The sequence continues at coordinate 575,856 of NZ_JBWXVF010000001.1, forward strand.
AAGTGGCAGGTGTGATTAGAGATTGGGCGGTTCCTTTTAAAGTGAAAATTTTGCCATTGATTGGTGGAGCAAACGTTAAACGGCAACAAGAACAGTTAAAAAAACATCCAGAGATTGTTGTGGGAACTCCCGGAAGAATTCTTAGCTTGATTAATGAACGAAAATTAAAGGTTAATGACGTTGAAACAGTGGTCATTGACGAAGCTGATGATTTGCTCAACGATACTTCTTTAGATCAGGTTAAAAATATTATTGCTGCAGTTCCAAGAGATGCTCAAGCTGCCTACTTTTCTGCTACAGACACTGATGTTTTGTATCATCTAAAGGAAAAAATGGGTAAAAGTGCCGACATAATTGACGTTAGGGATATTGATCAAACCAGGGGTAAGGTAACCCATGGCCTCTTTCAAATCTCACGAGCCAAGCGAAATGAAATGTTAAACCGGTTATCTAAAATGCAAGGTTTTAAAGCATTAGTATTTTTTAATCAGACTGATACGCTTAATCGGGCTTTTAATTTCTTCAAACACGAGGGAAATGGCAAGGTACAAAAATTAGCCGCAGGTGAAAGTAAACAGAGCCGCAAAAAGGCGCTGGATGATTTTCGTTTGGGAAGAATTAAATTATTATTAACGACTGACGTGGCTGCAAGGGGACTTGACATTGCAAAATTACCAGCTGTGATTAATTATGATTTGCCAAATGAATCGAATACCTACATTCATCGTGTTGGTCGAACGGGCCGAATGGGTGAGCCAGGGTTAGTAATTAATTTTGGAGATGACCATGATCTTCGCGATTTAAAGCACGTTTTAGATAATAGTGAATATGAATTAAAACCAATTTATTATTTCAATGGGGAGATCGTTGATCACATTGATGATTCACAGTTAGAACATCAAAAAGAAATCAAACAACAGGCACTGACTAAAAAAAGACAGGTGCACGAAGCTATCCAGGCTAAACCAAAAAAGAATAAACACCGAAAACGAAAACAAAAAGATAAGGGTAAACCAAGTAGTCATAAAAATCACCATTAGTTTGGTTCTTTACTAAATTTTTTATTCGTGAGAGAATAGAAAATGTTTTTGGCCCCATAGCACAACTGGATAGGGCAACCGCCTCCTAAGCGGTCGATCTCAGTTCGAGTCTGAGTGGGGTCATCTATAAGCGTTAAAACACTTCATTTAAATGAGGTGTTTTTTATTTGGGCAAATGTTGGTGATGACAATTAATTAATTGATTTTTGGGCTTATGGGCGATTATAATGGGTTCTACACGGATTTACATTTTAGGAGGAAATTATATTGAATATTTTAATTGCTTTACTCCCAGCGTTAGGGTGGGGGCTCCTTCCTATTGCAACTGGGTTAATCGGTGGTAAACCAGTTAATCAGTTGATGGGAACTACATATGGAGCGTTAATTATTGCCATCCTTGTGTTTATTTTTAAACAGCCAGTGATCACCATGCAGGACTTTTGGTGGTGTTTACTTTCAGGGATGGCTTGGGCAGTTGGTCAAATGACTCAGTACATGGCCTTTACTCAAATTGGTGTATCACGAACGATGCCAATTTCAACTGGTTTGCAGTTAGTTGGTACTTCAGTTACCGGAGTGATTTTCTTTGGTGAATGGGCTGGCTTAATTCCCAAGCTAGCTGGTTTTGGATCAATTATTTTGATTATCATTGGGGTCTTACTAACAACTTTGAAAGACAATGGCAGTAATGAACCCAAGACGGCTGAAGAGAATGCCGCTCAGCATACTCGGAATGGTTTAATTCTGTTAGTAATTGGCATGTTTGGCTATATTGGATACTCTGATTTTCCAAGGATTGCTAATACCAATGGTTGGTCAGCATTTCTGCCCCAGACGATCGGAATGGTCATCATGGGAACGATCTTTGTTATTATTAGTGCTTATAAAACCAAGGTTAATCCGTTTAAACAAGCTGTTTCATATAAAAACATTATTACCGGATTTTTGTTCGGATTTGGTGCCTTCTTCTATCTAATTTCGACTGAATTAAACGGAGTGGCCACTGGATTTACGATTTCACAGATGTGTGTTGTCATTTCAACCTTTGGTGGAATTATAATTCTTCACGAACACAAGACAAAGAAAGAACTAGTATTTGTCACACTTGGAATGATTTGTGTCATTCTTGGTGGTGTCATTACAAGTTTTATTTAAAATTTTATCTTTTCAAAAAAGGACACATTTAGTGTCCTTTTTTTGTGAATTTGAATATCGGTTTGATTTAAAAGGGAGTATATTGAACTTGAAGAGAATTATTAGAAATTATTTTAATTCGGGGGATTAAGTTTGAATATTTTAATTGCATTATTACCAGCGATTGCTTGGGGTATCTTACCAATTTCAATCGGTTTGCTAGGTGGAAAGCCAATTAATCAACTAATGGGTTCTACATATGGAGCCATTTTAATTGCTGTTATTGTCTATTTCATTAAGCAACCAGTGATTTCAAAAGAAGTTTTTTGGCTTTGTCTTCTGTCTGGGATGGCATGGGCAATTGGACAATATACTCAGTACACTGCATTTTCACTGATGGGAGTTTCGTTGTCCATGCCAGTGTCAACTGGTCTTCAGTTGATTGGCAATTCATTAACTGGAGTAATTGTTTTTGGTGAATGGGCGGGTTTGATTCCAAAGTTAGCTGGATTCGGATCGATTATTTTAATTATTTTGGGTGTTTTACTAACTACCAAAAAAGACAGAACGTTAGCACCAAAAACTGAGGAAGAAAAGCAACAGGTTAATATTAGAAAGGGTATTTTAGTTTTAATCATCGGAACTTTTGGGTATGTTGGCTATTCGGCCTTCCCAAAAGTTGCTAATACTAATGGATGGGCAGCGTTTCTCCCTCAAACCATTGGAATGGTCGTGATGGGAACTATCTTTGCCTGCTTTATAATATTTAAAACCAAGGTTAATCCGTTTAAAGAAGTGGCTACCTATAAAAATATTATCAGTGGTTTCTTGTTTGGATTTGGTGCTTTAACCTATTTGATTTCAACCGAATTAAATGGAGTAGCAACTGGATTTACGATTTCGCAAATGTGTGTTGTCATATCAACCTTTGGTGGAATCATCTTTTTACACGAACACAAAACTAAAAGAGAACTTTTATATATTACCATTGGAATGATTTTCGTCATTATCGGAGGAGTCATTACTAGTTTTATTAAGTAAAAGAAGAGGTGGCTAGTGCTATTTTAAAGCTTAATTTTAAAAGATGGTGTTGAAAACTGGCATGAAACCGTATACAATTAATTTATAGCGTTGTTTTAATTTAATAATTGGAAAGAGGAAAAGAAATGTCATACATGCCCTTCATAGTGTTGATTTTAGGAATCGCACTTCTCCTTTTCATGATCATCAAACTTAAGCTAAATACTTTTGTTTCCTTGATCATCACAGCTATTTTAGTTGCGCTTGGATTAGGAATGAACCCAGCATCAATTGCCGATGCCATTAAGACTGGTATTGGTAGTACATTAGGTGAATTGGCCATCGTCTTCGGATTCGGTGCCATGATCGGTCGTTTGGTTTCTGATTCTGGTGGTTCGTATCGAATCGCCAAGACGCTGATCGACAAATTTGGAAAGAAGCGATTACAGATTGCAATCGTAATTGCTTCGTTCATTATCGGAATGTCATTGTTCTTCGAAGTTGGATTGGTATTACTTACTCCAATCGTCTTCGCGGTTGCCCTTGAAGCCGATGTACCATTTGTTTATCTAGGAATTCCAATGGCGGCTGCATTGTCAGCAACCCAGGGATTCTTACCACCACAACCTGCTCCAACTGCTGTTGCCACAGCCTTGGGCGCTAATATTGGTGAGGTATTGCTCTTTGGTATCATTGTTGCAATTCCAGCTGTTTTAATTGCGGGTCCTGTCTTTACGAAGTTTGCTGAGAAGTTTGTTCCGAGCGCGTTCGTAGTCAAGAAGAGCCTGCCAGCTTTTGGTGAAGTTAAAGAATACAAATTAGATGAAACTCCTAGTTTTGGTCTTTCGGTTTTAACTTCATTATTACCAGCTATTTTCATGGCGGTTAATACCATTTACCAGTTAGTTTTCCATGGCGGGAAAGCAGTTGCTAAGCCATCAGGATTTGATGCTATTATCTCGATGTTAGGTAACCCAATGATTGCCATGGTAATCGCTTTAGTATTTGCCATCTGGTCAATGGGCTTCCATCGTGGTAAGAAAATGAGTGACGTTTCTAAGAGTATTGAAGCCTCCGTTAAATCAATTGCCATGCTTCTATTGGTTATTGGTGGTGGTGGTGCCTTCAAGCAAGTCTTGATTGATGGTGGTGTTGGTGATGCCGTTAAGAACATCATGATGCATTCATCACTATCTCCAATCATCCTTGGCTGGTTAGTTGCCGTTATTCTTCGTGTATCGCTAGGTTCAGCTACGGTGGCTGGAATGACTGCTGCCGGACTTGTTATGCCACTGATGTCTTCATTGAACGTTAACCCAGTAATGATGGCCTTAGCCATTGGTGCTGGATCACTTGCCGCATCACACGTTAATGATGCCGGATTCTGGATGTTCAAAGAATACTTTGACTTAACTATGAAACAAACTTTCTCAATTTGGACGGTGTTAGAAACCGTGATTTCAGTTGTGGGGCTAATAATGGTCTTGATTCTGAATGGAATTCTGGGAATGTTCTAAGTTAGTTAATAAATTCAAAAAGACTTCACTTTATGTGAAGTCTTTTTTGTATAAAAAAGCCACCTATAATTTATAGGTGGCTACCAGTTAAACTATGCTTCGTCCTTAATGATGTACTGAGGACGGTGTTTCGTTTCTAAATAAATTTTTCCAATGTATTTTCCTAGAATGCCCAAACAGAAGAGTTGGATTCCACCGATTAGGAGAATAATTGATACTAAAGAAGGCCAACCAGATACGGCTCCTCCAAAGAATAATGCCCTGATAACGACAAAAGCAATCCCAACGAGTGAGAGTAAAAATGAGATTATCCCAACGTAAGTGGCAAAGGTTAGTGGGGCATCAGAGAAATCAATAATTCCTTCCATCGAGTATTCTACCAATTGTGAGAAAGACCAATGAGTTTCTCCAGCAGCCCGAGGGACCCCCTGATATTCTAAATATTTGGTGTTAAAACCAACCCAAGCAAAGATTCCTTTTGAGAATCGATTGTATTCTGTTAGTTCATTTACTGCATCGACGTAACGTCGAGACATTAGACGATAATCTCGAACGTTAGGTTTAATTTTAACGTCTGACATTTTATCGATGATCTTATAAAACATCGAAGAACAGAAAGCTCGAACTGGATTTTGCTTTCTGCTTGTTTGGACACACCCAACGCAATCATAGTCCTGGGTCTGAATAATTTTGAGCATTTTAGGAAGGAGTTCCGGCGGATCTTGGAGATCAACGTCCATTAATGCAATGTAATTGCCTTTGGCATTTCTTAGCCCAGCAGCCATTCCAGCTTCTTTCCCGAAGTTTCTTGAAAATGAGATGAAGTGAACGGTGTCAGGATGTTTTTCGTGAAGATTTTTAATGATCTTAAAGGTATTGTCACTTGATCCATCATTTATAAAAAGGTAATCAGGCTCATACTTTTCACCGTCTTTATTCATTTGTGCAAAAACCCTTTCCACAGTTTTGTAGAAAAGTTCAATTGATTCCTGTTCATTATAACAAGGAACAATCAGACTAATTTTTTCCAAAATTAATTACTCCTTAGTACTTGGCAATTAAACTTTTAAATTCAAAAATACATTACCAATTATTTACAGATTGTTTAATATCATTTTATCATTATTTAAAGTGGTTTGGCATCGGAATTGGGTAAATCTTTTGATATACTTAAGGTACTAGGCAAATGGGAGGGATTAAATGTGACCAGACCAATTAAAGTTATGACTGTTTTTGGAACTCGACCGGAGGCCATTAAGATGGCTCCAATTATTTTAGAGATGAAGCGAAATCGAAACAAGTTTAAACCAATCACAGTGGTCACGGGTCAACATCGTGAAATGCTGCAGCAGGTTCTCGATATTTTCAAAATCACTCCCGATTATAATTTAAACATTATGAAGAATGATCAAACACTTGGAGATATTACTGTTTCTGTGATCACTAAGTTAGGTCCAATTATTTCTAAAACTAATCCAGATATTATTCTAGTTCATGGTGATACTACGAGTACGTTTGCCGCTTCAGTGGTTGCTTTTTATCATAAAAAAATGTTAGGTCACGTTGAAGCAGGGCTGCGTACTCATAATAAATATTCCCCATATCCAGAGGAAATGAATCGTCAATTAACGGATGTTTTAGCTGACTTGTACTTTGCACCCACGGAGTTAAGTAAGCAAAATTTAATAAAAGAGAATCATCTGGGGTCAAACATCTTTGTTACCGGGAATACTGCCATTGATGCCCTTCATCAAACGGTGAGTGATAATTATCATCATTCGATCTTAGATAACATTGATGATGGACAGCGGATCATCTTACTTACAATGCATCGGCGCGAAAATCTAGGTGAACCAATGAAACGAACGTTTCAAGCAATTAAACAAGTTGTTGATTCACATCCTGATGTGGATGTGGTTTATCCAGTTCATCTTAATCCAGTGGTTCAAAAGATGGCCCAACAGATTTTTAAGGGCGATTCTCGGATCCATTTGATTGCACCTTTAGATGTGGTTGATTTTCATAATATGGCTGCTCGGAGTTATTTTATTATGTCCGACTCTGGTGGGGTTCAAGAAGAAGCTCCTTCACTTGGAAAGCCCGTTTTGGTTCTTAGAGAATCGACTGAACGCCCCGAAGGAGTTAAAGCGGGCACTTTGAGATTAGTTGGGACTGATCCTAAGGCCATTAAAGATGCGATGGAGGACTTACTTGATAATCCAGATGAATACCGAAAGATGGCTGATGCTCATAATCCTTATGGGGATGGAACGGCAGCTAAGCAAATTTTATCTGCAATTGAGGCAACTTTTAAAGGAGAGTCCTAGCTTGTGGAACTAAAAACAAATCAAAAAGTAATTTCATTTGTTAAGTTAGTTATGAAACATTTTAAGATGGGAAACGTTTCTGATTCTGCCATCGTCTTGGCGTATTATTCCCTCTTATCACTGTTTCCAATTTTAATTATGATTGGTAGCATCATTAAACTTTTACATGGAGATCCTAATGATATCTTAATGTATATCAGAACCGCGGTTCCGTCATCGATTTATACGATGCTTTTGCCCATGATTAAGTCAGCTTTTGATAATAATAATAGTGGTGGTAGCTTATCGATTGGGTTGTTGCTGGTAATTTGGTCAGCTAGTCAGGCGATGGCAGCATTTCAACGAACGGTTAACCGAACTTACGGAGTAGCTGACACTCAGAATGCCATCACGAATCGTTTAATTTCATTTGTGTGGATGCTTTTACTGGTACTCTTATTGATTGTTTTAATGATTTTGCAAGGGTTTGGTCAAGAAATTATCACGTACTTGAGACCAATTCTGCATCTTTCAACCATTGCAACGCAAGTGGTGGCATCCATTCGAATTCCATTTATTATTTCTGGGTCTTTCATAGTTGTGATGCTTTTGTACTATTTTGTGCCAAGTGTTAAGACCAAGATTCGTTATACAATTCTAGGATCAGCGATATCTGTGCTTGGTTTAATGATTTTGTCACAAGCTTTTTCGCTAATCATTGAGTACTTTTTTAGAAATATTACCGCTTATAAGACGTTAGGAACTTTTATAGTAGTGATGTTGTGGTTATATTTTATTGGGCTCGTGCTGATGTTTGGTGCCGTTATTAATGCCAGTATCCAAGAGTACTTTACTGGTAACATTGAATCAACAAACGGATCCGTTCGGTCTATTATTTCTAGTGCACGTAAATTTCGTTCCAAAAAGAAAAACACCACCCAGAATTAGGTGGTGATGTTTTTTGCTAAATTATTTTTCGCTGGATTTCACCAGTTCACGAGAAAACTGGTCAAGAACTTTGATGTCATCTTCATCAGGTTCAAGATTGATTTTGACGCTTTTAGCTCCTTGAGTAGCGTTAGTTTTCCTTAAAGCTTTGGTAAATGCGTCGACGGCAACGTTATAATATTCTTGATAAAAAACATCTCCAGAACCAGCCACTCCAAAAACTTTTCCTTCTAGGTTCAGTGAATCTAAATCTTCAAAAAAGTCCATCCCTTCTTCAGGGAGAGCTCCTTCGTCGTAGGTGTATGGACATATAACAATAATATCGGTATCTTTAAGTTCGTCCGCGTCGGTTTGAGAAATTTCAGATTCTTCGACATCTACGCCAAGGTCTTCAAGTCCCTCGGTGACGATATCAGCAACGTCTTCGTTATTACCAGTAATGGTGGCGTAAATCACGTGTGCTTTTGGCATGAGTGAAACCACTTCCTTTGTAGTGTTTTCAAATAAGTATATCAGAATAGTTTCAAATTGTTAATTTGATGGGAGTTAGCGCTGATGGATAAGCAAAATGCAAATAAATTAAGGGTCACAAAAATTGTTTCGCAAAAAAGACCAGGGAGATATAACGTATACATCAATGATCATTATGCTTTTCCTGTGAGTGAAGAAGTAATGATTCAGTTTGGGATCTTTAAGGGATCTGAGTTAAGCCAAGGTAAGATTGACAAAATTAAGGCGGCGGACGATGTTTCAAAGTTATATAATAAGGCTATTGATTTTATTTCGTATCAGACTCGTTCAAAAAAAGAGGTTAGAGATAAGTTAAAATCATATTCAGACAACCTTGAAGCAGTCGATGAAGCGGTTGAAAAACTAGAACAGATTAATCTACTTAATGATGAACATTATGCTGACACCTACGTCAAAGGAATTGTTGAACAACAGAATAAGGGTCCCATGGCTGTTTCAAGGTATTTAAAACAAAAGGGAATTGCAGATGAATACATAAATGAGGCAGTTTCAGTTAATTATTCGAGCGAAATGACGCTTAAAAATGGTAAAAAGCAGGCCCAAAAAATCTTTGCTCATAATCAGCGATATCCCTTTAACAAACGGATGCAAAAAACTAAGACGGCTTTGTACCGAAAGGGATACTCATTTGATGATATTGATACAATCATTAGTGAATTAGACTTTCAAAGTGATGTCGATCATCAAAATGAGTTACTTGCTGAAGAGGGTAACAAGGCTTGGAATAAGTATAAGAAGTATAATGATATGAGTCGACGTCAGAAAGCCAAGCAGTTGTTATATCGAAAGGGCTTTGATCTTGATGATATTGATCAATTTTTGGACACAAAAGAAAATTAATTGGAGTGAATCAAATGAATAGATTTAAAAATTCGGCTTTATTTTTTTGGACGGTTGAGATTTTGATTGCAGTTGGAATCGTTTATTTATGTTCCAAAATTAGTTTTGTTTTTTCGCCGATTGTAATTTTTGTGTCAACGATCTTCGTCCCACTCTTGTTAGCGGGATTCTTGTATTACATGTTAAATCCGATCGTTAACCTCCTAATGAAAATAAAAATCACAAAAACAAAACACATTAATCGTACCTGGGCCACCGCCATCGTATTTTTGATTGTGATTGGGGTTATTGTTTACATGGCGTTTTCATTTGTACCACGGTTGATTACTCAGGTGGCTAACATGGTAGGGGCAGCGCCTGAATTTGCTAAACAAGGGCAGACATTACTAACTAAAATCACACGTTATGGATTTTTAAAAAAAGTGGACTGGCGTCCCATTGTTGACAAGATTCAGTCCTCATATTCATCGTATTTGAAAACGGTTTTGGCTAATTTGACGAATAGTGCGGGAACGATTATTTCGATGGCAACGAACGTGGTTATCACGGCAATTACTGTTCCTGTCATTCTGTTTTACATGTTAAAGGATGGAAACAAACTACTTCCAAGCATTGAAAAGTTAACTCCAGGACTTTCCAAACACCACAGGAAACAAACGGTAACGCTACTTAAAAAAATGAATCATACTCTCTCACGTTACATCGGTGGCCAAGTCATTGAGTGTCTGTTTGTTGGAACGTTTACCACTTTAGGATACTTTCTGATCGGCCAAAAGTATGCTCTTTTGCTCGGGGTCTTTGCCGGATTATGTAATATCATCCCATACGTTGGTCCCTACATTGGAATTATTCCATCACTTTTTGTTGCTTTTTCAGATAATATTATGCAAGTTATCTGGGTAATTGTGGTAGTCATTATTGTTCAACAAATTGATGGAAACTTGGTGTACCCGAATGTGATTGGGAAATCGTTAAAGATTCATCCACTAACTATTATTATCATTTTACTTGCAGCTGGTCACATTGCTGGGTTGTTTGGGATGATTCTAGCCATTCCAGTTTATGCGATTGCGAAGGTTGTGATTGAATATTGTTACAATATTTGGTTAGTTCAACATGACGATTCGAACTCCACTAATTCAGCAAAAACTAATTCATCTGAAAATGAGCCAAATTAAACTTTAGTTATGGATCGTGAATTTTATTGACGATAATGGAAGATATGCTAACATTTAGTTGTTGATAAATAGGAGTATTAATTATGGTCTTCTGACAGGAGATATTATGACGAAAGTAATTACGTATGGCACATTTGATCTGCTTCACAAGGGTCATGTGCGTTTATTAAAACGTGCTCGTGAATTAGGTGATTCATTGACGGTAGGTCTTTCGACGGATGAGTTTAATGCCGTAAAGGGGAAACGTGCTTATAATTCTTATGAGGATCGTAAGTACATTTTAGACGCTATCCGCTACGTTGACGAAGTAATTCCTGAAAAGGGATGGAACCAGAAGATTCAAGATATTAAAGATCATAAGATTGATATCTTTGTGATGGGTGACGATTGGAAGGGTAAGTTTGACTTTCTTAAAGAGTATTGTAAAGTGATTTATTTGCCGCGAACCCAAGGAATTTCAACGTCTAAGATCAAGTCTGATTTAGGCGTCACGAGCCAAAAGGATTGGAAAGATTAGTTTAAGTCCCAGGATTCTTCGTTTTATTTCTTAGAATGTTTTAGTTTAAGGGGAGCAAAATGAAACAAGCACTTTTTTTGGTAACTTCAGTTCATGGAGCTGAAAAGCCCCGATTTAAAGAACGATTGGAAAGAATGATCGATGACGGGAATTCAATTAAAGTTGTAATTTCCATTTTAAACTACGATCAATCACAGTATGTGGCCACTTTAATTAGAAAATTATCTGATTCTTTTCATCAGCAAGTGCAATTAGAAATCATCCAATTGTTTGACGTTTTTAGTAAACAACGTGGGATTTTTGATCAAAATCATGATTTAAATAACGATTTAACCCAATTTGACGTTCACGACAGAGTGGTTAAGGGTCAATCCGTTCAAGTCTACAGTGACCATAATGGGGTGGTTCGAGCTGAACGAAAGGAAATTTTGGCTGGGTCAGGTTTATTCAAAGTGATCTTTTATGACGGAGATAACGTTAGCAAAACGATTTATTATGACAATCATGATAAGGCTACTGCCGTTTTCAAACGGATTAATGATGAACATCAAGTAATTAAATTTTTAAATCAACGTGGTGACGTGGCATGTCGGGTGGATCAAAGTAACGGTGGAGCAGCTCAGATTTTTTATCTTAGTAAAACCTCGGTTGTTTCACCTCCAGAAACAAGTTTAAAGATTGCTAGACCAACTAGTGATTTAATCGATTATGATGTTAATCTTGGTAATTTGAAGTATTTGTCTAAAGGTTCAGATGCTCGATCATATGTCATTTCAGACTATGGCAATGCAAGCCGTTATAGTGATATTTCAGCATTTAACGTTGCTTTAGTTAATAAGTATGCTGAAAGTAAGGAGACTACCATTTTTATCGATTTGGATGATATGGTTAACTTTTCTAAATATCTTGGTCAAAACGTGATTTTCAACTATTAAGGAGAAATAATGCGAGCAATACTTTCTAACGTTATACCAAAACAAACAAAGTTGAAAATTGAATTTGAGTTAATTAATCCTAGTTACGCTGATGAAGATGCAACTGTTACTTTGATTGAAAAAGAAAGCTTAGCCTCAATCACCGTCCCTGTTCTTAAAGGGGATGTAAGTGGCAATGAGGCAGCAATTATAATTGATCCAAATAAATTTCACTTTGACTCCGTGGGACAGGATGAATTTGAATGGCAACTCTATTATTCGTGTGGTAATAGTGACCATCGAACTCTTATTCAAGTTGAAGGTGAATACGTGAGTGCCGTTCGGCGGATTGGGTTAAATGCTTATTATCAATATGAGATTGACCCTTCTGGCATGGCGGTCTTTTATGTCAGAACGAACCGATCTAAAAAGCAATTTGTGATGAACTCGGTTAATTTGCTTGGTGGCGGTAATTTACGATTAACGGGGTTTAACCACATTGACGGTAAAAAACTTGATCAGATGGCAATTGTAATTAAACAAGCAAGTGATCAAAGCAAACGACTTTATCCGATTACCGATTCACCTTTTCAAGGGATTTTTGCGATTACCATTCCGCTTAAAGAGCTAAAGGATGAAGATACATATCGTTTGTATATCAGGTATGACTATCATGGTAAGCATTTTCAGCAAAGATTGGTGATGGATGTTTCGCTTTCATCGTTTAAAACCGTTTCTCACTTAGGTGATAATCGTGAATTAGTATTAAAAGAGGGAAAGCAAGGTCAACTTCGTGTTATTAAAAGAAGACGGCCGTCTCCTACAAAAAGACTTACTAAGTTTTACGGAAAAGCTAAGCATTTGTGGAAATCGTTTAAAATCTTATTAAGTAAAGTTAATCGTTTGCGTTTACGAAAGTTGTTTAAACGGGGGCATACACCATTTGCTACTACGACGATCGTGTTTGAGAGCTTTGGTGGACGTCAGGTGAGTGATAGTCCTTATGCTATCTATCAGGTGTTTAAAAAATTACATCCTAAGATTAACTTTGTGTGGTCCATTCAAAAGTCACAAAAGCAATTTTGTAAAGACCATAACATTAACTATGTAATTAAAAATACGGGACGTTGGGTTCGTACCATGGGAAAGGCTAAGGTATGGATTAGCAATGCTAGATTTCCTGCCTGGGTCGTTAAACCAGACTATGTAACGTATGTTCAAACTTGGCATGGCACACCATTAAAGAAGTTAGGGTTAGATATTGAACGAGTTTCAATGCCTGGTACGACAACCAATAAGTACCATGATAACTTTGTTAAAGAAGCTAATCGTTGGGATGCATTGATTTCACCAAATGATTTTTCAACCAAGGTCTTTAGAAGTGCCTTCGGGTATGAAAACAAGATTTTAAAGGTGGGATATCCAAGAAATGATGAATTGATTAACGGGAATAATCCTACTGAGATTAATAAGATTAAGGATCGATTGGGAATCCCACGGGACAAGAAAGTTGTCCTATATGCTCCTACTTACCGAGATAATCAGTTTGAGAGTAAGGGGAAATATACCTTTAAGCTACCGTTTAGTTTGGAAGAGTTCAAACAACACTTTGGAAGTGATACTGTCCTAATTCTACGGATGCACTACTTGATTTCGAATGCATTAGACGTCTCTGATTACAAAGGGTTCGTCTATGACCTATCGAACTATTCCAACATTTCTGATTTATATTTAATTTCAGATTTGCTGGTAACCGACTATTCCTCAGTCTTTTTTGACTACGCCTACCTTAAACGGCCAATTTTGTTCTATCCTTATGACTATCACGTGTATAAGGATGAGTTGCGTGGCTTTTACTTGAATTATGAACGAGATTTGCCTGGAAGGATCGTCTATGATTCTGATGAGTTAATGAAGGGAATCTCAACTGATTTAAAAGACGAAAACGTTGAAAACGATCCTAAATTTATGCAATTTTACAATCGCTTCTGTCGGATTAACGATGGACTTAGTTCGATTAAGACGATTGATTATGTGATGCAACAAATTCGTTAAAAATAATCCGGAGTTTTCCGGATTTTTTGTTTGTTTGATGGTATACAATTAATCTATAACAGAAAGGAAGTAAAGATGAAAAAAGCAGACCTAGAAAAAGAAGTCGATAAACGAAGAACGTTTGCCATTATTTCCCATCCTGATGCTGGGAAAACCACTATCACCGAACAGCTACTCCTCTTTGGTGGGATTGTTCGGGAAGCTGGAACCGTTAAGGCTAAAAAAAGTGGAAATTTTGCTAAGTCAGATTGGATGGAAATTGAACAGAAGCGTGGAATTTCAGTTACTAGTTCGGTTATGCAGTTCGATTATCAGGGAAAAAGGATTAACATTCTTGATACACCGGGACATGAAGATTTTTCAGAAGACACTTACCGGACTCTTATGGCAGTGGATTCTGCCGTGATGGTGATTGACGCCGCTAAGGGAATTGAACCGCAAACTAAAAAGTTATTTAAAATTTGTAAAATGCGTGGAATTCCAATTTTTACTTTCATGAATAAGCTTGATCGTGATAGCAAGGATCCCATGGAATTAATCGATCAATTGGAAGATGTACTGGGAATTGAGGCTTATCCGATGAACTGGCCCATTGGCTCTGGTCGAATTTTAAAGGGGCTGTACGACCGTTATGATCATCGAGTTGAACTTTATAAACCAGAAGCGGATGGTCAGAACTTTATTAAACTAGATGATGATGGCAATCTTATTGGAGATAACTCACTAGCAGACGATAGCATTTATCAAGATGCTAGAAGTGAAATGGATTTAATCTCTGAAGCTGGGAATCAATTTAGCAGAGAAAAAATTGCCAAGGGTGATCAAACACCAGTCTTCTTTGGCTCAGCGTTGGTTAACTTTGGGGTTAAAACTTTTTTAGACGCTTATTTGAAGCTCTCACCAGCTCCAGGTCCTCACAAAACTCTTCAAGGAAATGAAATTGAACCAACGGCACCAGAATTTTCTGGATTCGTGTTTAAGATTCAGGCTAATATGAATCCACGTCATCGTGATCGAATTGCCTTTGTACGAATTTGCTCTGGTGAATTTCAAAAGGGCATGGATGTTACCCTTGATCGTACCCAGAAGCCGATCCGTTTATCAAACGTTACTGAATTTATGGCTAATACGCGTGAAAACGTTCAAACAGCGGTTGCTGGAGATATTATTGGTCTTTATGATACTGGTAATTTTCAGATTGGCGACACCATTTATACCGGCAAAAAACCGATTGCGTTTGAAAAGCTGCCACAGTTCACTCCAGAACTATTTATGAGAGTTTCAGCCAAAAACGTTATGAAGCAGAAGTCGTTTCATAAGGGCATTCAACAATTAGTACAAGAGGGAGCCATTCAGCTCTACACTAATTACAGTACGGGACAGTATATCTTGGGAGCAGTTGGTCAGCTTCAGTTTGAAGTATTTCAATTTCGAATGAAAAATGAATATAACTCAGATGTTGTGATGGAACCAATGGGGCATAAAATTGCCCGGTGGATTGACCCTGACCAGCTGGACGAAAAGATGTCTTCGTCTAGAAATATTTTAGTACGGGATCAAAGGGGGGATCCGTTATTCCTTTTTGAAAATGAGTTTGCAGAACGCTGGTTTAAAGATAAATATCCTGATGTCAAGTTAACTGCCAAGCTTTAGGATTGAATTGACGTAATATTCGATATAAACTAGTTTTTGTGAAAGGTGGATGTGAATTATGAAAAAGTTAAGTGCTTGTACCAGTGTGATGGTTGGTAAAGACGCTAGTGTTGATGGGTCAACGATGATTTCTAGAAATGATGATACCTTTTTACCATTAACTCCTCAACGTTTTTATGTTCAACCTGCATATCATAACGAGGACAAAGTTTGGAAATCCAACCAAAACGGCTTTACTGCTCCAATGCCAAAGTCGGGTTACCGAATTTTGATGACACCGAACGCTGACGTTAAAAAAGAAGGCGTTTATGCTGAAAGTGGATTTAATGAAAAGAATGTTGCAATGAGTGCCACTGAAAGTGTTTATGGAAACGAGCATGCTTTAGCTCATGATCCGCTTGTTCAGCATGGACTGGCTGAAGATTCTTTACAATCAATGGTTCTCCCTTACATTAATTCCGCGAGGGATGGAGTTGCTTATCTTGGAAATTTAATCAAAAAGTATGGTTCACCAGAGGGAAATGGGGTCCTTTTTAGTGACAAGAACGAAGTCTGGTACATGGAGATCGTTACTGGTCACCACTGGGTTGCACAACGAATTCCTGACGATTGTTATGCGGTCGTAGCAAATGAGGTTGCGATTCAACAGGTTGACTTTGATGATCCAGAGAACTTTATGTATTCCGATGGGTTACAAGAGTTTGTTGAAAAGTACCAGTTAAATCCTGATAAAGAGGGATTTAATTTTAGACACATCTTTGGAACTCATAATGAATTTGATCACCATTACAACACACCTCGAGTTTGGTATGGGCAAAAGGTGCTGAATCCCGAGATTGAGCAGGAGCCAACCTCAAATGACCTCCCGTTTATTAGAAAAGCAAGCCGTAAAATTGAAGTTAGTGATGTTGAGTTTATTTTGAGTTCTCATTATAACGAAACCAAATATGATCCATTAGCTAAGGA
Source organism: Fructilactobacillus sp. X7R7C1 (assembly GCF_059901065.1). Taxonomy (NCBI): domain Bacteria; kingdom Bacillati; phylum Bacillota; class Bacilli; order Lactobacillales; family Lactobacillaceae; genus Fructilactobacillus; species Fructilactobacillus sp. X7R7C1. The sequence continues at coordinate 592,475 of NZ_JBWXVF010000001.1, forward strand.
TCCAGAAGAATCGAATACTCAGTTTAGACCAATTTCAATGAATCGAACCCAAAATTCACATGTTCTGCAAATTAGAAATGATGTAAGTGATAAATGTTCGGCAATTATGTGGCTAAATTTTGGAATTCCCGCCTTTAGTCCATATGTTCCTTTTTTTGCGAACGTTGACGAGACTGATCCAAGTTATGAGGTTACCCCTCTCACGATGGATGATAAGAGCGCATACTGGATGTATCGTAAACTATCGATGATCGTTGAATCTCATTACAGTAATTTTATTCAACAGGATCGTAATTTTAAGAAACATGCTAACGAGTTATTTTTAGGGCATATATCAGATACGATGGGTCAAGCTGATAATATGAATGATCAGGACGCATCTGAATTTTTGAAAGATCAGAATCAGCAATTGGTCAAAGAAATGAGGAGTCGAACCTATCAATTTATGCATGAATTGATGGAAAAGGGTCTTACACTCTCTAAATTGACATATAACATGGACAAAAATTTGTAAAAAAAATCCCACTCTTATTGAGTGGGATTTTTTTAGGTTAGACGTTTGTCATTGTTATAGGTACGAATCGTGGATCGCTTTTTGATCCATTGTGATCCGCCGAGATTTAACCAATCATCTTGATTAGTTCGAATTTCTGTAAAGACACGCCAAGTTGATCCAGCTGGTAAAATTTGATCGTATCTTTGCTTTCGCACCGGTGAATCATAAACGGAAGTGGGAATTTTCATTTTGACTAAATAATTGACTGACTGAACCACTTTCCAGTTAGAACGTCGGTAATATAAGATGATATTTTTGGTTTTATTTGTGAATTGACCGTTTAAGTCACCAACCGACAGGTGAAGCTGGTAGTTAGGAATCACAGGAGCCTTTAGTGTAAACTGCTGGTTTAATGGACCATTCACGATTTTGGGAGGGAGAAGCAAGCGAAATGAATCAAAATCAAAGCAGTAAACGCTAACTGGTTGGCCTAACTTAGGGATGTAATGAAACTTGATTAGTTGTTTTTTTGCTTGCATTTTTTTAGTCATTCCATCAACACTAACTAATATGTAGTTTTTTATTTTGGGAACGATGAAATTAATTGGATCGCCAACTGAACCACTAATGATTTCAGTTGATTTTAATTGATTCCCGTTTTGATCGACAAATTCCATAAAAACTGTACTTGGGGTTCTGATAACCTCTTTTTTAGGAGTTGATTGATGATTTTCGGCAGGTAATGGAGTGGTGGTATGAATTGATTTTGGCTTGTTTAAAGAAATTTCGGATGGATCTATGGAGGTTGTCGTCTTTTTAACGTTGTTTTGTCTGATTGGTCTTTTCATCCGATGTTTTGAATGCTTGTAGTTATGATTATTTTTTGAAAAGATTTTTTTCATCCAATTAAACATAATTTTCCTCCAAAGATGGTTTATATTGATTTTACCATTTCTGGAAATAAAAAAAGACCTAGATTAGAATTCTAATCTAAGTCTCTTTCACTACTTAGTACTAATAACGATATTGTTGTTCTTGTCTGTATCAGCAACAAGATTGTTAGTTTCTGGATGATTCAAGAAGTAGTCGGCCGTTTGGTCTTCTAACTGTTCTTGAATTACTCGTCGAAGCGGACGGGCGCCCATTGACGGATTGTAACCGAGTTCGACAATTTTTGCTTTGGCCGATTTGGAAACATCAATGTGAACGTTTCTTGACGCTAACATGTTATTCATATCTTTAATCATCAGATCGACAATTTGATTTAAGTTATTCTTAGAAAGCTGGTTGAATTCAACGATGTCATCAAAACGATTGAGAAATTCAGGTTTGAAATAAAGTCCTAATTTATCCATCACAGAATGAGTTTTACCAGTTGCTTCTGGTGTAAACCCAACGCTTGCTTCGGCATCGCTTCCGGCGTTACTAGTCATAATGATGACAGTGTCCTTAAAGGAAACCGTTCGACCTTGTGAGTCAGTCAAACGACCGTCATCTAAGATTTGTAAGAATGTGTGAAGAACGTCTGGATGAGCTTTTTCAACTTCATCTAACAGAATCAAGCTGTAAGGATTACGACGGACTTTTTCGGTTAATTGGCCAGCTTCATCGTATCCAACGTAGCCAGGCGGTGAACCAATCAATTTAGCAACTGATTGTGGTTCACGATACTCTGACATGTCAAATCGAATCATTGAATCTTCGGATCCAAATAATTCTTTGGCAAGTTGTTTAGCCATCTCAGTCTTACCAATCCCAGTGGATCCAACGAATAGGAATGAACCAATCGGACGACCGCTACCATTAAAACCAATTCGATTTCGTTTAATGGCTTTAGCAACTGAATCAACAGCCTTGTCCTGTCCGATCACATGTTGCTTTAAATTTGGAGCTAAGTCCTTTAATTGTTGTTGTTCTTTGGTTTGTAGTTCTCCAACTGGGATATTGGTCATTTCTTCAACAACTTGTTGCATATCCTTTTCGGTAACGGTGTTGTGTTTCTCACTTGTAGCACCCTTATCCTTATTTTGATGAAGTCGTTTGATCTTATCACGGTAGTAAGCGGCCTGTTCGTAGTCTTCTTTATCTAAAGCCGTCTTCTTTTCATTTTCAGCACTGTCAATCTCTTTGTCAATTGTTTTTGGATCAACAATGTTTAAAGTTAAATTCTTTCTGGAACCAGTTTCATCAAGTAAATCAATTGCCTTGTCCGGAAGGTAACGATCACTGATATAACGATCGGAAAGGGTAGCTGCCGCTTTCACTGCTTGATCGGTATACTTGACTAGATGATAGTTTTCATAACGATTTTGTAGACCCTTTAGGATCTTGATGGACTGATCAACCGTTGGTTCTTTGACCATGATTGGTTGAAGTCGTCTTGAAAGAGCAGAGTCTTTTTCAATGTCACGGTATTCTTTTAGGGTGGTTGCTCCAATTAATTGAAAGTCCCCACGAGCAAGAGCAGGTTTTAAGACGTTACCTGCGTCCATACCACCTTCAGCATTACCTGCACCCATGATTTCATGAATTTCATCAATGAATAAGATGATGTTACGGTTTGACTGAACCTCTTTAATTAATTGTTGCATTCGTTTTTCAAATTGACCACGAATACCTGTGCCTTGAACCATTGAAACCATGTCTAATTGAATTACCTGTTTGTTTTGAAGTTTTTCTGGAACAGTACCATCAGCAATTTTTTGAGCGAGACCCTCAACGATTGCTGTTTTTCCAACTCCGGCTTCACCAATCAAGACCGGGTTATTCTTGCCTCTACGATTTAAAACTTCGATTGCTCGAGCCGTTTCTTTATCACGACCGATTACTGGGTCAAGTTTTCCGGCTTTAGCTTTTTTAGTTAAATCAGTTCCGTAAGTTGAAAGAATTGATTTTGAACCATTTCGGCCGTTGCCGCGTCCACTTTGTGGTGGAACTTGATAATCATTGACTTGGCCATTTTGCATGGCACGAAGAAAGTCATCTAGACTACCAAATCCGTATGAACCTTGTCCTTCCATAGTTTAAGCCTCCTTTTGCTTAACTAAATTGTCAGACGAAAGTCTGACCTTTATTGACCATTCATGAATATTATACGCACTAATAACATTCAATCAAGTATTTTGACTGATCTAGAAATTATTTTAATGTGGTAACATTGAAACCGATTAGGAGGCAATAATTATGGATAAAAACGAAAATGACTTTACCGGACTCTTAAACCAATTAAAGGATGGAAAAATCAAATATTTGACGGTTGAACCAAAGGATTTTCCGAAATTTCAGCAGGCTTTTATGAGCTTTCCAACACGGAAAAGAATCGTAGGGAAAGCCAGCGAAAAGGGCATTTTAACCTATCATTATTCGTCTGAAAATTAGCGTCATAACAATTATGTAAGCGATTTATGATAATTACTTGTTTTTTAGATGATAAATTGATATTCTTAAACTGTAAATAGAGTTAAATAAACGATTAAAGGAGTGCGTTCATTATGGAGAAACGTCAATTCAAAATCACGGCAGAAACTGGCATTCATGCTCGTCCAGCAACTTTGTTAGTTCAGACCGCTAGCAAATTTGATTCAAATATTAGTCTTGAATATGGTGATAAATCTGTAAACTTAAAATCAATCATGGGTGTTATGTCATTAGGAGTTGGCCAAGGTGCTGATATTACTATTTCAGCCGATGGTGACGATGCTAAAGAAGCCCTTGATGCAATTGCTAAAACCATGAAAGATGAAGGATTGATCGACTAATATGACTACCTTTAAGGGTATTGGTGTTAGTGATGGGATCGCATTTGGAAAAGCTTATTGTTTAACTAAACCAGATTTAACTTTTAATAAAGAAGCCTTTTTGGGTATAGACGAAGAAAAAGCACGCCTTAAAAAAACGTTTCAAGATACCAAAACTACTATTATAAAAATCAAACAAAGTAATAGAGTTGAAATGGCTAAAAAATATCTTGATATTTTAGATTTTTATTTAGAAGTTTTATCTGATCCAGAGTTGATTAATGAGGTTAAAAGAGTCATAACAGAAGAAAAAAAGAATGCTGCATTTGCATTGAATCGTGTATTCAATCAATATGCAGCTATTTTTTTGAATATGAATGATCCGTATTTAAGGGAACGGGTTCATGATATTGAAGATATAAGAGATCAGCTTTTGGGACGTCTACTTGGCGTCGATACTCCCGATCTATCACTTATTAACCAGCCAGTTATTATTGTTGCTAATTCCATTTCTCCAACTCAGATTGCACAAGTTCAAAAGAAAAATATTAAAGGGATTGTTACAGCTGTTGGAACCAAGAATTCTCATGCAGCCATTATATCTAGAAGTATGGACGTTCCAGCTGTACTAGGATTGCAGGACAGCCTAAATCATTTAAAAAATGATGAACAATTGATTGTTGACGGAAGTAGTGGAAACGTTATTGAAAGTCCCAATTCAGATGAAATCGAGAAATTCCAGACAAAGCTTGAAAAATTTAGAAAACAAAAAAGGTCATGGGAAAAGTTCAAGGGCCAATCGACCAAGACATTAGATGAGCACCCTCTGCTATTGGGGGCTAATGTTAGTAACGAAAATGAAGTTGATAATGCTTTAGAAGTTGGGGCTGATTCAATTGGATTATTTCGTACCGAATACATTTACATGGATTCTGACCATCTCCCGAGCGAAGACGAACAATTTTTGATATACAAAAACATTGTTTCAAAAGTAAAAGGAAAGCAGTTAACTTTTAGGACAATGGATGTTGGTGGAGATAAACTAGTTAATTATTTGCCTAATATTTCCCATAATGAGACGAATCCCTTTCTTGGCTATCGTGCCATTCGTTATAGTTTAGGTGAAAGCAAGGTTTTTCGCACTCAAATCAGGGCACTCCTTAGATCTTCAGCTTATGGACCAATTCGGATCATGTTTCCTATGATATCAACGGTCTCAGAGCTGGATCAGGTTCTTTCGATTTACACTGAAGAACGCCAGAATTTGATTGATAGAGGAGTTAAACTTGGAGATGTTCAATTAGGAACGATGATTGAAGTTCCAGCGGCAGCAATTATGATTGATAAGATCATTTCAAGAGTAGATTTTGTAAGTATTGGCACTAATGATCTAGTTCAGTACACGGTTGCTGTTGATCGTTTAAATGAGCGTGTCTCCTATTTGTACCAAGCTTGTGATCCAGCCGTGCTTCGTTTAATTGAAAGGGTCGTTAGGATCGTTCATAACGCTTCTAAGACCGTGGGTGTTTGTGGTGAGGTTGCGTGTGATCCACAGGTGATTCCTTTTTTGATTGGGTTAGGAGTGGATGAATTATCAGCCACTCCAACTCAAATTTTAAAAACTAAAGCATATATTAGTAAAATTAATTCGAAATCAGCAAGTAAGTTAGCTGATAGTGTCGTTAAAAATGCAGATACCACTGGTGACGTTAATAAGATGATTGATGACTTTATCTCTAAGATGCCAGAGTAGATGGTTTACTTAGGTTTGAGTAGTTAGGCACAAAGTTGCAAACCATGCGGGAAACCCATATAATTACATTTGTTTAACGTTAAAGAGAGAGGGGAAAACAACGTGAATATTGGTTTGTTTACAGATACTTATTTTCCACAAGTTAGCGGAGTTGCTACGTCAATCAAAACGTTAAAAGATGAGTTAGAAAGGCGTGGAAATCATGTCTATATTTTTACTACAACTGATCCTAACGTTGAAAAAAATGATGACGATGAAAAAGACATTTACCGTTTTTCAAGTGTTCCCTTTATTTCTTTTACCGAAAGAAGAATCGCCGTCAGAGGAATATTTCAGGCTTATCAAATTGCTAAGCAATTAAAATTAGATATCGTTCATACCCAAACTGAATTTTCACTTGGAATTATCGGGAAGTTCGTTGCTAAAAATTTGAATATTCCTTGTATTCACACTTATCACACGATGTATGAAGATTATTTGCACTATGTTGCCAACGGCAAATTATTAAAACCAGTACACGTAAAAGAAATGATGTTAGCTTTTTGTCATCACATGGACGGTGTGGTGGCACCAAGTAAGCGTGTCTTGGACAAGCTTACTGATTATGGGGTTAAGAGTCCCATTCGAATTATTCCAACCGGGATTGACGTTAAGCATTATGAAGAAAATGACCATGTTGATATTAGAAAAAAATTAGGCATTAGTGATGAGACCCCATTGATGGTTTCCGTTAGTCGAGTTGCGTATGAAAAAAACATCTCCGAAATGATCGATGCACTACCTAAAATTTTGGATCAAGTTCCAAATGCTATGCTTGTGATTGTGGGTGAAGGACCTGCCGAAGATGATTTAATGAAGCAAGTGTCTGACATGAAACTTAACGACCATGTTATTTTCACCGGAGAAATTAATAATAATCATGTCAATGATTATTATCGAATGGCAGATGTTTTTGTTTCTACGTCTAATTCTGAGTCTCAGGGGTTAACGTACATTGAAGCAGTTGCTGCTGGCACCAAAGTTGTCGTTGCAAGAAGTCCGTACACCGATGACTTAATTGATGATAAATCAATTGGAATGACGTTTGAGTCAGAAGAAAGGTTTGTTTCTGAAACGGTGGATTATTTGCAAAACCGAGGTGAATATCCCGATTCCAAAAATGTCCGTGAAGAGAAATTACACGAAATTTCAGCTGAGTATTTTGTGGATCAGATGTTGAGCTTTTATGATGATACAATCAAAGAGTTTGATCAAACTAAAGCTAAGCAAACTAACACATCTGACTGAGGAGTTTTGTTGATGTTAAAGATCGATATGTTTTCAACTGCTGACAAAGTAAAAGGTCAAGGAGTTGGTAGTGCATACATTGAGTTAATTAAGATGTTAAAGAAACATTTTCCAAACGAGTTTGACATTGAGATTAATAAATTTAATCAAGCGAACATTAGTCATTATCACACCATTAATCCAACGTTTTATTTGTCTACATTTTCAAAAAAAATGGGACGAAAGATTGGATACGTTCATTTTTTGCCGGAAACGCTTGAGGGGAGTTTAAAAATTCCTACTCCATTTCGACAAATTTTTTATAAGTATGTAATTGCCTTTTATAAACGGATGGATCATATTGTCGTTGTAAATCCAACTTTTATACCTAAACTTGAAAAATATGGGATTGATAAAAAGAAAATTACATATATTCCAAATTTTGTAAGTAAAAAAGAGTTTTATCCGGTTTCAAAGAGCCGGAAAGAAGCTCTTAGAAGTAGTTATGGTTATCAAACAAAACGGTTTACGGTGCTCGGGACCGGTCAAGTTCAGACCAGAAAGGGCGTTCTTGATTTTGGTAAATTAGCAATGCAAAATCCAAACGTTCAATTTGTTTGGGCAGGAGGATTTTCATTTGGAAAAATGACAGCTGGATATTCTGAGTTGAAAGAATTGGTTGATAATCCACCTCAAAATCTGAGTTTTCCCGGAATCGTTGATCGTAAAGAATTAGTAAATTATTATAATATGGCTGATTTATTTCTTTTACCGTCGTATAATGAGTTATTCCCGATGTCTGTTTTAGAGGCATTCTCGTGTGGGATTCCTGTTATGTTGCGGGATTTATCCCTTTATAAAAAAATTATTGACGGGTATTACATTTCAGCAAATAATGAGGCTGAAATGGATAAAAAACTTAAGATGTTGTTAAATGATCCTAAGCTTCTGAAAGCATATGCTGAAAAATCACTTAAAGCATCTGATTATTATTCCGAGGATCATCTAGCCAAGATTTGGCATGATTTTTATTTTGACCAGGCGAAAAAGGGGTAATTGAATGTCCAGGAGAAATAAAGTCTCGCTACTTATCATGATTGCCCTTGGATTACTTATTTCATGGTATGCAGCTAGAGACATTAAGTTTAGCGTTCTTATAAGAGATATTGTTGAGATTAATCCATGGTGGTTATTAGTTGCTTTAGGGTGCATTTTGCTTTATTTTGCTCTTGAATCCGTGATTACTTACATGTTAGTTCGAAATAGTGATCCTAATTTTACTTTTCGGGATGCAATCCGGGTACCTTTAGTGGAGCAACTTTTTAATGGGATCACTCCGTTTTCATCTGGTGGTCAGCCGGCTCAACTATTTGTTTTAATTCAATCGGGAGTTGATGGTGGTCGGGCTAGTTCTGCACTACTTATGAAGTTTGTTGTTTACCAAGCCATGATAGTAATTAATTTTTTTATTGCGTTAATAATCGGTTTTAACTACGTTATTGATAAAATGCACGCTCTGGCATGGTTTGTTGTGTTCGGATTTGGCATTCACATGTTTGTGATCGTTTCACTACTTATGATCATGTATTGGCATTCATTTACTAAAAAATTTGTTAATATTTGTATCAAACCGGTGAAGTGGTTCGTAAAAGATGCTACATTTTATAAGTTAGTAAATACATTAAATAAGAAGATTGATAACTTTTACAAAGAGAGTGTGAGAATTGGTCACCAGGGGAAGTTGATGGCTAAAATATTCATAATCACTTTTTTTCAGTTGCTTTTTTATTACTTAATTCCCTACTTTATTATGCTTTCGTTAGGTTATACCAATGCTAATGTGGTAATGGTAACCAGTCTCCACATTTTGATTGTGATGATTATCTCGATTTTTCCCATTCCTGGAGGAGCAGGTGGAGCTGAGTATAGCTTTGAGATGATTTTTAGAAGTTATATTACTAATGGAAGTAAGCTAGTACTTGCGATGATCCTGTGGCGGATTCTTACGTATTACTTAGGTTTGATTTTGGGAGCCTTTGCCCTCGTGATGAAGCCAAGTAAAAAGGCACAAAAGAATAGGAAAATACTAAAAAGCGAAAGTCATAAGAGTTTTGGAGGAAACTAGAATGTCTCGAATATTAAAAAGCATTCGTAATTTTTTTAATACTACTATCGGTTTCTTCGTGCTGGTAGTCGTTTTATATTGGATAACTACTTTGGTTGTTTATAACGTCGACTTTAGTTTGGGTGTTAAGGGTGGCATGCAAACCTTTTTGATGATTGTTAATCCAATTCCATCAGGACTGCTCTTGTTTGGGATTGCTTTATACTTTCGCGGCAAGCTTTCTTATTGGCTGATGCTGATAATTGATTTTCTACAGTCGACTTGGATGTTTGCTAATGTTTTATATTATCGAGAATTCTCTGACTTCTTGTCAATTGGTATTATTAAAGGAACCGGAGACGTCCAAAATAATTTGGGCAAGAGTATGATGGAAATTCTTCATCCAACGGATTTTTTGATTTATTTGGATGTTGTGGTTTTAATCTTACTATTAGTCTTCAGGATTATTAAAATCGATTACCGTCCCTTTAAGTATCGCTATGCCATTGGAATTACTTTACTTTCGATTTTGCTTATGGGGGGAGAATATTCTCTTGCTAATTCGGATCGGAGTGGTCTTTTAACTCGGACGTTTGATAATAATTATATCGTTAAGTATTTAGGCTTAAATGAATACGCTGCTTTTAATGCATATCAAACTCACCAAGAGAGTTCTACGCGAGCAAAGGCGAAAGCTTCAGATTTGAATAGTGTCAAGAAATTTATTAATCAACATCAGACGTATCCAAGCGTTAAATATTTTGGGAAAGAAAAGGGTAAAAACGTTTTTATTATTCATTTGGAGAGTTTTCAACAGTTCTTAATCAACTATAAAGTTGATGGACAGGAAGTTACTCCGAATATTAATAAGTTTTATAGTGATAAGCATACGATTTCGTTTGATAACTTTTACCATCAAGTTGCTCAAGGTAAGACTTCAGATGCTGAAATGATGCTTGAAAATTCATTGTATGGATTGCCCCAGGGATCTGCGATGGTTACTTATGGTTCGCAGAATACGTTCCAGGCGGCTCCAGCAATTTTAGACCAAAAGGGTTATTCGACGGCTGTCTTTCATGGAGATGTTCCGAGCTTTTGGAATAGAGATAATACTTATAAGTCTTGGGGATATCAGTACTTCTTCGATAGCAACTACTATAAGAAGAAACCTTCGTATAATGTTGGATATGGAATGAAAGATAAGATTATGTTTAAAGATTCAGTTCCTTATCTTGAAAAGCTACCACAGCCGTTTTATGCCAAAATTATCACTTTGACTAATCATTATCCTTATGAATTAGATAAACAAAATGTTTCTTTTCCTGCTCTTAAAACGGGGGATAGTACCGTTGATCCTTATGTCCAAACGGCTCATTATTTAGATCAATCTTTTGGTGAGTTTGAAGCATATCTAAAAGCAACGGGATTAATGAAGAATAGTGTCATTGTTTTATACGGTGACCATTATGGGATTTCTAATAATCATCGTCCTGCAATTGCTAAGATGTTAGGTAAAAAGTCGGTTAATAACTATGATTTGGCTAACTTTCAGAAGGTGCCATTTATGATCCATGCTGATAATTTGGATGGGCACGTTGATCATACTTATGGTGGAGAAATCGATGTCTTACCAACGCTGCTTCATTTATTGGGGATTAAGAATGATGATATGATCCAGTTCGGACATGATTTGTTGGGGAATAATCCTAACCAAATTGTTCCATTTAGGGATGGAGATTTCGTAACTCCTAAATACACTAAGGTTGGTGGAACAATCTATGATTCTAAGACTGGTCAAGTTATTAAACCAGATAAGCAACAACAGCAGGAAGTTGATGGAATTCAGAACTATGTAACTAGTGATTTGTCTCTTTCTGATAGAGTTATCTATGGTGATTTACTTCGTTTCTATCATCCTAAAGGATTTAAGCCTGTGGATCGAAAAGACTATAATTATAAGCCAAAGAATGCAATGGAACAGTTGGATAAGGCTGATAAAGAACGTAAAACTGATCTAATTGATCAGAATGGTGGTAAGTCCACGGTTCCGATGTATCATACTGATGCTCCTGAACTAAAATAATTAGAAAAAGCATTTAGATAAAGATCTAAGTGCTTTTTTTGTAAAAAAGTCTTGACGTAATTTTGTTTCCTTGGTATAGTAGTTCTTGTCGTTAAGTGCGCCAAAACAATTTGGTTAAAATTAGTCAAACTTTTCTATTGACAATAAATTAACCACATGGTATATTATTACATGCGGCGTTGAGGTACAATGAGACGACGTTGCGTCAGAGTAGATCTTTGAAAACTGAACAAGATTTTGATTACAAGTGTAAGGTAGTTTTAAGTTGTAGAACTTAAAATTAA